>JAQWGI010000016.1 GCA_029238315.1 Polaribacter sp. | reverse complement strand
CATCATTCGTAAATCTGTAAACTTATCAAAGCAAACACATATCATTGCTGCGAATATAGATTTAGTTTTTCTATTAATTACAATTGATAATCCACCAACATTTACCACTTTTATAGATCGGTTTTTAGTGACAGCAGAAGCCTATTCTGTGCCAACTATTTTGGTGTTTAATAAGATTGATTCTTATGAATTAGAACAACGTGCAGAGGTAATGTACCTAAAAGATATTTACGAAAAAATTGGATATACCTGTATTGAGGTTTCTGCAACTGAAAACAAAAATGTAGCTTTAGTAAAAGATATGATGCTAAACAAAACAAGTATGTTTGTTGGTCATTCTGGAGTGGGAAAATCTACATTAGTAAATGCTATAGAACCAACATTAGAATTAAAAACTAAAGAAATTTCTAACCAACACAAGCAAGGGCAACACACAACTACTTTTGCAGAAATGTTTGATTTAAGCTTTAAAGCCTCAATTATAGATACGCCAGGTATTAAAGGTTTTGGGGTTGTAGATATGGAGAAAGATGAGGTTGATGATTATTTTCCTGAATTTTTAGCTATCAAAAACGATTGTAAATTTAATAATTGTTTACATGTTGAAGAACCTAAGTGTGCTGTAAAGGATGCTTTAGAAGACGAAGAAATTTCATTTTCTCGTTACAAAAGTTATTTGCAAATAATTGCAGGAGAAGAAGAAAATTATAGAACAGATTTTTGGGAAAACGAAGACGATTAGGATGAAAGCAGTAATTCAGCGAGTAAAAAATGCAAGCGTAACTATTGAAGGAGTTGTTGTTGCCAATATTAATATTGGGCTTTTAATTTTATTAGGAGTTGCAGAGCATGACACCGATGAAGATATTAATTGGTTGTCAAAGAAAATTGCAAATCTTAGAATTTTTAATGATCACAATAGCATAATGAACCATTCTTTGGTAGATATTGATGGAGACGCTATTGTTGTTAGTCAGTTTACACTTCAGGCAAGTACAAAAAAAGGAAATAGACCTAGTTATCTAAAAGCAGCTAAACCAGCAATTGCAACACCAATTTATGAAGCATTTGTAAAACAGTTTGAAATTGAAACATGTAAGCATGTGCAAACTGGAGAATTTGGTGCAGACATGAAGGTTTCATTACTAAATGATGGGCCGGTTACAATAATTATCGACACAGAAAATA
The DNA here is from genome assembly GCA_029238315.1 of Polaribacter sp. Classification (GTDB taxonomy): domain Bacteria; phylum Bacteroidota; class Bacteroidia; order Flavobacteriales; family Flavobacteriaceae; genus Polaribacter. The sequence continues at coordinate 113,809 of JAQWGI010000016.1, read as the reverse complement.
AAATATAAAATTACTTTTTTAAAAAAATATCTTTCTAAATTAATTAATATATTCCATGGAATATATTAATTAATTTTTCTATATTTGCATCGCATAAAATTTAAATTAAATAAGATGAAAAAAATAGTAATTTTAGCTGTAGCATTATCTACAGTGTTTGTTTCTTGTAAGAACGAGAAAAAAGTAGAAGTAAAGGAAGAAGTAGAGGTTGTAAAAGATGCATCTAACTTAAACAATGTAGATTTAAGTACATCTGTTTTAAATTGGAAAGGTTCTAAGCCAACAGGAGATCATGACGGAACAGTAGCCTTAAAAAGCGGTGGAATCTTAATTGAGAATGCGGCTGTGGTTGCTGGAGAATTTGTAATTGATATGAATACAATTACAAATGTAGACATGAAAGGGCAAAAGGGAGCAGCAAACATAGAAGGGCATTTAAAATCCGAAGACTTTTTTGATGTAGCAAAGTATCCAACAGCAAAATTTGTAATAACTAAAGTTGAAGAAAATACTGGTAAATTAGCAGTAACAGGAAACTTAACTATTAAAGATGTTACAAAAAGTATTACAATTCCTGCGGCATTATCTGAAGTTGATGGGAGCTATGTTTTTAAAAGTGATAACTTTAATATAGATAGAGCAGATTTTAATGTTAAATATGGTTCTAAAAAATTCTTTGACAACTTAAAAGATAAGTTTATCAATGATTTAGTAGAAATGTCTTTTGAAGTAAAAACATCAAAGTAAATGATTACTTTAACACACATAAAAAAACCCAAAACGAAAGTTTTGGGTTTTTTTATTTATAGGTTAATAGCTGTAGTGTTTTTTACTTCACCAATTGTAAAAATACTATGAGTGCTGCCAATATGTTTTATAGCAGTTAGTTTGGTAATCATAAAATCTCTATAAGATTCCATATTTTTTACATAAATTTTTAAAATATAATCATAATCTCCACTTACATGAAAACACTCAGAAACCTCAGGCAATTTTAAAACTTCAGTTTCAAAGTTGCTAACATAATCTTTAGAGTGTTGTATTAATTTTATGTGGCAAAAAACTAAAAACGATTTTTCTATTTTATTTTTATTAATAATTGCTACATATTTTTTAATAGCCTTTTCTTTTTCTAATTTCTTAATGCGCTCATAAACTGCAGTTACAGATAAATTGAGTTGCAAAGAGAGTTGTTTAGTAGTTTGTTTGCTATTTTGCTGTAATAGATTGATTAGTTTTTTATCTATGATATCTAGTTGCATCTGAAAGAATTTCTATTTTAGTTCTTAATTTGATTAGTTATTAGTTTTTTAAACTGCATAGTAAGGTAAAATTAGTAAAATAAACTATATATTGTTGTTTTGGTTGATTTTATGTCTATTTAATTGTTCTTTTGTTATATAAAAAGATATAATTATGAAATTTAAGCCAGCAAATAATATTCAAGATTTACAATATTTTGGAGAATTCGGAGGAGTAAATCCATCAATTTCAGACTCGTCTACATATACTTTCTTATCTGCAAAAACAATGTTTGATACATTTGAAGGTAACACAGACGGTTGTTATTTATATTCTCGTCATTCATCACCAAGTAATTTGTATTTAGGTGAAGCATTAGCGGCAATGGAAGGGACAGAAGCTGCAAATGTAGCTGGTTCTGGAATGGGCGCAATTACACCAACAATTTTACAAATTTGTGGTGCAGGAGATCATATTGTTTCGAGTAGAACTATTTATGGTGGAACTTATGCATTTTTAAAGAATTTTACACCAAGAATGCAAATTAAAACATCATTTGTAGATATTACAAAACTAGATGTTGTTGAGGCAGCTATCAATGATAATACAAAAATCATTTATTGCGAATCTGTTAGTAATCCATTGTTAGAAGTTGCAGATATAATAGGTTTAGCAGCATTGGCAAAAAAGTATAATTTACAATTGGTGGTAGATAATACTTTTTCTCCGTTATCAATCTCTCCAGCTTTATTAGGTGCAGATATTGTTATTCATAGTTTAACAAAATTTATAAACGGTTCTTCAGATACAATGGGGGGTGTTGTGTGTGGTTCAACAGATTTTATCAATTCTCAAAAAAGTGTAATTGATGGAGCAAGCATGCTACTCGGGGCTTCTATGGATTCTTTACGTTCTTCATCTATTTTAAAAAATATGAGAACGTTGCATATTAGAATGAAACAACACAGTAAAAACGCTACCTTTTTGGCAGAGAAATTTGAAGCTAATGGTTTGAAAACGGTATATCCGGGATTAAAATCACATCCTTCTCATGAAATTTTTAAATCAATGATGAATGTTGAGTATGGGTTTGGCGGTATGTTAACTATTGATGCAGGTTCATTAGAAAAAGCAAATGCATTAATGGAGTTAATGCAAGAAAAAAACTTAGGTTATTTAGCTGTAAGTTTAGGGTTTTATAAAACATTATTTTCTGCGCCTGGCACGTCAACTTCCTCAGAAATACCAGAAGATGAGCAGAAAGAAATGGGGTTAACCGATGGTTTAATTCGTTTTTCTATCGGATTAGATGATGATATTGAAAGAACGTATCAAATGATGCATGCTTGTATGAAGCAAGTTGGAGTTTTGTAAATTAAGATAATTTGTAAATTGTCATTTCGACTGTATTGGATAAATCTATATTCCTTTTATACGTTTCCAGAAAGCACTAAAAAAATCATTTGAAACATTAAAGTTTCTATTGGGTTTCGTTTCTAAACGAGACCCATTTTTTTCGATTTTAAAATTCATAACAGAACTTACAGAATCTTTTGTAATCATTACATAGCGCAAATCGTTGTATATAATATTGTTTGTGCTTTTGTCTTTTTCTATCAAATAATATGTGTCACTAAACCAAGTTAATCTTTTTAAATCTGCATTATTAGGATCTAAAATTGATCTGTTTTTTTGAATTGTGATAAATTTATCTGTGGTGTTTACAGCATCTAAAATAGAATAAAAAGCTAGTTTATAATCGTTTTTGGTTTCAGCAATTCCGTACCACAAAAAGTTGTTTAAAATTGTTGGTTGTGCTCTAAATCGATCATACGAAACATTCGCTTTTTCAAAAGAATTTTTAAAAACTGAATCGATATACATCTTATTCCCGATTGTAAAAAGTAGGTATGCAGAACTAATATAAACTCCGATTTTAGTCCATTTTAAACGTTTTGGATTTGTTCTTTTAAAGAACATTGTAATAATCATACAAATTAAAAAAGGCAATGTATACGCAGGATCAGCAACCGAAATAGTATTAAAAGAAACACGGTATTCTGTAAAAGGTAAAAATAGTTGTGTTCCGTAAGGTGTAAAACTATCTAAAATTGGATGTGTAAAAATGGATAAAAAGAACAACCAAGTCCAATCTTTTTTTGTGGTAGAATCAATTCTTTTTCCTGTATTGTAAAGTTGGTGAAAAACAAATCCAAAGATAAAAGCCCCGAGAAATGCAAAAGCTAATGAATGCATAAATCCTCGGTGAAAAGTCATAACATCAATACTATTCGAGTAAAAGATGTTTCCTATAAATACATCTAAATCAGGAATTGTTCCGCCAATTGCTCCGAATAATAATGCTTTGTTTCCAATTTTTTTTCCGAGTGCAATTTCGCCACAAGCGGCCCCTAAAACTATCTGAGTTAACGAATCCATAGGCGCAAATGTAGTAAACGAAATTGATTTGCATAACATCTTCTAAAATCGTAACATTACACATCAAAATTTTTACATAAATGGAAAGCCAAAACATTACTCCAACAGAACCTCAAGACGAATATATTATTAAAAATAAAGAATTAAATATTTGGGAAGCATTAATCCCTGTATTTGCTTTAGTCGGAATGTTGTTTTATAATGTATTTTTTGTTTTTGGCGATGATGCTTTGAGCGGATCTAATCAATTTATATTATTAATGGGAGCAGCTGTTGCGGCAATTGTAGGATTTAGAAATAAGGTTTCTTATAAGCAAATGATGGAAGAAGTTGCAGAGAATGTAAAATCTACAACTGGTGCTTTGTTAATTTTATTAATGGTTGGAGCTTTAGCAGGAACTTGGTTGATAAGCGGAATTATTCCGTCAATGATTTACTACGGATTACAAATGTTAAATCCAACAATATTTTTAGCTGCATCAGTAATTATTTGTGCAATAATATCGATTGCTACAGGAAGTTCTTGGACTACTTCTGCAACTGTAGGAATTGCTTTAGTTGGAATTGGAAATACGCTTGGGATTTCTGCAGGAATGACAGCTGGAGCTGTGCTTTCTGGAGCCTATTTTGGAGATAAAATGTCGCCACTTTCTGACACAACAAACTTAGCACCAACTATGGCTGGTGCAGAGTTATTTGATCACATAAAATATATGGCAATTACAACAGTTCCTACAATTTTAGTAACGTTGTTAATTTTTATAATTATCGGATTTTCAATTGATACAACTGGCGCGCCAGATATCACAAATCAATTAATTGCAATTGATAGTGCTTTTAATATTTCTCCTTGGTTATTTTCTGTGCCGGCTATTGTAATCTTTATGATTGTTAAAAAAACACAACCTTTAGTTGCGCTTTTAGTTGGTACTTTATTAGGCGGAATAGTAGCTATTATTGCCCAACCAGATATTGTTGTAAAAGTTGCTGGAGCTGATGCTCTAACATTCGATACTGCTTATAAAGGAGTTATGAATGCAATGACTGTGAACTCTTCAGTAGAAACTTCTAGTGCAGAATTAAACGATTTATTTACCGCTAAAGGAATGAGCGGAATGTTAGGGACTATTTGGTTAATTATTTGCGCGATGGTTTTTGGAGGCGTGATGGATGCAATTGGTGCATTGGCAAGAATTAGTAAAGCATTACTAAGTTTGGCTTCTTCTGTTTTCGGATTATTTGCAAGCACTGTTGCAAGTTGTTTAGCATTAAACGTTACAGCTTCAGATCAATATTTAGCAATTGTAGTTCCTGGAAAAATGTTTAAAAAAGCATATGAAGATAAAGGATTAGCTCCAGAAAATTTGAGTAGAACTTTAGAAGATTCTGGAACTGTAACTTCGGTTTTAATCCCTTGGAATACTTGTGGAGCTTATCAATCTGGAGTTTTAGGAGTTAGTGTTGCAGATTATTTTTTCTTTGCAATATTTAACTGGTTAAGTCCATTTATGACATTGTTATTTGCAGCATTTAATATCAAAATAAAACAATTAGTTCAAAAGTAACTTCTCGACTGCGCTCGATGTGACAAAAGACAACCACATAATAACTCTTTCGGATATTTCTGATGGAAAAATTCTAACAGATATTGCTTTAATATCTAAAGTTTTTTGGGGTTATTTTGAAGCTTTAATTGAAAGTTGGAGAGAAGCGCTTGCTATCAATTCAAAGATTATTAAAGAAATGATGATTAATTAATTTCTTTAAGATGATGAAATAGGTGGATTTTATGCTTTAAATCCACCAAAAGAAAATACAATTGAATTAGAAATGTTATTTGTCTTGCCACATTTTATTGGAACAAAAATTAGAAAAAAACTAGTACATCATTCTTTAGAAAAAGCTAAAAATTTAGATTGTAATTCAGTGACTTTGTTGGTAGATCTAAATGCTACTGCTTTTTATGAAAATCAAGGTTTTTTATGAAATTAACAAATAAAAAAGTGCTATTTCGAATCGGTTTTTGCCAGTTTTGAAAGTAGATTTAGAATAGTAGAAATCAACAAAAGAATCCAAGGTAAACCGTGTAATAACACATCAAAATAATCTTGAGATTGCATGGTGTTTTCTCCAGAAAAAGCATTTCCACCTAAAATCCATTGAATTTTACCCCAAATATGTGGCGGATTAAAGGGTGCTAATCCCAAGGTTAAACTTGCGATTAAAAAGAGTTTCCAGTTTTCTTTCATTTTTTCTTTCATTTTTTATTTAAATAAACCAATTCCAAACTAAACCAAAACGAATAACATAATCACGATACGGGTAGTTCGGTGCAGAAAAATAATTCTTCTTTAGAAATAGTGAACTCAGATTATCGGCTTTTAAATAAATACGTGTTCTTCTAATTTGTGCGTTGACAAAAACATCAAAAGTTGGATAGCCAATTTCTGTAGTATTCTGAATTGTAAACTCATTTAACAACGGATTAAATGCATTGGCTTTGTATTTTGAGAAATACTTAAATGTAATTCCGGTTTGTAAAAACAAAGGCTTCTTTTCAAAGAAAAAATCAGAATAATACAACGTGTTACGAGTAACAAAATTCGGAACTCTAAACACCTCTTGTCCGCTGCTTACTTGTTGAAATAAAACAGTATTGTTCAAAGCAAATTTCCCGAATTTGAATTCATTGCTAGCTTTTACTTTTAAATACGTAACATTTTCGCCCGATTGTTGCGGTTTAGAAGTGTCATCAAAATACGTGTAATTCTCAATATTTGTAATGCTTGCGTTCGCATTTATCCATTTAGATTGGAATCCGAAAGCAATATTTCTAGTGTTTATTTGCTTTAAGCTTGAGTTTTGCCAATTGTATTCATCGTACGCACTTTGATACAAAACAGTGTTGAAGTTTGGCGATTTAGAGTTTAATGAAATACTTCCTTTAAAAGTAACTAAACTGTCTTTTTTGAAAATGGCTTCGCTATACAAATTTGAGCCAGCAATATTGCTTGAGCCAGGCGTTAAATTAGCTTCTGTATTTAATTGAAAATTCTTGATTTTCGCATTCCAATTTCCACCAAAAGAAACTGCTGATCCTTTAATTCTTGGATTTGTAATTGTGTTTATGGTAGCATTTATAACCGAATTATATCCGTAGTTATAATTGGTTAAATCACTATGAATTTTAAAAGTTCCTAAAATGTATTCCGAATTAAATTCTAAAAACAATTTATTGATAATGAATTTGTTTTCAACTAAATCTGTAAAGCTAGCAATTACATTTGCATTTCCAAAATACGCCGTGTTTAAGGAAGTTTCAGTAAACTCATAGTTTTTTACTTCATGCGTAAAAACGTGCCCCAATTTTAAATTTGTAAAGTTATTTTTGATGCTGTCTTTTGATGAAAATAATTTGTAATCGTGCTCTACATAAAAGCGATTTCCTTCTAAAGTGGTTTCTGTTCCTTCTAAATTCACATCCAATCTTCCACGATCAGAAAAGTTTGGGTCATTATCTAAAAATAAATCTAAAGAAGTGGTTGTTAATCCGCCATTTTCTTGATTTGTTAAATCTTGCGTAGCAATATGTCCTCTAACCGAATAACGATTGTTTTTGGTTTGATAACTGAATACGGTTCTGAAATTCCCTTGAGAAGACAATGAGTTTCTGTAATTCCCTAAAGAACGTAAACCTTTGTAGAGAATCCCAACGTTAAATCGTTCAGAGAAATTTAAGGTGAATAAAGTTTCTAAAACTTGTCCTTGTTGTAAACCAGTTCGGTATAAAATCTCAGAAGTTGGTGTTGGAACTTTGTAATAATTAATATCTTCTTTGGATAAATAATTAAAATGTTTGGCGTTCATTCCGATAATTGGAAACGAATTCTGATTGGTGAAATCGTATGCTAAATTATTGAAAGTTTGTCCTTGATTGTGAAAAGCAAGCAATTCAAAATTATCTTTTCGTAAAAAATTATATTTGTATTCTTTTGCAATTGTTAGCGTTGTATCAATATACGTAGTATCCTTTTTAAACGAAATAATTTTATAATCTGTGTACTTTGTTTTTCCGTTTAACTTTACAATCGTTGTATTTTTATTGACAAAAGCAGAATCTAATTGATTTCTTCCATCCGAAGTACTAATTTGAGAATGAATTGAATTCACGCTAAAAAGCGCAATTAATAAGAAACTAAAAAAACGTTTTTTCATTGAAAATGATTGATACCGCAAATGTAAAATTTTTAAACGGAAATAAATGTGAATAATTTCTTCTAAAACTGTTAATTATAAAAAAAGAACCTCATTTTTATGAGGACAAATAAATTGTCATTCACGTGAAAACAGGAATCTAAAAGAAAAGAAATTGATTTTATATTCTTTTCTTTGTAGTGATGTTAAAAAATAATTATAGCGGTAAAATTTTAGAAGCAGGAACTGACGAAGCCGGAAGAGGTTGTTTGTCTGGTCCAGTTGTGGCTGCTGCTGTTATTTTACCTGAGAATTTTGAACATCCTTTTTTAAATGATTCAAAGCAGTTAACAGAAAAGCAACGAAAAGAATTAAGGCCGTTTATTGAAAAAAACGCTCTTACTTTTGGCGTTTCTTTTGTGGATGAAAAAGAAGTTGATAAAATAAATGTTTTGCAAGCTTCAATTACAGGAATGCAACGTTCTATTGCGCAATTAAATCCACAACCAGAATTTATTATTGTTGACGGAAATAAATTCAAACCGTATAAAGATATTCCGCACGAAACCATTGTAAAAGGCGACGCAACATATTTAAGTATTGCTGCGGCTTCTGTGTTGGCGAAAACGTACAGAGATGAATTTATGGAGAAGATTCATCAAGAGTTTCCGATGTATAATTGGAAACAAAATAAAGGATATCCAACAAAACAACACAGAAATGCCATTCGCGAATTTGGAATTACTTATTATCACAGAAAAACATTTCGCTTGCTTCCAGAGCAATTAAAATTAGATATTTAATGAGATCTCTCCGCTTCGGTTGAGATGACATATTATTGTCATTTTGAGTGAAGTGAAACGAAACCGAAAAATCTTATCAAAATATTTATACTGAACTTGTTTCAGTATCTTATAAAATTAAAATAAAGTTGCTTTTTACTAAAAACTTCAACTATTTTAGCGGCTCAATTTTTACAAGATGATTAAAAAAACACGTGCAGAAATTACCAAATGTATCATACATAAAGTAGGGAATAAATACAATAGTGGGCAAAACTCTTTTTCTGAAGATTTAATAAGATTTGATGAAGAAAGCTACAATTTAATGGTTCCTTTTTTGTTGAAACCATTTGTGAATCTGTCTCAGAGTTTTCGATTTAGTCATCACGCAGATATTCGTTTAAATGAGATGAATAGTTATGCAACTAATGTTTTTAAAGATGAATTTTCATTTATTGAAAACTCAAAAAACATTGTAAATCATTTGTACGAGCAATCAAATTCAGCACAAATAAAAAAAGGTGATGTAATTATCGCTTACATTGAAGGAATTGAATATCAAGATGTTTTAACCGAGGCAATTGGTGTTTTTAAAGTGGAAAATAAAATTGATTTCTTTCAAACATATTTAGAGGAAAAAAGCTTTGATGTTGCTGTTCAGCAGGGTATTAGCACAAAAAAAATTGATAAAGGTTGCTTGATTTTAAATACAACCGATACAGAAGGAACGGTTGTTTTGAGTGTTGATAATAATCAATATGATGCGCAATATTGGATTAAAAATTTCTTATCTGTAAAATATGCTGATGACAGAAATCAGCATACACAAAGTTATTTAGAGTTGTGTAAAGAATTTTCTGAAGAAGTAATTAAGCCCGAATTTGGAAAGCAAGAACAGAGTCAGTTTTTAGCAAATACGGTAGATTATTTTAAAGAAAATGAATCTGTAGATTATCATGCTTTTAAAGAGGAATTGTTTGAAGAAGACAAACAAAAAGAGATGTTTGATGATTATAAAAAACATTTCGAAACCTTAAATGAAGTCTTAGTTCGTAATAACTTTGAAGTTTCTGATGTTGTTTTAAAGAAAGAGAAGCAAAAAATTAAAAGCATTATAAAGTTAGATACCAATATCGAAATAAAATTAGATGTTGATGCTCCTGATGCGGCTTCAGAGTATTTAGAGCGTGGTTACGATGAAGACAAAAAAATGAAATACTATAAAGTGTATTTTAACGAGGAGAAATAAAAGATTCAATCTCAAACAAGTCAGAAAAATGATTAAGAATTTTTTCTTGAACTTCTTCTAGCGGAATTTTTTTACCCAATTCAACTTCCATAGAAGCCACAGCTTTACCCCTAATTCCGCAAGGAATAATATTGTCAAAGTAGCCTAGGTTAGCATTTACATTTAAAGCAAAACCGTGCATCGTTACCCAACGCGAAGAGCGAATTCCCATTGCACAAATTTTTCGAGCAAAAGGTGTTCCTACATCTAGCCAAACACCAGTTTCTCCATCACTTCTTTCTGCTTTCAAGCCATAATCTGCCAAGGTTAAAATAATTACCTCTTCTAGTAATCTTAAGTATTTATGAATGTCTGTAAAAAAGTTTTCTAAATCTAAAATAGGGTATCCAACAATTTGTCCAGGTCCGTGGTAGGTAATGTCGCCACCTCTATTTATTTTGTAAAAGGTGGCGCCTTTTTCTTTTAATTGATTTTCATTTAAAAGTAAATTGCTTAAATCGCCACTTTTACCTAAGGTATAGACATGTGGATGCTCAACAAAAAGAAAATGATTTTTGGTTTCTTTAGTTTCATTATTTTTTCTGTTGCTGATTTTTTGATCAACAATTTCTTGTAATAATTCGGTTTGATAATCCCAAGTTTCCTTGTAATCTTTAATCCCTAAATTCTTAAATAGAATGTTTTTGTTCATAATTGTAGAGTACAAAGATAAATATTTAATTACATTTGTTAGTGCTATTTACAATTAACACAACAAATTATAATTAAAAATTAACGATGAAAAATTCAAACAAATTTCCCTTGATCTTTTGTTTTTTTATCTCCGTTACTATGTTTTCTCAAGGTATTTGGAAAAAGAAAGATGTAAATGTAGCTATTCCAAAAGAAGAAATTTCTTACAGAGAAATGCAGCCATTATCTTTCGATTTGTTTAGTGTAAATGTAAATTTGGTTGAAATAAAGCTGTCCATTGCTTTAAGTAAAGAAACAATAATAGAGTTGCCAACACCAATTGGGGTGCAGCGCTTTTTAGTAAAAGAAGCAACCGTTTTTTCTGATGAATTAGCTGCGAAATATCCTTCAATAAAATCGTATGTTGGAGTAGGGATTGATGATGCTACAGCAAGAGTTCGTTTTAGTAAATCTGGGGTTGGTTTTCATGCAATGATAACTTCCGGTAAATATCCAATGTATCTGATAGATCCGTATACTAAAGATAAAAAAATAGCGATTGCGTATTATAAGAACAAAGTTGTGAAACCTAATTTTGCGTGTTTAGTAGAAAATAATTTACCTAAAATTAATCAGCAGAAATATCAAAAAAACACCAATGCAAATGATGGTAAATTAAGGACTTATAGGCTTGCAGTTGTTGCAACTGGAGAGTATTCGCAGTTTCATTTACGCAACCAAAGTGTTGCTGCCAACGCAACAGATGCGGTTAAGAAAGCAGCTGTTTTATCTGCAATAAATACGACAATGACTCGTGTTAACGGAGTTTTTGAAAGGGATTTAGGTGTTACCATGAAATTAATTTCTACTAATGAAAATATTATTTTTCTAGACGGTACCTCAGATAACTTAACGGATAGTAATCCTGATGCGCTGATAGAGGAAACTCAGACACTTTGTGATGCAACAATTGGAACGGCCAATTATGATATTGGGCATGCATTTAGTACTGGAGGAGGAAATGGTGCTGGGTTAGCTGGTGGAAGCGTAGTTTGTGTTGGTGGTCAAAAAGCCAAAGGCGTCACAGGAACTGCTTCCCCAATAAATGATACTTTTGATATAGACTTTGTAGCACATGAAATGGGGCATCAGTTTGGTGCAAATCATACCCAAAATTCTAATTGTAATAGAAATAATACAACAGCTGTAGAGCCAGGAAGTGGATCTACAATTATGGGATATGCCGGTTTTTGTGATCCAAATGTGCAATCAAATAGTGACGCATATTTTCATGCGGTAAGTATTTCAGAAATGTGGAATTTTGTTACTACTACTGCAACTTGTGGTATAGAAACTAGTACTAATAATTCAGTACCAATTGCAAATGCAGGAAACGACTTTACAATTCCTATTTCAACGCCTTTTGTATTAAGAGGATCAGCATCAGATATTGATACAGGAAATAACTTAACTTATAACTGGGAGCAATTAGATAATGGAATCGCAACAATGCCACCACAAACAACAAACAGCTTGGGTCCATTATTTAGATCTTTGCCTTCATCAACACTACCTAACAGATTTATGCCAGCATTATCAACTGTTTTATCTGATAATATTTCTTCAATTTGGGAAGTAATTCCTTCTGCTTCCAGAGCCATGAATTTCTCTTTAACGGTTAGAGATAATGTTTTAAATGGAAGCGCAACAGATAGAGATGATGTGCAAATCACTGTAGATGGGAATTCTGGCCCTTTTGCAGTTACATCTCAGGCTGTAGTAACAACATTAAATGGTAATTCTGTACAAACCATTAAGTGGAATGTTGCCAATACAAATGCATTTCCAATTAGTTGTGCAAATGTAACTATTTTGCTTTCTACAGACGGAGGGCTCACATTTCCTAATGTTTTAGTTGCTAATACTCCAAATGACGGTAGTGAGCAAGTGATTATTACCAATCTTACAACAACTCAAGCAAGAATAAAAATAGAAGCTGTAGATAATATTTTTTATGCTGTAAATTCTGTTAATTTTTCTATTGATCAGGTTACTTCTGTGGATGATGAATTTTTTGTTAATTTTAGCTTATATCCAAACCCATCAAAAGGGATAGTAAATATTAATTTTGATCTTTTTTCTTCGGATAAGGTAGTTGTTAATTTGTTTGATGTTAAAGGTAGAAAAATTTCTGAATCTGAATATGTGGCTTCAGGAACTACATTTAGCACATCTTTAAACTATCAATCTGTTGCAACCGGATTGTATGTTTTAAAAATTAAAAACGGAGCATATCAAATTTCTAGAAAAATTGTAATTAATTAAATTTTATTAAAAATATATTCGCCAAATTTATGTCAATAGAAGTTTCTTCAGTAACCAAATTATACGATTCTCAAAAAGCGTTGAACAATGTAAGTTTTTCGGTAAAAAAAGGTTCAATTGTTGGTTTTTTAGGTCCAAATGGAGCAGGTAAATCTACAATGATGAAGATTTTAACAGGTTATATTAATCCTACTGAAGGAGTTGTTTTGGTAAATGGAATTAACGTCTTAGAAAATCCAATTACTGCGCAAAAGCATATAGGTTATTTGCCAGAAAATAATCCGTTGTATACAGAAATGTATGTGAGAGAATATTTACAGTTTCAAGCAAATTCCTATAAGACTGCAAAAGAAAATATTGAAAATGTTATTGAAAAGGTTGGGTTAACTCCAGAAGTGCACAAAAAAATAGGTCAATTATCTAAAGGGTATCAACAAAGAGTGGGTTTAGCAGCAGCTTTATTGCATAACCCTGAGGTGTTAATTTTGGATGAACCAACTACAGGTTTAGATCCAAACCAATTAGTAGAAATTAGGACGCTTATAAAAGATATTGGTAAAGATAAAACCGTGCTATTTTCTACACACATTATGCAAGAAGTAGAAGCGGTTTGTGATCGAGTAATTATTATTAAAAAAGGAGAGATTGTGCTTGATAAATTGTTAAAAGAAGTGCGTTCTAATCAAAATCAAGTAATTGAAGTTACATTTGATTATAAATTAGAAGAGCAGTTTATTTTGAAATTACCAAACTTAATTTCGCATAAAAACAATTATGATAACACATGGTTTTTAACTTTTAAATCTGATGAAGATATGCGATCTGTTGTGTTTGATTTTGCGAAAGAAAACGGATTAAAAATTTTAGGATTGAATACTCAGAATCAAAATTTAGAAACACTTTTTAGAGAAAGCACCAACTAGTTTTTATTAATTTAATTTAAAGGCAATTTGCTCTTTTTCTAATGTTGATAAAAGTTCGTTTGTAACTTTTACTTTAGGGATTCTACTCGGCAAATTCAATTCAATTTTTTCTTTCTCGTCCCAAATTGTAAAATGTAAACTTTGTTTCCCGGGAATTGTACCTATTAAATGTTTGAGGTTTTTTACGTTCTTTTCGCTAACTTCTTTAGCAGGTATTTGAATGGTAATTTTTTTACACAAATCATCCATAGTGTCGTGTAATAATTTAAAATCAATAAACTGCAATCTTGGTTCACCAACAATTCCTGTATTTTTGTTCATCCAACCAGCTTTTACTACTGTTTTTACAAATAAGAACGAGTTTGGAACTAAAAAGTGTCTGTATTTTAGGTATTCTTCTCCAAAAATTCTAAATTCAAAGTTGTTGTGATAATCTTCTATAAAAAATGTTGCCCATCCTTTTCCTGCTTTAGAAACCCGATGTTGTACGTCGGTTATAATTCCTGCAAAAGACAAATTCATGCCTACATATTTAGAAATATCTTCTTTAAAATGTGATAGGTTGGCATTGCAGAAGGTTAGCTCGTTTTTAAAATCATCTAGCGGATGAGCAGAAATATAAATTCCAACAACTTCTTTTTCTTTGCCAAGGGTTTCCATAGTTCCCCAAGTTTCACATTCTGGAATAATAGGTTCTGGTAATTGAATGTCTGAAGCTTCTCCAAATAGTGAAACCTGAGAAGAGTTTTCTCCTTCTTGATATTTATTTCCAAAGCGCAATGCTTTTTCTATAAATGTTTGTCCTTTTTCATCAGTTGCAAAATATTGCGCTCTGTGAGTGTCTTTAAAAGAGTCAAATCCACCAGATAAAATCATTCCATCAAAAGCTTTTTTATTAGCAATTCTTAAATCTACACGTTTAGCAACATCAAAAATTGATTCAAATTTTCCATTTTTTTTGCGTTCATCAATAATTGATTTTACAGCTAAGCCTCCAACACCTTTAATTGCAGCCAATCCAAAACGAATATTTCCTTCATCATTTACAGAAAATTTAGAATAAGATTCATTAATATCAGGACCTAAAACGGTTAATCCCGAGCGTTTACATTCTTCCATAAAAAACGATACAGATTTAATGTCGTTCATATTGTTTGACAAAACAGAAGCCATATACTCTGCCGGATAATGTGCTTTTAAATAGGCAGTTTGATAGGCAATCCATGCGTAGCAAGTTGAGTGAGATTTGTTAAAAGCATAACTGGCAAAGGCTTCCCAATCTTTCCAAATTTTCTCTAATTTTTTTGCGTCATGACCATTTTTGCTTGCTTGATCAATAAACTTTGGTTTCATCTTCGCAAGAACAGAAGCTTGCTTTTTTCCCATTGCTTTACGTAAAACATCGGCTTCACCCTTTGTGAAATCTGCCAGTTTTTGAGAAAGTAACATTACTTGCTCTTGGTAAACTGTAATTCCGTATGTTTCTGCTAAATATTCTTCCATTGCTGGCAAGTCATATTCAATATCTTCGGTTCCGTGTTTTCTATTGATAAAAGACGGAATATATTCCATCGGCCCAGGTCTATACAGGGCATTCATTGCAATTAAATCTGCAAAAACAGTTGGCTTTAATGCGCGCATGTGTTTTTGCATTCCCGGAGATTCATACTGAAAAATTCCAACTGTTTCTCCGCGTTGAAATAATTCGTACGTTTTTTCATCATCTAATGGAAAACTCTCTGGGTCTAATTCAATTCCGTGTTTTGCTTTTACAATCTTTACGGTATGTTTAATTAAGGTTAGTGTTTTTAACCCTAGGAAATCCATTTTTAACAGCCCTGCACTTTCTACAACCGAGTTGTCAAATTGTGTAACATACATGTCAGAATCTTTGGCAAGTGTTACCGGAACGTAGTTTGTAATGTCTGATGGTGTAATAATTACACCACAAGCGTGTATTCCTGTGTTACGAACAGAGCCTTCTAGAACTCTAGCTTTATTGATGGTTTCTGCACTTAAGTCATTTCCTTCAGACAATCTTTTGAGCTCATTTACCAACTCAATTTCTTCAGAACGTAATTTTTCTTTCAACTCTTTTTCATCTAAAGAAAACATTTTCTTTAGTTTCATTCCTGGAATTAATTTTGCAATTCTGTCGGCTTCAAAAAGAGGTAAATCTAGTACTCTAGCTGTGTCTCTAATAGAAGACTTTGCAGCCATTGTACCGTAAGTTATAATTTGTGCAACCTGATTTGAACCGTATTTGTCAATTACATAATCCATTACTTTTCCGCGCCCTTCGTCATCAAAATCAATATCAATATCGGGCATCGAAACACGTTCTGGGTTTAAGAATCGCTCAAAAAGTAAATCGTATTTAATTGGGTCTAGATTTGTAATCCATAAGCAATACGCAACTACAGACCCTGCAGCAGAACCACGTCCAGGACCAACAGAAACACCCATGTTTCTAGCTTCTCGTATAAAATCTTCTACAATTAGAAAGTAACCAGGGTATCCTGTTTTCTCAATAACTTCTAATTCAAAATCTAATCGTTCTCCAATTAATTCTGTAATTTCTCCGTAGCGTTTTTTTGCTCCTTCGTATGTTAAATGACGTAAGTAGTTGTTTTCTCCTCTTTTGCCGCCGTCTGCATTATCAGCTTCGTCTTGAAATTTTTCTGGTATGTCAAAAGCAGGTAATAAAACATCACGTGCTAATGTATAAGGTTCAATTTTATCAACAACTTCTTGAATGTTTGAAATTGCTTCAGGTAAATCGACAAATAATTGTTTCATTTCATCAGAGGATTTGAAATAATATTCGTCGTTTGGTAAGCCATAACGATAACCACGTCCACGTCCTTTTGGAGTTGCTTGTTTTTCGCCATCTTTTACACATAATAAAATATCATGTGCATTAGCATCTCTTTTTTCTAGGTAAAAAGTATTGTTGGTTGCTACTATTTTTATCTGATGTTCTTTAGAAAATTTCAGCAAAGTTTCATTGACAATTTTTTCATCTTCTTGTCCGTGACGCATTAATTCGATGTAGAAATCGTCTTTAAATACAGATTTCCACCAAAGCAAGGCTTCTTCTGCTTGTTTTTCTCCAATATTTAGAATTTTACTCGGAATTTCTCCGTATAAATTTCCAGTAAGAACAATAATATCTTCTTTGTATTTTTCTACAATTGCTTTGTCTATTCTTGGCACATAATAAAACCCGTCTACAAAAGCAATAGAAGACATTTTTGCTAAATTGTGATATCCTTTTTTGTTTTTTGCCAACAATACAACTTGATATCCATTGTCTTTTTTTGTTTTATCAGTATGATTTTCGCAAATATTAAATTCGCAACCCACAATTGGTTTTAAAATGGTTTCTGTAGGATTTTCTCCTGCTGCTTCTAATTCTTTGTTTTTTTCTTCAGCAGCTTTATTATGATTTAAAATGGCGCTTACAAAATGAAAAGCAGCCATCATATTTCCTGTATCGGTTAAAGCAATTGCAGACATATTGTCTTTTGCGGCCGTTTTAACAATATTGCCAATTTGCATGGTAGATTGTAATACAGAGAATTGTGTGTGATTATGTAAATGTGCAAATTGTACTTCTTCTAATTGAGAAAGGTTTTGAGTTGAATTTACGATTTCTACAGCTTCTTTTTTAGCTTCAAATCGTTTTCTTATTTTATCACTTTCTTTTTTTAGATTAATATGTTTTAATCCAATTACTTGTATTGGTTTAGGATTTGATTCAGAAAAGTTTTTAAAATAATCTTCATCAACATCTAATTGTTCTTTTGTAAATTCCCTTAAACGAATCAATTCTAGAAAACAGCGAGTTGTTGCTTCAACATCTGCGGTTGCGTTATGAGCCTCAGAAAAGTCTACACCAAATAAATGTTTGTGTAATTCGGTTAGTGTAGGTAGTTTAAATTTTCCGTAACGACCGCCAGGAATTTGACACATTAGAGCTGTTTTCTCAGTACATGTATCTAATAGAGGTAATTTATTTAGGTTGTTTTCAATGCCTAGACGATGAAATTCACAACCCATAATATTGATGTCAAAACCAACATTTTGACCAACAATAAATGTTGTTTTTCTTAAGGCTTCATTAAATAATTCTAAGCTTTCAAATAAAGAGATTCCTTGTTCTATTGCTAGATCGGTAGAAATTCCATGAATTCTTTCTGCATCATACGGGATGTTAAATCCGTCTGGTCGAATTAAAAAATCGTTATTTTCAATCAGGTTACCCAACTTGTCATGTAATTGCCATGCAATTTGGATGCATCTTGGCCAATTATCGGTGTCAGTAATTGGAGCGTTCCAACTTTTAGGTAATCCCGTGGTTTCGGTGTCAAAAATTAAGTACATGAAGCGTAATTATTTGTTTTGTAAACAGCTTGTAAATTTACATTTTTTTGACTGATTTTTCACTGGAAGTTATTAACGGAATGTTGATTAGTTTCTTTGTTTTTTCACTAAAGAATATAATCTTCTATTATACTCAAAAAAGCATTTTTGTTTAGTGTGCTGTTGTTTAAAATAAGTATTTACTTCTTATAAAAACCCTGCTGCAGTCACTTGTGAGAAAAGAGAAAAGATAGTCTTATTTTTTGTGATAAAAATTATTGATATTTAGCGTTTTAGTTTAAAAAAGGTTTTGTATTTTTGCAGCCGCTTATTACGAGATAATAAGAAATTTAATAATCAAGGTCGAGTACCTTAAAAAATTAACAAAAAATGTCAGTAAAAATTAGATTACAAAGACACGGTAAAAAAGGAAAGCCATTTTATTCAATCGTAGCAGCTGATGCTCGTGCAAAAAGAGATGGTAAATTTTTAGAAAAAATTGGAACTTACAATCCAAATGTTAATCCAGCAATCATTGATTTAGATGTTGATGGAGCTGTAAAGTGGTTACAAAACGGAGCGCAACCAACAGATACTGCGAGAGCTATTTTATCTTACAAGGGAGCAATGTTAAAGAACCATTTAGTTGGAGGAGTTCGTAAAGGAGCTTTGACAGAAGAGCAAGCAGAAGCTAAATTTGCTGCCTGGTTAGAAGAAAAAGCAACAAGAATTACTGCTAAAGTAGAAGGCTTGTCTAAAGAGCAATCAGAAGCGAAAGCTGCTGCACTAGCTGCAGAGAAAGCTGTAAATGAAGCACGTGTAAATGCTGTAAAAGAGGCTGAAGCTGCTATTTTAGCAGAAAAAGAAGCTGCAGAGAAAGCGGCTGCAGAAGCTGCTACTGAAGAAGTTTCTGAAGAAACAGAAGCTATTACAGAAGAAACTACTGAAGAGAATACTGCAGAGTAATTCAAAACTAACGAAATGCGTAAAGAAGATTGTTTTTATTTAGGCAAAATAGTTAGAAAACATAGTTTTAAAGGTGAGGTTGTTATCAAATTAGATACAGACGAGCCTGAATTGTATCAGGAAATGGAATCAATTTTTGTCGAATTAGGCAATAATCTGATTCCATTTTTTATTGAAAAAAGTTTGCTTCAAAAAGGAAATCAATTGCGAGTGCAATTTGAAGATATGTATACAGAAGAAGAGGCGGATAGTGTCTTAAAAGCTGATGTATACTTACCCTTAAATTTATTGCCAAAATTAACAGGAGATAAATTTTACTTTCACGAGGTAATTGGTTTTAAAGCGATAGATGTTAATTACGGATTGGTAGGAACCATAGAAGGAATTAACGATAAAACAGCACAGCCTTTATTTGAAATTACCAACGGAGATAAAGAAGTCTTTATTCCGATGATTGATGAATTTATCAAAAAAGTTGATAGAGAAAATAATATTATAGAGGTCGAAACCCCAAAAGGTTTGATTGCATTGTATTTAGACAATTAATTAAAAAAAGAAAGGTGTCTGAGTGGTCGAAAGAGCTACCCTGGAAAGGTAGTATACTGGCAACGGTATCGAGGGTTCGAATCCCTTCCTTTCTGCAAAAAACAAGAGATTATCAGTAATTCAAAGCCATTTCAATTTAAAGAATTTACAGTTTACCAAGAAACATCAGCAATGAAAGTTGGTACAGATGCTGTATTGCTAGGTGCTTGGTGCCCTTTAGGGAATTTTCCAAATACTATTTTAGAGGTTGGTTCCGGAACTGGTGTTGTTGCTTTAATGTTGGCGCAACGTTCTGAAGCGATGACTATTGATGCAGTAGAAATTGATAAAAATGCTTATGAGCAAAGTGTCGGGAATTTTGAATTGAGCGACTGGTCTGATAGATTGTATTGCTACCATGCTCCCTTTGATGATTTTGTAACAGAAATGTTTGAGGAAGAAGAAAAATATGATTTAGTTGTGTCTAATCCGCCATTTTATGTAGATGGATACGAAACAGAAAATGATGCAAGGAATAAAGCGCGATTTACATCCTCTTTATCTTTTGAAAATTTAATTATTGGAGCTTCAAAATTACTTTCTGATTCTGGTGAGTTCTCTGTAATCATCCCTTTTAAAGAAGAGCAAAATTTCAATAAAATTGCAAATCAGAATAATTTATTTTTAAATAAAGTTTGTAGAGTAAAAGGAACAGAATCATCTGAAATAAAAAGAAGTTTAATGTCTTTTTCTTTTCAGAAAAAAGAATTAAAAGAAGAAGAATTAGTTATTGAGATTTCTAGACACCAATACACAGAAAAGTATATAGATCTTACAAAAGATTTCTATTTAAAGATGTGAAAAATGCGGTTTTATATAATTACAAAACCGCACTTTAGTTTTTTCTTTTTCATTATCCAAATACGTTTTCAGGATTATAACCTAGATACGGAACTTCTTTTTCGCTGAATGAAATGCCAAAACTTTCTAACTCATGCAAGATTGGTTCATAGATTTCTTTAGTAATAGGTCTTTGAACTCCTGGTGTTTTTATGGTGCCGTTTAATATTTTTAATGCAGCTATCGCAACAGGCAGGCCCACAGTTTTTGCCATTGCTGTGTAGGTTTGGTTTTCTCCAAAGGCAACCATACTGCTTTCAATCTGTTGTTTTTTACCATTTAATTCGTAGCCAAATATATGATGCATAATAATCATGTCTTTGTCGTCTTCAGACAACGTCCATTTATCAGACAATATTTTTTGTAATATTTGAGCGGGAGTTGCCTTTTTTAATCCAATTTTTTTCTTCGGATTAAAAATATCAAGCTCTAATAGTTTTTCCCACATTACATCATCTTGATCAATCTTCAGATATGAGCGAAGTTTTAACTCTACAGAATCTGTAGGAGAATAGGCTAAAAATAAATTTGTAAAATCACGGTAACTCATGTTTTCAGAATCTTCAATTTTGTAGGTGTCATCTGTCATTCCTAGTTGAATAAAAACATTCCATGCCCTAGAAAATCCTACTCTTCTTATTGTTCCTCTGTACATTGTAGAAATATCTTCTAATCCGTAAATAGATCTGTATTTTAAGGAATCTCTATTTGGATATGCTTCAAATTTTCCGCTGCCATTTATGTGTAAAAACTCAGTTCTTCTAAATAGTTTATGAAACGGAATGTATTTATAGGTACCTTCTTGAATAAACATTGCAGCACCACCTTGGCCTGCAGTTACAACATTTCTTGGGTTCCAGGTAAACTTATAATTCCATAAGTTATTGTCACTTTCAGGAGCTACTAGTCCACCAGTAAAAGATTCGAAAAGTAACATTTTCCCACCTTTTTCATGAATGCTATCAATCACCTTCATAGCGCTCATATGGTCTATTCCTGGGTCTACCCCAATTTCGTTCATAAAAACTAAATTGTTCTTTTTTACCTCTTCATCTAACGCTTTCATTTCATCAGAAATATAAGAAGCAGTTACCATGTTTTTTTTAAATTTGATACAATCTTTTGCAACTTCTAAATGAAATCTAGCAGGTAAAAGTGAAATAACAATATCTGCTTTTTTTATAGCATTTGTTCTTTGTTTCTCGTTAAATACATCTAATTCTATTAATGTTAAATGTTGCTGATTTTGAAATCTCTTACTGATTTCATCAAGTGAAATATCACCAATTGTAATATGTATATTTTCTTTTGGTGATTTCTCTAATAAGTACTTTATAAGAGAAGAACTAGACTTGCCAGCACCGATAATTAAGATGTTTCTCATTTTATTATTTTATACTTAAATTTACAAAGATAAATCTGTAAAATAGTTTTAGCTAAAATACGCAATTCATTTAAATAAGTTTAAAATAAAACAAAAATTAACAAAATGCATAAAAATTTAACAATATCAGCTTCTTTAGGAGTTGTTACAATTCTGTTGGGTGCTTTTGGAGCACATGCTTTATCTAAATCATTAACTATTGAAGGAATAAATAGTTTTGAAACGGCTGTGCTTTATCAAATGTTTCATGTTATTGTTTTACTATTTGTAAATACCTATAAAGGGTTCTCATTTAAGCAACAAAATCGAATTAGTGTTTTGTTTTTTCTTGGAATTTTGTTTTTTTCGGGATCAATTTATGTAATTCAATTAGCAGGGGTTTCAGCTAAAACTATTTGGTTTATTACTCCGCTTGGAGGTTTATTTTTCATCTTAGGTTGGTTGGTAATGGCGTTTAGTTTCTCAAAAAGAAATCAACAGTAAATAGTTGATAAAAAATAAAAAAGGTTAAATCAATGTGAAAATAATCAGTATTTTTGCTCTTTATATATTTAACACAACTAAATAAATAACTTAAAAAATAAACATGGTAAATCTTGATTCAAAATCAATTTCACTAGATAGTTTAGGAATTAAAAATGCTACAGTTCATTTCAATTTAACTTCAGATGAATTACATGCAACAACTATTGAAAAAGGACAAGGAAAAGAAGCTTCGTCAGGAGCATTAGCAATTAACACAGGAGAATTTACAGGTAGATCACCAATGGATCGTTTTATTGTAAAAGATGAAATAACCAAAGATGAAATCTGGTGGGGAGATATTAATATTCCGTTTGATGCAGGTAAATTTGATAAATTATACAATAAAGTAACCAATTACTTATCAGAAAAAGAAATTTTTGTTAGAGACAGTTATGCTTGTGCTGATGAAGATTATAAATTAAATATTAGAGTTGTAAATGAATATCCGTGGAGCAACATGTTTGCCCATAATATGTTTTTAAGACCAACTAAAGAAGAATTAAAAACATTTTCGCCAGAGTGGACCGTAATTAATGCGCCAGGATTTATGGCTGAAGCAGAAGTTGATGGAACAAGACAACATAATTTTGCAATTCTTAATTTTTCTAAAAAAATAGCCTTAATCGGTGGAACTGGTTATACAGGAGAAATCAAAAAAGGAATTTTCTCTGCATTAAACTTTATTTTACCAGTTGATAAGAATACGTTACCAATGCACTGTTCTGCAAATGTTGGAGAAAATGGTGAAACTGCAATTTTCTTTGGATTGTCTGGAACAGGAAAAACAACATTATCATGTGATCCAACACGTAAGTTGATTGGTGATGATGAGCATGGTTGGACTTCTGAAAATACAGTATTTAATTTTGAAGGTGGATGTTACGCAAAAGTAATTGATTTATCTGCAGAAAAAGAACCAGAAATTTATAATGCAATCAAAAAAGGTGCAATTCTAGAAAACGTTATTATGGACGCTAATGGAAATGTAGACTTTGAAGATGTTTCAATTACACAAAACACAAGAGTAAGTTATCCTATTTATCATATAGATAATATTCAAACACCATCAATTGGTAAGAATCCTAAAAATATTTTCTTTTTAACTGCAGATGCTTTTGGAGTATTGCCTCCAATTTCAAAATTAACTCCAGGTCAAGCAGCTTATCATTTTATTTCTGGTTACACAGCAAAAGTTGCTGGAACAGAAGCAGGAATTAACGAGCCAACTCCAAGTTTCTCAGCTTGTTTTGGAGCGCCATTTATGCCGTTACACCCAACAAAATATGCAGAAATGCTAAGTGCAAAAATGCAGGAGGCTAATGTTAATGTTTGGTTGATTAACACAGGTTGGACTGGTGGTTCTTATGGAACAGGAAGCAGAATGAAATTAAAGTATACACGTGCGATGATTACAGAAGCTTTAGAAGGAAGATTAGATGCTGTTAGATTTGTTCAGCATCCAGTTTTTGGATTATCAATGCCAACTACTTGTAACAATGTTCCAGATGAGGTTTTAAATCCAAAAGATACTTGGGCAGACAAAACGGCATATGATGCAAAAGCCATGGAATTAGCAACTTCTTTTAAAAAGAACTTTAAACAGTTTGAAGAATATGCAAACGAAGAAATTATGGCAGGCGCACCGCTTAAATAATTTATAGATATTTTCATGAAAAAAGCACCCAATTGGGTGCTTTTTTTATGAACAGATAATATGATTTAATTCTCTTGAATTTCTTTTTTAATCTTTTTAATCATTTTTTGTTCTCCACCTTTACCATCACCATAAAGTTCATCAACTTTAGCTTCTACCTCTGTTTTAGTTCCTTTGATTTTTTGAGTCGTACTTACTTTTTTTCCATCAATGTTTGTAATAGCCGTAACTGTAGCAACGTATAAATCACCATCCCCTTTTTTCATTTCAACCTTTACCTCTTTAGATTGATGTTTTACATCTTTATCTGCACTAAACGTATAACTTCCTTTTGTTATTTTGTGTTTTTTTCCATTTTTACTAACCCAAACATTAACACTCATGTCATTGTCATGATTGTCATCAGATGAATGTCCTCCTAAAATTGGTGCAATCACCAATCCGATTAAACAAGTAAGTTTAATTAAAATATTCATTGATGGACCAGAAGTATCTTTAAAAGGATCTCCCACGGTATCACCGGTTACAGCAGCTTTGTGAGCTTCAGAACCTTTATAGGTCATTTCTCCGTTGATTTCTACACCAGCTTCAAAAGATTTTTTTGCATTATCCCAAGCCCCACCAGCATTGTTTTGAAAAATTGCCCAAAGCACACCAGAAACGGTAACTCCAGCCATATAGCCTCCAAGCATTTCTGCAATAGCTAAATTATCCATTCCAAAAATCATTGGAACAAAAGCAATCACTAAAGGAAATCCGATTGTAAGTAAACCTGGAAGCATCATTTCTCTTAAAGAAGCTTCTGTAGAAATAGCTACACATTTATCGTATTCTGGTTTACCAGTACCTTCCATAATTCCAGGAATCATTTTAAACTGACGACGCACTTCTTGTACCATTTCCATAGCAGCTTTTCCAACAGCATTCATTGCTAAAGCAGAAAATACTACAGGTACCATTCCTCCAACAAATAACATTGCTAGAACAGGTGCTTTAAAGATATTGATTCCGTCTATTCCTGTAAAGGTTACATAGGCAGCAAATAATGCTAACGAAGTTAATGCAGCAGATGCAATAGCAAAACCTTTTCCTGTTGCAGCAGTTGTATTGCCAACTGAATCTAAAATATCTGTTCGTTCTCTAACAATCGGTTCTTGTTCGCTCATCTCGGCAATTCCACCTGCATTATCTGCAATTGGACCAAAAGCATCAATTGCTAATTGCATAGCGGTTGTTGCCATCATTGCAGAAGCAGCTAAAGCAACTCCGTAAAAACCTGCAAAGAAATAAGATGCCCAAATTGCACCAGCAAATAAGATTACAGAAGGAAAAGTAGAAATCATTCCGGTAGCTAAACCAGCAATAATGTTGGTTCCTGCTCCAGTTGAAGATTGTTGTACTATTTTTAAGATAGGAGATTTTCCTAATCCGGTGTAATATTCTGTAACAGATGATATTACTGCGCCTACAACTAAACCTACAAGTGTAGCATAAAAAACACGCATTCTAGAAACTTCTTTTAGTCCTTCTCCAAAGAACTCCATGTTCATGGTTTCTGGCAACATATAATAACACAGTCCTAAACAAGATAATGCAACTAAAATAATAGATGTCCAGTTACCAATGTTTAAAGCGCCCATTACTTGAGATTCTTTAGCATCGTTGTTGTTTATTTTTACCAACATTGTACCGATGATAGAAATAATAATTCCTGCACCAGCAATTGCCATTGGTAATAAAATTGGTCCGATTCCGCCGAAAATATCATCAATACTTCCGCCCATATCTTTAATAACATAATTTCCTAAAACCATAGCAGCTAAAACGGTTGCAACATAAGAACCAAATAAATCTGCTCCCATTCCAGCAACATCACCTACGTTATCACCCACATTGTCTGCAATTGTAGCAGGGTTTCTTGGATCATCTTCTGGAATACCAGCTTCTACTTTACCAACTAAATCTGCTCCAACATCGGCAGCTTTTGTGTAAATTCCTCCACCAACTCTTGCAAACAATGCAATAGATTCTGCCCCTAAAGAGAATCCAGCTAAAGTTTCAAGAACAATTGTCATATCATTTGTTGAAGTCCAAACTCCATCCATAAAAAATTGAAAGAAAAAGATAAAGAAAGCAGTTAAACCTAAAACGGCTAGGCCAGCAACACCTAATCCCATTACAGTTCCACCTCCAAAAGAGATTTTTAATGCATTAGGTAAGCTAGTTCTTGCAGCTTGCGTTGTTCTAACATTTGTTTTTGTGGCGATTTTCATTCCAATATTTCCTGCGAAAGCAGAAAAGATAGCCCCAAAAATAAAAGCGACAACAATTAGCCAGTGTGTTGTTGGAACTATAAAGGATACTACAGCTAGTAAAATACTTACAATAAGTACAAAAATTGCTAATAACTTATATTCAGCATTTAAAAAGGCTAATGCACCTTCGTAAATGTGGTCCGAAATTTCTTTCATTTTACCATCACCAGCATCTTGTTTCATTACCCAAGACTTTTTGATTAACATATAAATTAACCCTAATGCTGCCAATACTATTGGCATGTAAATCATCTTTGATCCCATATTTTTTTGTTTTGATTAGTTTTTAATAGTCGTAAATATAACAAAATCAATGAGAAACAAAAAAGCCTTGTAATTTTCATTACAAGGCTTTTTAATATTAAGTGGTTTTTGTACAAATTAAATTGTAAAATTTCCATTTGTTTTGTGTTCACTATTTTGATAGCGCTCTATACATTTATCTAAAATTTCATATGCTTCATCAGCATTTCCCCAATCTCCAATATCTACTTTTTTCTTTTCTAAATCTTTATAAACTTGAAAGAAATGAGTAATTTCTTTTTTTCTATGTGGATTTAAATCTGATAAATCATTGTAGCTATTCCAAATTGGATCTGTGGTTGGTACACAAATTAATTTTTCATCTGGTCCTTTTTCGTCTGCCATATGGAAAACTCCAATCGGTTTTACTTCCATTACACACATTGGAAATGTTGGCTCTGCTCCTAAAACTAAAACATCTAATGGATCGCCATCTAAAGCAAGTGTTTCAGGGATAAAGCCGTAATCGCCAGGATACATCATTGATGAGAATAACATTCTATCAAAGCGTATTTTTCCTAGTTTAAAATCGTATTCATATTTGTTTCTGCTTCCTTTAGGAATTTCAATTAAAACATCTACTGTTTTTTTTTCTTTTGCAGTCATTATTTTTTTCTTTTTTATCGGTCGACAAAAGTAGTGATATTTTGAAGTATTTATGTAATAAATAGCGGATATTTTTTGCAGTTAAAATCCAGCTTTGATTCCAACTCTTACTGCAAATTTGGGTGATGGCAATCCGTTTACACTAATGTGTTCTCCTCGCCAAATAAAATCTACTCTTAACGGGCGAATATCTCCATAGCCAATGTTTTCGAATCCAACTCCATACTCATAATATAATTTGTTGTTTGGCGCAGCATAGGTAATATTAGATTTGTTAATAGCAATATTTTCTTTAGAAATGCTACCGTAAATGGTTCTGAAGGTTGTTAGACTTCGTAGTTTTAAATCTTTAATTAATGGGATTCTGTTTAAAATAAATCCATTAAAATGATGTTCGAAATGTCCAGACAAATAGGTGTCAGTTACAAAATCGTAATAATTTATTAACGAAAAAGTATTCTTTGTTAGCCAGTAGGTTTGATTTGCAGGAATTGGACTTAATAATGTAATTGGAACTTTTCCGAAGGTTTTTCCTCCATCAACTGTAGCAACCATAAGTCCTATTTTCCCTAATAAAATTGGTTGACTATATTTAAATTGAATTTTATCGTAATTAAAATCGCCATTTAAAAAGTTTTTAAAACCTCTGTGGTAATTAAAAACAATTGATGGAAATATGTTTCTTCCCATTTTCTGCTCAACACCAAAACCATACTCAAACCTTCCAGGTGTGTAAGCAATATAAACGTCAGTACTAACATCTGTTACTTCTGATTGAATGTTATTATTGTTGTCTAAATAATCTACTGTAAAATCTTTTGGCGAAGCGCTTTTAATAAGATTATGTGTTGCAGAAATTCCAAAATGCAAATTCTTTTTAAGTTCAATATCAAATTTTAAAGCGGTTCTATTTACATGTGATAAAAAAAAGTTTTCACCCCTAGAAAATAAGGCGTTTGTGTCAAATACGTTGGCGTTTAACCCATTTGTATTTAGAAGTTTACCACCTAGTTGTTCAATATCTTTTAAGTAGGATACGCCAACTGCAATTCTGGGTTTATAGCTCACTAAATACTTTACTTCTGTTCCAAATTTGTAGCGTTTATCTTTTGTTCCGTAGCCTAAGAAACCGCTAATTCTAAAACGATCATCTGTTGTTGTAAAGGTTCTAAAGCCCAATTTTACTTTTAGCCCTTCTACGCTATTTCTTACAATTGTGTTCCAGTATTGCCCAAACTGAATATTATTACCTAGGTTAAAGTAACCCGTTGAGGCAGTGTTTAAAACGGCACTTATTTGTTTTATCTTTTTTTGATTTTTTACTGATTGAATTAACTTATAAGTGTCTTTTTTGCTACTAGATTTACTAATACTATCCCAATAGGTGTTATTTTGATCAAATTGTTTTGGTTTAAAACGCTTTATTTCTTCCGAATAAAATTTATCAGTTAATTTTTTGTCAAAGATATAATTAGAGTAGGTATTTGTTTTAGTTATTGTTAAGCCTTTATTTTTGTCATCTTTATCTGTTAGGGTAAAATCTCCTGAGTAAACATTTTTTTTGGGTAGATAAATACTATCATCTTTAATTTCATATTCTTTTTCAAAAGATAATTTTCTAACAAAATTAAGATTAATGTCTTTATTGATCCTCATTTTTACTTTTGTAACTGAGAAATTTTTATCTGCAATCCATAAAGAACCTTCAAAAGCTAAATCTCCTTCTCTCCTTGGAAAAAAATAAATTGAATATGTTTTTTTGTTGTTAACTACAATGCTATCATGTAAAACATAATCGTATGTGTCAAAACCGGTTGTAGAAATTGGACTGACAAAGGATTTTTTTAAAATTTCTACATTGTTTTTGTGAATATCAATATCGTTAAAAGTGTTAGACATTCTCTCAAAAACAAAACCATCTTTATTAACGCCATCATTTTTTTCTGCTTCTATATCTTCACGTTCTAAATTTATATTGTTGTTGCCGTAAATGTTTTTGACTGTTTCGCTCAGAAAAAGCGGAACGTAAAAGTTGATGCCATCTTCATTTGGAGGTAATTTTTTTAATACCTCTTTGTATTTTTTTTCAAACACTTTTTTTAAGAATACAGAATCTAGGTTGTTTAAACCAACTTCTGTAGTTTCAAGTTTTCTGTATTGATATGCTTTTACAAGTTTTAAGCCATTTTTCTTTTTTCTACTCCAAACTTCTTTTAAAATTCTATACGCGGGATTTTCTTTTTTTCGAAGTCGCTTTTTTGGTTTAGAAACAATTACAACCTCGTCTAGCAAATTACTTTCTTCTTTTAAAATAATTTTAAAAAAAGTGTTTTTTGAACTGTATTTTAAAGAGAGTGTTTCAAAACCAACAAAGGAAATCTCTATTTTTCCTCTTTTTTTTGGAGAAGTAAGCTCAAAATGTCCATCAAAATTGGTAACAATTCCATTTGTAGTTCCCTTAAAGTAAACATTTACAAAAGGAAGTGGATTGTTGTTAATGTCTAATACTTGTCCATTTATTTTTAGCTGCGCATTACAAACGAAGTAGGAGCATAAGACAAAAAGTAACACATATTTTTTCATGGCAAAAAAAAATCCTTTTTAGTAAAATTAGTAAAAAGGATTTTAAAATTATTCTTATTTTTTCTAAATATACAAAACTTCTTTTACAGCTTTGATAACGTCTATAGAGTTTGGCAACCATTCTTCTAATAATACTGGAGAATAAGGAGCTGGAGTATCTGCGGTTGTAATTCTTTTGATAGGTGCATCTAAATAATCAAATGCTTCATTTTGAATTCTGTATGTAATTTCTGAGGCTACACTAGCAAATGGCCAAGCTTCTTCTAAAACGACCAATCTGTTTGTTTTTTTAACAGAAGTTAAAATAGCTTCATGATCCATAGGACGTACCGTTCTTAAATCAATAATCTCTACAGAGATATTCTCTTTAGCTAATTCTTCAGCAGCTTTATATGCTTCTTTAATTATTTTTCCAAAAGAAACAATAGTTACATCTGTTCCTTCTCTTTTGATTTCTGCAACTCCAATAGGCAATATATATTCTCCTTCTGGGATGTCCATCTTGTCACCATACATTTGTTCTGATTCCATAAAGATTACTGGGTCATCATCTCTAATTGCTGCCTTTAGTAAGCCTTTTGCATCATAAGGATTTGAAGGTACAATAACTTTTAAACCTGGAGTATTTGCAAACCAATTTTCAAATGCTTGTGAGTGTGTAGCTCCTAATTGCCCTGCAGAGGCTGTTGGCCCTCTAAAAACAATAGGACAGTTAAACTGACCTCCAGACATTTGTCTAATCTTTGCTGCGTTGTTTATAATTTGATCAATCCCAACTAAAGAAAAGTTAAAAGTCATATATTCTACAATTGGTCTATTACCATTCATTGCAGACCCAATTGCAATTCCTGCAAAGCCAAGCTCTGCAATCGGAGTATCAATCACTCTTTTTGCACCAAACTCATCTAGCATTCCTTTACTTGCTTTGTAGGCTCCATTATATTCGGCAACTTCTTCACCCATTAAATAAATGCTTTCATCTCTGCGCATTTCTTCACTCATTGCTTCGCAAATGGCTTCTCTAAATTGAACTGTTTTCATTAAATCTAAATTGTTGTTTGTATTGTTGAAGCAAAAGTAAGGAATTTATGAGTAAAAAAAATGTACTTTTATCTCAAAATACAAGAAATTTATTTTTTTGAAAACTTTACAAAATCACGGCACACACAAAAACCTATTGTTAGCAATTTATCTATTGATAAATCTGTTATTTGTGTTTAAATATTCCGTAAGAATTTCATTTTTAAATCCTTACATAATTGCATCAGTATACAGTCTATTTTTTATTGTATGTGTATTCTATTTAAAAAGGTTTGCTGATCAAATAAATAATTGTAAATATTTTAAAACAATATTTTTATCAATAGCTGTTATTATGCTAATGGTAATGATTTTTATAAATATTTTTACAGATGGACCCTCTTTAAACACTGATAGATGGTCTGCTTTAGAGATTTTTATAGAAAGTATACTTCAGCATAAATATCCTTATGATGTTTTAGATCATTTAAGCAATACAACGTCTAACTTACCAGCCTTATTTTTTATTGGAATTCCTTTCTATATTTTGGGAGATGTTGGGTATTTACAAGTATTTGTTTTTCTTGCTTTAATACTGGTTGTTATGTATGCAAAAATGGATAATAGTAAAAAAACATTTGTAATTTTTCTGCTTTTATTTTCACCTGCTTATTATTGGGAATTATTTGCAAAGAGTGATTTATTGAGTAATTGTTTTCTTGCGCTTTTGTTTATTTTTAAATGGCAGCAAAAGTATTTTAATAGGCTTTTTAGTAATCATGTTTTACTAGCTTTTTTTGTTGCTTTTTTTATTTTAACAAGAGGAATTATTCTTATTCCGTTATCACTTTTTTTATTTTCAGAGTTTTATTTTTTAAAACTGAAATCTAAAATTTATTTTTTTCTATTCTTTCTGTTTTTTCTTTTTTTAATATCGCTTCCAGTGCTTACCACTTTGCCAGATCTAAGTTATACTATACTGCACAATCCTTTTAATCACCAGGTTGGTTATGCACCTAAAATTTTGATTATTATTTCTATAATTGCTCCCTTTTTTCTTTCTTTTAGGGTAAATCAAACAAGAGATGTGTTTCTTTTTTCGGCTTATATTTTTTCTTTCTTGATGTTTCTAGCATTCGGAGTTAATTGTATAGAAGAGGGGTTTAGCGCAAATGTTTTTGGCAATTTGTTTGACATCTCTTATTTTTCAATCATTATCCCTTGTGTCTTTTTTTATTTCCTAAAGGTCAATACAAATCAACCTAAAAAAACTAATTCTTTGTTAAAAAGAAAAATATTTACTATGCATGCATAGTAAATTGAAAAAAATGTCATAAATTCGTAACTTAAAATAATGATATAATTTTCAAAATATAAAAACAAATGAAAATATTAGTTTGTATTAGCCATGTGCCTGATACCACATCAAAAATTAATTTTACAAATAATGATGCTGATTTTGATAAAAATGGAGTACAGTTTGTAATTAATCCTTATGATGAGTTTAGCTTAACACGTGCTATGTGGTTTAAAGAAAAACAAGGAGCAACCGTTACTGTTGTAAATGTTGGTACATCAGAAACAGAGCCAACTTTAAGAAAAGCTTTGGCAATAGGTGCAGATGATGCTATTAGGGTAAATGCAGAAGCTACTGATGGTTTT
Source organism: Polaribacter sp. (assembly GCA_029238315.1). Classification (GTDB taxonomy): domain Bacteria; phylum Bacteroidota; class Bacteroidia; order Flavobacteriales; family Flavobacteriaceae; genus Polaribacter. The sequence continues at coordinate 81,175 of JAQWGI010000016.1, read as the reverse complement.
TTTGTTGCAAATCAATTGGCAGAAGTAGTGAAAAATGGTACATATGATTTGGTGTTAGCCGGTAAAGAATCTGCAGATTATAACGGTCAAATGGTTCCTGGAATGTTAGCTTCTATTCTAGATTTTAACTTCGTGAACGGATGTGTTGGTTTAGAGATCGATGCAGATACTGTTAGCGGAACCAGAGAGATTGATGGAGGAAATGAAAAAGTAGCTACAACTTTACCTTTAGTTGTTGCAGGTCAAAAAGGTTTGGTAGAGGAAAAAGATTTAAGAATTCCGAACATGAGAGGAATCATGATGGCTCGTAAAAAACCATTAACTGTAATAGAAGCAACAGAAGATGTTAAGCAAACTGCAACCATATCATTTGAGAAGCCAGTAGCAAAAGGAGCAGTAAAATTAGTCGCTGCAGATAATATTGATGCATTGATTAATTTATTACACAATGAGGCAAAAGTGATTTAATTTTTTAGAATAAAAAAAATCATGCTAAATGTGTTTCAGTATCATTCTTATTAATGATCAACAATAAAAATATAAAGTTCTTGAGTTTAGTTCAAGAAAAATTTAAAAAATAAAATTTTATGTCAGTTTTAGTTTTTGCCGATTCATCGGAAGGAAAATTTAAAAAATCTGCTTTTGAAGTCGTTTCTTATGGTAAGAAAGTAGCAGAGCAAATAGGTTCTAATCTTGTAGCCGTTACTATTAATGCTACCGATGCTTCTCAATTGTATGCATATGGTGCAGAAAAAGTAATTACGATCTCTAACGATCAAATTGCAACATTTAATGCAAAAGCATATGCATCGGTTATACAACAAGTTGCTGTAAAAGAAAATGCAACTGTTGTAGTTATAGATTCTAGTGTAGATGGTTTGTATTTATCACCAATACTTGCTGTGAATTTACAAGCAGGTTATGCTTCTAATGTTGTTGCATTGCCAAGTTCTACAAGCCCATTTACAGTAAAAAGAAAAGCTTTTTCTAATAAAGCGTTCAATAATACTACAATCGCTACAGAAGTAAAAGTTATAGGTTTGGCAAAGAATTCTTTTGGTATTCATGAAAATCAAGTAGCAGGAGTTCTAGAAAGCTTTGATGCTCAGATTTTAGATATGGGTGTGCAATCTGTGAGTATAGACAAAGCAACAGGTAAAGTAACCATAGCAGATGCTGATATTGTAGTTTCAGCAGGAAGAGGTATGAAAGGACCTGAAAACTGGGGAATGATTGAAGAATTGGCTGAGGTTTTAGGAGCTGCAACTGCTTGCTCTAAGCCTGTTTCTGATTTAGGTTGGAGACCACACGGAGAGCATGTTGGACAAACAGGTAAGCCTGTTGCTTCTAATTTATACATAGCAATTGGTATTTCTGGAGCAATACAGCATTTAGCCGGAATTAATGCGTCTAAAGTAAAGGTAGTGATTAATACAGATCCAGAAGCACCGTTTTTTAAGGCTGCAGATTACGGAATTGTTGGGGACGCTTTTGAAGTGCTACCAACATTGATAGAAAAGTTAAAAGCTTTTAAACAATCATAAAGCAAATTCATATACTGTTTATCTTTAATTTGAGTGATTCATTTTTTTCTTTTAAAATAAATTAGAATTCAACTCAATATTTTTAGTAAATTGTGCCCGCAAAAGGGCTGTTTAAAATTAGGTTCTACCAGTTTAAGCAGCCTTTTTTCTTTTGATGAAGATGAAAATTAAATGAGTTTAATACAATTAACAATTAAAGGGATTTCTTACAGTCAAACACAAACTGGTGCCTATGCTTTGGTTTTAAGTGAAATTGATGGAGAAAGAACACTGCCTATTATTATTGGTGCTTTTGAAGCACAGTCTATTGCAATTGCTTTAGAGAAAGAAATTAGACCACCAAGACCATTAACTCACGATTTATTTAAAACTTTTGCAGATAGATATTTGGTGAAAGTTAAACAAGTAATAATCCATAAATTAGTTGATGGTGTTTTCTTTTCTAGTTTAATTTCAGAAAAAGACGGAGTGGAAGAAGTTATTGATGCAAGAACTTCTGATGCAATTGCCATTGCAGTTCGCTTTAAAGCCCCTATTTATACTTATGAAAGTATTTTGGATAAAGCAGGGATCTATTTAAAGGCAGAAGATGAGTCTCTTGATGAATTAGGTCTAGAGTCAGACGATTTTTTATCAGAAATTATTTCAGAAACACCAAAAGAAGTAAAAAAACAAAAGTCAATTAACGAATTATATAAAGAATTAGACGCTGCAGTTGCAAATGAAGATTACGAATTAGCAGCTAAAATTAGAGACGAAATAAGTAAGCGCTCATAAACAACAAGTATCGTATGAAAAAAATAGTAGTCATTGTTTTTTGCTTTATTTCAGCTAGCATGTTTTCGCAAACAGTGCCAGAAACAGTATCAGAAATAATACCTAGTCAAGGATTTTCTTTAAGCAATTTATGGAGAGGGGTTTTAGGAATGATTTCGCTTTTAGTGATCGCATTTTTATTTTCTAGCAATAAGAAAAATATTGATTGGAAAACTGTTGGGATTGGTTTAGGAGCACAATTGTTAATTGCTGTTGGAGTATTAAAAGTGGCGTTTGTTCAAAAAATATTTGAATGGATTGGAAGTTTATTTGTAAGTATCTTAGATTTTACAAGAGCTGGAAGTAAATTTTTGTTTGAGGGATTGGTCGTAGATATGGATAAATTTGGATATATTTTTGCATTTCAAGTTTTGCCAACAATTATTTTCTTTTCTGCACTAACTTCAGTTTTGTTCTACCTAGGGTGGATTCAGAAATTGGTAAAAGTAATGGCTTGGTCATTAGCAAAAGTTCTAAAAATATCTGGAGCAGAGAGTTTGTCTGTTGCAGGAAACATCTTTCTTGGTCAAACAGAGGCTCCTTTATTAATTAAGGCTTATTTAGAAAAAATGAATAAGTCAGAAATGCTATTAGTAATGATTGGTGGTATGGCAACAGTTGCTGGTGCCGTTTTAGCAGCATACATTGGTTTTTTAGGTGGAGATGACCCTGCGCTTAGATTGCAATTTGCAAAACATTTATTAGCCGCGTCAGTAATGGCTGCACCTGGAGCAATTGTAATTTCTAAAATCTTGTATCCGCAAGTAGAGGAAATTCATACAGATGTTAAAGTTTCTCAAGATAAGATAGGTTCAAACATTTTAGATTCTATTGCAAACGGAACTACAGAAGGTTTGCGTTTAGCTGTAAATGTTGGAGCAATGTTGTTGGTTTTTGTAGCTTTTATAGCAATGTTAAACGGGGTTTTTGGCTGGATCGGAAACCTAACCTCTCTCAATGATTGGATTGCAGCAAACACAACGTATAAAGCGTTTTCATTAGAGTTTATGCTAGGGTACCTTTTTGCACCATTAATGTGGTTAATTGGAGTAGCAACAGAAGATATGACAATGATGGGGCAGTTGCTGGGAATAAAATTAGCAGCAAGTGAATTTGTTGGTTATATTCAATTAGCAGAGTTAAAAAACGTGTCTAATGTCATGCATTTAAATTACGAAAAATCAATTATTATGGCAACATATATGCTGTGTGGTTTTGCAAACTTTGCTTCAATCGGTATACAGATTGGCGGAATTGGATCTTTAGCACCAGGACAAAGAAAGGTGTTGTCTGAGTTTGGAATGAAAGCTTTAATTGGAGGTACAATTGCCTCTTTAATGTCGGCAACAATTGCCGGAATGATTATCGGATAATTTAATTCAGAGTTGACTTATAAAAAGTTAATAACTTTATAATATATTAAAAGCTTCAATCTTTGAGATTTGAAGCTTTTTTTTAACTTAGATTTCTATAAGATTTAGTAAAGTAATGAAGCAATATTTAGATTTAGTAAAACACGTTTTAGAAAACGGAAACGAAAAAGGAGATAGAACAGGAACAGGAACAAAAAGTGTTTTTGGGCATCAAATGCGATTTGATTTAAGCAAAGGTTTTCCAATGGTAACTACCAAAAAACTACATTTAAAATCAATTATTTATGAATTATTATGGTTTATAAACGGCGATACAAATATTAATTATTTACAGGAAAACGGAGTTAAAATATGGAATTCTTGGGCCGATGAAAATGGAGATTTAGGCCCGGTTTATGGTCACCAATGGCGTAATTGGAATAGTGATGACATTGATCAGTTACAAGAAGTAATTCATACGTTAAAAAACAATCCAAACTCTAGAAGAATGATGGTCTCTGCATGGAATCCTTCAGTAATGCCAGACACCTCAGTTTCATTCTCTGAAAATGTTGCAAATGGTAAGGCTGCTTTACCTCCTTGCCATGCTTTTTTTCAGTTTTATGTTGCTGACGGGAAATTATCTTGTCAATTATATCAACGCAGTGCAGATATTTTTTTAGGTGTTCCATTTAACATAGCAAGTTACGCATTGTTTACAATGATGATGGCGCAAGTTTGTGGTTATGAGGCAGGTGAATTTATTCATACTTTTGGAGATGCACATATTTATAACAACCATCAAGAGCAGTTAGAATTGCAGTTGTCCAGAAAAGTGCGATCGTTGCCAAAAATGAAAATAAACCCCAATGTAAGATCTATATTCGACTTTAAATTTGAAGATTTTGAATTAGTAGACTACAATCCACATCCTCATATCAAAGGGAAAGTTGCAGTTTAAAAAAAAACAACTATGAAAAAAGTATTTTTATGTATTACAGTTTTTTTGTGTGTTTGGAACATGCAATCTCAAGAGAAGTTTTATTTGTTAAAAGAAGTAGACGTTGCGCCAAAATTTAAAGCGTATAAAAATATTGACTCTCTAGACTCAAAAAAAAATTTCACACTATATTTAAGAAGATCTATCGCTATTAATTTAGATATCTCTAGTTACGCGGGTAAAAAGACTAAAGTTTTTGTAGAGTTTGTTGTGGAAAAAACTGGAGTAGTTAAGGTGTTGCAAATAAAAGGAAAGTCAGATCAAGCAAAAGCAATTGTAATTCAGGCTTTTGAGAAAATAAAAAAGTTAGAACCTGCAATTCTTAAAAATAAAAAAGTGAATATGAAGTTTATAATTCCTGTCACAATAAATGAAGTGATAATTATTGATAAAACAAACAAACACGGATGGTAACAATTATAGCAGCTATAGCAAATAACAACGCATTAGGAAAAAATAACGATTTAATTTGGCATTTACCAGCAGATTTAAAACGTTTTAAAAATGTAACATCTGGCCATCATATTTTAATGGGGCGTAATACTTTTGAATCTATTGGAAAACCACTACCAAATAGAACTACAGTAATTATCACAAGAAATAAAGAGTATAAAGTAGAAGGTTGTTTTGTAGTAGATAGTATAGAAAAAGCTATTGAAATAGCTAAGGCAGATACGCATATTTTTATTATTGGAGGTGCGCAAATTTATAAACAAACTATTGCTGCTAATTTAGTAGATCAATTAGATATTACACAAGTACATCATTCTTTTGATGCTGATGTGTATTTTCCAGAAATTGACATGAAAATATGGAAAGAAACAGCTAGAGAAGATTTTAAAGCTGATGAAAAAAATAACTATGACTATAGTTTTATCACCTACAAAAAAAGATAATTAATAGTTTAATTTCATGCGGTACTTTTGTTCTGCAAATTTAAAATACCAAAATAATTTATAATTTACTTCTAGGCCATATTCAATATTTTGCTGGTAATCAATTGCGTTTTCGTAAATATTAGCGTTGTATTTTTGCGGGTTTCTAGCTCTATTATTCCATGCAGCAACATAAACTCTGTTTTTGTTTTTTAAATAAGAGTTAGAGTAATAATCTTTAGATCTTGCTGTATTGTTTAAGAAAGAAGTAAAACCCTGATCAATTATAATTATTTGATACTCTAATTCTTCATTTTCAATTACAACTGGTTGTTCTTTAATTTCTGAATTATTTTTTATTTGGGAAGAAGGTCCACAGCCAATCATTAAAAAAGTAAAAATAAAAAGACAGCTGTATATTTTTAGTAATTTCATAATCAGTATTTTGTGTAGTAAATTTGCAAAAATTATTCCAAAAAACGTTGATTTATTCGACTTTTAACATTAATTTTCGAATCCAAACTTATTTAATATGAAAAAAATACTATTCCGCCTGTTTTTAGTAAGCCTTTTAGCGGCTTGTAATCAACAAGAAGTTAAAGAATCTACATATACTATTTTAGAAGAAAAAGATAGAGCAATCTTAAGAGATGAAATTATTGAAGATAGATTTAATAATCTACTTCCAGATTTAATGGATCAAGCAGATATTGATATGTGGGTTGTAATTTCTAGAGAATACAATGAAGATCCAGTTATAAAAACAATGTTGCCGTCTGTTTGGTTAAACGCAAGAAGAAGAACTATTTTAGTTTTTTATCGTAACAAAGCAAAAAACACTATAGAAAAATTAGCTGTTGCAAGATATGATGTTGGTAAGAATATAAAATCTGCTTGGAATAAAGAAGAAGAGCCAAACCAGTGGAGAGCATTAAATAGAATTATTGAAGAAAGAAACCCTAATAAAATTGGTGTAAATATTTCAAAACATTTTGCTTTAGCAGATGGTTTGGTAAAAACAGATTATGATGAATTTTTAGAGAACCTTTCTAAAAACAGTCAACAGAAAGTAGTTTCTGCAGAGAAATTAGCAATTGGTTGGATTGAAACTAGAACTCCAAAAGAGATGAGTTTATTTGAAGACTTGGTTAAAATTACTCATGATATTATTGATGAAGCTTTCTCAAATAAAGTAATTATTCCAGGCGAAACTACAACAGATGATGTAGTTTGGTGGATGCGTCAAAAAGTAACAGATTTAGGTTTAGCTACTTGGTTTCACCCAACAATTGATTTACAGAGAAGTAATGAACCCTTAAAATCTCATATTTATTCATTTTCAAAAGCAAAAGATAATAAGGTGATTTTACCTGGTGATTTATTGCATTGTGATTTTGGAATTAGTTACATTGGCTTAAATACAGATTGCCAGCAACATGCATATGTACTTGAAAAAGAAGAAACTCAGGTGCCTGCTTTTTTAGCAAATGCTTTTGCAAAAGGTAACCGGTTACAAGATATTTTAACAACAAATATGCAAACAGGAAAAACGGGAAATGAAATTTTATTAGCATCATTAAATCAAGCGAAAAAAGAAGGGTTAAAACCTTCAATTTATACGCATCCTCTTGGTCTTTTTGGTCATAGCGCAGGAACTACAATTGGAATGTGGGATTCTCAAGGCGGCGTTCCAGTTCGTGGAGATTATCCGTTGCATAAAAACACGGTGTATGCCATAGAATTAAATGTAACTGTTGCCATTAAAGAATGGCAAAAAGATATTCGAATTATGTTAGAAGAAGCAGGTTCTTTTGGAAATGGTGTGCATAATTATGTAAATGAAAGGCAAGAAGCAATTAAGCCAATACAGATTAATTACTAATGCAGAAAAGATGTTTTTGGGTAAATGAAGATCCTTTGTACATTGCTTATCATGATAACGAATGGGGAAAACCAATTTATGATGACGAAACCTTATTTGAGTTTTTAGTTCTAGAATCTTTTCAGGCTGGATTAAGTTGGATTACCATTTTAAAAAAACGAGAAAATTTTAGAAATGCTTTTGATGCTTTTGATTACAAGAAAATAGCAAATTATAAACAAGCCAAGATGGATGAATTAATTTTGAATTCTGGAATTATTAGAAATAAGTTAAAAATAAAATCTACTGTTAGTAACGCAAAATTATTTATAGATATTCAAGAAGAATTTGGCTCTTTTTCTAAATATATTTGGGCTTATGTAAATAATAAGCCAATTGTAAATGCATTTGATAAAAGAGAAGATGTACCTGCAACAACGTTATTGTCAGACAAGATTTCTAAAGACTTAAAAAAGCGTGGTTTTAAATTTGTAGGGTCTACAATTATGTACGCTTTTATGCAAGCAACCGGTATGGTAAATGATCATACAACAGATTGTTTCTGTTATAGATTTTAATATTAACTTTTACTGTAAATTCTTATTGCGCTAAAAAGAAAAATTGCAATAAGCATCCAAAAACCCACTTTTAAAGCAGTGTTTTTATAATATTTTTTATGATTGATGATGTCTTTTCGATAACTCCAAATCATTAGGATAACAAAAGAAACAACAAAAAAAACTGCAAAAATTAATTGACCTTTGGTAAACATAAAGTTGTATTTTTATGCAAAAATACAAATTAAATAAAGAGCATATTCCTTTTTAGGAGAACAAATATAAATGTAATTAAAGATGAAAAAAAGAATAGCAGCAGTAACAGAATTTCACAAAGCTTTTAAATTAAACATGAATCAGAAACCAATTGCAAATATTGGAGAAGATAGAAATATGTTGCGATTTAACTTGATGAAAGAAGAGAATGAAGAGTATATAGAAGCTGCTCAAAATAACGATTTGGTTGAGGTTGCAGATGCGCTAGGAGATATGTTATACATTTTATGTGGAACAATTATAGAGCACGGAATGCAAGATAAAATTGAAGATGTTTTTAATGAAATACAACGCTCTAATATGAGTAAATTGGGTGAAGATGGAAAACCAATTTACAGAGAAGACGGTAAGGTTCTAAAAGGACCAAATTATTTTAAACCAAATATAGCTAGTATCTTAGATAAATAAATTTCTGTATATTTATTGGGTTTTAGCTTATGAGAAACAGGTGATTATGAGAAAAATTTTTTTATTATTGATTTGTTTGTTGTTTACAATTGGTATAACAGCACAAAGTTTTATTGGCGCTTGGGAAGGTTTTTCTGAGTCAAAAGAAGGCTTAAGGATAAGAACAGTTATTTCTTTTGCAGATGGTTATCATGTCATGTCAAAGTTTGAAGCTGATTCAGGAAAATTTATAACAACTAACGGAGGTGCATGGAAATTTACAGGAGATACCATGACGCAAATAATAGAGTTTGACTCTAGTAACCCTGATCAAGTTGGATCTGAAATAAGTTTTAAAGTTTTAATCTCTGATACTGAAATGACAATAGTTAGAGAAAAGATAAAATATATAAGAGTTGATAATGGTTTGCCGGGTAAATTACAGGGAGTTTGGTTAATGTCTGGTAGAATAAGAGATGGTAAAACACAAATGCGAGATACTGCTAAGCCCAGAAAAACAATGAAAGTTTTGTCTGGTACGCGTTTTCAGTGGATTGCCTACAATACAGAAACCAAACAGTTTATGGGAACTGGAGGAGGAACTTACACAACTCTAAAAGGAAAATATACTGAGAACATTGAATTTTTTTCTAGAGATAATTCTAAGGCTGGACTTAGTTTAGTGTTTGATTACAGCTTGGAAAATGGAACATGGAATCACAAAGGCTTTTCTAGTAAAGGTGTTGCAATGCACGAAATTTGGGGTGTGAGAAAATAAGCTTAAACTACAAATCATAATTATTTCCTTCAGAAGCAAATTTAAAACCTAATTTCTCTAGTTCTCTTCTTTCCTTGCTGGTTTTTTCTAAAGCTGGATTTGTGTGGTTAAAGTGAATGAAAATTACTTTATTTTTTGTTTCTATGGATTCGTTTTTAAATAAACTTACTGTTTCTTCAATAAACGGATGTGGAACTTCTGTCATTGCTCTTTTTACTTCATCTTGATTAAAAAATGTTGCATCTAAAAAAGCATAATCTACTTTTTTAACTTCTTCAATAATGTCTTTTTTCCATTTATGCCATTTGTCAATATCTGGAATAAATAAAGCAGTTTTATTTTTTCCTTCAATTTTATAGCCAACAGTTTCTGAAAATTCATCTCTATGAGGCACTAAAAAAGGCGTAACATTTAAAGAAGAGTTTAGTATAATTGATGTTTCATTTTGTAATTCTTGAATAGCAATATTTTGTAAAGAAACTAACTGATTCCAGGGGCCATTTTTTTCCAAAAAAGACCTCATTTTTGGCATTGCAAAAACATTTATATTACTCTTTCCATAAGCTTCTCTGCCAAAGTACATTAAACCTGTATAATGTCCAATATGAGCATGTGTTAGAAAAACGCCATTAATAATTAAAGAAGTTTTTAAATGTCTTTGTTCTAATGTAGCTAACTGAGTATGTAAATCTGGTGTTGCTTCAAAAAGCCATTTCTGTTGGTTGTTAAGATCAACTAAACCTAGTGAAACCACACTTTTCTTTTTACTTTTTCCATTGTAATAATCAGCACAACATTCTTTTTGACAACCAATGTGCGGAAATCCTCCGTCTTGAGCAATTCCTAAAACGGTAATATATTGTTCTGATTTTTTAGTTTCAATTGTCTTAATTGATTTGTTTTCTAACTTGCATCCAAGAGAAGTTAATGTTAAAAAAAGGAAGAATATTTTTAGTTTCATTTTAAATAAATTTTAAAATTGAAAGCTACAAAAAAAGCATCAATATAAGATTGATGCTTTTTTTATTTTATAAGAATAGCACTATAATTGAACTCTCCATCCGTAAGGATCTTCTGTTTTGTTAGTTTGTATATCTGTAATTCTCTTTTTTAGTTGTGATGCATAAGAATTATTTAATTCAGGTAAATCAAAATCTTGTTCTTTAAAACCAAAACTTGAAATTGGAGAAATTACAGCAGCCGTTCCTGCTCCGAACATTTCTTTTAACGTACCGTTTTTTGCAGATTCAACAACTTCTTTTACAGTAATTTTACGTACTTCAACATCTATATCATTGTCTTTTGCAATTTGTATGATGCTTTTTCTTGTAATTCCATCTAAAATCCTATCAGAAGTTGGGCTTGTAACTAAGGTGTCATTTATACGAACAAAAATATTCATTGCACCTGCTTCTTCAATGTATTCATGTGAGGTGTCGTCTGTCCAGATTACTTGGTTGTAGCCTTTTTCAATAGCTAGTTGTGTTGGATAAAATTGTGCTGCATAATTTCCACCAGCTTTAGCAAATCCTACACCGCCATTTGCAGCTCTTGCATATTTTTCTTCAATTAAAACCTTAACTTTTCCAGCAAAATAGGCGCCAGAAGGAGCTGTGGCAATTATAAATTTATACTCTGTTGCTGGTGATGCATGAAAACCGTTTCCTGAAGCAAAAACAAAAGGTCTTATGTACAAGGAGCTTCCTTCGTTAGTTGGAATCCAAGCGTTGTCAATTTCTAGAAGTTTCTTTAAACCATCCATAAATAATTCTTCAGGGATTTGTGGAATTACCATTCTCTCTGCTGATTTATTTAGGCGTTTGCAATTGTCTAGAGGTCTAAATAACAATGTGTTTAGATCTGCATCTTTATAGGCTTTCATACCTTCAAAAATAGATTGTCCATAATGAAAAATCTTTGCAGAAGGGTTTAATTCAATTGGTCCGTAAGCTTTAATAGTAGGGTTTTGCCATTTCCCATCTTTATAATCACAGGTAAACATATGATCAGAAAAAAGGGTTCCAAAAGGTAAATTATTGAAATCCACAGTGTCTATTCTAGAATTTTGAACAGGTAAAATTTGTATATTTGAATTCATTTACGTCAGAATTTTTTAATGCTGCAAAGGTAGGCATTTTATCACATTCTAAAATCAGATATTACAGCGTTTTATTGTTTAAATTCTTACATTTGTAATAAATGTGTTAAATTTAAAAATTATGAAAAATATTTTAAAAGTATCTTTATCTCTTTTACTTGTTTTAACTGCTTGTAAAGAAAAAAGTTCAGACAAAAACGCCGTTAAAAATAGTGCGATTACCGAAAATTTCGACTCTTTTGGAGCGATGATTTCTGATGAAGGAACTATTGATTCTAAAACAATGTTAGGTAAGTTTACTTCCATGAAAGTAGGGGATACTATACGTGTAAAATTTACTTCAAAAATAGATGAAGTTTGCTCTAAAAAAGGATGCTGGATGAAGTTAGGTTTATCTGATGGAACTCAAACAATGGTTCGTTTTAAAGACTACGGTTTTTTTATGCCTTTAGATGCTAAAGATCGTGAAGTAATTGTAAACGGTAAGGCATTTGTACAAGAAACATCTGTGGCAGATTTAAAACATTATGCAGAGGATGCTGGTAAAACCAAAGAAGAAATTGCTAAGATTACAATGCCTAAACTAGAGTTTGCTTTTGAAGCGGATGGTGTTTTAATGAAAAAATAATGCCAAAAACGCTATCATTCGTTCTGATATGCTTGGGTATTAGCTGTAATTCAGAGAGAAAACAAAAAGTAGAAATTTATTCAAAAGAAAGTTTTTATAAGCAGTCAGAAATGGCTGCTTTAATGTTGTGGATGTATGATGTAAACGCAGCAAACAAACAATTAATTCTGGAAGGAAAATCACCCAAACATTTCCCGAAAGATTTTTTAAAAATACACACTGCTCAACTAACAGATTCAACCGATAGAACACTGTCTTTTAAAGCTTTTTCTGATTATTATATAAGAAATATGAAAGCGGTTTTTGAGTCTTCGCAAGAATCTTTAACTAGGAGGCATAATACAGTAATTAATAGTTGTATTTCTTGTCACCAAACAATTTGTATTGGTCCGATCCCTAAAATTAAAAAACTATTAATTAAGTAAATTGAAAAGAGAAATTGTAGTTACTTCTGATGGATCATCAACGATTCATTTACCAGATTGGAATGAAAATTATCATTCTACACATGGTGCAATTCAAGAATCAAAACACGTATTTATTGCTAAAGGATTTGATGAAATTGAGTTATCAGAAATTTCAATTTTAGAAATTGGTTTTGGAACTGGATTAAATTGTTTTATCACTTATTTAGAGGCATTAAAAAACAATAAATCTATTAATTATGTTGGTGTAGAGGCGTATCCTGTTACTGAAGAAGAAGTGGTGAAATTAAATTATGTTCACAAATTAAATGTATCAAATAAGCATGATTTTTTTAAAAAAATGCATAATTGTTCATGGGAAGAAAGACATGCTATATCTAGTCATTTTTTTTTAACAAAAAGAAAACAATTTTTTAAAGAAATTACAGATAAAAATCAATTTAATTTAGTTTATTTTGATGCTTTTGGAGCAGAACATCAGCCAGAGTTATGGACAGTGTCTATTTTTAAAAAGATGTATGAAGCTTTAAAATTAAACGGAATTTTAGTGACTTATTCGGCAAAAGGAAGTGTAAGAAGAGCCATGCAAGATGTTGGTTTTTCAGTTGAACGAATTGAAGGTCCGCCAGGAAAAAGAGAGATGTTAAGAGCTATAAAGGTATAATTGTAATACAGTATTAAAATGGAAGAAAAAAAAATAAAGTTTAGAAGATTAAGAGGTAGAAAAAGAGCCAATCCCAAAAGAGGAATTTTGTTAGTTATTTTACTAATTGTAGCTGTTTATTTATGGATGAATGCAACCTCGTTGCTTTCTAATGTATTGCCATAAATTATCTTTTTGAAATACTGTTTTTATTAAGAGTCGTTAAGATCATTTTTTGTTTCTAAAACTGTACTTTTTTTATCCATAAATAATCAAACAATAGTTTGCATTTAATTATTAGATCAACTTTTAATCTATTAAAGAAAATGATCTTACTTTTTAAAGTATTACTAATTATGTAATATCTATAGCCAATAACAGTAAATAGTTTTACTGCAAGCCCAAAGAATTACTTAGATTTGTAAGAATTCGAATAATTCATATATCTGCAAAGTAACAAATAATAGTTGTTTGTAGTAGCGCGAAAAATTAAAATCAATCTGAGATTGTGAACACAGAAAAAATCATATTAGGGATTGATCCAGGAACCACAATTATGGGTTTTGGGTTGATTAAAGTTGTTGGAAAGAAAATGGAATTCATTCAAATGAATGAATTGCTGTTGAAAAAATACGACGATCATTATTTGAAATTGAAATTAATTTTTGAAAGAACCATCGAATTAATTGATACTTATAATCCAGATGAAATTGCAATTGAAGCGCCATTTTTTGGTAAAAATGTACAATCAATGTTAAAGCTTGGTAGAGCACAAGGAGTTGCAATGGCAGCAGGTTTGTCTAGAGAAATTCCGATTACAGAATATTTACCGAAGAAAATTAAAATGGCAATTACTGGAAACGGAAATGCGAGTAAAGAACAAGTTGCGTTGATGTTAAAATCACTTTTAAATTTAAAAACATTGCCTAAAAACTTAGATGCAACTGACGGATTAGCAGCAGCAGTTTGTCATTTCTACAATTCAGGTAAAGTAGTTGGAGGAAAAAATTATACAGGTTGGGCAAGTTTTGTAAAGCAAAACGAAAAGAGAATAAAGAAGTAATGGCGGGAATATACTTACATATTCCGTTTTGTAAACAAGCATGTTTTTATTGCGATTTTCATTTTTCTACTTCATTAAAAAAGAAAGATGAATTGATTTCTTGTTTGATAAAAGAACTAGAAATCAGAAAAGATGAATTGCAAAATGAAACCATTGAAACCATTTATTTTGGTGGCGGAACACCAAGTTTATTATCGATTGATGAAATTGAATCGTTATTAAATGCGATTTTTGAAAACTATAAAGTAATTACTAATCCTGAAATAACTTTAGAAGCAAATCCTGATGATTTACCTGAAGCAAAAATTTTAGAATTAGCAAAAAGTTCTGTGAATCGTTTAAGTATCGGAATTCAATCTTTTTTTGAAGACGATTTAAAATTGATGAATCGTGCGCATAATGCAGAAGAAGCAAAAGCTTGTCTATCAGCTGCCATTGGCAGCTTTGAAAATATTACAGTCGATTTAATTTACGGAATTCAGAACATGTCCATCGAAAAATGGAAAGAGAATTTACAAATTGTTTTCGATTTCGGAATCAATCACATTTCTAGTTATGCATTAACTGTTGAGCCAAATACGGCGTTAGATTCGTTTATAAAAAACGGAAAATATCCGCCGCTAAATGAAGAATTGGCAAAACAACATTTTGATATTTTAGTTGCTGAAACGGTTAAACAAGGTTTTGTGCATTATGAGATTTCAAACTTTGGAAAACCAAATTATTTTTCAAAACACAATACGAGTTATTGGAAAGGGAAAAAGTATATCGGGATTGGACCATCTGCACATTCGTTTAGCAAAATACAAAGAAGCTGGAATGTTTCCAGTAACGCAAAATACATCAAATCAATTTCAGAAAACCAGTTACCAAATGAAGTTGAAAAACTGTCAAAAGAAGATGTGTTTAACGAATATATAATGACAGGTTTAAGAACTATTTGGGGAATCTCATTAGAAAAAATTAAGAATGATTTTGGAGATAATTATGTAAAGCATTTAGAAAGTCAGTCTAAAAAATATATAGATAAAGAATTATTGCATATTGAAAATAAAATTTTAAAAACTACTCAAAAGGGTAAGTTTTTAGCAGATGGAATTGCATCGGATTTATTTATCCTGAACTAGTTTCAGGATCTGTTAACCGGTTAACTAGATTGTATTGAACTAGTTTCAGGATCTGTCAATCGGTTAACTAGATTGTATTGAGCTGTATTAAGCGCCTACTAATCAGATATCTAAATTATTTTGTCTACTATTTCATCAATCTTAAGCTTCAAAAAAAAAGCTATGATTGAAGGTTATGTATATATGCTCTCAAATAAAAACAAAACTGTTTTATATGTTGGACTACTAAGAATCTTAAAACTAGAATAGAACTTCATGTTTCAGGAAAAGCAACTGAATTTACTAGAAAATATAATGTAAATGAATTATTATATTTCGAAAAATATTCAAATTTTCACGATGCTTTCGAAAGAGAAAAGAAATTAAAAAACTGGCATAAAGACTGGAAATGGAATTTGATTAAATTATAAAATCCTAATTTAAAAAACATATATTTGGATTTGTAAAAAATGAAACTAAGGTGTTTCAATTATGAGACACTGAAATAAATTCAGCGTAAACAAGTTCAGCATGAAAGCAATAGTAGAATATAATTCAAGAAAAATAGAAGTTGATATTTCAAATCCGTTAGATATTTCCATTCCGATTGATGTTTCTAAAAAAAATGTAAATGCTTGGTATGTTGATGATCCAACTATTTCTCCAGAAGTATTTGATGGAGAAAAAATTACCGTTTCTGAAGGTGCAGTTGTAAACTTCAATAATATTCATTTTAATCCGCATTCGCACATTACCCATACAGAATGTGTTGGTCATATTACAGAAGAAGTACATTCAATTAATCAGAATTTAAAATATTTTATTTTTTTGGCAGAGTTGGTTACTGTTGCTCCAGAAAGTAGAAATGGTGATTTTGTTATTTCTGAGAAACAACTAAAAACGGCATTAAAAAACAAAAAAAGAGATGCTATTGTATTAAGAACGCTGCCTAACCTGTCGGATAAAAAATCAGCTCAATATTCAAATACTAATCCGCCTTATTTATTAGAAGAAGCGGCAATTTATTTAAGAGAAAAGGGAATCAAGCATTTGTTAATCGATTTGCCTTCTGTTGATAAAGAAAAAGATGATGGAAAATTATTATCTCACAATGCTTTTTGGAACACTTCTGGAAAACTAAGAATGAATGCAACTATTACAGAGTTTATTTATGTTCCAAATACTATTGAAGACGGAGAGTATTTATTAAACTTAATGATTGCGCCTTTCGAAAATGATGCGACACCAAGTAAGCCGGTTTTGTATAAAATTATCAAATAGATTATGAAGAAAAACAAAAAAGGAAAATACATTTTATACGCTGTTTTAATCATCTTAATTCTGCTGATAAAAGGTGCTGTGTATGCTGATATTCCTGTTGAAGAATTAAAACAAAAATACGCAAACGAGTTTTCTAAATTTATTGAAGTTGACGGAATGCAAGTGCATTACAGAGACGAAGGAAAAGGAACCCCGATTGTGTTAATTCACGGAACGGCTTCTTCACTTCATACTTGGAATGATTGGACAAAAGAACTCGAAAAAAACTATAGAGTTATTAGAATGGATTTGCCAGCTTTTGGTTTAACTGGCGCAAATAATTCTGGCGATTATTCAATTCAATATTACACACAGTTTTTGCACAAATTATTATCAAAAATGAACGTTGATAAATTCTATTTAGCTGGAAATTCTTTGGGTGGAAATATCGCTTGGAATTACACAGCAGAATCTCCAGAAAAAGTTAAGAAATTAGTTTTAGTTGATGCAAGTGGTTTACCAACAAATAAAGAGCAACCAGCAATTTTTAAAATGGCAAAAACGCCTGTAATAAGTTCGTTGTTTTTATATGTTACACCACGATTTTTTATCAAGAAAAACATGAAAGAAGTGTACGCAGACGACACTAAAATTACAGAAGAATTGATTACACGTTATCACGAAATGGCGTTAAGATCTGGAAACAGACAAGCGTTTATTGATAGAGCAAAAACTGATTTTAATTTGGAAGGGAAAGCAAATCCTGGAAAACTAAAAACGATTAAAACCGAAACCTTATTAATTTGGGGATCGGAAGATAATTGGATTCCTTTAGACAACGGACAAAGAATGCAAAGTGTTTTAACAAATTCTAAATTAGTTGTGATAGAAAATTCTGGTCATGTGCCAATGGAAGAAAATCCGAAAGAGAGTTTAGCGTTGTTTTTGAGTTTTATAAATAAATAATTTTTTTATGCACATAGAACAACTCAGAGATTTTACTATCGCCATAAAAAGAGTAACAGAACATTTTCCGTTTGATGAAACAACCTTGGTTTTTAAAGTAATGCATAAAATGTTTATGATGGTTCCTTTGGATCGTTGGGAAAAAGGAGAGCAAAATATTGTGCTAAAATTAGATCCAGAAAAAGCAATTGAATTACGAGAAACTAACGAAAGTATTTTGGGCGGATTTCAACAAGGAAGAAAACCAGATGCAAAATATGTAAGCGTAAAACATTGGAATACGGTAATTGTAAATCAAGATGTTTCTGATGCGCAAGTTTGCGATTTAATTAAAGATGCGTATCAAGTTGTGGTTGATAAATTAACCAAGAAATTAAAAGCCGAATTAGAAAATCTTTAATTCAAAGCTCTAAATTTAGAAGGTGTGATTCCTTTATTTTCTTTAAATTTTCTATTAAAATTAGAAATATTTTTAAACCCCGATTTTTCAGAAACTTCGGTAATTAAAACATCTTTATTCTTTAACAATCTACACGCATTTTCAATTCTAACTTCAATCAAAAACTGAAAATAGGTTTTATTGGTTCGTTGTTTAAAATACCTGCAAAACGCATTTGGCGTCATAAAAGAAATTGCTGCAATAGCTTTTAAACTAATTTCATTCTGAAAATTATTCATGGTAAATTCCATAATATTACTCATGCGTTTTCCTTCGTTATCAGAATATTTCTTTGGATAAATAAATGTAGAAAGTGGTTTTATTTCAGCTTTTAGCAATTCACTAATGATGGTTAAAAACAAAATAAACCGATTTAAATTCGATGCTTTTTTAAGTTGTTGAAACAAAGTGAAAACCTCATTTTTATTAGAAGTTAAAATTCCACCAGATTCGCTAATCGTAAATATTTGTTGGGTTTCTTTAAAATCTCCCAATTCAAAAAACGCATCACCAAAAGAAGTTTTCGTAAAAAATAAGGTTTGCATAAAAGTAGCATCACAATTTGAAACATCACTTTTAAAAACATGCGGAACGTTACTTCCGATAATTAAAATATCGCCAGATTTGTATTCGTTTATAGAATCACCAACAACCAAACTTCCTTCACCTTTTACAATAGCACACAACTGAATTTCTTCATGTTGATGTAATTTGTCGTACAAGATTTCTCCTTTATCTTCTTGATAAATTAAAGAAACATCTTTCGATTTCGGAATTTTAAATGGTAGTATTTTCATGTTTGCTGAACTTGTTTACGCTGAATTTATTTCAATGTCTCAATATCACTCTAATACAAATATATGCTAATATTCACTTTAAAATTAATATTAAAATATCATTAAGGTTAATAAAGTATTAGTTGTTGTTAATATCTGAAAATCAAAAAACAGAAAACCAACTTAAATTTGTAAAAAAAAACAATAATGAGTATACAATGGAATGGTGTTATGCCAGCCGTGTTTACATGGTTGAAAGAGTCAAAATCAGGCGCTCTTGAAATTGACTTTGATGCAACACAAAAACAGGCTGCAAGTATTTTAAAAGCTCAAGGAAAGGGTGGAAGCAGCATGAGCGGACTTGTCGGTTCTGGAACCCTGGGTGAGAATAGCTACTTGAGTACCAAGCAGCGTTTTTCTTTACTTAAATCTCTTTCTGAGGTAGCTAAAGAATACAATGTTCCGTTGATAAGCGGAGCAGCAGCAGAAACAAAGGAAGAACTTGCTAAAATCGTTGAAGGACTTGCAACAGTTGGGGTGGATACTGTCATGGTCATGCCACCAAAAACGAAAGCGGTTCCTTCTGAAAAAGAAATGTATGAGTATTATGCACTTTCTGAAGCAACTGCAAAAGATGTAGGTGTAACAATTATGCCTTATAACAACCCTGATGCAGCCGGTTATCATGCGCTCTCAACAGACCTTCTTAAAAGACTTTCTGTGCTACCTAAGGTAACTGCTCTTAAAATATCAACTATTGATGTTTCAATAATTGAAACTCTGATGTTAGAGAACAAAGATTTAAAAATTTTGGCAGGAGTAGACACAGTAACTGTACATGCAGGACTCGCTGGAGCATGTGGTGGAATTACGGGGGTAGGTTGTATCTTTCCGAAAGCAAGTGTTACGATGCAGGAGTATGTTTTAAATGGAGAATGGGCAAAAGCAAACAAAATTTCTCAGGCTTTAAATTCCTTATCGTATCTGGATGCTCAGCCGCTGCTTATGGAATATTTGAAGCTTGCTATGGGAATTCATCATAATGATGTTGCTGGAGGACTGCGCACCTTTGGTAAGAAATTAACTCAACAGCAAATTGATGATGTACGTACAAGATATATTTTGGCAAAAGAAAGACTTGAAGCCTTGGACTTGATAGGTTAAGCTTTTTAAATAATTAAAAAAAACTAGCTTACAAAACAGTAAATTTGAAAAAAACATTATAAAAAAATAAGTAAAGATGCTTACAGGAAAAAATTATATCGGAAATCAACTTTCTGCCAACGGAAACAAAACTTATACAACGTTTAATCCGCAAATAAACACAAAAAATACAAATGTTTTTACTGAGGCAACTTCAGCAGAAATTAATGTTGCAGCACAATTAGCAACCGAAGCTTTTAAAACTTACAAATTAGTTTCTGGAGCAAAAAAAGCAGTTTTTTTAAAAGCAATTGCAGAAGAAATTGAAAACTTAGGTGATGCTTTAATTGAGGTATATATGTCAGAATCTGGCTTGCCTCAAGGAAGAGCAATGGGTGAAAGAGGAAGGACAGTTGGTCAATTACGAGCATTTGCGGCGCATATAGAGAATGGTTCTTGGGTTGATGCAACAATTGATACTGCACAACCAGAAAGACAACCAATGGCAAAAGTAGATTTACGAAAAATGAATGTTCCTTTAGGACCCATTGTTGTTTTTGGAGCCTCTAATTTTCCGTTAGCATTTTCAACTGCAGGAGGAGATTCTGCAGCAGCTTTAGCTTCAGGTTGTCCAGTAATTGTAAAATCACATCCGATGCACGCAGGAACTGGAGAATTAGTTGCATCCGCAATTATAAAAGCAGTAGAAAAAACAGGAATGCCAAATGGTGTTTTTTCTAATTTAAATTCAAGCGGAATAGAAGTTGGGCAAGAATTAGTGAAACATCCGCTAGTAAAAGGAGTTGGATTTACAGGAAGTATTCGAGGTGGAAGAGCATTGTTTGATTTAGCGGCACAACGAGAAGAGCCAATTCCGGTTTTCGCAGAAATGGGAAGTATAAATCCAGTGGTCATTTTACCGGAAGCTTTAAAAGAAAAAGCGACAGATTGGGCAAAAACCTATGCAGGTTCTATTACTTTAGGATCTGGACAGTTTTGTACAAATCCGGGGTTGTTGTTAGCTATAAAAAGTGATGGATTGACCGAGTTTACACAAACGTTGGCCGAAGAAATTGTGAAAGTGGAACCAAGTTGTATGTTGCATCCAAATATTGTTGGTGCTTATAATAGCAATAAATCAAAAGTGATTTCTCAAGACGGAATTGAAGTGTTGGCAGATTTTTCTGGTGATTCTAAAAGTAATTATGGTCGTCAAGTAGTTTCTAAAGTTGATGGCACTACATTTTTAGCAAACCCGACTTTACACCAAGAAGTTTTTGGGCCTTTTTCTTTAGTGGTCGAATGTGAAAATGTAAAACAACTAGAACAAATTCTAACACAATTAGAAGGACAATTAACAGGAACAATTATCGGAACAGAAAATGAACTTTCTGTAAATTGTGGAATTGTATCTGCATTACAAAATAGAGTTGGAAGAATTATTTTTAATGGCGTTCCAACTGGTGTAGAAGTGTGTCCTTCGATGCAACACGGTGGACCGTATCCTGCATCAACAGATTCAAGATTTACAGCTGTTGGCGTAGATTCTATCAAACGTTGGGTAAGACCTTTTAGTTTTCAATCTTGGCCAAATAATTTATTGCCAAACGAATTAAAAGATGAAAATCCATTACAGATTTTAAGAAATGTAAACGGTATAAAAACTACTGATAAAATTTAAAATTATGAGAATAATCAAACTTTTTGGACTGATACTTTTAATAAGTTTTTCGTCTTGTAAAAATGAAGCAACAGATACTGATTTAAAATCTATTATTGCTGAATATGAAAAATTCAGAGTTCATGAGTTTGATATAAACGGTTCTGTAGAAAACACCATTAAATATTATCAAGCAGAATCTAATTTTGCAATAAACTTAAAAGAAAAATTAGAGTTGGTTTCTTTAGAAGATTTATCAGAAACAGATAAAATTTCAGCCGAATTATTAAAGTTTGTGTTGCAAGATAAAATTGATCAACATACTTATAAAATGTATTTAAATCCGATTACAAACGAATCTGCTTTTCATTTGAACTTAAGTAGAATAGCAAATCGGAACTTTAATACTAAAAAGAAACTTATCGATTATTTAAATCAGTTAGAAAAATTACCACAACGCGTAGCTTATAATTTAAATTTATTAAGAGCAGGAGTAAAAGAAGGTGTTTCTCAACCAAAAGCAGTTTTCTACAAATATGAAAACACCTACAATAAACATATTGTTACAGATGTAACAAAAAGTGAGTTTTACAAACCATTTTTAAAATTGCCTTCTTCACTTTCATTAGCATTAAAAGACTCTATAATTAAAGTTGCTAAAGTTAGTGTTCAAAAAAATGCAATTGACGAGTATAAAAAAATTAGGACATTTTTTGAGGAAGAATATTTTCCGAATACAAGAAAAGGTTTAGGTGTAAGTACAACGCCAAACGGAAAAGAATTTTATCAAAATAGAATCAATTTCTATACAACAAGTACAAAATACACAGCAGACGATATTCATCAAATCGGATTGAAAGAAGTGGCAAGAATCAAATCTGAAATGCAACAAATCATTAAAGACTTGGGTTTTAAAGGAAGTTTTTCAGATTTCTTAAAATTCTTAAGAACAGATAAGCAATTCTATGCAAAAACGCCTAAAGAGTTATTAATGTTTGCAAGAGATATTGCAAAAAGAATTGATGCCGAATTGCCTAAATATTTTATCACATTGCCAAGAAAACCATATGGAGTTGTTCCTGTTCCGGCTGCAATTGCACCCAATTATACTGGTGGAAGATATTCTGGGTCTAGAAGTGAAACAACTGCAGGTTTTTATTGGGTAAATACCTATAATTTACCAAGCAGAACATTGTATACAATTCCGGCTTTAACCGCGCATGAGGCCGTTCCTGGTCATCATTTACAAATGTCTTTGAATAACGAGTTACCAAAAACGATTCCTAGATTTCGAAGAAATTTATACTTGTCTGCTTTTGGAGAAGGTTGGGGATTGTACTCAGAATACTTAGTTGAAGAAATGAATATTTACACAACTCCGTATGAAAAATTTGGACAATTAACCTATGAAATGTGGCGTGCTTGTAGATTGGTTGTTGATACTGGAGTGCACGCAAAAGGTTGGACACGTCAACAAATGATTGATTACATGGCGTCAAATACTGCCTTGTCAATGCATGAAGTTAACACAGAAACAGATCGTTATATTTCATGGCCAGGACAAGCATTGTCATACAAAATGGGTGAAATAAAAATCCGTGAAATGCGAGTAAAAGCAGAAACAGCATTAGGAGATAAATTTGACATTAGAAAGTTTCACGAAGTAATTTTAGCAGAAGGAACTGTAACATTATCAATTTTAGAATCAAGAATAGAAAATTACATTGAAAAAAATAAAAATGAGTAAAACAGTTTTTAAATGTATTGATGCGCATACTTGCGGAAACCCTG
Source organism: Polaribacter sp. (assembly GCA_029238315.1). Taxonomy (GTDB): domain Bacteria; phylum Bacteroidota; class Bacteroidia; order Flavobacteriales; family Flavobacteriaceae; genus Polaribacter. The sequence continues at coordinate 57,731 of JAQWGI010000016.1, read as the reverse complement.
TAAGAGTAATTACCGAAGGTGGCCCCAATTTAGTTGGGAAAACAATGAGTGAAAAACGCCAACATTTTTTAAAAGAATATGATTGGATTCGAAAAGGGTTGATGTTTGAACCTCGTGGTCATGATATGATGAGTGGTAGTATTTTGTTTCCGCCACACAATCCAAAAAACGATTTTGCAATCTTATTTATAGAAACTTCTGGTTGTTTACCAATGTGCGGACATGGAACAATTGGTACGATTACCATCGCCATTGAAGAAGGTTTGATTACACCTAAAATTCCTGGAAAAATAAAAATGGAAGCGCCAGCTGGTTTGGTTCAAATTGAATACGGTCAAACTGGAAAGAAAGTTGATTGGGTAAAATTAACCAATGTAAAAAGTTATTTGGCAGCAGAAGGTTTAAAGATTGATTGTCCAGAATTAGGAGAAATTACTTTTGATGTAGCTTATGGTGGAAATTACTATGCGATTGTAGACCCTCAGAAAAACTTTTCTGGAATTCACGATTTTACAGCATCAAAAATCATTCAATATTCGCAAGTTGTTCGAGATAGAATCAATGAGAAATATCAAAATCAATTTATCCATCCAGAAAATGAAACGATTAAAGATGTAACACATTTATTGTGGACTGGAAATCCGATTGACCCAACATCATCTGGAAGAAATGCCGTTTTTTATGGCGATAAAGCCATTGATAGAAGTCCGTGCGGAACAGGAACTTCTGCCAGAATTGCACAATTACATGCAAAAGGAAAGTTGAAATTAGGAGAACAATTTATCCACGAAAGTTTTATAGGAAGTAAATTTATTGGTTGCGTAGAAGAAGAAACTATGTTAAACGGAAAACCTGCAATTATTCCGAGTATTCAAGGTTGGGCAAAAGTATATGGTTATAATACGATAGTAATTGATGATGAAGAGGATCCGTACGCACATGGATTTCAGGTAATTTAATTTTAGAATTAAATTATTCTGAACTTGCGTGTGCTGAATTTATTTCAGTATTCAGAATCTCATAAATTTTAAAAAAAAATGAAAGAAAACAAAGCAAAAATTCTAAAAAGACATTGTTGTATGTAGTTTGTTTACAATCGAATTAATAAAAAGTTAGAAGTAAATTTTTCGAGAAAAGAAAGTGAAACTTTGATTGAAAAAGTACTGAAAGAAACGGATGTAAAGTTTTTTGAGAAAAAGGGAAAGAATTTTTACGTCACAAACAATCAGTATAAAATTAAAATTACTGTGAACTCAAACACATTTAGAATTATCACAGTAGACAACGTTTAAATTAACATGTAAAATGTCAAAAAAAATAGTCATTATTGGTGGTGGAATTATTGGTTTATGTTCTGCCTATTATTTGCAAAAAGAAGGGCACGAAGTTACTGTAATTGATAAGTCTGATTTTACAAGCGGTGCTTCTTTTGTAAATGCTGGATATTTAACGCCAAGTCATATAATATCTTTAGCGGCTCCAGGAATCATTACAAAAGGAATTAAATGGATGTTTAATTCTGAGAGTCCGTTTTATGTAAAACCAAGATTGGATGCTGAGTTTTTAAAATGGTCTTTAGCATTTAAAAAATCTGCAAATGCAAAAAAAGTAGAAAGCTCAATTTCTGTCATAAGAGACATCAATTTATTGAGTAGAGATTTGTATGACGATTTAAAAGCTTCAAAAGAATTTGACTTTCATTATGAGCGTAAAGGTTTATTAATGGCATATAAAACTGATAAAGCTGGAGAAGCAGAATGGAAAGTTGGTCAACGATTAATTGAAGCTGGTTTAAATGCAGAAATGTTAACCAAAGAAGAGATAAAAAAAAGAGAACCAAATGCCAATCTTGATGTTAAAGGGGGTGTTTTTTATGATTGTGACGCTCATACAACCCCTTCAGATTTTATGCCAAAAATGTTAGCGCAGTTGAAAAAATTAGGCGTTAAAATTTTAGCAAAAGAAGAAGTGGAAGATCTTGAGATATCTAATAAAATAATTTCAAAACTTATTACAAACAAAAGAGAAATTGTTGTGGATCAAGTTGTGTTAGCAGCAGGAAGTTGGAGTCCGTTATTATCTAAAAAGTTAGGTTTAAAACTATTAATTCAGGCTGGAAAAGGATATCGAATAAACTTAAAAAAAGAAACAGGAATTACAATTCCAACTATTTTATTAGAGGCAAAGGTTGCTGTAACACCCATGAATGGTTTTACAAGATTTGCAGGAACGATGGAAATAGGAGGCATAAATCATGATATAAATCCAGTGCGTGTGAATGCAATTGCAAAAGCAGGAGAAAGTTTTTATAAAGGGTTAAAAGTTTCTGAAGCTGAAAAAAATGATGCTCAATGTGGATTAAGACCATGTTCGCCAGACGGTTTGCCGTTTATTGGTAAATCTTTAAAGTGTAATAATTTAACAATTGCAACGGGTCATGCAATGATGGGTTGGAGTTTAGGACCCGCAACGGGAAAATTGGTTTCTGAGATTATTTCTGAGAAAAAGACCAGTTTAGATTTGAATCCATTTCATCCGGATAGAAAGTTTTAATTTTCTAAATCATTGATATCCATTCGCATTTTAAGCATGTGCTTTTTAAAACCAACTTTTTCATAAGCTCTAATTGCAGATGGATTAGAATTGTAAACATCTAATCTAATTTCGCTAATGTTTTTTTCTTTTGACCAAGTTAATAAAGCATCAACAATTAATTTATTGTAACCGTTTCCACGATGTTTTTCTTTTACATACATAAAGCCTAAATAGGCATGTTTATCATGTTTTAAGTATGTTTTGTCTAAGTTGATTTTTGCATAACCAGAGGCAACAATCTCAGTATTGAGTTCTATAACATATAAAATTGCATGCTTACTTTTAATAAAGCCTTCCAAATCATAATAAACAATTTTTCCATCTTTAAGCGTTGTGTCCATTGATCGTTCTACGTCTACCAAAGCATCCATAAAGGAATTTAATACAGGTAAATCTTTTTTTGTAGCTTCTCTGATAATTGGACTCATTTATGTTTTAATGATTAAGATTTAAAAAGTAGTTTAGGATTTGGGCAAATAGTTTTCCAAAAGTTGATTTCGCTTTCTAAGACAACCCCAGGAAAATCATTTTTATAATTTAAAAGCGACAGCATCACCTGAAAATGCAAATGAGGAACCCACTCACCGTTTTCTGAATAATTTCCTAAAAGACCAATTTCTTGATCTTTATTAATTGTATCCCCTTTTTTATATTTTAGAATGCTTTTAGCAGAAAGATGTCCATATAAAGTATAAAATTCAATATCAGAAAAAGTGTGTTTTAAAATGATAAAACCACCATAACCCTTAAAAGATTTTTGATGAACTGCACACATAATTTCTCCATTAAAAGGTGCGTGAATTGGTGTGTTTTTTGGTAGCCAATAATCTATACCTAAATGAATGTTTCTTTTTTCTGTTGAATTTTCTGAGTTGTAAATATCAGAAGTATATAAAGCACGTTTTTCTAAATAACCGCCAGCAATAATTTTACTTGGATTTTTTTCTTGTATATCAGCTAATTTAGCTTCAAAAAAAGCAGGATTGTTAAATTCGGCTTCAGTTTTAACATTGGTATTATTGATACTTAAATCAATATGAATAGTTTCACTTTTGTTAATTGTTGGAAACAAATTTTTTAAAGAAAACTGATTGTTTTTAGACCAGTTTTTAAACTTAAGCGATGCCTGTTTTTTATCCATAATCAAAAATAGAAAATTCTATTTAGAATTTACAAAATCCTTTTCTATTCTTTGTAAGTTTGCTACAAATAAGTTTAAAATGATAGTTCAAGGGAATATTGTCGATATACAAAACAAAGCGATTTTTAAAGGCGAAGTTGAAGTTAAAAACGGAAAAATTAAAGCTGTTAGAAAGTCAAATCACTTTGTAGAAAATTACATTTTACCAGGCTTTGTAGATGCGCATATTCACATAGAAAGCTCCATGTTGGTTCCGTCTGAATTTGCGAAAATTGCTGTTGTACACGGAACAGTGGCAACCGTTTCTGACCCACACGAAATTGCCAATGTGTTGGGTGTAAAAGGAGTCAATTTTATGATAGAAAACGGAAAAAAGGTTCCGTTAAAATTTAATTTTGGCGCGCCAAGTTGTGTGCCAGCAACATCTTTTGAAAGTGCTGGTGCAATTATCGATTCTCAAGATATTCAATTGATGATGGAAAATCCGGACATTAAATATTTGGCCGAAATGATGAATTATCCAGGTGTTTTGTTTGATGATGAAGAGGTGTTAAAGAAAATTGAATACGCTAAAAATAATAACAAACCCATTGATGGGCATGCGCCAGGTATAAGAGGGAATGACATTACTAAATATATTGCTGCCGGAATTTCTACAGATCACGAATGTTTTACCTATGAGGAAGCATTAGAGAAATTACAGAAAGGAATGAAGGTAATTATCAGAGAAGGTTCTGCTGCAAAAAACTTTGATGCGTTGATTGATTTATTACCAGAGCATTTTGAAAACATGCTATTTTGTTCTGATGATAAACATCCAGACGATTTGTTGTTAGGGCATATCAATCAATTGTGTGAAAGAGCAGTTGCAAAAGGAATTGATGTTTTTAAAGTGTTACAAGCTGCGTGTGTAAATCCGGTTAAGCATTATAAGTTGGATGTTGGTTTGTTACAAAAAGACGATTTTGCAGATTTTATTGTTGTAGAAGATTTAGAAAAATTTAAAGTCTTAGAAACGTATATAAATGGTGACTTAGTTGCCAAAAATGGCAATTCTTTTGTGAAATCTGTAGCTTTTGAAGTGTTGAATAATTTTAACACCGATTATAAAACAATTTCTGATTTTAGATTTGAATCTGATGCAAAAAAGATTCGTGTTATTGAAGCTTTAGATGGCGAATTGGTTACCAATCAAATTACAGTAGATTCGTTAATTGAAAACGGAAACTTAGTTTCAAATACAGCAACTGATGTTTTAAAAATGACGGTTGTAAATCGCTATAAAAATGATGTGCCAGCAATTGCATTTATCAAGAATTTCGGAATTAAAGAAGGTGCTATTGCAAGTTCTGTTGGGCACGATTCTCATAATATTATAGCAGTTGGTGTTTCTGAAGAGGACATTTGTAAAGCAGTTAATTTAATTATCAAAAATAAAGGTGGAATATGCGCTGTAAACGAATCGGAAGAAAAAATAGTATCGTTGCCAGTTGCCGGAATTATGTCTGATTTATCTGCTGAAGAAATTGGGAAATCGTATGCAGCATTAGACGCAATGGCAAAACAAATGGGTAGTAAATTGCGTGCGCCTTACATGAGTTTATCGTTTATGGCGTTGTTGGTAATTCCATCTTTAAAATTATCTGATAAAGGATTGTTTGATGGAGATTCTTTTCAGTTTACTTCGCTAGAAATTGAATAATTTTAATTAAAAACCAAAAGTAAATAAGCAAGTTTAGCCCTGATTGAACGGCGTGTTTGAGCTCTTTTTGAAGAATGAAAAAAAGCGAGTAGAGAAAGCAGGAAATAGCTTCAAATAATAGTATTTTTACATCATAATAAAATAAAAAAATGAGTTTACAACAAGATTTAGAAAATAGAAGTGGAAATCAATGCGAATTATGTACTTCAACAACTAATTTATCAATTTACGAAGTAAAACCAACATCAACAGGTGGAATTGATGGAAGTTTATTGGCTTGTGAAACTTGTGTTGATCAGATTGAAAACCCAGAAAATACAGATGCAAATCATTGGCGCTGTTTAAATGACTCTATGTGGAGTGAATTTAGAGCCGTAAAAGTGATTGCTTGGAGAATGTTATCTCGTTTGCGTAAAGAAGGTTGGCCGCAAGATTTGTTAGATATGATGTATTTAGAAGATGATGATTTGCGTTACGCGAAAGAATCTGGAGATCATTTAGACGAAAGTGAAAAGGTAATTCATAGAGATGCAAACGGCGCTATTTTACAAGCTGGAGATTCGGTTGTTTTAATCAAAGATTTAAAGGTAAAAGGCTCTAGTATGGTTGCAAAACAAGGAACTGCGGTGCGAAGAATTTCTTTAGATCATGAAAATGCTAAATTTATTGAAGGTAAAGTTGGCCCAACGCAAATTGTAATTATTACAGATTACGTTAAGAAAATGGCAGAGAAAGAGTAAGATTTGTCAGTTCGAGCGCAGTCGAGAACTATTTTTTTTTTTAAAAGCGAAGACCTCTCGACTGCGCTCGAGGTGACAAGTTTTTATGAAGACCTTTGTCATTCCCGAGAAATCGGGCGTTACCTTTCAGGTCGCGCTTTTCGCACTCGCTTTTTTAAAGAAAAATTAAAAAGAGCTCAAACAAATGCTTCTATCGCTAACGCTTGTGTTTGTTAAGAGTAATATAAAACGACAATCTTCTGTCATTCCGAACTTGTTTCGGAGTCTTATTATGAGAAGCTGAAACAAGTTCAGCTTGACAATACAAATTACAACATTTTCTGTTGTTTCTTATAAAAAGCATCGGCTTGTAATTGCATGAGTTCGCGTGCTTTTTTCCGTTTATAATTGTAAATTTCTTCTTCTTCAGAAATATCGTTATATACTTTTTTATTGATGTTAATATCGGTTTGTAATAACGCATTTCGTTGATCTACTTTTTGTGCTACCCAATTTTTAATGGCATTTTCTTCATCTTCTAATTTAAAATCATATTCGCCTTTTGGAGCAATTAGTTTGGCTAATATTGGCGATGTTTCTATCGCTAAAAACAACAAGAAAATAAATAATGATGGCAATAAAGGGAGTTTTTCTAAGGCATTAATTCTTGCCATTAATCCACCAAAATTGGTAATGATTGGTTGTGTTGTTGCTTCTTTGTTTTTTTGAGTTGCTACTAAGTTTGTTAAAGCTGTTTCTTTAATTTGAATTTTATTTCTGTTTGCAATTTTTAATTCTTTTAATTCAGCCAAAGCGGCATCGTGTTTTTGTCTTTTTTCATTGTACACGGGGCCTTTGCCAATTAATTTTGTTCCTTTTTTTCCTTCAGCTTCTGCAATATAGGTTTCATATAAAGCATTCGTTTCTTTTTCTTTAATTGCTATTTCGTTTTTTAAAACGGCAATTTCTCGATTTATTTGTTCAATTTCTGGCGTAAATTGTTGTGCAATTTGCGTTTTATTATCCAACGTCATTTGATTTTTTTCTTCTAACAAAACCTGATTAATTTCTTTTTCGAATAACTTTAATTCTAAAGGTTTAGAAATTACAACAGCAATAATAATTGCCAACTTAATTCTTGGTGTTGCTTGTGCAAATTCTTTCCATTTATTATTTTTCTTTTTAATGGTTGAAACAATAAATCGATCTAAATTAAAAATCAATAATCCCCAAATCAATCCAAAAGCAGCAGCGATAAAATAATTATCAAAAACGGTGAATAACGCGTAGCTAGAAGCAATAAAAGCCATAACAGCAGTAAAGAAAACCGTTGCGCCAATACCAACATATTTGTTTTGCTCTCCGTTAGAACAATCGTTAATAAGCGTAGTGTCTACGCCAGAGCAGATAAGAAAGAATTTTTTAAGCATGCCAAAGAATTGAATAGTTATGCTATTAGAACGCTATTCTACAAAAAATGTTACATGAAAAAGCCGCTTATTTAAGCGGCTTTAATTTATTAAATTTAGAATACAAATTAGATTGTCATATTTGTTATTCCGTGTTTTTTAAATAGTACAGCTAATCTTTCAACGCTTGATTTTAGTTGTGTTGTTTTTGTATTATCTAAAACAAGTTGTGTAACAGGATGTTCTACATAATCACCTTTTAATGATTTCATTATACTAAAACGAATGTCAGATTTTATTAATGTAATTTCAATGTCATCTTGATATTCTTTAGACTTGGCTGGTTTGGAACGGAATTTTTTTAAATCTCTTGATTTTGAAAAAACAAAAGTATTCTCGATTTCGTTTTTAGATAAGTTAGACAGTAATTTTTCAATTGAGACTATAGAAATTAACTCGAAATTTTTAAAAGTTTGATCTTTGCTAATTGCGTATTTACCGTCATCAGATATTGAAATTATTATTGAGCGTTTCTGATTTGTAGAATTAGTCTCTGGTTTTTCTTTTCTAAGTTTATAACTTCCGATAGGTATTGTATTTGGTGCATTTTCATCTAAAATTGCTAAACTTTTTCTATGAACATCAGAAGCTTTGAAAACCATAGTTGCTCTTATTTCTTCTTTTGTAAGTTGGTTATATAATTTATAATACGATTTTCCATTATATAAGACCTTGATATAAGGTAAATATGGAGATGTAGGCAACTCTAATTCTGATTTATCTTTTTCAGACAATGAATAAAAATACATTTTTCTTAAATCTAACCATAAACTACTCATTAACTGTTTGTCTTTGCTTGATTTTTGAATGAAATGAGGTTTAGAATGTCTTAATGCTTCATATTTTTTAAACTTTTCTTTGTATTCTTTACTATTTACTGCTATTTCATCAATTTTTTTTTTTGGAGGCGGAGGAGGTAAAACTCTAGACGGTTTTGGTACAAGCATCTTTTCAGTTGCTGTCATTTTGCTATACAATTCTTTTAAATAAATAACATTAGCTTTTCTGTTTTTACTGGTTCTTTTAATTCTCGCAGCTAGTCTTTGATATGTATAAACAATGTCCATTTTTGCTGGAGGTGGAAGTACTTTTCTAATATCCTTTACACTGTTTTGTTGTTTTTTAGACATTCTGTTGTATAAAGAAACCATTTTGTTGATGTCTTTTACCTTGTGAACGTTTCTTTTTACTTCTTTATTAAATAGTTTTTTATATTCAGAAACTATATTTATTGGCGGAGGTGGAAGTACTTTTCGAATTTCTTTTACACTGTTCTGTTGTTTTTTAGACATTCTATTGTATAAAGAAATCATTCTTTGTACATTTTTTTGCTTGTATATATTGCTTTTTCCTCCAGATTTATACAAGGCACTATATTCTTTCATTTCCTTTTCAGAAAGCTCTTTTTGATGAGCGTTAGGAGCACTAAAAAGAATTATTTGTTGGCTTTTAGTAGCACCTCTGTAATTAGGATCTCTTTTTCGTTTTAATTTATAGTCTTCAAAATCCTTGGCCCTTTTATCGTTCCTGTTTTCAAAATGTGTGTTCGTAATTAAATGTGCTTGATATTTTTGAGGAAAACGTTTACTTCTTGCATTTTTATATACAAAACTTACAGATGAACTTGAAAAGTCTGTGTTTTTATAATTGTTTAAAACGGTGTTGCTAACCACTTTTTTATCAATCCAAAGGGCATATTTTTCTGAATCTTTTAAATCTGAAATTAATTGCTGTGTTGGTACCTCCTTTTTAAATGTCAACGGTAATAATGGTTCGCCCAACTTTTTTTGTTCTTCTATGGTCATTTCAAAATAAGATTTTTCAACCTTTTCTCCGTCTTTATTAACGTATTTGTAAAGAACATCTTTAAAAGAATAATCTTTATACAATTCTTCTTCAGTAGGATTTTGAGTTATTTTTTTTGTTTCTACTGTTTTCGGGGTTTGATTTTTTTCTTGCGCTTCTACACGTTGTGCAAAGGCAAAGATAAATCCTGCAGTTAATGGAAAAACCAATAACTTTTTAAGCAAGATTTTTGTGTTGGAACTCGGTGTTGTCATCATAAGTAATCTTTTTTTAGTGAGTGAATAATTTAAATTACTGGCCAAGTAAATATTGTTGTTCTGAGCTGAGGTATTTAATAATACATATTGATACTCAGTAATGTTTTTATGTGATTTTATGACAGCATCATCTGCTAAAAATTCGTGATTTAGCTGTATTGCTTTTTTGTATAATTTAAAGATTGGTATAAACCAAAAGGCAATCTGCAATAACTCGATAAAAAGCACATCAATTGAATGTTTTTGCTTTACGTGTGCTAATTCGTGCGTTAAAATTAGTTGTTCTTTTTGGTCATTTGTATAGTCTTTTTTATTGATAAAAATGTACTTTAAAAACGTGTGTGGTAATATTTTTTCTTTCAGTAAAATTACAGTCGCGTTGTAGTAACTTACCTTTTCGTTCTTTCTAGTTTTTGATAATATTTTGTGTAAGTTTTTGACAAAAAAGAAGCATAGAATTCCGCTAATAATAATGTACAATCCGTAAACGTAATTCATGTAATTAATTTCGGTTTCTTCTAAAGTGGCAATATCTGTTGTTTGCATGTGTTTTACCATTTGAAACTCTTCAGCAATTGGCTCTATAAATTCTGTTGGAGCAACAACTGTAATTGTAAAACTAGGCACTAAAAAGGCAAAAACAATACTTCCTAATAAATAGAATCTGTTAAATCTGTGCATTTTTTCTCTTTCTAAAACCAAGTGATAAAACCCTAGAAAAAGCAGTAAGCAAAAAGTGGTTTTTAATAGATATAGTAACATCTTATTTCTTTTTAATTTGTTGATCAATAATAGTACGTAGTTCTTCTAATTCTTCTTTTGATAAATTAGTTTCTGAAGTAAAAAACGAAGCAAATTGTGGAGCAGAATCATTAAAAAAGTTCTTAATCAATCCGTTTACGTGTTTAGAAAAGTAATCTGTTTTCTTAACAAGTGGAAAATATTCTCTTGATTTTCCGTACAATTTGTAATCAATAAAACCTTTATCGTTCATACGTTTTAATAACGTTGCAACGGTTGTTGTAGCAGGTTTTGGCTCTGGAAAATCTTCTAGTAAATCTTTCATAAAAGCAGTATTACGTTTCCATAAATATTGCATTACTTGTTCTTCGGTTTTTGATAATTGCATTGCTCTACGTTTTTAGAATTAACTCTACAAATGTAGAAATAAAATTTTATTCTACAAGTGTAGAGTAAAAATATTTTAAATAATTCTTTTTCTTACATTTGTTAATGTCAAAAAACGAACCAACAAATTTCTTTAAAATGAAAAGAGTTTTACTTCTTGCAAGCATTATATTATTAGCGTCTTGTGCGCCAAAAAAGTTCAATGAAAAATGGTTAAAAGCAGAATCGCCTAATACGTTTAAAGCACGTTTTGAAACTACAAAAGGTAATTTTGATATTGTTGCCAGAAGAGCTTGGTCTCCAAAAGGAGTTGATAGATTGTATCAATTAATAAAGAATAAATACTACGATGATCTGGCGATTTTTAGGGTTGTTCCAGATTTTGTAGCGCAATTCGGAATTCATAATGATTCATTAATTAATAAAAGCTGGAGAGAAAACGGAATTGATGATGAGCCTGTATTAGCTAAAAATGAAGCAATGTCAATTTCTTTTGCTAGAGGAGGCGTAAACACAAGATCTAATCAGATTTTCATCAATTTAAAAGATAATTATAGATTGGATGAATTAGCATATTCTGGTGTGACTGGTTTTCCGGTGATTGCAAAAGTAATTGCAGGAAAAGAAAATGTACTAAAGTTTTATGATGGTTACGGAGATACACTTGGACGAAAACAAGACTCAATTGTTCAATTTGGAAATACATATTTAAGAGAAAAATTTCCAAAAGTTGATTATATCATTAAAGCGTATTTTATAAAATAAAAAGATTATTTAAAAAACTAAAAACTCTAAAATGTCTTATCGAGCGGAGTCTAGATGTAATTAAAAATAAAACTATAAATAGTTCTCTTCTGCGCTCGAACTGATATATAGATGTTTTCTAAATAAAAAAAAGCCGCTCAAATTGAGCGACTTTTTTTTGTTATTTGAAATTTGCTAAATCAAATTCCTTTGGTGGAACTTCTTTACGTAAATGTGTAATGAAATAATCCCATCTTTTTCTTGTCATATAATTGGTCATACTTCCGTAACCATGTCTTTGATTCGGAAATAAAATCATATCAAAATCTTTATTCGCTTTTATCAAAGCTTCAACAACTAACATTGTGTTAGAAGGCGGAACGTTATTATCAATTGAACCATGCGTAATTAATAATTTTCCTTTTAATTCTCCTGCTAATAATTGATTTGCTTGGTTGTCGTAGTTTGTTGTTCCGTCTCCTTTTCCTTCCATGTTTCCTTCAACTAACAAACCTTGCCATTTTTCTCCCCAATCCGCTTCGTAATTTCTGTTATCATGATTTCCTGCTCCAGAAACGGCTACATCATAAAAATCTGGATAGGCAAAAACGGCTCTCGTAGAAGCAAATCCTCCACCAGAATGTCCCCAAATTCCTACATTTTCAATATCCATTCCTTTGTATTCTTTAGCCAATTGTTTGATAGCAGCAATATTATCTGGAATTCCGTTGTCTCCCATATTTCCATAATAGAAATCGTGGAAAGATTTAGATCTTCCTGGGGTTCCTTGTGCGTCAACAGCAACTACAACAAAACCTAATTCAGAAACCGCCTGAAAGTCTCTCCAAACCGCTTTAAAACCATAATTGCCAACAGAACCAGATTGTGGTCCTGGATAAATGTAGTTTAAAACCGGGTATTTTTTACTTTCATCATAATCTGAAGGTGTAAATAGTACACCGTATAAATCAGTTTTATTGTCTCTTGCTTTTACATTAAATTCAATTGGAGCTTTCCATCCGTTTGATTTTAATTCAGAAATATCAGCAGTTTCTAAATCTACTATTTTAACGCCATTTCTATCTCTTAAAACAGAAATAGGTGGCGTATTGGTTGTAGAATAGGTGTCAACAAAATAATTCATATTTGGAGAAAAACTTGCAGAGTGATGTCCTTTATCTGGTGTAAGATTTGTTAAGCTGTTTCCATCAAAATTTACTTTATAAATATAATCGTGATATGGATTTCCTTTTTCTTTTCCGCCAGCGGTAAAGAAAATTTCTCTTGATTTTTGATCAACATATTTAACTTGTTTTAACAACCAATCACCAGAAGTAATCTGATTTTTTAATTTGCTGGTATTTAAGTCATATAAATAAATATGTCCCCAATTTGATTTTTCTGAATACCAAATAAATTCATTTGAATCAAATAAAACCCTCCAGTTTTCTGCTCTTACTCCAGACTCGTAATAAGTATCTACAACTTCTTTATGAATTGAACTTACGCGACCAGTTTTAGAATCTGCAATTTGTAAGTGTGCTTCTTTATGATCTCTAGACCCAGAAACAAATGCAAATTTAGAGCCGTCATTGCTCCATTGAGCATCTAATAATACTCCACCACGACCAGCAATATGATCTGTTGTTGTTCCTCTTTGAAAGTCTTTGCCCATTTTTAAACGCACCAATTTTGGTTTTGCTCCTAAATGAATAATTACACGTTCAATTGTAAAAATAGTTTTGTCTCCTGGCAACGGATGTTTCCAAGCTTCTAATTTTTGATGTCCAACATTGGTTGTTGTCAAATACATCATTCCAACGCCACGTGCATCTTGCTGAAAAGTAGCTATTTTATCAGAATTTGGAGACCATTTTAAAACCGCATTATCACCTTTGGTCCAGCCTGCATTATTGGTTGCATAGCCGTAATCTTCTTTTCCGTCAAAAGTGATTTGTGTTTTTTTGTTTGTTAATAAGTCTCTAACCCATAAGTTGTAATTGTCAATATACGCAGCTAATTTACCGTTTGGCGAAACATGTTCATTTCTGGATGCGCTGCTAGCTTCTTTTTTTGGAGCTTTATAGTCCGTTAAATTAGTTTTTTCTTTTGTTTTGGTATTAACAGAAACATATGCTGTTCCGTTTTCTGTACTTTTAGAATAAATTAGTTCATCATCACTTGTCCAGTTTTGAGAACCTATTTGATTATGAACTTTTCCGTACCAACTACGTTGCATAAACTTTGTAGCGTTTTTGTATTCGTCAGCTGTGCGTTGTTTTTGTTCGTTTGAAGTAGAACAACTTATTAAAAGTAGTATTGAAAAAGATACAATACTTGCTTTTTGAAGTAATTTTTTCATTGATTAGTTGTTTAATTTGTTTTTATAAAAATATTTTATTTGTGTTAGTTAACACGTTAAAAAACAGTTAATTGTTTTTATTTAGTTCTGTAAAGAATTTGTAGAAATAAGGTATTGTCTCAATTCCTTTTAAGTAATTGAAAACCCCAAAGTGTTCGTTTGGTGAATGAATTGCATCTGAATCTAAGCCAAATCCCATTAAAATAGTTTTACTTTTTAATTCTTTTTCAAACAAAGCAACAATCGGAATACTTCCGCCGCTTCTTTGTGGAATTGGCGTTTTTCCAAACGTAGTTTCGTATGCTTTACTTGCTGCTTGATATGCAATATTATCAATTGGTGTTACATAACCTTGTCCGCCATGATGTGGTTTTACAACAACTGTAACCCCTTTAGGTGCAATGCTTTCAAAATGTTTTTTAAATAGTTCTGTAATATTTTTCCAATCTTGATTAGGAACTAAGCGCATTGAAATTTTTGCAAAAGCTTTAGATGCAATTACAGTTTTTGCGCCTTCGCCAGTATAACCACCCCAAATTCCGTTAACATCCAGCGTTGGTCTAATTGAGTTTCGTTCGTTGGTAGAGTAGCCTTTTTCACCGTAAACGGCATCAATATCTAATGCTTTTTTATAATTATCTAAAGAGAAAGGTGCTTTTGCCATTTCTGCTCTTTCTTCAGTTGATAATTCTTCAACATTGTTGTAGAAACCAGGAATTGTTATGTGATTATTTTCATTATGCAATGAAGCAATCATTTTTGTTAGCACATTTATTGGATTTGCAACTGCGCCACCATACAAGCCAGAGTGTAAATCTCTGTTTGGTCCAGTAACTTCAACTTCTACATAGCTTAAACCACGTAAACCAGTTGTAATAGACGGAATGTCATTAGCAATCATTCCGGTATCAGAAATTAAAATCACATCGTTTGCTAATTTTTCTTGATTTTTTTCTACAAACCAAGCCAAACTTTCAGAACCAACTTCTTCTTCACCTTCTATCATAAATTTTACATTGCAAGGTAAATTTCCAGTTGATGTCATATATTCCATCGCCTTCACATGCATAAACATTTGTCCTTTATCATCACAAGCGCCACGCGCAAAAATTGCACCTTCTGGATGAATTTCTGTGTTTTTAATTACAGGTTCAAAAGGAGGAGAATCCCATAGTTCAATGGGGTCTGCAGGTTGTACATCATAATGTCCATATACTAAAACAGTTGGTAAATCTGGATTGATAATTTTTTCTCCATACACAATTGGATATCCTGGAGTTTCACAAATTTCTACGGTATCACAACCCGCTTTTTCTAAATATGATTTTACAACTTCTGAAGTATTTAATACATCTTTTTTAAATGCAGGATCTGCACTTACAGACGGTATTTTAAGGATTTCTATTAACTCGTTTATAAAGCGATTTTTATTAGAATCTATGTAATTTTTAATATTTTGCATGTTCTTTTTTTGATGAAAATCAAAAATAGTAAAAATACTAAAGAACTTCTTTGCAATTTAGTAGTAATGTTTATATTTGCACTCCTTTTACTGAAACATATTCTGTAAAAATGCAGGCGTGGTGGAATTGGTAGACACGCTAGACTTAGGATCTAGTGCCGCAAGGTGTGAGAGTTCGAGTCTCTCCGCCTGTACAAAGAAAATCGTATTACAATTGTAATACGATTTTTTGTTTTTATAAGAGAGCGTAGCTCATTTAAGGTGTATTTTGATTGTTTTTTATTTTCAAAAAAATAGTTAAACAAGCACAAAATATTATGATAATATTTTAAAATACAATAAATTTGATGCTAGTTTGTTTTAAATAAAAAACATTCAATTAATTTCAAAAAAAATTTAAAAATGGAAGTAAGAAATTATACAAACCAACAAATTCAAACAATACAAGCGGCATTTATGTCTAAAGTATATACTTGGATGTCTGGTGGATTAGCAATTACCGGTTTAATTGCTATGTGGGTTGCATCTACACCATCACTAATTGAAACTATTGTTACAAATCAATTTTTATTTTTTGGATTAATAATAGGTGAAATTTTATTGGTTGGATATTTAATGGCTAGAATACATAAAATCTCTGCACAAACAGCTGGGATTATTTTTACTGGTTATGCAGCATTAAACGGATTAACACTGTCTGTAGTTTTCTTAGCGTATACTAGTGCATCAATTGCAAGTACATTTTTTGTTACAGCTGGTACTTTTGCTATTATGAGTATTTATGGTTATTACACCAAAAAAGATTTAACATCTTGGGGTAATTTATTATTTATGGCGTTAATTGGAGTTATCATTGCTTCGGTTGTAAATTTTTTTATGCAAAGCGAGATGCTATATTGGTTAATTACGTACGCAGGGGTTTTTGTCTTTGTTGGATTAACGGCTTACGATACACAGAAAATAAAAAGAATGAGTACTGCAAATGAAGTAGGATCTGAAAATGAATCTAAAGGTGCAATTGTAGGAGCATTAATGTTGTATTTAGACTTTATCAACTTATTTTTATTACTACTTAGAATTTTAGGAGATAGAAAGTAATTTTAAAAGAGGCAAACTTTAAGTTTACCTCTTTTTTTTGTCAACTAATAAAAAAGAAAGCTTCACACTTTTACTGTATCTTTGTAGATTATTTTAAAGATATATGCAGTTTAGAGAATTAGGATTAAACAAACCAATTGTTAAAGCAGTAACCGAAAGCGGATATGAAAACCCAACCTTGGTACAAGAGAAAGCAATTCCGTTAGTGATTGAGAATAAAGATATTATTGTGTCTGCTCAAACCGGAACAGGAAAAACAGCTGCGTTTGCTTTGCCGATTTTGCAAAAACTTTTTGACAAACAAGATGCTTCTAAAAAAGGAAAAAAGATTAGAGCTTTAATTGTAAGTCCTACAAGAGAATTAGCAATTCAGATTGAAGAAAATTTTCAGAAGTATAGCAAATACACAAACTTAAGAACTGGAATTATCTATGGCGGAATTTCTTTTGAACCGCAGAAAGATATGCTTAGAAAAGGAGTTGATATTCTAATTGCAACACCTGGTAGATTATTAGATTTACACAAACAAGATGCAGTCCATTTAGATTTTATTGAAACGTTGGTTTTAGATGAAGCTGATTTAATGTTAGATATGGGTTTTATTGATGATATCAGTAAAATTGAACATTTATGTCCGGTAGATAAACAGCAATTATTGTTTTCTGCAACCATGCCTTATAAGGTTGTTGAATTGGCTAAAACGGTATTAAAAGATCCTGTGAAAATTGAAGTAGCTCCAACTTCATCAACTGTAAAAGGTGTACAACAATTATTGTTTTACGTTCCAAAACCAGAAAAAATTGAATTGTGCCTACACTTACTTAGAAACTCAATCAAAGGAAGCGTAATTATATTTAGAAGAACCAAATATGGTGTTGATAAGCTAGAAAAAACACTTTTAAAGAACAATTATAAAGTAGATAGCATTCATGGTGATAAAACGCAACTTTTACGCCAAGAAGCTTTACAGAAATTCAAAAAAGGAGATATCAATATATTAATCGCAACTGATGTTGCAGCACGTGGAATTGATGTAAAAAATATTGATACAGTTATTAATTTTGACATTCCTAATATATCAGAAACGTATGTGCATAGAATAGGAAGAACTGGTAGAGCAGGGCAAAACGGTTCTGCATTTTCATTTTGTTCTGCTGATGAAAAAGATTATATTATTTCTATTCAGAAATTGATTAATAAACAATTAGATGTTATTGAAGATCATCCATATCCACTAGACCCAAAAGCGAAACCAGAAGTTCATAAATCTCCAAATTCTAGTAAATATAGAAAAGGAAGAAAATCTGAAGCTTCTAAAAAGAAAAAGAAGCGTTGGTATTAAAGTATTAAAAAAAAAGCTCCTCAATTGAGGAGCTTTTTTAATTAGATATACTGTTTTTTAGTTGCTTTTTTTAGAAACAACACCACCTTTTGCACTATCTACTTTAATGGTGTATTTTGAGTTTCCTTTTACAATCCAACGTACTTTTACAACACTATTTCCGGGTATATTTTGAACTCTCATTTTTGCAGGATTTGTTTTTTGCTCCTCTGTAACATTAAAGTCTGCATCTTTAACCAGCATACCAGCAATTACATTAACACCAGAAATACTTACATAATCTGGTCTTGTAATGTTGTATTTTAAATCTTGACTTGCATGTGTTGGCATTAAACGATCGTTTTTAATGGTAACCGTAATTTCTTTTAAACCACCACTCATTTTCTTTTCAGAAATTTTAGCAATTGATAGGTTAGGCATGTGATATGCGTGGTAAAAAGTAAATGCCATATTTCTATGGAGCTCTTCTTCTAGCATAAATCCTGGTGTTGCTCTACCAATATTTTTCTTAAATCCACCAACTTCTATTTTTCCATAGGTTGGGTGATCAAATTCTTTCCATGCAGTAAAAGAATCGTTCATTAATAGTTCTTTGTCAAAGTCATACAACTGATCTCTTCCTCCATTTTTCTTTTTGTAGTATGCGAAAGAAGAAAAAATTTCATTTGTAAAAGTGTAGATACCTCTACTTCCGTAAAACCAATCTAACTCGCCACCAAATACAGAATATAAGTCTTTATAAACCACTAAATAATTATAACCTGGTAACATTTTTTCTCCTTTTTTACCAATAGCATCATAAATTCTAATATCTGCTCTATTATAGGTAGCTAAGTCTTCTTGTGCTCCAGGTCCGCGTAAAATCATTCCGCCAGAATTATGGAAGCTTTGTGCTCCTGCAATATTTGGATGCGTTAAAACAAAATCTGCAACAGCTCTAGTTTCAGGTAAAGAAAATGGGTGTCTGTAGGCGCCACGTTGAATATAATCTGGCTGCCATTTCCAACCCCAATCTCTATTTGGATCGTAATACCCATGAGTGTCTTCGTTAATTCTTCCATCACCATCATTGTCAATTCCTTCATTTCCAAGATATTCATAACGTTGTGTTGTTACTTCATCATCTGGTCCTATTTGAATCATTTTTCTTGGATCTAAAGGGTCAATAATAAAATCTCCAAAATCACTTTTTCTTCGCATTCTTGTAATTGATCCATCTCCATCAATATCATCATAACCGTCTTCATCAAATTTGCCGTCTCTATCATCATCTAAGGCAATCATACCAGATCTAGGGCTGCTTCCTGTATTTGGCTCTTTCATATAATTGTTTCTTGCATCTGGATTTATGGTAGGTACAATGTAAAAAACACGATCGTTTAACATCTTTGTGATGTACTCGTTATCGTTAAAGTTTTCTGTTAAATACCAAGCTGTATACATGCAAATTTCACCACCTTGTATTTCATTAGAGTGGATGTTTCCATCAACATAAAATCCAGGTTTTCTGTCTGCCGCACCTTCTTTATAATTGGTAATTGCTAGCATCCAGATATCTCTTCCTTCCGCAGATTTTCCAATCGATTTTCTTTTGACAAGATTTGGGTGTGCATCTGCAATTTTTTTGCTTAAAGCAGCTAAGCCTTCAGAAGTGTAATATCTATTAAAAGAAATTTGAACTTTAGGATTGTGTGGTGATCCTGCAGCTCTAAAAATTTCTGAACTATTTTGTGCTCCAATTGCTAATGGAAATAAAAACATTAGCAACAATGATTTAAATATATTTCTATTGATTTTCATGGTTTCTAAATTTTTATTTTAATTTGATTGTTGCTGAATCTGATCCTGTATGAGAAGTTCCTGCTTCTAACTTTACATTTCCTTTTCCTTTTATTAACCAAGAAAATTTCTTACTGCTATCTCCATCTATATTGTTTACCAGTTCTATTTCTTTACCGCTAATAATTTCTTGACTTTTAGTAAGTGTAAGCGCAACTTTAATTTTTCGCAGCCATCTAGATCGGCTTCCCATTTCTGTATGCGTTGGTAAAATCCCACTATTATGCACATCCACAGAGATTCTTGTTAAATCATTTCCAACAGATTCGATTGATACATTTTGAAGTGTAATATTAGGCTGCATTTTTGCTAGTTCTAAGATGAAATCTGTATGTTTTTTACTGATGTCTGCCACCATTTTAAACGGAGGATTGACCATCTTGTAAGGTGCAATTCCGCCAACTTCTACTTTTTGATTTGGAAAATCTGGGTGATTTATTGTTTTCCAATCAACAAAGGCATTGCTAATATTTTCTTTTTTAGCCCAATTTAAATAGTTTACATATTTGTTTTTTGCAGATTTTTTTGCAGAATCTTTTACTTTAGGTACCCACCAACCAGGAGTAGACAAGGCTAGTTTACCAAAATGAAAATAAGACCATTGAAAGAAATCTCCACCTTTCCCGTTTGAAACTGGTGCGTCTTTAGTTCCAGTAATTGTATTGTATTTATCTGATAAAAATTTATTTAAAGCAGCATCTTCTTTTAAAACACTAGTTACAACTCTTTTTCTTGCTCCAGAAGCATTATATTTTAATGGATTTGAAAGGTTGTTTTCAGGCCCTAAAGTAATAATTGCATATATATTCCATTGGTTATATAAGAATTCTAATAAAGCTCTGCTTTCATTTTCTGATACTGGGTGTTCTCCAACACCTGGTTTAAAATAGTTGTATCCAAAGCTAAAGTTTTTGTTGAATGCGATTCCACCTTTTCCATCTTCATTATACGTACCATCTTTGTCGTTATCAATTCCTTCTGTAAATACTTTGTAGGTTCCAATTTCACCTTTGTTTTTATCAGCTTTCACAAGAATTCTATCGTCTTCTTTTAGTTTGATAAAATCTCCGGTAACATCTTTAACACGCATCATGGTTATTAAGCCATCGTTGTTTAAATCGTCAAAAGGATCCTCATTTATTTCTCCATCTCTGTCATCATCGGTGTTTTTTGCATTTCCATTATTGTAATGTTTTAGCTTCGAGAAATAATTTTCTGTAGCATTGGGGCTCATGTTTGGAAAAATATAAAAAGTTGTTTTTTCTAATACATCAGCATGGTTTTTTAAAATGTTTTCGGCAATAGTAACCGCCATTTCTGGTCCTAAAATATGAGCGCCATCTACACCACTTACAATAGCAATTGCGGGTTTGTCTTTAGCATCTCCCTTAGATAGTGTTAATGCCCAGATTTTGTGCCCTCCAACTGTAGTTGTTAATTCTTCTAAGTTAGTGTTTGAAGAATTTGTACGTTGTAAATTTTTAATTTTTTGTGTGAGTTTGCTGTAATTACTATAATCTGATTGCGCAGAAATGTTTACAGTAGAAAAGCAAAACAGCATCCCAAGAAAAAAGGGAATCACTCGTTTTTTGTGAAGCATAATAACGTTAGGTTAAGTTAATTATAATAATTTAGCTTTAAAGATATAGAATTCTCTATACAAACCTCTTCGTTGTTATCTTAAGATGTTATTATTAAGATTTTTTTAACGTTTACTTTTGTAGAATAATTTCCTCAAAATCAGAAGTTTTTTCTAATAAAGAAAATAGTTCTTTGAACTTTTCTGAAGGGACTGCTAATTTTCTTTTGTGTAAATCTATCCAAGCGCCGTATACATTTACTTGTGCTGCTAGTTTACCAGATTCGTTAAAAATTTGATGTTGCAATTTCCAACGCTCTAAGTTTTTTGATACAGCTTTTAAGGTAAGATTTACACTAATGTCTGTACCTAAATGAATTTCTTTATAAAAATTAGTTTCTTCTTTAAATAAAATAGGGCCAAGGTTTTCTTTAGCAAAATCTGTAATTGAAAAGCCTTGTTCTTTAAAATAACGAACTCGAACTTCTGCGGCATAATCGTTGTATGCGGTATGGCGCATGTGTCTGTTTGCATCAAAATCTGCCCATTTTGTTTTAAAAGTAATACTGAAATTCATAAAAATAGAATCCTTAATTTTTTATGGTTTGGTTCATGTTTTTCATTCGTAATTGACTTAGTACGTTCAAAGCTTCATTGATGTATATGTCTTTTGCTAAATTTTGATGCCAAGCCGTTCTTTTATCTCCATCAATTAGCTCTTTTTTAATCAGAGGTAATTCGCTTTTGGGTGATTCAAAAGTTAATTTAGAATCAAATTTAAAAACAGATTTAAACTTCTCACTTTCTTTTTTATGCTTTTTTTCTTCTTTCTCAAATTGTTTTAAATTAAGTGAATATGTCGTGTCGTCTTGTCTTTTCTTTAGCCATTTTGCATAATCATTAATTAAAGAAAAATTTGGATTTTGCATAATTCGTTCTTTACTTTCGTTAACAACAGCATTAAAATTCTCGTAAGTATTAACAGGAGTGTAATTTGCTTTTGCAACTTTATCCCAATCCAATGCACCTTCTAAATCTCTTTCTCCAACTTTCATATAACTATATCTGCTTGGCATTGCAATATCAGAATACACACCTTCTTTTTGAGTAGAACCACCGTTTACGCGATAAAACTTCTGAATGGTCATCTTTAAGAAACCTAAATCTTCTTTATAGTCTGGGTAAAATTGATTGATTGGTAAAATGTTTTGAACAGTCCCTTTGCCAAACGTTTGATTTCCGCCAATAATTACCGCTCGATTATAATCTTGCATGGCAGCAGCAAAAATTTCTGAAGCTGATGCAGATAATTCATTTACCAAAATAACTAAAGGTCCACCCCATTGAATTTTAGAATCTTTATCATTTTGAACTCTAGGTTTATCTCCTCTATACTTTACTTGTACAATTGGACCATCACTAATAAATAATCCTGCAATTTCAATAGCAGTTTTTAAAGAACCGCCACCGTTATTTCTTAGGTCGATTAACAAACCTTCAACGTTTTCTTTTTTTAGATTTGCAATTTCTTTTTCCATGTCTTTTGCAGAATCTCTAAAGTTTTTATCGCTAAAATCGATATAGAATTGTGGTAAGTTAATAACGCCAAATTTCTGTCCACTTTTATTTACAACACTAGATTTTACGTACGTTTCTCCAAGTTGAACAATATCTCTTGTGATAGAAATAACACGAATTGAATTGTCTAATTTTTTCTTAACAGTTAGTCTAACCTCTGTTCCTTTTTTTCCTTTGATAAATTTGATGGCGTCGTCTAAACGCATTCCAACAATCTCTAAAGGCTCTTGATCTCCTTGCGCAACTTTTAGTATAATATCACCAGCTTCAAGTTCTTGTTTTTTCCATGCTGGTCCGCCAGGAACAACTTCAAAAACATGCGTATAATTCCCTTTTTTTTGTAATCTTGCTCCAATTCCTTCAATTTTACCAGACATATCAACATCAAAGCGTTCTTTAACATTTGGTGCCATATAAGTTGAATGTGGGTCAAAACCAGTAATAATACTATTTAAAAACGTTGAAAACCAATCAGAATTTTCTAACTCTTCTATTCTGATATACAATTCATCCATGCTTTTAAATACTTCTTTTCTTGCGTTTGCTTCTAAAGTTTTAAAAGAAGATTTTTTGAATTTTTTATCACTTTCCGCTTTATTATCTTCTAAGTCTTGTTTTTCTTGAATTCTACTTAACGTATTTAATTTTAATTGTTTTCTCCAGTTATTGATTAATTCAGTTTCATTTGCTGGAAATGAGGCTTTACTATAATCAACATCAATAGACTCTCTTTTGTTAAAATTAAAAGGTTGCGCTAAAATTTGCCCGTAATATTTTTTTGCTGATTTAATTTTCTCAGTAAATCTTCCATATACTAAATGATAAAAAGCCAAATCTGCTTTTTTAAGTTGATTGTCAATTAAGTATTTGTATTGCGCAAAATCTGCAATATCTTCCTGTGTAAAATACCTTTTTGATGGATCTAATCCTTCGGTAAAAGTTTTAAAAACATGTTCAGAAAAATCATCATCCAAATCTTTTGGCAAATAATGACCATTGGTAAGCATGTAATTAATTACAGAAATTAATACCTTATCTTTTTTTGGGTCGTTTTTTACTGGATTTGTTGTAAAACTAGATAGCAAAATAAAAAATGCTACAAACGGAATTATAAATTTAAATGTTCTCTTCATGTTCATGTTCTTCGTAATTGTAATTTAAAATCTTTTTTGCAATTTTAAAGCAATGCAAACTACTAAAATTATACCAGAAATGATAGTACAAATTTAATTAGCTTTTTTTTATGATTTCACTCCCACAATGTTACTTAAAAAACAGCTGTTGTTCTGTTTACAAAATGTTAAAAACAGTAGGCTAAAAACTCCATAAAAATATATTACATTTGTTACACATAAAACACAATTATGAAAGAAAGACCTTTAATTTTAGTGACAAATGATGATGGGATAACTGCTCCAGGAATTCGAGCTTTGATAGAAGTAATGAACGAAATTGGAGATGTTTTTGTAGTAGCGCCAGACAGTCCGCAAAGCGGAATGGGACACGCAATTACGGTTGATAATGTGTTGCATTGTAATTCAATAACTGTTGATGATGGTCCGCAAATAGAATATAGCTGCTCTGGAACTCCTGCAGAT
Source organism: Polaribacter sp. (assembly GCA_029238315.1). Lineage (GTDB taxonomy): Bacteria > Bacteroidota > Bacteroidia > Flavobacteriales > Flavobacteriaceae > Polaribacter. The sequence goes on along the minus strand of JAQWGI010000016.1, from coordinate 33,312 downwards.
TGTGTTAAAATGGCGGTGAACAGTATTTTAAATAGAAAGCCAGACCTGTGTGTTTCTGGTATTAATCATGGATCTAACTCTTCTATAAATGTAATTTATTCTGGCACCATGAGTGCTGCTGTAGAAGCAGGAATTGAAGGTGTGCCTGCAATTGGTTTTTCGTTGTTAGATTTTAATTGGCACGCAGATTTTACAGCAGCTAAAAAAATTGTAAAAGAGATTGTTTTAGAAGCATTAAAGAATAAGATTCCAGATGCAACTGTTTTAAATGTAAATATTCCAAATTTACCAGAAAAGGAACTAAAAGGAATTAAAATATGTAGACAAGCAAATGGTAATTGGCAAGAGAATTTTGACAAAAGAACCAGTCCAAATGGAAAAGAATATTATTGGTTGTCTGGAGAGTTTGTGTGTAAAGACAAAGGAGAAGACACAGATATTTGGGCGCTAAATAACGGGTTTGTTTCTGTAGTTCCTGTGCAATTTGATATGACTGCGCATCACACGATTCAAAAATTAAACACATGGGATTTGTAAAAAAAGAAATGCTAATTGGTGTTTTAGTTTCCATTTTTGCAACTTTAGCTGGCGTCTTTATTTATATAGAATTTTTCTCGAAATTTGATTTTCAAGAAACCCTAAACGTCATAAAAGAACAAAATTTAACAGGGAAAATATTAACCTTAGCGGCAATTCCTAATTTGTTTGTGTTTTTTATTTTCATCAAAAAGAAACAAGATTACAGAGCAAGAGGCGTTTTGTTAACCACAATTTTAATTGCAATTACTACCTTTGTAATCAAGTTGTTTTAAGTTTAAATTCTTAATATAAAGAATGAAATACTACATAATTGCTGGAGAAGCATCAGGAGATTTACACGGATCTAACCTAATAAAAGCATTGTTTAAACAAGACAAAAATGCAACTATTAGATGTTGGGGCGGAGATTTAATGGAAAATGCTGGAGCAACGTTGGTAAAACATTACAAAGAATTGGCTTTTATGGGGTTTGTAGAAGTGATTGCCAACATTCCAACCATATTTAAAAACATTGCTTTTTGTAAAAAAGACATTGAAGCATTTCAGCCAGATGTTGTTGTTTTTATTGACTATTCTGGTTTCAATTTACGAATTGCAAAATGGGCAAAGCAACACAAGTTTAGAACCAATTATTACATTTCTCCACAAGTTTGGGCGTCAAGATCTAGCAGAGTAGAAAAGATTAAAAGAGATGTAGATATGATGAATGTAATTCTACCTTTCGAAAAAAAATTTTACGCAAAACACAATTATGAGGTAAACTTTGTTGGTCATCCATTATTAGATGCAATTGCTGATAGAAAGCAAGTGAATGAAGCAAATTTCAGAAAAGAACATCAACTAAGCGATAAGAAAATTATTGCTTTATTACCCGGAAGTAGAAAGCAAGAAATTGTAAAAATGTTATCTGTAATGCTTTCTTTGGTCGATGATTTTAAAGAATACCAATTTGTAATTGCTGGCGCGCCAAGTCAAGATTTTGAATTTTATCAGCAGTTTATAAAGACAGATAATGTGCAATTTATCAACAATAAAACCTACGATTTATTAAGTGTTTCGTTCGCTGCTTTGGTAACTTCCGGAACCGCAACTTTAGAAACCGCAATGTTTAAAATTCCGCAAGTAGTTTGCTACAAAGGAAGCGCAATTACATTTGCAATTGCGAAGCGAATTATTACGCTAAAATTTATCTCTTTAGTCAATTTAATCATGGATAAAGAAGTAGTAACAGAGTTAATTCAATCTGATTTTAATAAGAAAAAATTAACTAAAGAATTGATTAAAATTCTTGATGATAAACATCGAGAAAATTTGTTTTTAGAATACTACGAATTAGAGAAAATTCTTGGTGGAAAAGGGGCTTCTACTGAATCTGCAAGATTGATTATTGAAGGGTTGCAATAACATTATTTTTTTTAGTAACTTTATCATGCTATGAAAAAGTTGCTAAGTTTTTTACCAACTCATTTTACTATTTGCTTAATTATCGGAATTGTATTGCAATTTCAATATAAATTATGGCAATATTCTTTTGCGAAAACACTTTTCGTTTTTGCTGTTTTTTTAGTACTAATTTTTCTTTTCAAATATTTAAAAAGGCATTTTTCTTTTACAGTTTCTAGCTGGATTTTCTTTGTTCTCATCGGAATGTTTACGGTGTTTTTTCAGAATGATTTCAATAGAAAGAATTACTATGCCAACTATTACTCACAAGATTCTTTAATTACTTTTAAAGTAGAAAAAGTGCTGAAAAGTAATTTGTATTATGATAAGTATTTAGGTTCAATAAATAAAGTCGGAAATGAAAATACTGCGGGAATTGTTCTGTTAAACGTTCAAAAGGATAGTTTAAAATCAGAAGTAAATATGGGTTCAACATTTTTGTTTAAATCAGCATTAAACGAAGTCTCAAAACCATTAAATCCATATCAATTTAACTATAAAAAATATCTCGAAAAGCAAGGTGTTTATCATCAAGTATTTTTACGAAATACAGCTTATCTGGTTAAGAACTCTAAAGAAAATTCTATTTATAGAATTGCGGAAAATATCCGAAGTGAAATTGAAAAAGAATTAATAAATAACGGATTTAAAGGAGAAGAGTTAGCGGTGATAAAAGCCTTGATTCTCGGACAACGAAAAGATATTTCTAAAGATTTATTAGAAGATTATACAAACGCTGGCGCAATACATATTTTGGCAGTTTCTGGTTTGCATGTCGGAATTATTTTATTGATTTTATCTTTCATTTTAAAACCACTTGAAAAAATCAAAAACGGAAAAATCATTAAAATTTTTTTAATCGTTTTATTGTTGTGGTTTTTTGCAATTATTGCAGGTTTATCAGCATCCGTTGTAAGGGCTGTAACAATGTTTACCGCAATTGCAATCGGAATGACATTCAATCGAAAAACGTTTGTGCAATACACATTAATTGCGTCGATGTTTGTGTTGCTAATTTGCAAACCAATGTTTTTGTTTGATGTTGGTTTTCAATTAAGTTATTTGGCAGTTTTTAGCATTGTTGCTATTCAACCAAAATTGTATAATTTATGGAATCCAAAATGGATGATAACGAATAAATTTTGGCAATTATTTACGGTTTCTGTTGCTGCGCAATTGGGGGTTTTACCTGTGAGTTTATTTTATTTTCATCAATTTCCAGGATTATTTATGTTGTCTAATTTGGTGATTATTCCGTTTATCGGTGTTATTTTAATGTTCGGAATTTTAGTAATTACGTTGTCGTTATTTCAAGTATTGCCAAGTTTTCTTGCTGATGTTTATATGTTTATTATTTCGTTGATGAACAAATTTGTAAGTTGGATTTCTATACAAGAATCTTTTTTAATAAAAGAGATTTCGTTTTCATCATTGCTTTTAATAATTTCTTATTTGTGTTTGATTTTTGGTTTTCGATATTTTGAGAAAAAAACATATAAATCTGTGATTGTATTTTTAGCTTTAATTGTCATTTTTCAGTTGAGTATTTTTTATGAGAAACATCAAACAGAAACTACAACCGAATTTGTTGTTTTTAATAAAAGTAGAAACACAATTATTGGAGAAAATTACAATGGGAGTTTAAAAATTTATCATGATTTAGATTCGTTAAGTATCAGAAATCTAAATGCAATTAAAGATTATAAAATAGGGAAGAAGGTTAAAAAGACTCAGTTTATAAATCAACTTTCTAATACTTACCAATTTAAAAATACTACTTTTTTATTGATTGATAGTTTGGGTGTTTATCAATTAGGAAATCAATTAAAACCAATAGTTTTACTAATGCAATCACCAAAAATTAATTTAGAAAGATTGATTAATAATTTGCAGCCAAAGCAAATAATTGCTGATGCATCAAATTATAAAAGTCAAGTTATAACTTGGAAGTTAATCTGTGATAAAAAGAATGTTCCGTTTTATTACACAGCAGAGAATGGCGCAATAATATTTAAAGAGTAATTTGGTTATGTCTGGTCGAGTGGAGTCGAGACCTAATATTTAAAAAGCTAAAGTTCTTGATTTTGTTTGAAGCGAAAAAAAGCAGTAACTTATTCCTTTATATTACTTTTGAAGTTCTTTGCAAAATCATCCCATTTTTTTACTTTTCGGTCTTTTGTTATAAAAAATGCCAACACCATTTCCATTTTTTTTGCTGGTAAATATCCTGGAATTCGATCTAGCAATTGTTCTTCTTTGTTTAAGATAATTGTTGTTGGGTAACTTAATTTTCCGTTTTGCAATGCGGCACTCAATTCGTGATATTTACTTTTTCCTTCTTGATTGTATTTAAACGTATAGTCTTTATAAGTAATTGGCTCTTTGCCTTCTCCGTTTAACTTTATAGCATGATAATTATCATTCACATACTTTGCAATTACTGGATTTGTATACGTTTCGTTGTACATTTTTTTACACCAACCGCACCAATCTGTATAAATAGAAACTAATAAAGGTTTTGGGTTTGTTTTATTGATTTCAATTGCTTTTTCAAAAGAAAGCCAGTTTACTTTTTCTTGTGCATTTGTTTGTAATGCAAGTGTAATTATAAAGAAGAATAGTATTTTTTTCATGTTGTATATCTCAAAACCTAAGCAACAAATTTACAAAAATAAAAAGCACCATAAAATGGTGCTTTTTGTAAAGTAATGTTAATAATATTTTTTTAATGAACGTCTCCTAGTAATTTTTTCATTAAAGGAGAAAATAAAAGTACAATTACACCTGCACCAATTGCATACATAGCAATTAAATGAAATCCGTTTGTGTAAACTTCTAAAGTATCTAAGCCACCAACATTTGCATCTGTACTTTCAATTGATAATTGTTTTCCAATAAATCCAACAATTTGAAACGCATAAGCAGAAGATAAGAACCAAATTCCCATCATAAATGCCACGATTTTTTTTGGTGATAAATCTGTGATTTTAGACAATCCAACAGGAGACATAAATAATTCTCCGATTGATAAAATAAAATACATGATAAATAAATAAGCAAAAGGAACCATTCCGTTTTCATCTGCATTGGCACCACTAATAGAAAGAATATAAAAACTTGCTCCGGCTAAAAGTAATCCTAAACCAAATTTATAAGGGGTTCTTGGATTCAAGTTCTTTTTAGATAAATATCCCCAAAGCAAAGAAATAGGAATTGCTAAGATAATGATAAACATAGAGTTTAGAGAGTTCGTTTGAGCTGCCGTCATAATACCTTCTAATGCAACATTTCTAGAGGCAAACAAGGTAATTACAGATCCAGATAATTCATGAAAACCCCAAAACATGGTCATAAAAAATGTAATTAAAATTGCCATAATTAATTTTTTACGTTGTTCAGAGCCTAAGCTAGCTAAAATTTTAATTAGATAAGCAGCAATTGAAATTCCAATAGCTAAAAAGATCAATCCAACTAGATTTTTCTCTCCAATTAAAAAAGTATCTTCTGTTGTAATTGATTTGTAAGAAGCTAAAATATATGCAATTAAAGGCACACAAAGAGTTGCTACTATCGGGATAAAAGTTTTTTGAGCAATACCTAATGTTTTCTTTTCGTAGATTTCTTTGTTTGGTGGCATCCCTTTATCTCCAAAAACATTTTTTTGAATCCCGCTCCAAAAGAAAATTAATCCTGTTAGCATTCCAATTCCTGCCAAGCCAAAACCATAATGATAGCCATATTCTAGAGCAAGCCAACCACATAATAACGGAGCGGCCCATCCACCAATATTAATACCCATATAAAAAATGGTAAAACCAGAATCTTTTCTTACATCACCATCTTTGTATAGTGCTCCAACAAACGTAGAAATGTTTGGTTTAAAGAAGCCGTTACCAACTATAATGAAGGCTAGAGCCAGAAAAAAAGCAATATCATTTTCTACAGCTAAAACAAAATGACCAACAGCCATTAAAATTCCGCCTAAAAAAATGGAGCTTCGCATTCCTAAAATTTTATCAGAAATTTGTCCACCAATTACGGTAGATGCATATACTAAGGAACCATAAGAAGCGTATACAGCTGCAGTTGCATAATCTCTGTTAGATAAAGATTTAAAAATTTCTTCAACCATGTAAAGCGTTAATAATGCTCGCATTCCGTAGAAACTAAATCGTTCCCATAGTTCTGCAAAGAATAAATAAAATAATCCTTTAGGATGCCCGAACATTTGCGGTTCGTTGTGCTGAGTAGCTACTGAATCTGCCATAATTGTATTTCTGGTATTAATGTTAGTTTTAGTTGTTTCTATTTGTAAGAAACAGATTTTCGTAAAAATCTTGCCAAGTTTACGGAAAAATCAGCAAAAATCCTTTTAAAAAAGATAGAAATATTGATTATTAAGGAGATTTTCATTCCATTCATTTATCTTTGTATTTCTTAAAATTAAAGAATCAATGTCTAAAATTATTTCAGGGTTTTCAAAATTAACCAAGCAAGAAAAGATTGATTGGTTGTCTAAAAATTATTTTAATTCGCAGCCAGAAATAATAAAAACACTACAGCAGTATTGGAATGCAGATCAAAAATTGCAACAATTACACGATGATTTTATTGAGAATACCATTTCTAATTTTTATTTGCCTTATGGAGTTGCACCCAACTTTGTAATTAATAATAAAGATTATGTAGTTCCGATGGTTGTAGAAGAAAGTTCTGTAGTTGCAGCAGCTTCAAAAGTTGCAAAATATTGGAGTTCTCGCGGTGGCTTTAAAGCAGAAGTGATTTCTACAACAAAAATAGGGCAAGTACACTTTATGTTTTCGGGTGATGAAAAAGAGTTGAAATCTTATTTTGAAAAGCAAAAAGAAAATTTATATAGAGCAACGGCTTCCATCACAAAAAACATGGAAAAACGTGGCGGCGGAATTTTAGATATTGAATTAAAAAACAAAACTGATAAATTAGAAAACTACTATCAATTACATGTAACTTTTGAAACGAAAGATTCAATGGGCGCAAATTTTATCAATTCGTGTTTAGAGGCAATTGCCAAAGAATTTAGAAATGATGAGATAGAAATTGTAATGAGTATTTTGTCAAATTACGTTCCTAATTGTACCGTAAAAGCCTCGGTTTCTTGTAAGATAGATGAATTAGGTGGTCAAGATCCACAAGAATTTGCGAAGAAGTTTTATCAAGCAGTAAAAATTGCATCGGTAGAGCCTTACAGAGCGGTTACGCATAACAAAGGGATAATGAACGGAATTGACGCTGTTGTATTAGCTACCGGAAATGATTTTAGAGCAATTGAAGCAGGAGCGCATGCCTTTGCTGCAAAATCTGGAAGTTATAGTAGTTTAACACATTGTACCATTGACAATGGTATTTTTAAATTTTGGATTGAGATTCCGTTAGCTTTAGGAACTGTTGGAGGGTTAACAGCCTTGCATCCAATGGCAAAATTGTCTTTAGAGATGATGCAAAAGCCAACAGCAAAAGAGTTGATGCAGATTATTGCAACTGCAGGTTTAGCTCAAAACTTTGCAGCTTTAAAAGCGTTGACGACAAGCGGAATTCAACAAGGACATATGAAAATGCATTTGATGAATATTTTAAATCAGTTAGAGGCAACAGCAACTGAAAAAGAACAAATGGTTTCATATTTTGAAGATAAAACGGTAACACATAGTGGAGTTGTTGAGAGGTTTAATGAGTTGAGAAATCAATAACTTATCGGGTGGCTGAGCGAAGTCGAAGCCACAATGTCAAAAAAAATATCATGAAAGTTGGGTATGTTTATATTTTGGAATGTTCTGATGGGAGTTTTTATACAGGAAGTACAATTGATTTAGATAAACGAATTCAACAACATCAAAATGGATTAGGCGCAAATCATACTAAGAAGAGATTGCCAATAAAGTTAGTTTATTTCGAGAAATTCACTAGAGTTCAAGAAGCTTTTAAAAGAGAAAAACAAATTCAAGGTTGGAGTAGAAATAAGAAAATTGCTATAATCGAAGAAAAATATGAAGATTTACCAAAGTTTTCTGAATGCATGAATTCGAGTAATTATAAAGAGTGGCTTCGACTACGCTCAGCCACCGAGAATACCAATAACAAAAATGAATAGATTTTACAGCAACGGAAAATTATTATTAACTGGAGAGTATGTTGTGCTGGATGGCGCAAAATCTTTGGCTGTTCCTACAACATTTGGACAAGATTTAATAATTAAAAAAATACAAGAACCCCAATTAATTTGGGGAAGCTTCACTGAGACTGGAGATTGTTGGTTCGAAGCAGTTTTCGATTTGCCAAAACTACGTTTGAAAAATGCAACTTTTAATTCTGATGTTGAAGGAAGTGCAGAGTTTATTGCAGAAACGTTGCAGAGAATAGTAAACGAAGCTAGAAAGTTAAATCAAGATTTTTTACAAGTTAATGCTGGTTTTGTAGTGAAAACAAATTTAACATTCCCAAGAAATTGGGGGCTAGGAAGTTCATCAACCTTAATAAATAATATTGCTTCTTGGGCAAATGTTGATGCTTATAAGTTACTATGGAATGCATTTTCTGGAAGTGGTTATGACATTGCTTGTGCGCAAAATGACTCACCAATTCTTTATCAATTAGAAAAGGTGACTGAGCGTAGTCGAAGTCAAATGCCAATTGTAAATCAAGTAGAATTTAATCCGAGTTTTAAAGAAGAATTGTTTTTTGTGCACTTAAATAAAAAGCAAAATAGTAGAGAAGGGATTCAAAAATACAAAGAGTATCAATCAAAAAGATCCTTCGACACGGCTCAGGATGACATCGCTGAGATTTCAAATCTTTCAAACGAATTTGTGAATGCAACTTCAGTTAAGAATTTAGAAAATATAATTGAAGAACATGAACGTATTATAGCTTCAATCATTCAATTAAATCCTGTAAAAGAAGAGCTCTTTTCTGATTATTTCGGAGCTGTAAAAAGTTTGGGAGCTTGGGGCGGAGATTTTGTTTTAGTAACAGGAAACGAAGACACGCCAAAGTATTTTAAACAAAAAGGATTTGAAACCATTCTTCCTTATTCTAAAATGATTCTATAATAAATTGAATAGGTCTCGACTGCGCTCGACCTGACAATCACTTTTTAAAATGTCTCCTCGAGCGCAGTCGAGAGGTTTATAAAAAAATGAATAAAGTAGTAATTATTGGAGGAGGAGCAGCAGGTTTTTTTACGGCGATAAATGCCAAAGAACAAAATCCAGATTTAGACATTATCATTCTTGAAAAAGGAAAAGAAGTTCTGCAAAAAGTAAAAATTTCTGGAGGCGGACGCTGTAATGTTACGCATGCTTGTTTTGAGCCAAAAGAATTGGTAAAATTTTATCCAAGAGGAGAAAAAGAATTACTTGGCCCTTTTCATACTTTTATGACTGGCGATACTTTTGAATGGTTTGATGATAGAGGTGTTCCGTTAAAAATAGAACCTGACAATCGTGTTTTTCCAGAAGCAAATACAAGTCAAGCAATTATTGATTGTTTTGAAAAAGCTGTTGCTACACTCGGAATTAAAGTGTTAAAAAATCATGGAGTAACTTCTATTGAAAAAGAGAATAATCAATGGAAAATCAATACAAAAAATGAAACGTTTATTGCTGATAAATTAGTGGTTGCTGCTGGTAGTTCTAATAAAGCTTGGGAATTGGCAAAAAACTTAGAGCATACAATTGTAGAACCTGTTCCGTCTTTGTTTACGTTTAATATTAAAGACAAACGCATTGTTGATTTATTAGGAATTTCGGTTCCGAATGCAACGGTAAATATTATTGGAACAAAATTAGAATCATCAGGGCCTTTATTGATTACGCATTGGGGAATGAGCGGACCTGCAGTTTTAAAATTATCAGCTTTTGGTGCGCGAATTTTAGCTGAGAAAAGTTATCAATATAATGTTGAAGTAAACTGGCTATCGAGACCAACAGATAAAATTGTAAATGTGTTGTTGAATTTAAAAAAGAAGCAACCAAAAAAACAAGTGATTCTAAAATCACCATTTACTGAAATTCCAAGAAGATTATGGGAGCGTTTGGTTATTGCCTCTGAAATTACAGAAAACTTTAAATGGGCAGATTTAAGCAATAATCACATTGATAAATTAGCGAATCAACTCACAAAAGGATTGTTCAATGCAAACGGAAAAAGCACCTTTAAAGAGGAGTTTGTAACGGCTGGCGGAATTGATTTAAAAGAAATTAATTTTAAACGTTTTGAAAGTAGAAAACACAACAATTTATTCTTTGTAGGCGAAATGCTAAATATTGATGCCGTTACTGGCGGATTTAATTTTCAAAATGCTTGGACTGGCGGTTTTATTTGTGCAAAAGCAATTGCTGAAAATTAGATTACTCTTTTTTGGGTTTTATTTTAATTGAACTTTTTAAAAAGTCACCCATTTGACTAAAGTAGTCTGCATCATAATGCTTTAAAATTTCACCATTAGGTTTTAAAACTAAAAAAGCTGAACAAATTTTATGAAGCGTAAATATTGCTTTGTAAAAATATCCAGAATCTAAAATGTAGTTTTTATTATTTTGAAAAAAATCTTTATGATAAGTATCTTTTGAATATACAAAAAAATCAACGGCATTGTATTTAGAACTAATGCTTGAAGAAATTCTAATTTTGTTTTTTGTAACACCTGGCAGGTATTTTCTTTTTATTGGACAATTGGGAGCTTTTTGGTTATAATGAATGATAATAGTTTTGCCTTCAGGAATTATTGTGTCTAATTCTCTTTCTAAGATTTTTTTAAAATCTTTATATTTTGATTTGCTAAACTTTCCAGAAAAACTTTTTATGTTTTTTCGAAACTCTTTATTAAAATTAGTATTTACTTTAGGAGATTTTTTTTGGGCTTTGCATAAGTTTATAAAAATTAAACTCAATATTAAAACGATACATGTCTTTTTCATAGTTAGGGATCCTAATTGATCTAATGTCTTTACAGTAAACTTACAAAAAATTACCCCAATTCTCCTCTATGTGGCTTTAAAGCGTCACGATATGTTTTCATATCAACCTCATCAACGGTAACAAAAGCAATGCTATGAAACTCGTTAATTTCTGTGTAATTTATTTCGTAATAATGTAGGTTTTCTGCAGTTGCAAATTCTTTTAAATGAATGCAATGATGTTTGGCGGTTTCTAATCCGTCTTCACCTTTAAAATCCCAAATGAGTTTTAGTTTTCTATTCATACAACAAAAATACCTATTTCAAATGAATGAAACAGGTATTTTAATTTTTTCGAAAAAAAGATTTATTCTTTTTTCATTCCAATTAATGCAATAACTCCGGCTCGTCCAACTAAAAAAGTAAACATGCCAAAAGTTGGAGGAAGAATTCCTACTTTAAAACCGCTAGCTAAAATTTGAGGAGCAATATCTCCATTAACACTAACAATAGTATCTAAAGCGCCTATTAAGCCAATTGTAAACCCTAGAAATCCAAAGACTAATACAAAAAGGCTAATAGCTTTTAAAAGATTTAAATTCTTTTCTGTATTACTTTTGACTCCTTTAATAATTAAGACAATAGAAACAATTAATAAGATTAGTATTGGATACATAAATGTTGATCCTCCTTCTTGTAATAAATTCATGATTTTTTAGTTTTTAAATTCAATGCTAATTTATTTTATAAAGGTAGTTGTAAATATTTATAAACGACCAAATTAAGAAATTCAAACAGTTTTAACCAGATTAGTTCCTTTTTTGCAAATGCAGTACAAAACTTGTATTTAGCCTATCATAAACTGAAAATCGTCTATATTTATGCATTAAAACGGTATTTTTTGTTTCTTTTACATTGATGAATAAAAATTTCTTACATTTTTTAAAACAAAGTATTTTACATATTTGTTTTTGGTTGATTGTCTGGTTTTTCTTTAAAATATTCTTTAGCGTTGGTACTTCAAATACGCAATTTATATTTTGGTTTTCAACATTGTTAAGTGTTGTTTCTGTTGTTGCTTCTTATGTTTTTGTATATGAATTAATTCCGAATTATTTGTTGAAAAAGAAATACAAAGAATTTGTATTATATACTGTTTATGCTAGTGTTTTTATTACTTGTGGTGTTTTTATGACAGTTGCGTTTGGCTTTGTTTTCTACTTTAATCTAGAATATCAAAATATGCCTGCATTAACAAAAAGTGCTGCTGTGATTTTAGTTTGTGTATTGTTGATTATTGTAATAGCAAGTGTGGTTAAAATATTGTCACATAATTACAAATCTTTGGAGAGAAACAAAACTTTAGAGAATAAAATTTTACAAGCGCAATTACAAATTAAAGAACAAGAGCTTAAGTTTTTGAAAATGCAAATTCATCCCCATTTCTTGTTCAATTCGTTAAATACCATTTATGGTTTTGCTTTGAAAAAGAAAGATGAAGCGCCAGAAATGATTTTAAAATTGTCTAATTTATTAGATTATATTTTATATCAAGTTGATAAGCCAACGGTAAATATTCAAGATGAAGTCAATCATTTAGAAGATTATATTTCTTTAGAGGAAATGCGATTTCATGATACTTTAAATGTCTCTTTTCAGAAAGAAAATATAAATGCAGATGTTCAGATTGCGCCCATGTTGTTAATTCCGTTTTTAGAAAACAGTTTTAAACATGGTAAAATTGTTGCAGAGAAGTTGGAGGTTGCCATGAATTTATCCATTGAAAATAATATGTTGATTTTTGAAATTACAAATTCATCATCAAATGAAGAAAATCAACGAAAAGGGATCGGGTTAGAAAACATTCAAAAAAGATTAGAAATGTTGTATCCAAATGCACATCAATTAATTTTAGAAGCAAAAGAGAATCAATTCAAAATTCAGTTGCGAATTACTATTGATGGTTTAAAAACAAAATCTAATGAGTAAAAAAGTCAACTGTATTGTTGTTGATGACGAACCAATGGCAAGAGAAATATTGGTTTCATTCATAGAAAAAGTGTCAAATTTAGAATTGATAAAAAGCTGTAAAAATGCGTTGGAAGCTTTCGAGGTAATTAATTCGCAAAAAATAGATTTGCTTTTTTTAGATATCAACATGCCAGAAGTTTCTGGTTTGTCTTTGGCAAAAATGATTGGAAAAGAATCGAAAGTTATTTTTACAACGGCTTATAGAGATTATGCTGTTGAAGGATTTAATTTAAAAGCAGTTGATTATTTATTAAAACCAATCGCGTTTGATCGTTTTTTAGAAGCGGTAAATACTTTTTTTGATACAATTTCAATTGAAGAAAAAACAAAAGAAACATCGAATAATGTAAATGCTGATTTCTTTTTTGTGCGTTCTGAGCGTAAAATGGTGAAAATTAATTTCGATGCTATTTTATTTATAGAAAGCTTAAGTGATTACATAAAAATATCAACCAATAAAAGTGTAGTTGTTACAAGAGAAACCATTACAAATGTGGAAGCAAAATTGCCTTCACAACATTTTTTAAGAGTTCATAGATCTTATATCGTTTCTTTAAAAAGCATCGATTCTTATACAAATGAGTGGGTAGAAGTGAATCAAAAAGCAATTCCGATTAGTAGAAAATATAAAGATATTGTATTAAAGAAACTAAAAAATATGTAACAATAAAAAGTTATCTTTACAGCAAATTATTTTGATTTGAATACAGTACAATTTATTCCTTCTGAACTTAGCTTTTCAATAGAAAAAGCAACTTATAAATGGCAAACACCAAGCAATATTGCTTTGGTAAAATATTGGGGGAAAAGGGATCCGCAAATTCCTAAAAATGCATCAATAAGTTTTACATTAAACAATTGTCATACAATTACTTCAATAGATTTTGTAAAGAAAAACACTTCATCAGAAATTAATTTTGAATTGTTTTTTGATGGACAAAAAAAAGAAGCATTTAAACCTAAAATTGCACAGTTTTTTGATAGAATAAAATCGTATTGCCCATATATTTTTGAATATGATATGACAATCAATTCAGAAAATTCTTTTCCGCATTCTAGCGGAATCGCTTCTTCAGCAAGTGGTTTGTCTGCAATTGCCATGTGTTTGTTAAATTTAGAAAAAGAACTAAATCCAAAGCTGTCAACAGCATTCATCAATCAAAAAGCATCTTTCTTAGCACGTTTAGGTTCTGGAAGTGCAAGTAGAAGTATAGAAGGGCCGTTAGTAGTTTGGGGAAATCATCCAGAAATTGAAGGAAGTTCAGATTTATTTGGAGTAAAATTCGCTCATAAAGTGCATTCGATTTTTGAGAATTATCAAGATGCAATTTTATTAGTTGATAAAGGAGAAAAACAAGTTTCAAGCACCATTGGTCATAACTTAATGCATAAACATCCTTTTGCAGAGCAACGTTTTTTACAGGCAAATGAAAATCTTTCTGAATTGTCAGAAGTTTTGAAAAATGGTGATATTGATAAATTCATCAACATTGTTGAAAGCGAAGCATTAACATTACACGCAATGATGTTGACGAGCAATCCATATTTCATTTTAATGAAACCTAATACGTTAGAAATTATAAATGCAATTTGGAGTTTTAGAGAAGAAACTGGAAGTAAAATCTGTTTCACGCTAGATGCTGGTGCAAATGTTCATGTCTTATATCCTGAAAATGAGAAAGAAAAAGTAAATAAATTTATAGCTGAATCTTTATCAAAATATTGTCAGAATGGACAATATATTTTTGATGCTGTAGGTTTTGGAGCAAAAAAATTGTAAATTACAAACACTAAAACAGTATTTATGAAAGCTTCAACTTTATTAATTGCTATGGTTGTCGGATTTTTATCTTTTTCAACTTCTGCTCAAGAAACTATGTATTTTGATGCAAATTGGAATGCTATTTCTAAAGATAAAGCAACCTACTTTAGACCTAAACCTAAAGTTCAAAAAAATGGTTTTTGGATTGTTGATTATTTTATAGACGGTACAAAACAAATGGAAGGATTTAGTTTTAATGACATTCCTAATAATGAAAAGTTTCATGGATTGGTTAAGTATTACTATCAAAACGGAGTAATATTTCAAGAAATAAATTTTGTGGAAGGAAAAATTGATGGAATTAAAAAAGTGTATTTTGAATCTGGAAAGATAAAAACAAATACAAAGTATATAAACGATAAAAAAGAAGGTAAATATTACGAATTTTACGAAACCGGAGAGCTTTTTTCTAGAGGAAATTTTGAAAATAATTTTAAAGAAGGTAATTGGAAAACTTTTTACAAAAGCGGAAAAATAAAGGAGAAAGGGAATTATGTAAAAGATGAAAAAGCGGGGACTTGGAAAATGTTTTATAAAAACCTGATTAAGAAATAGTTTAAACTACTGTAGATTAAAATAATAAGTAGTATTTTTGTAATTATTAAAAAAAAAGAAATGAAAGGACCTTTATTCTACGCAAAAATATTGCTTTTCGGTGAGTATGGAATTATTAAAGACTCAAAAGGTCTTGCAATCCCATACAATACCTACAGAGGAGCGTTAAAAACTACAAAAAAACTTTCTGGTGTTGCTAAGAAATCAAATGAAAATTTAAAAGAGTTTTATAAGTATTTATCAAACTTAAAAAACAATACTTTATCTTTTCAATTAGATGATTTAAAGTCTGATTTAGAGCAAGGTATGTATTTTGATTCTTCAATTCCGCAAGGTTATGGTGTGGGAAGTTCTGGGGCTTTAGTTGCTTCTATTTACGATAAATATGCAAATAATAAGATTACTGTTTTAGAGAATCTTACAAGAGATAAACTCTTAGCTCTTAAAGAGATTTTTAGTTTAATGGAATCTTTTTTTCATGGAAAAAGCTCTGGTTTAGATCCTTTAAATAGTTATTTAAGTCTACCAATACTTATTAATTCTAAAACAAATATTGAGCCTGCTGGAATTCCATCACAAAAAGAAGGAAAAGGCGCAGTTTTCTTATTAGATTCAGAAATTATTGGAGAAACAGAACCAATGGTTAATATCTTTATGAACAAGATGAAAAACGAAGGTTTTAGAAAAATGTTAAACGAAGAGTTTGTCTTACATACAGATGCTTGTATAGAAGATTTTCTTCACGGAAATGTAAAGTCTTTATTTGGTAATGTTAAAAAACTTTCCAAAGTTGTTTTAACAAACTTTAAACCAATGATACCTGCCGCTTTTCATAAAATCTGGGAGCAAGGAATCTCTACAAATGATTATTATTTGAAGCTTTGTGGTTCTGGAGGTGGAGGTTACATTTTAGGATTTACAGAAGATTACGAAAAAGCAAAAGAAAAATTACAAGGCTATAAATTAGAAATGGTATATAGATTCTAGGAAACCAATAACTTAAATTGTGTGGGCAATTCTAAATCAAAATCTTTTTTATATAAATTATTAAGTTTACTTTCCGTAGTTAGAGGTTATAATATCTTAGCACTTGTAGTTGCTCAATACTTGGCTTCAATTTTTATTTTTTCACCAAAAAAATCTCTACATTTTGTTATTTTTGATTATCAATTATTATTTATTGTTTTAGCATCTATTTGTGTTGTTTCATCTGGTTACATCATCAATAATTTTTACGATGTAAAAGCTGATAAAATAAACAGACCAATAAAAGCCAGTATTGATAGTGTAGTGAGTCAAAAGACAAAATTACAGATTTATTTTTTTCTTAATTTTCTTGGTTTTGTTTTTGGTTGGTTTATTTCTTGGAGAGCAGCCTTATTTTTTGCTATTTATATATTTGCAATTTGGTTGTATTCACACAAGCTTAAAAAACATCCTTTTATAGGATTAATTACTGCTTCAGTATTAACAATTCTACCTTTTTTTGCCATTTTTGTATATTATAAAAACTTCTCAAAAATAATATTTGCACATGCATTGTTTCTATTTTTAATTCTATTAATAAGGCAATTGATTAAAGATTTAGAGAACTTAAGAGGGTCAGTTGCTAACAATTATATGACGTTTCCTGTAAAATATGGTGAGCGAAAAACTAGAAGATTAGGGATTTTCTTTATCATTTTTACAATTTTTCCTGTATTTATATTATTCAATTATCCAGATATTGGCTACATGAAATATTATTTTTTATTTTCATTAACTGTTTTGTTTTTTATTGGTTATTTTCTATGGAAATCAAATCTTAAAAAACACTATGTTTTTTTACATAACATTCTAAAAATCATCTTACTTCTTGGTGTGTTAAGTTTGTTATTTATAGATACATCGTTGGTTTTAGAAAGAGTCATTGATAAACTAAATTAAATCAAATATTTAACAGTATCTTTGCCGAAAATTATTAAAAATGGACTCAAATAAAAACTCGTCGAGAGGACGACAAACAGGAAACAATAATAACAACAGTTTTCAACGTAAGAAAAAAGAGTATAAAAAAATAAAAACGGCGCCTAAAGCCAATCCAGAAGACGGAATCCGTTTAAACAAATACATTTCAAACTCTGGTGTGTCATCAAGAAGAGAAGCAGATAAATTAATTGCTTCAGGAAATGTTACTGTTGATGGTGTTGTAGTTACCGAGATGGGTTTTAAGGTAAAGCCAGGTAGTGAAGTTCGTTTCGACGGATCATCAATTTCACCTGAAGAAAAAAAATACATTTTATTAAACAAGCCTAAAAACTACATTACTACAATGGATGACGAACGTGGTAGAAAAACAGTAATGGAGCTGATTGAAAATGCGACTAGAGAACGCGTGTATCCAGTTGGTAGATTAGATAGAAATACCACAGGTTTGTTATTGTTTACTAATGATGGAGACTTGGCTAAAAAATTAACACATCCAAAACATAATGTACAGAAACTTTATCATGCTTCTTTAGATAAGAAATTTGAGATGAAGCATCTTCAAAAAATTAGAGAAGAAGTAGTTATTGAAGGTAGAAAAGTTTTTATTGATGAGGTTGATTATGTTGTAGGAGAGTCTAAAACCGAAGTTGGAATTAAAATACACTCTGGCCGTAACAGAATTGTTCGAAAGATATTTGAACACTTTGGATATAAAGTTGTAAAATTAGATCGTGTAATTTTTGCTGGTTTAACTAAGAAAAACTTACCAAGAGGAAGGTACAGAGAATTAACTTCTCAAGAGGTAAATACACTTCACATGATATAATAAAAAAGAGGCTTTTAAAGCCTCTTTTTTATTTTATAAAACCTCTTTCCCTTTTAGAAATATTTTTTCAATTTGAAGTGTTCCAAATGAATACGGAATAAACCCATAAGAGTTAATAGGTTTTGTAATGATAAAATTTGCTAATTTACCTTTTGTTATGGAGCCTACTTCATTTTCTAATCCCATTGCATACGCACCGTTAATTGTTGCAGCATTGATAGCTTCTTCTGGAGTCATTTTCATTTTAATACATGCAGTAGCAACTACAAAATTCATGTTTCCAGAAGGTGTAGATCCCGGATTGTAATCGGTTGCCAGAGCCAGTGGTAAACCTGCGTCAATCATTTTCCTTGCAGGTGTGTATGGAATGCTTAAAAAGTAAGAGCAGCTTGGTAATGCAACAGGCATTGTGGTTGTATTTTTAAGAGCAGTAATATCTTCTTCTCTCATTTCTTCTAGATGATCTAAAGATAAAGCATTGTATTTAATTCCTGCTTGTACACCACCAATTGCAGTAAATTGATTTACGTGTATTTTAGGAATTAATCCATATTTTTTTCCTGCTTCTAAAATGAGTTCTGTGTCAGCAACAGAGAAATAA
Organism: Polaribacter sp.; assembly: GCA_029238315.1. Taxonomy (GTDB): domain Bacteria; phylum Bacteroidota; class Bacteroidia; order Flavobacteriales; family Flavobacteriaceae; genus Polaribacter. The sequence continues at coordinate 14,590 of JAQWGI010000016.1, read as the reverse complement.
CCTGTTTCACAGAAAATATCAATATAATCTGCTAAGTTCTGTTGGGCTACCTTCGGTAATACTTTTTTAATTAGTAATTGTAAATACGCTTCTTTATTTTCTTTGTATTCTGAAGGAACTGCATGTGCACCTAAAAAAGTTGCTTTAATCGGGATATCATAATTTTCTTTTAATCTTTTGATCACACGAAGCATTTTTAATTCTGAATCTTCTGTTAAACCATAGCCAGATTTTATTTCAACAGCGCCAGTTCCTTGCAGTATAATTTCTTCTAAGCGTGTCTTACTTTGAATATATAAATCATCTTCGGACGTTTGCTGAAGCTTTTTTGCTGAATTAAGAATTCCGCCACCACGAGTTGCAATTTCCTCATAAGACAATCCCTTTATTCTATCTACAAATTCAATTTCTCTGTTGCCGGCAAAGACAATATGTGTATGTGAATCACACCAAGAAGGTAATATCATTTTTCCGGTTACGTCAGTAACTTCTGCATCGATTTTTGGACAATTTTCCATTGATCCAAAGTCAGAGATGAATCCATTTTTAACAAGTAGAAATGCGTTTTTAATAGTAGGAAGTTTCTTCATTTGTTTTCCAGAAACAAAAGAAACAGTTTTATCTCTAACCTGAATTAATTCTTTAATGTTTGTGTATAAAGTTATCATTAAAATAAGTCGTTTAATAATTCATCTTCTACAAGATTTGGTAGCGTTACTTTTAAATTTGGTGTTCTTTCCATTTCCCTCTTAATGGCAAAAATTGCTTCGTTGTTTCTTGCCCAACTTCTTCTTGCAATTCCATTATTCACATCATAAAAAAGCATGTTTTTTAGTTTTGCTTCTGCTTCTTTTGAACCGTCTAATAACATTCCAAATCCACCATTCATTACTTCTCCCCAGCCAACACCGCCGCCATTGTGAATGGAAACCCAAGTGGCACCTCTGAAACTATCGCCAATCACATTATGAATAGCCATATCTGCAGTAAATTTACTACCATCATAAATATTTGAGGTTTCTCTAAAAGGAGAATCAGTTCCGCTTACATCATGATGATCTCTACCCAAAATTACAGGACCAATAATACCTTTTGCAATTGCGTTATTAAATGCTTCAGCTATTTTCGATCTTCCTTCTGCATCAGCATATAGAATACGTGCTTGAGAGCCTACCACCATTTTATTATTTTTAGCTTCTTTAATCCAGGTAATATTGTCTTGCATTTGAAGTTGAACTTCTTCAGGAGAATTTTCCATAATCTTCTGAAGAACTTTTGCAGCAATTGAATCAGTTGTCTCTAAGTCTTTAGTTTTGCCAGAAGCACAAACCCATCTAAAAGGGCCAAAACCGTAATCAAAACACATGGGGCCCAATATATCTTGAATGTAAGAAGGATACTTAAAATCAATATTATTTTCTGCCATAACATTTGCTCCGGCTCTTGAAGATTCTAATAAAAAGGCATTTCCATAATCAAAAAAATAGGTTCCTTTTTTAACGTGTTTGTTAACTGCAGCTGCATGTCTTCTTAAGGTTTTTTGTACTTTTTCTTTGAAAACAACAGGATCTTCTGCGATTAACCTATTGGATTCATCGTAAGAGATATCTGCAGGATAATAACCGCCAGTCCACGGAATATGTAAGGAGGTTTGGTCAGATCCAACATGAATAAAAATATTTTCTTCATCAAATCGCTCCCAAATTTCTACGATATTTCCAATGTATGCAATAGAAACGACTTCGTTTTTTTCTTGTGCTTCTTTAACTCTAATAATTAAATCTTGCATGTTGTCAATTAAAACATCTACCCAACCTTGTTGGTGTCTTTTTATGGCTGCTTTTGAGTTTATTTCTGCTGCAATAGTAATGCAGCCAGCAATGTTTCCAGCTTTGGGTTGCGCGCCAGACATACCGCCTAAACCTGCGGTTAAAAATATTTTCCCGTTCGGATTTTCTCCTTTAGGTAATATTTTTCTGAAAGCATTCATAACCGTAATTGTAGTTCCGTGTACAATACCTTGTGGTCCAATATACATGAAAGAACCTGCAGTCATCTGCCCATATTGTGTAACGCCTAGGGCATTAAACTTTTCCCAATCATCAGGTTTTGAGTAATTTGGGATCATCATTCCGTTTGAAACAACAACTCTCGGAGCATTTTTAGAGGAAGGAAATAATCCCATTGGATGGCCAGAATACAAATGCAATGTTTGCTCATTGGTCATGGTTGCTAAATAATGCATCACCAGTAAGTATTGTGCCCAATTTTGGAAAACAGCTCCATTTCCTCCGTAAGTAATTAATTCTTCTGGGTGTTGAGCTACTGCAGGATCTAAATTGTTTTGAATCATTAACATAAGTGCAGCTGCTTCAGTTGATTTAGCAGGATACGCTTCAATAGCTCTAGCAAATATTTTATAATCTGGCTTAAAACGATGCATGTAAATTCTACCAAAATCTTTTAGTTCTTTCGCAAATTCTGATGCTAATTCTTGATGCCAATCTTTTGGGAAATAACGCAACGCATTTTTTAGGGCTAGTTTTTTTTCATCAGCAGATAAAATATCTTTTCTTTTAGGAGCACTATTTACATTGCTTGGATATGCTTTTTTTAGAGGTAAGATATGAGGGATTCCTTGTAAAATTTGTTCTTTAAATGTCATGTGTTTTTTTATTTTACAACTAAAGATTGCTTTTTAACTAAATTGATCAATGTATTGATGTCGTCTTTTAGCAAGCGATCTTCTTCTAATTTATCAACGTTATTTCTTATGATCTTAAAATTCTCTTCAATGATTTTAGAAAATGTATTTGGTCTTCTAAAATCCATTGCTTGCGCAGCATACATAAGTTCTATTGCCAGTATCTTTTCGATATTCTCTAAAATTTGATTGAACTTTCGTCCAGAAATACTTCCCATAGAAACATGATCTTCTTGCCCTAAAGAAGTTGGTATGCTATCAGCAGAAGGAGGAAAGCATAACGATTTGTTTTCTGTAACCAAAGCAGCAGTTGTGTATTGTGGAATCATAAATCCAGAGTTTAATCCACCACTAGCAGTTAACAATCTTGGCAATCCATACTTTCCTTCTAGTAATAAATAACAGCGTCTGTCAGAAATATTTCCCAATTCAGATGCTGCAATAGAGCAATAGTCTAATGCCATTGCTAAAGGTTGTCCATGAAAATTTCCGCCAGAAATAGCTTCTGTTTCACTCAATACAATTGGGTTGTCTGTAACCGCATTCATTTCAATTTCTGTCAACTCATTTAGATGATAAAATGCGTTTCTAGAAGCTCCATGAACTTGAGGTATACAACGCATAGAGTATGGGTCTTGAACACGAGAACAGCTTTCGTGTGAGTTAATATTTTGCGATTTTTCAAATAGCATTCGCATGCGTGCTGCAACTTTTATGTTTCCTTTAAAAGGGCGAATTTTATGTAATTCTTTTTTAAATGGTGATTGACTACCTTGGTAGCCTTCAATGCTCATTGCACCACAAACATCAGCTAAGTCTAGAAGATATTCCATTTTTTTTAACCCAATAATAGCGTGCGCCAAAATAAATTGCGTACCGTTAATTAACCCTAATCCTTCTTTTGCTTGAAGTATTAATGGTTTTAAATGATGTTTCTTTAAAATTTCTTTAGCTGCTTTAATCTTGTTTCCAACCCAAAATTCACCTTCACCTAATAAGGGTAAAAATAAATGAGACAGAGGTGCTAAATCACCAGAGGCGCCCACAGAACCTTGTTCTGGAACAACAGGAGTTAAATCTTTTTCTATGAAATATAAAATACGCTCAATCAGTTCTAATCTTACGCCAGAAAAACCTTGGCACAAAGCATGAACTTTACAAATCATCATAATTTTAGAGATTTGTTTGTCTATAGGTTTTCCAACGCCTACTGCATGGGTAATTAACAAGTTTTCTTGAAGTTTACTTGTTTCTGCTGCTGTTATTTGAACGTCACAAAGAGGGCCAAATCCTGTATTAATTCCATAAATAGCCCTATTGCCTTTTGCCATTGTTTCTACTTTAGCTCTGCAAGTGTTGATAAGTTGAACGGCTTCTTTATTAATGATTGCCTTGATGTTACCGTTTGCAATTTCCATAACGGTGTGCGCTGTTAATGGATCGATGCCGTATTTAAATATCATTTGATTAATTTCGTGTTCTTACAAAGTTATTTATATTTTTTGTTCTAAGAGTACTAAATTTACATCAATATGATTTTAGTTAGGGTTATATTGATCCCTATTGTAGGAAAACGATAAGGTAAAACCTCTGAATAAATCACCTTCCAAGTCATAGAAAAGTCAATTATTGAATTATAACTTGTAAATGATAATTTTTTGCACTAGGCAACCAATATAGACGCCTTTTTTTAGCTAGATAAGAAGTATAGCAATCGTATGCTTATGCTTGCAATATATAAAATGAATTATGCTACTTTTCTGTTTCTCAGACGTTTCGTGTAATTTCTGGATTTACCTATAGTTTAATTACAAAAACTTGCATCGACTGTTTCATTATATTCAACAAGCGATCCTGATATCAAAACATCTTTTTCTTTAGTTGAGTTATCATAACTTACCTTGATGGTGTAGTTTTTCCCAACTTCAACACCATTAATCCTACAGGAAGCACTTTCTAAAATATTTGTTTCTGAATTGTACACCCAGTTTAAATCTGTTGCAACACGCCAGGCAGTTCCTGGTGGTGCATTTTTTTCTCTGTATACCACAGAAGCAGCAGGTATATCTGTGACTCTTAATTTATCATCAGTATTTGGACAGGTCAATAGAACTTTAATTGTAGCGTCAATTAATGCTGGAGGCATTGCAGGCAAATCTATCGTTTTTGAAGTACTTCCACATAAGTCAACATTTTGTTCAATTGTTTCGAAAGGAAGTCTTATAGTTATTTTTTTAGCCCCTTTTGTGATGTTTTTTAAACTTGTAGTGTTGCTGTTTTCTTGAATATCAACGTCTCTTCTAAAACCTTTTTCTGTTATTTCTATACTTATTTTTCCTAGATTACCATTTCTGTTTATTTTTAAAATAGAATTACAAGGTTGCTCGCTAAAATAGACGAGAGCCATATTTCTAATTAGATTATCATTTAATAGGTATCTCAGTTCTACCCTTCCATTACTTAATGTTTGTACTTCTGGAACTGTGTATAAAATGAATCTTTCTGCAGTGGAAGGAGATATGTATGCAAGCCTCAAAACTTGTTGTAATTCACTAAAGGTGCTACTGTTTAAGATAAATCCAATTATGTAATTTCCAGTGTTTTTTTGTTGATAAACCGTTTTATTTTTTGTTGAGGTCAAACTATTTCCTGAGCTGTCTTTTAAGTTCATTTGAACGGCACTTACTACAACTAAAGTAGAATCATTAACATTTTCTAGTAGGCGTTCGTCAATTTCTTTAACAGCCAAAGTTTTTGAGCTATTATAAAAAGTAGTATTTGCTCTTAACTCTCCAGATAAAGGATTTTCATTACTATCCGTAAAAAGAGTGCCTTTAGGTATGCTAATATTAACACCAACTTCTGTATTTGTGTCAGTATCCATATCAGTGATACTGATATTAATATCTTCATTAGTAATTCCTTCAGATGAAATAGATGCAACTGACGATTCGTTTATGATAATTCCAACGGGTGGATTTGATAAATTCACCATAGATATGGTAAAGTTTGAGCTTCCAGTTTCTAATATTGAAATCGTTTGCTCTTTATCTTTATATCCAGGTGCAGTTAATTTTAACCGAATCTTAAATGGGTTTTGTTCAGTTGGTGTAATAGTGTTGTTTATCCCAAAATCAAGGATCCCATTGGTTGAAGTATTGCTTTTAAGTGGATCGCTAAATGTATCTATAACAAAAGATTCATTATCTCCTATAAAAGTAGTCTCTACGGTTGTATTAATTAATTCTCCTGTTTTGGCATCGGTAAGAATTATAGTTGCAGATGTGTTTATTGGTTTTAAACCAATAATCAAACCAAAATTATCAAATGCATTTTCTAGTTTCGTTATATCGCAAGATATTATTGTAAAAATTCCAATACTTGCAATTAGTAAAAATTTTATTTTTTTCATGATTTTTATTCTTTAAAAAGTAAAAAAGTAACTCCAATATTAAGTATTGGAAAAAAGCCAAACTCGTCTAAGCCTTCCTGGATATCGATAACTTGGTTGATTGTAGGGAGTATTAAACCAGAACCTTGCATTTCTAACTCAGGTGAACCACTAAACAATACCCCTAAAGAGGCATTTAGTTTTACTTTTTTACCTTCAGATAAAGAGTTTCCAAAGCCCAATCCTAAATAAGGCATCCATTTATTTGGGTAGCTAACTTGAGCAGTTATTGAGCCAAGTTCTTCAGGTAGAAATGTTTTTGTGTCACTAAATTTAAAAGGGCTCGTTGGAGCGGTATAAGCATTTACCTCAAATTTATGATTCACAATTCCTCCTATTAATTTAAAACTATTTTTAAAAAGATGGTAATCAACAACTAAAGAGAGTGCTTCTATAGAACCTTCTGCATCATAACCAATGGTAACATCGTTTTCAATATTTTCTCCACTTTCTGTGTGCCTATACCCCGAGTAAGATGCTCTTAAATTTAGTGTTTTAGATAAGTTTGTTATAATTTCGCCTCCTAGACCCCTTGTTCCAGAGGTAAAACCGATTGCGTATTTATTAAATGCTTTTTCTTGTGCATTAGTTTTAATAAACGGCAGTATTAATAATACAGCTATAATAGTCAGTCTTGTCTTTTTCATTCGATGCGTTAAATTTTGTTTTTGTATGAGTATCCATATCAAATTTAATCATTTTTTTTAATTCGGAGATATGGATATATTTTATAAAGTAAACTTAAAATATATATGAAATTTATCCGTCACTTCTTTAAAGTACATTAATCTTATAATAGAAAGATTGAGTGATAAAAACATAAATTATTACTCAGAATAGTATCAAATTTGAGTGATAAAAGATAAGAATATCGCTCTTGAGATATAAAGTTTGGAATTGGTTGCTTAAAAAAGTAGCCGTTATATATTAACTTAACTCACCAATAACCAAACTTAAAAATATAACCCCTTTCTAGAACTCTTTTTACACCTCCTGAGCAATGAGTTTTTAAGATTTTTGGTGGTTTGTAGTAAAAATATTTTTTTGTATAAAGTTTGCTTTTCAGTCTACTTAACAAATCTATATTGTTCTAAAAATAATATAAAAATATAATTGCAACGTTTTACAACTAATAAATCAACGTTACATCAACTTAAATGTTGAATTTTGAGTAAATTTATTGGAAATCTAATATAAATTTCGTGTTCTCATAGTATAAAAATTAAAATAAAGGTCATGGTAAAAAGAATTATTTATTTAATATGTTTAGGAACTTTAATAAATTCTTGTCAAAAGGAATCATTAGAGATAATTCAACCTCCAAAGCAAACTAAATCATACTTCGATACTTCTTATAACTTATCTAAATCTAATATATGGATAGACTACTATAGTATGTTAGAAGAAAATAATATAAATTTCGGAACTATAGCATACGGCTGTCCTGAAGTCATTGCAGATTTCGATGGAGATGGATTTGAAGATTTACTAGCAGCCCCTACATTATATGAAAACGCAGGAGGGTACGGAGATCTCCCTCTTGAATTTTTTAAAAATCAAGGTGATAATAAGACTTTTACATTAACACCTTTTACTATATTGGGAGAAGTAGGAACTTTTAATGCCCGTAAAGGTCTGTTAGGGGATTATAATAATGACGGTAAACCTGATGTAGCTTACCCGGAACAGGGAGTTGACATGTGGCCAACAGAAGGCTCTACACCTACATTACTTATAAGCTCAGAGACAGGCTATAAGCTTGTAAATTTATCTGAGACAAAATATTATTTACATACCGGAGCCTCAGGAGATATTGATAATGACGGAGACTTAGATATTATAATGTCGTCACAACATGTGATACTTACATTTTTAAATAATGGAGACGGTACTTTCACAGAAACAGATTTAATAGTAATACCACCAGACTCTAAACAACAGGGTTTTGTTACTATGGAATTATTTGATATAAATAAGGACGGGTATTTAGATTTAATTGCCGGTGGAGACGAAAATAATCTTCAAACTAGAGTATATTTTGGAAACGGAATTGACTTCTCTTACTTACGGTCACAAATTATACCATTTTCATCTCCTTGGGAAGGAGTTATAGATTTTGATTTTGCAGACATAAATCAAGACGGGTTTATTGATATAATAACTGGAAGATTTAAAAATGTATACGAAGGATACTATATCGAAGTAATAAGCACAAAGGATTATCAAATAATAGATAACATTGTTGACAATTCTTTAGCTAATGATATACGCTGGCCTATTTGGATAAGAGTACAAGATATTGATGACGATGGAGAATTAGATATCATATCTAATGATAAAGGAAATTTAGGTTACGGATCACCACACTGGGAATGGAATGGCTCAAAATTTAACATGAAATAAACCCTTAGTTTAGAGAAGTGATTATATTTATATAAAATCAATTTTATGAAAACAGCATTAGTTTTAGATGCAGGTGGATAATGATATTAGAGCTAATGTCTCCATCTGAATTATCAATAGCTTTAGCTCCTGCGTCAATATAAGTATTTCCAACCTCAATAGTCATTGGATTATCACCTAATAAGGTAATTACAGGTATTGTAGTGTCAATGTCTTTAATATCTTCAACAATTTCATTTGAACATGAAACAATAAGTCCAACTAATAAAATTAAATAATATTTTTTCATAAGTCTAAATTTTATTTTGTCCGTAGATTAAAATTATTTTAAATTCACTTTTATATCATACGTTGTTAAATCGATTGCGTCTTGTCCATATAAATTACCCTCATCGGTTGTAAAAGAACCAACAAAATGTAGGATTCCATTTTCCATATATGGGTGAACATTATCAACTAACATTCCTTCTATCTTTAGCTCCTCAGTATTATAATTTTGAAATGTTCCATCGCCATTATTAATCCAAATAAGATGGTTTAATTTTATTCCGTTATTTGCATAAACATCCCACCAAACAGGATTGTTTCTATATAATGAACCATAATGAAAAGGCCTTAAAATTATATCCATAAAACCATCTGTATTTACATCCATCAATAAAAACTCTCTAAATTGCATTTCATTATCAATAAAATTTTTGGAGTAATTTGGTGTAAAAGTACCATCTCCTTCACCTTTCCAAACTTCAAATGCACTACCATGACCTTCACGGGCAACAGCGATATCTTTAATGCCATCATTATCAAAGTCATACACTTTTATTGAGGTTGCACCCCATCCAACACTATAAAACGCACTTGGTGAAGAAGACTTCCAGTGGAGTTCAAATTTATTTGTAGAATTATTGTAGGCAAAAATTTGAATTTGATTTAAATTTCCATTACTACTTGTATCTCCATTCCCATAATCAGCAAAAATAATTTCATCCTTAGAGTCTCCAAAGACATCTGCAAAATCTAACGTAAAAGGAATTTCTCCAGAATCAAAATCTAAAACATTATCAATATTATTGAAGCTTCCATCGTTATTTTGTGTGAAAATTTTTATACGCCACTCATTTAAATCTGGATACCATTGTCCTGGAGCGCCACCAACATCCAGTAAGCCATCACCATTAAGATCACCAATTGTGCTTCCGTGATAGTACCCCATATTGCTATTGTCATTTACTTTTGTCCATTTAATATCACCTTCGCCAAGAATTTCTCCATAATATGTGTCTCCATCCCAATCTGTCATATCATCACCAATCTCATTACCATCACCCATAACGATCTTGTTATCTATGATTTCAAAATTTCTTGCCCCCCAAAATCGTACATCTTCAAATGTTTTGAAATACTCCCATTTTCCATTAACCCTTTTTAGAGCATGTGAAGGGGATGATTCAATATCATCTTTAGACAAAGAATTATTTTGACTCCAACCAGTTGCAGTTCCAGGATAAAACATATAATTCCCACCATCACTGTTGTAATGAAAAGGACCACTAACATTATAGAACGAAGCTCTGAGGTATTCTGTTGACTGTCCGGGTATGTCAATGCGTGTAATATTCTCCTTTACAATTATATTTGATTCTTTAAATTTTACATTTAAAGTTGTTGGTTCTGTTATTACTAACTCAACACTATTAGAACTAACATTAGCTGTGTCTATATCTCCCCATGAATCAAAGACATACCATTCACCGGTAGCTACTGCAGTTAATTTTACACGTGTGCCAATGTCATAGTCTGTGGTTTTAGCAGTCATAATTTCTTCTAATACTTTTCCTTCTCCTTCTATATTAATTATTAAAGGGTATTTTCTTTTCTCAAAAAAAGCTTCTAGGTTTATATCCGAAGTTACTTTGAAGTTTCTTAAAGTATTCGTGTTTTCGTCAGACCATTTTTTGAACATATATTCTCCATCAGGTATTGCTGTTACAGAGATATTATGATTTAACTCATACTGTCCACCTAAATTACTTACACTTCCACCTTGAGCTGCTGAAAATGTAACATTATAAATAGGAGTTTCTTCAATTTCATTAACACAAGATATTATTAAGCTTGTAGCTAAAAAAATAAAAATAATTTTTTTCATAAAAGTGTGTGGTAGATTTTTTAATATTTTAAATAAAAATATCATATTCAGAATAATAATATTCAAAATAATAGTTGTAATGTAATGATACTAATATAAAAATGAAAACAGTTCTTAATTTATACAGTTTAATATTTGTTTGAATTCAAACTTTCTTTGATGAAAAGAATGTAGTTGTAATATTAAAAATTGAAATTTTATCAAATTAAATAGGAAAGAATAGGATTGAGTGATAAAAACCTAATTTATTGCTCAAAATATCATTAAATTTGAGCGATAAAAAATAAAGATATCGTTCATGGCATATAAGGTTTGGAATTGGTTGCTTAAAAATTGGCCTCATTTTTCTTATGATAAAGAAGCTTTAGAAAAGTTAGAACTTCAATTTTCTCAAAATACAGGAAGTGTATTTGGAGCTTTAAAACATATCGAAGATGTTTCTAAAAATGATTTATTGATAGAAATTCTGAGTAATGAAGCTTTAAAAACTTCTGAAATAGAGGGGGAAGTTTTAAATAGAGAGAGTGTAGAGTCATCAATAAAGAAAAACCTTGGATTAACTGTAGTAAATAGAAAAGTACCACCTGCAGAATATGGTATTGCTGAGATGATGGTTGATTTGTACCGAAATTATAACAAACGATTGTCTGATGAACAATTATTTGAATGGCATAAAATGCTTACCAATGGGAGACGAGATTTAACTGATATTGGAAAATATAGAACTCATAATTCACCTATGCAAGTTGTTTCAGGTAGATTAGATAAACCAAATATTCATTTCGAAGCCCCTCCATCTATCAAAATAGAAAAGGAAATGAAACAATTTATCGTTTGGTTCAATGAAACTCATTTTACTAATACAAGTATGTTACCTCTTGTCAAGGCAGGGTTAACACATTTGTATTTTGTTTGTATCCATCCATTTGAAGATGGAAATGGAAGAATTGCAAGAGCTTTAACGGAAAAATCAATTGCTATAAGTACCGGACAACCTACTTTGATTTCATTGTCTCATACTATTGAAATTCGTAAAAAAGAGTATTACAGTTCCCTTGAAACAAATAATACAAGATTAGAAGTTACAGATTGGTTACTTTATTTGGGAAATACAATTCTAGAAGCGCAACAAAACACTCTAAAAAGTATTGATTTTATTCTCGAGAAAACAAAGTTTTTTGATCGTTTTAAATTTCATTTAAATGATAGACAGTACAAGGTTATTCAACGCATATTTGAAGCAGGTCATGAGGGTTTTGTTGGAGGTTTGAGTGCAAAAAATTATAGAACAATTGCAAAAACGTCGGAATCTACAGCTACAAGAGATTTAAAGGATTTAACAGATAAAAAAATAGTTATCAAATCTGGAAAATTAAAAAGTAGTCGTTACGTGTTAAATATTAAAACGATCTAAATTTTAGCAGCACTTAATTTTTCTTTTTCTTAAAACGAAGTCTCATTTACCGTTTCCAAGTTCCACCATAAGCATATAACGGATTGTCTTTTTTAACGTCTTTAAGACACTCTTTACAAACAAACGCCCATTCTTTTGGGTTTTTGTATTGTACTCGGTACATGGTAGGGAAATCTACTTTACAAATGGTGCAATGTTTAATTCGTTGTTTCATAGGTTACTTAAGTCATTAATAACTTAACTTTTGGAGTGTAATATAATCAGTTCACAGTTATCTTTTTATGCCTCCCGAGCAACCTCTCGAGCAACCCCAAAAACCAAAAAACCCGTAAATCATTGTTTATAAATGAGTTACGGGATAATTTTGTGGTACCTCCAGGAAGAATTTACTTTATTTCATTTAATCTTAAAAACACCTAAATCATTAATAATTAATGATATAACATCATTTTTATTATAAAGATATAAAATGAAATAAAGAGAAATAAACTACAAATAACTAAACTGCGCACACCTTTGAGCACACCCTTTATGCGCTGTATATTAGCCGTATGAAGAAAATAATTAAACCACAATTAGGAACTGTAAGGTACAATTTGAAGGAATCCAAAGAGTCATTAAGACAAAGTAGAAAAGAAAGTCCAATTTCATTATGGTTTTCTTATGGTAAACGACAAAGATTAAGATATTCAATTGGAATATCAGTAGGTTATGCAGATTGGGATTTTGAAAGACAAAGAGTTAGAAGAAATCGAAGTCTTATAATTAATTCAGCAACAGTTAATAGATACCTTGACAAGTTACAGAATGAACTCATTCATGATCATTCGGAATTAGTATTGGAGGGAAAAGAAGTCAATAATGAAGTTTTAAGATCTATTCTCGATAGGTTGACAAATCGAAATATTGAATCAGAAGTAAAAGTAATTCAAGATGATTTTTTTGTTTTTGCAGATGAGTTCATCGAGGAGAAGAGGGGTAGTATTGAAAATGTTACTTTACTACTATATAAACAGTCCTTAAAGAAACTTAAATTGTTTTCAGATTCCACAACATCAATTGATTTCACATCTTTCACAAGACCTATTTTAAACGACTTTAAGAGGTTTTTGGAGGTTGAACAAGGGTTTAAATTAAACACCATTTCAAAACATTTCAAATCAATAAAAACGATTGTGTTGGAAGGGAAGAGGAGAGGTTTAATTGGAGATGTAGATCTCAGGTTGTTTTCAATTCCAACGGAGGAGCCAACAAAGATTTATTTAAGTGAGAATGAAATACGTAAGATGAAGGATTTAGATCTTTCAAATGACAAGACTATGGAGTTGGCAAGAGATATCTTCTTAGTGGGTTGTTATACAGGACAACGTATTAGTGACTATAATCGATTATCAGGTATAGATATTGTAGAAAAAGACAGGGTTCATTTTTTTGAAATTCTTCAAAAGAAAAGTGGTGTTAAAGTTAACTGTCCAATAACAATAGAACTTAGAGAAATAATGGCGAGATACAATAACCAGCCCCCTCCAAAACTATCAGACCAAAAGATAAACAAGTACCTCAAGTTAATTGGAAGAAAATTAAATATGAATGAAGATATTTTATGTCATGATACAAAGGGAGGAGTTAAAAGAACTTATACACGTCCAAAGTGGGAAATGTTGGAGTCACATACTGCACGTAGAAGTTTCTGTACAAATTATTATTTAAAAAGAATGTCAATTCAAGATATCATGCATATTTCAGGTCATAAAACTGAAAAGGAGTTTCTCAAGTACATTAGGATCACATCAGATGAGCGCACCCGACACATATTGGATCAAGGATTTTTTAATATGTAAACTATAAAGTTATAAGGTGCTTTAGTTACAGGGAACTTTAGTTAACTTCTTTAAAACCTTTGAAAAATCCAATTGTAAAATCTACAATCCATTTAATGGATAAAAAACCAAACCATAAAATAGAGATGAAAATGTGCCAAAATACTTTAATGAAATTAACAAAGAGAATGATCAACATGTAGATCATTTGAAAAGTAGCAGCGTTTTTTCCTCGTACTTGAATACCTCCTAATTTGAAACTGGAATAATTTGGTTTTAAGATATTATAGGAACCTCGTTTATTTTTAAGGGAAGTACTAACTCCATTTTTTGAAACATTGAAATTGAATGGACCACTGTTGTATCTTCCAATAAATTGAAAGTTACCGTTTTGGAAACCCATTCTTGCCCCCTTAAACAAACGTTTATGAAGACGAAGTCCGTGTTTGGTGTTTATGGTAGCACCAACTCCATCACCCTTAAATGTTTTCGTTGCAGAAACACCTCCTGTTCTTGAAACTCGGACATTTTTTCCTCTGTATTCTATTCTTTTTGAAGGGTTGTCTTTATCTTTTGAATTAGTGCTTGACATGAGTCAAAATTAAGAAATTAAAATAAGGAGATTGAGATGTTTGAATTTTGATTTCCC
>JAQWGI010000030.1 GCA_029238315.1 Polaribacter sp. | reverse complement strand
CGAAATTAAAACATAATCTTCGTTGATTAATGTAAAAATGTCATTTTCTACCCAAACATTTTCTTCCATTTTTCTGCAATTCACACAAGCCCAACCAGTAAAATCTAATAGAATAGGTTTGTTGTTTTTTGTTGCATATTGCAAACCTTCATCAAAGTCTTTAAAACAATTTAACCCTAACGGACAATCGGTTTCAGTTTCGTAAATACTATAAAATTGTGGTGGTGGAAAGCCACTTAATAAACTTAAATTCCAAGTTGGAGTTTTCATTGTTCCGGGAATTAAATACACAACAAATGCAGCAGCTAAAATTCCAAATGAAACTCTAGAAAAGCTTAGTTTTTTTATAGGAGAATCATGTGGGAATTTAATTTTTGCAAAAAGATATAATGTCAATCCAACAAAAATTAGGATCCAAATCCCAATAAATATTTCACGTTTTAAAATTCCCCAATGCTCAACTAAATCTGCATTTGATAAAAATTTAAAAGCAAATGCTAATTCTAAAAAACCTAAAACAACTTTGGTAGTATTTAACCATCCTCCAGATTTTGGCATCGAATTTAACCAACTCGGAAATAATGCAAATAATGCGAAAGGTAATGCTAAAGCCAATCCAAAGCCACTCATTCCTGCAGTTAATTGCATTGCGCCACCATCAGAAGTTAATGAGCCAGCAAGTAAAGATCCTAAAATTGGCCCTGTACATGAGAAGGAAACAATAGCCAATGTTAATGCCATAAAAAAGATTCCAATAATTCCTCCAATTCCTGAAGCAGAATCCATTTTATCACCCCAAGAAGAAGGTAATGTTAGTTCGTAATATCCAAAAAACGAAAATGCAAAAAAGACTAAAATGACAAAAAAGAAAATGTTTAACCAAACATTTGTTGAGATGTTATTTAATATTTCTGGATCTAAACTGTCAATAAAATGAAATGGTAGACTTAATAAAATGTAAATGATTACAATGAAGAGTCCGTATAAAATTGCGTTACTAATTCCTTTACTTTTTGTCTTTGATTGTTTTGTGAAAAATGAAACTGTTAAAGGAATCATTGGGAAAACACAAGGAGTTAAAAGTGCTAATAATCCACCAAAAAACCCTAATAATAAAATATTTAATAAACTTGATTTTTCATCAGAATTTGAATCGCTTCCAGTTTTTAATAGCTCCGTATTTTTTAAATCTAATTGAAGTTTAGCGCTCAATAATTTGCTTCTTTCATCTAAAACAATAGTAGTTTTTTTGGATGCTTTTCCTTTTAATGTAAAGGTAAAATCTTCATCAATTTGAATACAAACACCATTGACTTCTTTACAAACCTGACCAGTTAAATTTAAGTTTACTTCATTAATATTTTCGTTATTTAAAACAATTCGTTGTTTTAAAACGGCACTATTATCAAAGTAAGATTCGTATACTTCAAAAACGTCACTAAACTTTTTTATCGTGTCGCTTTCAACCGCTTTTCCTATTAATTTAAAACTTTCTATTGCATTTCCTTTTTTGATAATGATAGGTAATGATCCGCCTTCTGATGTAAACTGAGAATACAAATGCCAACCAGGAATTATGTCAGCTTTTAAAATTAAATCGTATTCTGTTTCGCTGATTTTTTCAAACGTAGAAGACCAAGTTACTGGAGTTTCAGTTTGCGCATTTACAATGCTAGAAAAGCTTAAAAAAAACGCGAATATTATTATTAATTTCTTCATAAATAATTCTATAATAGAAAGGTTTGATAAAAGTACAAAATCAATTTTGAATAACTTAAAACGAAGCATCTATTAACAAAGTTTTAAATCGACTACAATAGCTCAATTTTTAATATTGATTTGGTTTTTTCATTTGCAAAAAAGCGATTGTCTTGTCGTTTTCCAATTACCCAAGAAATGTTATTCTCTGTACATAACAACCAAGTGTTTTCTTTATCGATTGATGAATATTTTTCGTCTTTAAAGAATTTAGAAATTTTCTTTTTCCCTTGCATCCCTTTTGGGTAAAAGAAATCTCCATATTGCCATTTTCTTAACGTTAATGGAAAAGTAATGCGGTTTTTATCGAGATAAATTGTTGATTTATTTTCTTTTTCCATTGTAGAAACAGCAGCAATTTTCAAATGAATAGGACTCCTAACTTCTAATGTATCTTCTGAAATCAAAAAAATGTTATTTGATTTTATTTCCTCTTTTTTAGATAGGATTAAAAAACCTCTGTCTTTTAATAATCGATGCGTTTTAGAAACCACTTCTTTTCCAGATTGTGCAGTTAATAAATTGGTAACATCATTCCATTCTGAAAAACCAAATTCTTTTAATAATTGATATAAATACGCTTTTTGATTGTTTGTTTTTTGAATTTTAGCAATGTCAATTCTTAGATTACTGTTTTCAGTTTTTTCAACCACTTTTTTTTTAAAGTCTGCAATTGAAACATCAATTATTTGCTGACTTTCTTTTAGATAGTCAGATGTTTTTTGGAAACTATCTAATAAAGTTGGATTGATTTCTTTTAAAATTGGAACCACTTGATTTCTGATTTTATTACGAACATATTTGTTTGATGCATTGCTTTTATCTTCTCTCCAATCAATGTTGTTTTTAGTAGCGAAATTTTCAATTTCATCACGAGAAAAAACCAATAACGGACGCACAATATTATTATTCAATTCTGGAATTCCGGTTAAACCTTCTAATCCGGTTCCGCGAGTTAAATTGATTAAAAAAGTTTCTAAATTGTCATCAGAATGATGCGCTGTTAAAACAAAGTCAAATTGATGTATTATACTGATTTCTTGAAACCAATTATAGCGTAAATTTCTAGCAGCAACTTGTGTTGATAATTGATTTTCTGATGCAAAATTTTCAGTTTCAAAGCCCTTTGTAACTATTTTTAGATGGAGTTTTTTACCTAATTCTTTTACAAAATCTTCATCTTTATCGCTTTCCAATCCTCTCAAATTAAAATTACAATGTGCTAAAGAAATGTCAAATTTTAGTTGATGAAATAAATGCGTTAATACAACACTATCAAGTCCACCCGAAATGGCAATCAACAATTTTTTCTCTTTTAAAAAAGAGAATTTGTAATTGATATGTTGATGTAATTTTTCTAACATTTTATTCTTTCATCGCTTGATAAAAAACCTGCTGTACTTTTGGTCTGATGTTTAAGTTGTAAATATTTCTGTGACTTCTATTTGGATACACTCTGTTTGATAAAAAGATAAAAACTAAATCATGTTTTGGGTCAGCCCAAACAAAAGTACCAGTAAAACCTGAGTGCCCAAAACTTTCGGCACTTACTTGTGGTGCTGGATATGCTTTGTTAATGGGTAATTTGTTGTTACCAATTAGCGGTTTGTCAAAGCCCAAACCACGACGATTACCATTCTCTGGAAACTGAATTTTTGCAAACTCCTTTAAGGTGCTTTTAGAAATGTATTGTTTGTAATCGTAATATCCATAATTCGAATACATTTGCATCATTTTTGCTAAATCTAAAGCGCCTCCAAACAAACCTGCATTGCCAGAAAATCCGCCCATTAAAGCAGCATTTTCATCATGAACCCAACTGTTTGTTAAATCTTTTCTAAACAAAGAATCTATTTCAGTTGGAACAATTGTATTTGTAAAATTTTTAGTTTTTGGTGTAAAACCTAATGTGTTTGCTCCTAATGATTTATAGAAGTTTTCTTGTAGATAATCCGCATAATTTTCATTCGTTATGTCAGAAATTAACTTTGGGTATAACAAAAAACTAAGCCCTGAGTACCTGTATTTTTTTACGTCTGAAACTTTAGACCTCGTTATTTGTCGATACATTTTATTTTTAAACCGATCTTTTACAAAAATGTTATCGTACGCCTGATTTGTGTAATTCTTTTTAGAACTTGTTTTTACAAATCGAGACTTTAATGATTTATCTTTCTTTAAAAGTTCACTTAAAAAAACAATATATGGGTTCAATCCTGCTTGATGCGCTAAAATTTCTCGTAACGTTAAATTTTTCTTGTCACTTCTTCCTTTCCAAGGTTTCCAATAATTACTAAAAGGAACATCTAAATCAATTTTACCTTCGTCGTACAATTTCATGATCGCGGGTAATGGCCCCAAGATTTTTGTCACAGAAGCGATATCATATAAATCGTTTAATTGTACTTTTTGAATGCTATCATATGTGTGAAATCCATATGCTTTATGAAAAATAATTTTATGTTTTCTCGCCACTAAAATTTGAACACCCGGAAATGCTTCTTTTTGTATTGCATCATTAATAATAGAATCTACTTGTTGATACATAAAAAGTGAATCCATTTGTACTTCAGATGGATTTCCATAAGATAGCTTTTGAGCGTTTATTGAAAGACACAAGAGAAATAAATTCCAAAAAAGAAATTTTCTGATTA
>JAQWGI010000015.1 GCA_029238315.1 Polaribacter sp. | reverse complement strand
GTCTTTATTATCTTTAGTTGGTGTAGAAACTTCAAGTTCAAATTCTAATCCCGAATCCATTAAAATATGCTTTACTTCTGAAGAGGTTAAATTAGGATAATAAGAAAACAATAACGCTGCAACTCCTGAAGTGATAGCAGAAGCTAAAGAAGTTCCACTATCAAATGTATATTTATTATGAGGTAGTGTTGTATAAATATTTTCTCCTGGAGCAAAAAGATCAACATCAATATTACCATAATTTGAATATTCATATATTAAATTTTCATTTAACTCTCTTGAAGTAGCTCCAACCAATAAAAAATTATCAGACACTTCTTTACCATTCTCTAAATTATCATTAGGAAAATAATCATTAATAATATTTAAATTGAATTTGCTGTTACCTGATGAAGAAACAATTAAAACATTATTCTTTTCAGCATATTTAATCGCATTAAAAACCCATTCAGGATAAAGTGAAAACTCTTTACCAAAACTCATATTAATCACTTTAGCACCATTATCAACAGCATATCTAATTGCTAAAGCGATATCTTTATCATGCTCGTCTCCAAAAGGAGATATACAAACTGGCATTATTCTAATATTTTTATTTCTAACACTTAGAATAGACCCTGCAACCTTAGTGCCGTGTTCAAATAAACTAATGTTTTTATTTACAAGATTATTACCATAATTAATGTCTTCAATAATGTCAGAATTATCACCTGTTAATTCTCTATCATTATGATTTAAATTTAGCAACTTACTAATCCTTTCTTCTGCATTAAGTTTGTAATTATCTATGTATGATTGTGTAAAACCATACTTAATAAAATTTGATCGAATTAAAATAACTTCTTGTAGTTTTTTATTATTTAAAAATTTCTTTTTTAAACTGTCTAAATCTTTTAAATTATATTCCTTTTTAAAAAAATATTTTTTAAGCTCGTTTTTAACTCTTAACATACTATTTAACAACATATTTGCATACTCTATGTCTTCATTAGCATATTCTAACTTTGCTGTATGTGTATTTTTTGCTCTTTTGTAATGTTTAAACAATAAAGATTCCTTATTGCTATTGTATATTCGATTCTTATTTTTAAAAATAGAGTTATACTTTTTTAAAAATCTAGTATATTCATAACTAGTAAAGTTATTGTTTTCTCCTTTTTTATTTCCTAAAAAATTCCATCCATTTATATCATCAATAAATCCATTCCCCTCGTCATCTATTCCATTATTAGGTATTTCATTTTTGTTTATCCAAATACTATTTTTCAATTCTTTGTGATTAATGTCAATTTCAGAATCCAGTATAGCTACAATAATTTCATTGCCTTCGTTGTTCTTATTATTTAAAATACTATCAGACATTCTTTTTAAACTAACTCCAGGGATAGTATCGATGATAATATCTTTAAAATGCCAATTTTCTTTATCTTCATCAGAGTAAAAGGATTTTTGATACTTATAAACATCACTAAAAGAAAAATTTATTTTCGAATAATTTATTTTTGAATCGCAATTAATAAGCAAAAAAAATGTTGCTGTTAGAAAAAAAAATTTATACATATTTATTGAAAGTTAAAAAATAAAATTAATAATGATTTAATTACCTGGTCCCTCCTCCTTTTCTCCAACTATTATTGCTGAACCTCTTACACATCTACTTTTTTTGCCTGTTTCACCCTGATCACCACCATCTCCTCCTACAATTTTGGATGGATTATTTAATTTTGCGATGGTAAATTTCTCTAAACTTAATTTACTTTTTTTCATTTTGATTTATATTTAAAAATTTAAAACAAATTAAAAGATTATATAAGTTTTAAAGGTTAAATTTTAATGTGAGTTAATCTACATTCATAAATATAGACTAATTTAAATCATTTATTTTTTCTAATTCTCTTAAAAAAAAAGATGGCTTTATTCCTTTAGTCTTGTAAAAAGTTTTTGAAAAAGACTCTGAATTGTTAAACCCTGCTTCTTTGGCTATTGCTTTTATTGTATACTTTCTAATCACAGCATCTGTCTTAAGTCTACTAATTATATATTCAATTCTTAAGTTACTTAAATAACTTGAAAAAGATTCGTTTTTATAATAATTAATAATTTTAGAAAGGTAGTTTGTATTAGTATTAAAATCTTCCGCTAAAGACCTTAATGTTATTCTATTAGATATAAATTTTTGTTGACTTTCAAATAGTTTTATTTTCTCTAGGATAATATCTATCTTTTCTTTTGGTATATTTATTTCAGTATTTATCTTATTTTTTTTACTTTTTTTATTTTTTGTAGTAAGTATTTCTTCAAATCTTTTTTTATACTTTTTTGTTTTATTCTTTTGATAAAAAGCTATTATCGAAATAACAAATATGATAACAAACAAAAAAACAAAAAATAATTTAGAACTCTTCTCCTTACTTTTCAATTTTCTAATTAGTTGCTCTTTTGTTGAAATTAATTTAGGAATATCATAATCGTTAATTATATTTTTATTTACATAAATTTCATTAGAGTATAAAATACTGTCTAACTTTATAAGCTGATTGGTATAATCTATTTGTTCTTTCAAATTATTATTATTCTGAGCATCTTCAATTAGAAAATCATAAGTACTTCTTAAAATTGGCAATAAATCGTTGGTCTTTCTAAAAATAGTGTCAACCTTTCGGTAATATCTTTTTGCTAAACTGAGATCGCCCATTTTTTCATAAGACTTACCTAAATAGTATGATGCTTCAGATATATTTGGATAATCATTTTTATTTTTGAAAAGCATAAATGCCTTTTTTAAACTATCGATAGAGATTTTAGACTCTCCTTTTAAATAATGTGTAATACCTTGATTTAAAGTGAAATAATTTATCATCTTAATCTCGTTTAGATATAGCGCTTCTTTAACTCCGAATCTGTTATAATACAATGCAGAATCTAAAATATTTAGATAATTATATGTATTAGCTATTGCATAAATAGATTGTATGTATGAATAATTAAATTTACCTTTTAAAAGTTTTTTTGCTAAAGGAAAATTTTTTTTATGAATATCTAGAGCTTGCTCATGTTCATGAATTCTATTTTTGACCACACCTATGTTGAATTCTAATAAACACTCTAATACTGATTCCCCTTTCTTATTAGTGTATTTTTTTGCGAGTAAATAGTTTTTCAACTCCCTTTTAAAGTCTCTTTTATTATAAAAGTATTCTCCTTTCATTCTATATGCAGAAACGGAATAATCATTGTATTTTTTATTCTTTAAACTAATAGAAAGAATGCTGTCATAGTATTCTAATGACTTCTCATTATCATATAAAAGGCTAGCAATTTCATACCCTGTTAATAGTTGAGGAATATCATTTTCTTTTTTTGCTTTTTTTAACCAAACCTTTATATAAAGTTCACTCATTTTAAAACTAGGTTCACTATTATAAATATTGAGTAAATCATCAAAGCTTTTACTATAAAGCGTGTCAATTTCTTTTTGCCCGAAAGAAATTAAACTGCTCAATAAAAAAATAAATATAAAAGAATATTCTCTACAACTTACCATATCGCATATATTTTGATTTGCTTTTTAAATATAAAAAATCATAGAGTATCATTTCATACAACCTTTGTCTTGACCTAAAACATCTATTAATGCTCATATGAATAAAACTAGCTAGTAAATTCTCCAAAGAAACCTCTAGTGCTTTTTTCTTATGTAATAACAAAAACTTCTCCATAACTTCTCTTATTTTTTCTTCATTTAGAAATTCAGAATTATTTTTACTCAAAAGCGGGGATTCAAGCTTTCTGTATTCACGATTTAATCCCTTTTTTAACAATACATTAGAGTTAAATTCTTCTTTAAATCGCTGTTCCATATTTTGTAAAAAGAAAAGTAAATGTTGGTCTTCAAACTTAAAGAATGTAAGAATATTTTCTATCCAATTAAATAAAGTTATAAAACGTATTTCATCGTTTTTAGAGCTCTCTATAATACCTAAAATTGTTTCACTATCAACATAAAAAAAAGATTCTGCTTTTTCAATAGTGTTTTTACCATATCGTTCTAACTCTCTTGTATAAGTGCAAAGCTGAATATCCCAAACTTGATTACTGATAATATAAGGTTTTAATATTTTTTTTACATTTTCAATCACCTCTCCTAAATTCTGAATATTTATTAATTCAACTCGAAACCTTAAATGAGGTTTGGGGTCTGAATATCTAATAAAAAACCATTTCTTTATTTTTTTTAGTGCTAAAAGCTCTTCTGTTAGTGGTTTTATAACTTTAAGCAATATAGTGTCTGCAGTTGTTACTCCACAATAAATTTTATAATACAACCACTTATCTCCAACAACAAAAGTTTTTTTCATATCAATGATTTTAGTTGCTTTTTAGCTTTTCTTCATTGTAAAATGAGATTACAAATTGATTACAAAAAGAGTCTTCGTTTTCATTTTTCACAATTTCATTATCCTTAAATAAGAACTCTTCTAAAACAAATTGCTCTCTATTTTTAATGGTGTGTAATAACATTCTTATTGAGGTTTCACTTTTAAAAGAAATTAACAATCTGTTATCACCTTCAACTAATTCAACAAAATTTGGAAGCATTTCTTTTTTTTGCCATTTTTTAATTACAGAAAGCAAGTTTTCTTGTTTACAAATTTCTTTAAATTTTGCTGTTCTAATTTTCCATCTCGCCTTTGAAAAAATAAATTTTTCAAATTCTACACGAGGCAAAAAAGATTGTTTTTCTAAAATTATATTCCAACTAAAACCAACACTAGACCGCTTGTTCTGTGTTTGAATTTCACATAAAAATTGATAAATCGGTAACGGATTCGCACCAAAATTATGCGCATTTCCTAAACGAGTTAAAATTTCTTTATTTAACTTTTTTGAGCGTAAAATAATTTCATCATTTTTAACTGAAACTAAAATGTCTTCTATTAAAATTTGGTGATCATCATCAACACTTGATTTTCCTAAATACGGAATTTCATAATCTCTAAAAGATGTTCTCTGTAGAATATTTCCAGTTCTTGCTTCAGGTAAATGTATTATTTCAGCAATAATTTCATTCTCATGAATCTTTTCTTCAGTAGCTACTATTTCAGTTATTGAATTCGCTAGTTTCTCACTTCCTGAAGAAAATCTACCTAATAAACTTGTAGCGCTTGCTCCTCCAATTCTATTTATAAACACTTTTTCATTTTCATTGTGTTTATAAATTTCAATAATTGAAGAAAGTGTATCTGGTAAATCGTTCCAGGTTTCTGGTAATTCTCTAAAATCTTTTTCAGAAAGAATTATCGAATATTCTTTCATCTGTATAGCAGAGATAAGTTTTTCTTGCAAAATAGTGTCTACATCGGTCCAAATAACCCTTTCATATCTTTTTGCAGGTTTAAACAAAGGTAAATCATCTAATAAATCGTTTACATCTTTATTTGCTCCTCCATAACCAATACCCGTTTCAGTATCTAAAACTAAATTTAAAGGAATTTCTGACTGCTCAAAACGATTTAAGAAATCTCTTTTAAATTGCTCAATATTACTTTTAGCTGAAGGCAGTGTCATTTTATTAAAGATTTCAAATACTTTTTTTAATTGTATTTTTTTGTCTTTATCTAGTGTATTATTTCTTAATTTGGTAAAAACATCCGTTTGAAATAAATATTTATTGTTTAATTCTGGAACTATTTTTTTTGCATCATTAATTATTTTTTTATAGACTTCTTTTTCATTTCCAGTTTTAGTATCTAATTTTATTAATTGTTCTTGTAAATTAAACAATTGCTTGTAAATTTTTGATGCTTCTGGTACTTGCTTAATCCTATTTATTAATTTTTTAAAATAATCATCTCCAGTTAACGTTATTTCTAATTCTGAAACCAAAATTTGATTTTCAATCAACGCTTCTATAAAACTAATTGCATCATCTAAAGTAATTTCATCATCAACAAGCTCCTTTGCTAATTCTCCTAAAGTTTTTCCTTTAATGGCAGTGACAAGTATTTTTTCAAGGTAAATCGAGAAATTAACTCCTTCAATAGAATAGGCTCTTTTTTTATTTTCAATAATATATTCAACGTATCTATAATGATTTCCTATTTTATAAATACTTGTATTTGGGTAGAATAATACATGCTCTTTTACATTCTTGTTTTTTAATAATTCTTGATATGTTTCATTTAAAAAAGTAGTATCAAAACGAGTAAATCGTTTAAAGTTCTTCACATCAGTTAATTCAATTGCTGTTTTACAACTAAACTCTCCAGAAGAACATGAAGCAAACAAACCAAAAGGTGTACAACGTGTAGAAATTCTTGTGTAATATTTTAAAATTGCAATTTGTAATCTTTCAACTTTTTTAGCATCTTTTAACAAACCAAGCTCCCATTTTTCAATTTGAGCAAATAACTCCGGTGAAGCTAAATATAAGGCTTCTCTAAAAAGATTACTTTTTAGAATCTCTTTAAATTCAGTATTTGTTATTTCTTTCTTTTCTATCTTTTTTTTATAACCTGAAAAAGAAAACAAAGGGTTTCTTAGACAATAGCTATTAAATATTTGATACTTATTTTCTTTCCTTTTCAATAATTTAGTTTTTTTATAACAAACATTTATAAAACCTAAAGAAACCTTAAACCTCATCTAATTGTTCTTTAGGAACTTAAGCAAAATCTAACTACTCGGTAATTATAGCATCCTTAATTTATGAATATAGATTTTGTCTAGTTCTTAAATATGGCTTAAGGATAAAGTTAAATTAAACTGATAATGTATAGATCATATTTGATGTTTTATAGTTTATAGATATGTACAAACTTATCTCGTTGGGTACATTAATTACACCTTTTGCTGTTCTCTTAGTATGAGAGAGATTAGCAGGGGTTTGATCGAAATTTATTAGTATTTGTTGTTCTTTCACTTTTTTAATAATAATGCTATTTATTCTGGTTTAGAATATTCAATTAATTCCTCAACGTATAAAAAATCTTCTTGATTTTGAGTAAGTTTTATAAAGTTTTTTATTGCTGGTGCATATAACCAAATCTCTGTTTCATCTGCGCTATATCCTCTAGAATTGGTGGTTTTCCCCGTATATTTTATTGCGTAGGCCATATATTTTCCCGCTGCTACTGTTTCTTCTTGGTATGATAATATTTCTGCATTTTGACTTTGACTTCCAGTTGTTCCATCTTGACTTGTCCAATTGTTTTCATATTTCCACTTTTTACCAACTTTCAAAGGCCAGTCGTACTTGGGAGTATTGCTTTCTTCTGGTTTAACAATGTCAGTAACGAGAATGGTGTCCTTTCCAATTGTCATAGCTAAAACTCCATCAATTTTGACTATCTCTCTAATATCCTTACCCTCTGAGCGCACTTCTCCTTCCGTTGTTATACCTTTAAATTTCCAAACCCATTTCTCACCAAGTTGATAATTGGATGGTGTTGGTTGGTAAGTTGTGTTTGATTTAGGCGTGTCTTTACAGGCACTAAGCATTACCAATGCAAGTAGTATTATAATTTTATTTTTCATATTTTTTGAATTAAAGTAGGAGTACGAGAAAGAATAAAACTTGTAACAGTAATTAAAACTTGAAAATAAGACTTTGTTATTCTTTTACAAATGCTAACGTCTTTGTGTAAGGGGGGAATTACATCGTTTAAGCACTAAAGTTAGTAAATAAAAACCGAAATTGAAAATCAGAAAGTTCCGATAGATAAAAGAACTCGTAATTCGGTAGTGCCCTAGCAATTAATTGTATTCGTTTTTAGACGCTATATTTTTTCAGGTATTTTTTCTTGAATCGCCCTTCTCCAAAAGTAAATTCCAAAAACAGAAGTTGCAACTACTAACATAATTTCGTTCTGTTCAAGTCAATTTCTAATTCCTTTTAGAATAAGTCTTCAACGTAATTTTGGTACTGGCTTCAATCGCATTACAGGTTATACATCTATGTGTAGCGTGAAAATAAAAAACTTCTATTTTTTTTAAATAGGAACATCAAAAGAAGTTGTTTGATTTTTTCTTGACCGTTACAACAAGGTATAAGTAGTTAGACCTATTGCTAAAAATGTTAAAAATTTAATTATTTTATTGATGTAAGTATTATAATATCATATTGAAAAGAAATCCTGAAATAATGATCGCGATAGTAACTACAGCAAAAAAGATCGCAATTAGCTTCAAGGACATTACTTTTTTTAGCAAGGTCGCTTCTGGAATAGATAATCCTACAGTAGCCATCATAAAGGCAATTGCAGTACCAAGTGGTACACCTTTGGCAACAAAAACCTCGATAACAGGAACAATTCCTGCTGCATTCGCGTACATTGGAATGGCAATAATTACTGCAAGAGGTACTGTCCACCATTCTCCACCTCCTAAATACTGATTAAAAAAATTTTCTGGAACATAGCCGTGCATCGCTGCACCAATCGCAATACCTATAATTACATAAATAAGTACTCCTTTTACAATATCCCAAGCTCCTCTCGTGATTTCTGGTAAACGTTGGTAAAAAGTTTGCGTTTGTTCTTCATATTCCGCTTGTTGCATTTTATTTGCTAAAATCTTTTTTTACCCAATCAGATAACAAAGGTTCAAGATTAAATTTGCCTAATAACCAACCACCAATTGTTCCTAATAAAATACCAGAACCTGCATAAATTAAGGTCGCTTTTAAGCCAAACATACCAATAAACATTGCAATAGCAACTTCATTAACCAAAGGCGAAGTAATCAAAAAAGAGAACGTTACGCCTAGCGGAATTCCTCCTTGTACAAAGCCAATAAATAGAGGAACAGAAGAGCAAGAACAAAAAGGTGTGATGGCACCAAAAACGGAAGAAAAAAAGTATTCTAAACCATACATTTTTTTTCGATTCAGATAATTTTTAAGACGTTCAATAGGAAAATATGCGTTTACAATTCCCATTAAAAACACAATGATAAATAATAGAATTAAAATTTTGAACGTATCATATACAAAGAAATTTAGCGCAGTACCTAAATGAGTTTCTGCTCCAATATTAAAGACAGAATATATAAGCCAATCGGCAAATTTTTGTAACCAATCAAACATATGCAATCGTATTAATAATACCAGAGATAGTGCAGGATCGTTTAACAGTATTGTAGATAGTGCCAAATTTTTCAATGTTCTTTTTTAGTAAATCTGAGTTCAATTTTTTATCGTTGCTGTAAATTGTCAAATTGTAAAAGATGTTGTCCATTCTTGGAGGTTTATCAAGACGTGTGGCACTGACTTCAACTGTAGCTTTTAAATAAGTAAATTTCATCAAACCCGAAAAACGCTCAACATTTTTCAAGATACAGGCGGAAAAAGCACCCAAGAATAATTCGGCAGGATTTGGTAAGGTTTCAGCAGTTTTTGAGGTTGTACCGAAATCTATATTCGATTGCTTTATTTGAACAATAGCATCTTGATTTGAAATGGATGAAGCTTTGATTTGATAATTCATAATTTTTATTTTAAAAGTGCAAATACTTCATCTTTTGAAGGAACTCTGCCTTTTATTGTAATAATATCATCAATTACTAAAGCAGGTGTTGTCATTACGTTGAATTTCATAATTTCCATAATGTCTTCTACTTTTTCAACGGTTGCATCAATATTGTTTGCTAAAACTACATCTTTGACTACACCAGTCATTGATTGACATTTTGGACATCCTGTCCCTAAAATTTTAATTACTTTGGTCATAATATTTTTATTTGTTTATCGTAAATAAACGATAGGTTTGTTAAAAAAATATCAATCAAAAAATTGTTGGAATAATGTTTTAGCAGTTTTCCAATTTTCTTTATTGATACAGTACTTTATTTTTGGCGGTTTTAATTCTCCTTGAATTAAACCTGCATTTTTTAATTCTTTTAAATGTTGTGAAACTGTTGATTGAGAAATTGGCAATATATCAACCAAATCTCCAGTAAAACAACAAGATTGATTTTCGAGATGTTTTAAAATAGCAATACGAGTAGGATGTCCTAATGCTTTGGAAAATTTCGCCAAAGCTTCAGTATTTTCCTTGTATTCTATATGTTCTAAACTTCTTTTCATATTTCTTATCGCAAATATACGATAGATTGTTGAATTCTAATATGTTTACAAAAAAGCAAACAATTAAGTTTACTTATGGTTGTTCCGTTAAATTAATACCAACTGGTTAAATGTTGAACAAAGTTCTCGATTATAAATACCCATTTCCGGATAAAAGGAACTTTTGTTCCTGTTTGGGGTTGTAAGATACAAGATAGTAAAATTGTATCTAATGAACTTTGAATATCCAGTAAACCTTTTTTTACAACATGTGTATAGATCATTTTTGTTTCTGGTTTAGCATGACCTAATAATTCTTGAATAGGACGTAGTCCAATTCCGTTTTCTAGTAAATGTGTTGTATAACTATGCCGTAAAGTATGTGGAGTAACAGTATGATTGATGGTTGCTTTTTTACAACTTTTCTTTAATTAATGTCTTTCAGCATTAGTTGAATACTGGTAAAACCATTCCAAGTATTTTCATCTAACGTGTAGGCAATGTCAAACGAATTGTGTATCAAATCAAATTTAGCACCCAAACCAAAACCAATGGCATTGTAAGTTTTCTTGTCTGATCCGTAAATTAAATTGAGCTTTAAGTGGGTTTTATCTGCGCCAACTTGTTTTCCAAATCCGTTATCTCTAACAGCAGAAGTTTTAAAAGTGGGTTTCATGTTTAAGGGACCAAAGGGCGCCATTTGCTGTATAATTCTAAAAAATTTTGGTGTAATCTCAGAAAGTTCAATTTCTGCATCAATAGTAATTTCAGGAATTAATTGTTCTGGTAAAATGGTTTGTTGAACAACTGCTTCAAATTTCTGCTTGAATTTCTCGTAATTCTCTGGCAGTAATGTCAATCCTGCGGCATATTTATGTCCGCCAAATTGCTCTATAAACTCACTACATTTTTCTAACGCATTATATACATCAAATCCTTTTACAGAACGTGCAGAAGCAGCTAATTTATTACCACTTTTGGTAAATACCAATGTTGGTCTGTAATAGGTTTCAATTAATCTTGAAGCTACAATTCCAATAACGCCTTTATGCCAGTTTTTATCATAAACAACCGAAGTAAAACGCGCTGTTTCATTGTTGTTTTCAATTTGCAATAATGCCTCTTGTGTAATTTTTTTATCGAGTTCTTTTCTATCAGAATTATTTTTTTCAATAGCAGCTGCAAATTCAATTGCAGAGTCAAAATCCATTTCTGTTAAGAGTTCTACGGCATAATTTCCATGTTTCATTCTGCCAGCAGCATTTATACGCGGAGCAATAATAAAAACCACATCTGTAATGGTAAATTCTGATTTTTTTTGTTGCTGCATAATGGCTTTAAATCCATTTCTTGGAGTTGCATTAATTACCTGTAATCCAAAATAGGCCATTACACGATTTTCTCCTGTCATTGGAACAATATCTGCACCAATTGCAGTAGCTACTAAATCTAAATAAGGCGTTAAATCTTCAATGGTTTCATTTCTTTTTGAAGCCAATGCTTGTATCAATTTAAAACCAACTCCGCAACCACATAATTCATCATAAGGATAGTTACAATCTGCCCTTTTAGGATTTAAAATAGCTATTGCTTTTGGAATTTCTGCGCCTGGTTTATGATGATCACAAATAATAAAATCGATGTTTTTCTCTGTAGCATATGCAATCTTATCAATTGCTTTTATTCCACAATCTAAAGCAATAATTAATGAAAAATCATTGTCTTTTGCAAAATCGATTCCTTGAAAAGAAACGCCATAACCTTCTTCATATCTATCTGGAATATAAGTTGCAATATTTTGATAATATGTTTTTAAATATGACGACACCAACGAAACAGCCGTGGTTCCATCAACATCATAATCGCCATAAATTAAAATGTTTTCGTTGTTGGTAATTGCTGTTTCAATTCGGTTTACAGCAACATCCATATCTTGCATTAAAAAAGGATTGTGCAAATCTTCTAATGATGGGCGAAAGTATTTTTTAGCTTCATCAAACGTAGAAACACCTCTTTGCAATAAAATTTCTGCAAGCGATTTTTCTATGGATAATTGGGTAGCAAGTTGTTTAATTTTTTCTTTTTCAGGTATTTCTTTTAAGGTCCAGCGCATAGCAATTTATTTTCACTGAACTAGTTTCAGAGTCTCTGAATTTAGTTCGGCATCTTTTTTTATTTATTCATTTTCATGCATGTGTATTTGAGTAGTAACCGTAGCAAATTGTCTAAACATTTCCATTACACCACAATAAGTTTCTACAGATAAGTTTACTGCTTTTGTAATTTTATCTACCTTTAAATCAGTTCCATAAAAATGATAATCTACATGTACCTTATCATAAAATTTCGGGTGTTCTGTGGTTAATTCTGCTGTAACAACAATGTTAAAATCTGTAGGCTCTGCACGCATTTTTTTTAAGAGCGAGTCTACGTCCAAACCAGAACAACCTGCCAATGAAGAAAGCATTAAAGCTTTGGGTCCAAAACCAACCAAATCTCCATTATCATCAGATGCATCATACATTATTAAGGAGTGTTTACTTGGGTTGTCAGATTCAAATTTTCCATTTTTTTTCCAAGAGGTTGTAACTGTATTTGTTGCCATTTTTTGTTTTATTTTTTACAAATTTACTATAATTTGAATTGAATTAAGCAATCAATTAAAGAATCTAATTGTTTTTTAGTGTGATTTGCATTCAATACAATTCTATTTGTTTTCTGTGTTGAAGCAGCGTAATAAAAACTAGTAATTAAGATGTTCTTATTAGATAAAAACGTTGCTATTTCTTCGTTTTCAAAGAAAAAAACAGGATAGTTTCTTGACATTCTAATGTGCTTTAGATCTTTTACTTTATCGTATACATAACTACAATTATCTTTTAATTTTAGTCGTTGATTTTGATACACATTTTGTCCGTTAACAAACGTTTCTAAAAAAGCTGGACTCATACCTGCAGAGCCAATAAATAGCGAATCTGATTTTATTAAACTGATACATTTTTTACTCCCCGCAATTACACCACCATTTATACCAAATGCTTTGCCCAATGAAGAAACAATTATTAAATGAATATTTTCTCTCTTAGGTATATGAAGAGAAATTCCATTTCCATTTTCTCCTAAAACACCAAAACTATGCGACTCATCTAATAAAAGATATAGTGTATTTGTAGAAGAAATACCGTTTAAAAAATCAAATGAAAAAGGAGCTGTTTCTAACGTTGCAATAGCATCTACAATAATGCAAATTGATTTGTTTTTTGCTTCTTTTAATTCAGAATTTAACTTTAAATCTTCAAATACAGGTTTAGCATCTTCAGTTAAAATTGCAGGATGTGTTTTTGGCATGTAAAAAAAAGATGTTACATTTTTACGCAAATACCGCAATGCAAAATGTCCTGCTAAAGTACCCGATGAAACAGTTACTGCGTCTTCTGTATGTAGTATATTTTTTAAATATTCTTCTCCTTTCTGATAAATAGATAGTTTTAAATTTGCACTTCTGGAGCTACCATAAGTAGTACCCCATTTTAAAATACTTTTACTTAAAATAGTTTGAAATTCTGGCAATGTAGGAACTCCTAGATAAGAGGTTCCGCTAAAAAATAAATATTCTTTATTATCTATTATTGCCGTTGTATTTGGTGCGCTTTCTAATTGCATTATTACAGTAAATTTGCACCAATTCCGTTTTCATTTGCATAAGAAATTACACCGTTTTTTATGTTGATTCCGGTAGCAATATCTTCTTTTAAAAGTAAAGATCCATCCATGTCTACATAATCTAAAAGTGGTAATAAATGTGCAATCGCAGAAATACCAATACTAGATTCTGTCATGCAGCCAACCATTGTTTTTAGCCCTAGTTCTTTGGCTTTTTCTAGCATTCTTTTTCCTGGAGTTAAGCCACCGCATTTGGTTAGTTTTACGTTTACTCCGTGAAATAAACCTACGCATTTTTCAACATCACTTTCTACAATACAACTTTCATCGGCTATGATTGGTAGGACAGAATTTTTATATAACTTTTTTGCACCTTCTATATCATCTGCCTTTAGAGGTTGTTCTAAAAACTCTACGCCTAATTCTTTAAGTTTTATAGCATTTTTAATTGCTTCATCTGCAGTCCAGCCACAGTTTGCATCAATCCTAAATACAGCCTCTGTATGTTTTCTTAGTTCTGTGACAATTTCAATATCGTTTTTTGTGCCTAGTTTTATTTTATAAATTGGCCATGGCAACTCTTTCATTTTTGCTACCATTTTTTCAACAGTATCAATACCAATTGTATAGTCGGTCATAGGATTGGTTTTGGGGTTTAAACCCCAAGATTCGTAAAGTTTTTTTCCTTTTTTACGTGCATATAAATCATTAAAGGCCATGTCTAATGCACATAAAGCAAACATGTTATCTTTGAAAAAAGGCTGTAATTTCTCCCAAAATATAGCGGGAGTTACATTTGATAATGACTGAATAAGTGCCTTGTGCTCTGTAATTTCATCAATCAAGTTTTTCATTGTAATTTGATAATATGTATTTGAAGAGGTTTCTCCAAAACCATGAAAATCACCATCAACAAGCTCAACAATCAAAGTTGGTTGTGTATTTCTAGATTCTCTAGAAATTGTAAAAGTGTGTTTTAACACTAAATCAAATGAATGCAGTTTAAGTTTCATAGATAAGTTTTAATAAATTAGAAAGTTAAAGTTATAAAAATAGATATATTTGAAGATATAAAAACGTAAAAAAGATGCCATTAGTAACACCTTTATCAGCAGAACACGATATTGAAACAAAAAAATTAGCAGAGTTTTTTAATGAAACCTTAGGTTTTTGCCCAAACTCGGTATTAACAATGCAACGCAGACCAGCCATTTCTAAAGCTTTTATCAACTTAAATAAAGCAGTAATGGCAAACGAAGGGCGTGTAACCTCTGCATTAAAAAGAATGATTGCTTGGGTTTCTAGTAATGCAACAGGCTGTAGATATTGTCAAGCGCATGCAATTAGAGCAGCAGAACGTTACGGCGCAGAACAAGAACAGTTAGATAATATTTGGGAGTATAAAACACATGCTGCTTTTTCTGATGCAGAACGCGCAGCGTTAGATTTTTCTTTAGCTGCTTCTTTAGTGCCTAATGCTGTTGATCAAAAAATAAAAAAAGAATTATATAAGTATTGGGATGAAGGTGAAATTGTAGAAATGTTAGGTGTAATTTCTCTTTTCGGATATTTAAATAGATGGAATGATTCTATGGGAACTTCAATTGAAGAAGGCGCCGTAGAATCTGGTAATCAATACCTAGGTAAACACGGTTGGGAAAAAGGAAAACATTTCTAAGTTTACTTTTACTATATTTGGAATAAATAAAAACAAATAACTTAATTTTAAAATGTTTAAAAAATGAAAAAAATTTTACAAGTTTTTGTGTTGTTTATTATGGCCTCAACAGCTGTAAACGCACAAAGTAAAGATCCTGTTTTAAAAGGAATTATTGATGAAGCGAACAACAACTCACAATTAAAAAATTTAGCACATGAAATTTTTGATGTGGTTGGGCCTAGGTTAGTTGGAACCCCAAATATGAAAAACGCAAATGACCTTGTTGTAAAAATGTATACAGAATGGGGTATTGAGGCTAAAAATCAACAATGGGGTACTTGGCGCGGATGGGAACGTGGAATTACGCACATAGATATGACGTACCCAAGAGTACAATCTTTAAAAGGAACTCAGTTAGCTTGGAGCGCAAGCACTAAAAAGAAAGGTGTAGAAGGTGAAGTTGTTCACTTACCAACATTTAATAACAAAGCAGATTTTGAAAACTGGTTAAAAACAGTAAAAGGAAAATTTGTACTTGCATCTGCATACCAACCAACTGGAAGACCAGATTATAACTGGGAAGAATTTGCAACCGAAGAATCTTTTGATAAAATTAGAAAAGAACGTTCTGAAATTGCTTCAGAATTCAGAAAAAATATTGGTAGAACAGGTTACAACTCTAGAAACTTTACTGCTGCTATTGAAGCTGCAGGAGCAGTTGGAATTGTAGAGTCTCGTTGGTCTAACGGTTTTGGTGTAAACAAAATTTTTAGCTCTAGATTAAAGAATATTCCAACATTAGATTTAGAACTAGAAGATTACGGAATGTTATATAGAATGTCTGAAAGTGGAAAAAAACCAAAAATTAAGGTAAATGCACAATCTAAAGAGCTAGGAAGAGTTCCCGTGTTTAATACTATTGGGATGATTAAAGGTTCAGAAAAACCAGACGAATACGTAATGTTGTCTGCACACTTAGATTCTTGGGACGGAGGAACAGGAGCAACAGATAATGGAACTGGTACATTAGTAATGCTAGAAACAATGAGAGTTCTAAAGAAAATGTATCCAAATCCAAAAAGAACAATTATTGTTGGACACTGGGGAAGTGAAGAACAAGGTTTAAATGGTTCTAGAGCATTTGTTGAAGATAACCCAGAAATTGTTAAAAATATTCAAGCTGCATTTAATCAAGATAACGGTACAGGAAGAGTTGTTTCTATTAATGGTGCTGGTTTTTTACATTCATATGATTATTTAAACAGTTGGTTAGCTCCAGTACCTAGAGATGTTAGAAAACATATTAAAACTTCATTTCCTGGAAGCCCAAGCGGTGGAGGTTCTGACAATGCTTCTTTTTTAGCAGCAGGAGTTCCAACCTTTAATTTAAGTGCTTTAAACTGGTCTTACTGGAATTATACTTGGCACACAAACAGAGATACCTACGATAAAGTTGTTTTTGATGATGTAAGAAACAATGTTGTGTTAACTGCTGTATTGGCTTATATGGCTTCAGAAGATCCAGAAAGAGCTTCTAAACAACAAATAGAATTGCCAATTAGCCCAAGAACTGGTAAAAAATCAACTTGGCCAACTCCACGTTCTCCTCAGAGAAAAGGCGGAATGTAGTAGCTAAAATTATACATACTTAAAAACCTCATCTAAAAAGATGAGGTTTTTTTATTTACAAGAATGCGATAAGACCGTTTAATTCATTAATTCTTTAATCACACTTTTTGCTGTAGTTTTGATTACAGATTGTGTTTTATCAATATCTTTTTTTATAAGTAAACTATCGTTAACCATATCTGTAGTTGTATTGGTGGCTTTCAAATACCAATCTTCCCAAGCTGTAATTATCTCTATTTGAGTTTCTTTACTTTCTCCTTTTATAAGCGCTAATTTACCTTGTTTTAATTCTTCATTTAAACGAGTTACTGCCGCGTTCTCAATATTTTTTAAAATGTTACTTGCTGTGGTCTCGTTAGCATTTATAAGAGTATATGCAGAAACTAAAGCAGCTGTTGCTACATTTTTAAGAGTTGTTTTAGAAACTTTATCTATTCTGTCATTATCTGTGTGATAAAATTGATCTGTAAAATGCCAAAATAACACACTAGGTATATTTCCTTTTAAAAACGGAACATGATCGCTACCTCCTTCATAAGGATTTGTTTTTACAACCCAATTGGCACGTTTTCCTTGTGCTTTAAATTTTTCTATGACAAAGTCATTTAAGTAATGAGGTTGCATTTCGTTTAGTTTCATTTTTCTTCCTCCCCATTCTGTGTGTTGATCATTTCCACGTGTCCAAATTGCACTTGGGTCTGGCATCTTTTCAATTAAAAATGTTCCGCCAGTTTTTTCGGTATCTTCTCCAACCATATCTAGAGAAATACCCCAAACAATATCTTTTGCCCTTATACTATCTTCTTGTACATATCTTCTCGTAGAAACAATTTCATCGCCCCACAAAAAAGTTAAAGTTCTTTTTGGATTTAGTTTTCCTTCCTGTACTAACTTAGCAGTAACAGAAGCCATTTCTAATGCAGCTCCTACCCCAGAAGCATTATCGTTTGCTCCAGGCTCTTGAATATGTGCGCTAAAAACCAACCGTTTTTTAGGTTGATCACTTCCTTTAATATCTGCAACAATTGTTAGTTCTTCAGATTTGTAAATCTTTGTTTCAATTGTAACATTTAGTGTAACTTTACCGTTATTTAAAGATTTTTTTAAGCGCTCTTTAGCAGCATAGGACATTGCAATTCCCCAAGGCTTATTAACAGAATCCAAAGGGATAGATCTAAACTGAATTGAAGTTGTGTTTTTTTCTGGTTGAAGATATTTTGGATTGTTGTAGGTTACAATTCCTAAAGCGCCTCCGTCAATAATTCCACTTTTAAAGATGCTGTAAGGGCTTGTCTCTGCAAAAACAATTTTACCTTTAACGTTGGTTGTTTTTAGTTTTTTTAAGTCTTTAATGTAAACTACTTCTGCATTTACACCATTTTTAGGTGTACTATATGAGTTCATAGCAATCATATTGCTATTTGTTGCATGAGTTAATAATGGTACTTCTTCTCCATCAATCAATACAGATGCATCTATAGACTCCCAGGTAGGTTTTTTTAGAGGTCGTTTTTCAATTCTGTAGGTTAACAACTCTTTTTTTGTGGCATTTTCTTCTAAAACATATCCATCTTTTTCTAATTGAGCGGCGATTTTAAATACCGTTTTATTAAAACCAGTATTTCCTACAACACGCCAAAATTTTTCAACAAAATTAACGGTTTCGAAGGCCAAATCTCCAGTTAACTCCTGGTTTAATGTATCGGAATATTGATTCGTTTTTAATATTGTATTTTGATTACAAGCTAAGATAAAACTTAGGCAACATAAAATTAGGATTGATTTTTTTAACATAATTTGTAAGTGTTTAAAAAGTAAACTTACAATAATGAATGTAAAAAAAGCTAAGAAAAGTGCTTTTAAAGAAAGAATTTTTTTACTAAATTCTAAAAACTACTTTAGAGTAAGTAAAAATCCACTCTAAACGAAAACCATTCCTAACCATAAGTTATCGTATTCCTTAATAATTTGTCTTGTTTAAATTTTTATCAAAGACAATCCATTAACTTCTTGTCTGTAGTTATTTTTTTGCCAATCTCTGTGAGACCAGGTTTAAATTATTCAATTGTGGCCTTTGATCAAGTTAGAGTTATTTAATTTTTTCCACGTACCACAATTACAATTTCACCTTTTGGTGGTTTATTGGTGTAATGATCTAACACTTCTTTTGCAGTTCCTCTTATGGTTTCTTCAAACATTTTAGTCAATTCTCTAGAAACAGAAAGGCGTCTTTCTGCGCCAAAATAAGTTACAAAGTGGCCCAACGTTTTGATTAGCTTATGCGGACTTTCATAAAAAATCATGGTTCTTGTTTCTTCGGCAAGAAGCAATAAACGCGTTTGTCTTCCTTTTTTTACAGGTAGAAACCCTTCAAAAACAAACTTGTCGTTTGGCAAGCCAGAATTTACCAATGCAGGTACAAATGCTGTTGCGCCTGGTAAACAATCTACTTCAATATTGTTTTCGACACAAGCTCTTGTCAATAAAAAACCAGGATCTGAAATGGCAGGTGTACCTGCATCAGAAATTAACGCACAGGTTTCTCCATTTTTAATTCTATGCAAAACCCCTTCAATAGATTTGTGCTCGTTATGCATGTGATGACTGTGCATTTGCGCAGCAATTTCGAAATGTTTTAGCAATTTTCCACTGGTTCTAGTGTCTTCTGCTAAAATAAAATCGACTTCTTTTAAAACACTAATTGCTCTAAAGGTGATGTCTTCTAAGTTGCCAATTGGCGTTGGTACTATATATAGTTTGCTCATTTTTTATGTTTATTGTGTAGACAAGTTTTTCATATTTCTTCGTAATTTTCTTGCGTAATATCTGCAACAACATCTCCAGTATGTTTGGTAGAAAGAGGTTCAAATAATAAAATATGTACTTCCTCTCTTGCCACAGGTTTATGATCTACACCTTTTGGAACAATGTAAAATTCCCCTTCATTGATGGTAACAACCTTGTCTCGCAAGTGCATTTCTAAAACCCCTTTTTGTACCATAAAAAATTCGTCTTCGTTTGCATGATTATGAAAAACGAATTCGCCTTTTATCTTAGCTAATAAAATTTGTTGTCCGTTTAATTCGCCAATTTTTTTGGAGACCAATGGTCTTTAAATAATTGAAATTTTTCTTGTATATTAATTACACTCATAAGACAAATTTACAAACATTTAGACAGATTTTGCGTTACCGATTGTAGCATTTGTTTAAGCTCTTCTGCTTTTTGCAGAAAGCGAGTGCGAAAAGCGGGGTATTTCTGAGAAGAAATGAACGCCCAAAAAAGAGATATTAACTAGAAAATGATTAATTTTGCAGCCTAAATTTCTAGATTCCTGCCTTAGCAGGCTTGACAGATTAAGGAACTAAATTTTAAAGAAATGTATAGAAGTCATTCTTGTGGCGAATTAAACGCCTCGCATATAAATACTGAAGTAACGCTTGCCGGTTGGGTACAGAAATCTAGAGACAAAGGTTTTATGATATGGGTAGACCTGCGTGATCGTTACGGAATTACACAGTTAATTTTTGACGAAGAACGCACGCCAAAAGAAATGATGGAAAAAGCAAAATCTTTAGGTAGAGAGTTTGTGATTCAGGTAACAGGAACGGTTATTGAGCGCGAGTCTAAAAATCAAAATATGGCTACAGGTGTTATTGAGGTACTTGTTAGCAAATTAGAAATTCTTAACAAAGCGAAATTACCCCCTTTTACCATTGAAAATGAAACGGATGGCGGTGAAGATATTCGCATGAAATACAGGTATTTAGATATTCGAAGAAACCCTGTGAAAGACAGTTTGATTTTTCGTCACAAAGTGGCAATGGAAGTTAGAAAATACTTGTCTGACCAAGCATTTATTGAAGTAGAAACACCTTATTTAATTAAATCAACTCCTGAAGGAGCAAGAGATTTTGTGGTGCCTTCTCGCATGAATGAAGGGCAGTTTTATGCATTACCACAATCTCCGCAAACCTTCAAGCAGTTGTTGATGGTCGGCGGAATGGATAAGTATTTTCAGATTGTAAAATGTTTTAGAGACGAAGATTTACGTGCAGACAGACAGCCAGAATTTACACAGATAGACTGTGAAATGGCGTTTGTAGAGCAAGAAGATATCTTAACTATTTTTGAAGGATTAACGCGTCATTTACTAAAAGAGATTCACAATTTAGAGGTAGCTAAATTCCCTAGAATGTTGTTTGATGATGCCATGCGTTTGTATGGAAATGACAAACCAGACATCCGTTTTGGAATGGAGTTTGGCGAGTTAAACGCGGTAACTCAACACAAAGATTTTGGTGTTTTTAATAGCGCAGAATTGGTGGTTGGTATTGCTGTTCCTGGTGGAAACGCATACACAAGAAAAGAAATTGACAAATTAATTGACTGGGTTAAAAGACCACAAGTTGGTGCTTTGGGAATGATTTATTGTCGTGTAAACGAAGACGGTACTTTTAAATCTTCTGTAGATAAATTTTACGATCAAGAAGATTTGGCAAAATGGGCAGCAACTACTGGTGCCAAAGCAGGTGATTTAATTTGCGTTTTATCTGGTGAAACCAATAAAGTAAGGGCACAAATGTCTGCTTTAAGAATGGAATTAGCAGAGCGTTTAGGGTTAAGAGATCCAAAAGTTTTTGCGCCACTTTGGGTAATTGATTTTCCGTTGTTAGAATTAGACGAAGAAACAGGAAATTACCATGCAATGCACCATCCATTTACTTCCCCAAAACCTGGGCAAATGGAGTTGTTAGAAACAGATCCTGGAGCAGTAAAAGCAAATGCTTATGATTTGGTGTTAAACGGTAATGAAATTGGTGGTGGTTCTATACGTATTCACGACAAACAAATACAAGCAACCATGCTAAAACATCTTGGTTTTTCTGAAGAAGAAGCAAAAGCACAGTTTGGCTTTTTAATGGATGCCTTTGAGTACGGTGCGCCTCCTCACGGTGGTTTGGCTTTTGGTTTAGATAGATTGGTTGCTATTTTAGGCGGACAAGAAACCATTAGAGATTTTATTGCTTTTCCTAAAAATAATTCTGGTAGAGATGTAATGATCGATGCACCAGCTGCTTTAGACAATGAGCAATTAAAAGAATTGAATATTCAGTTAGCTGTTCAAAAATAAATTCTAATCCCGCTAAAGCGGGATTTTTTAGTACATTTAATTTATGAAACTACTTACAGAAAAAAAGGTATCAATATATAGCTTTATAATTGCTGCTTATTTTCTCTTAATCTATTTTTTTTATGAAAACCAAATAGATTTTGTACTCTTGGGTATTTTTAGAGAACTGTTAACCATTCCTTTTTTAATAGCTCAACTTGTATTTTTATATATAGGAATTAGGTTTTTGATTCAAAAAAAAATATACGTTTTTACATTATTAGGTGTAATCGTTTTAATCATTTCAAGTATTTTTACATTCAGTACTTTTTTTACATAATAAATGCTTGCTACAAAAAACATATTCAAAAAAATTTTAATTTGGAGATACAAACATATTTCCGAGCGTCAATTTATCTATGTTCTGAGTGTTTTAGTGGGTTTTTTAGCGGGTTTAGGAACCTATGTGCTTAAAGATTTAACTTTTTTAATAGAAGAAATTCTTCAGGGCAATCTAATTAAAGATTATCATTATTCACTCTATTTTATTTTTCCAATTATTGGATTGTTTTTAGTGTATTCCATCAAAAAATTTATTATTAAAAAAGAAATTGGACATGGTATTTCTACCACGTTACATGCCATTTCTAAACGCAACGGAATCATAGAACGCTATAAAATGTTTGCCTCTTTAGTAACAGCGCCTTTAACTGTTGGCTTTGGAGGTTCTGCTGGTTTACAGGGTCCTGCTGTAAGTACGGGTGCAGCGTTGGGCTCTAACATAGCACAGCTATTTCATATGAACACAAAAACCAGAATGCTTTTAGTTGGCTGTGCTACTGCTGGCGCAATGTCTTCTATGTTTCAGGCGCCTATTGCGGCCATTATTTTTGCGGTAGAAATCTTCAGTTTAGATTTGGCCTTTGCCTCGTTAGTTCCTCTATTACTAGCGTCGGTTTCTGCGGTAGTAACCTCTTATTTTTTTGCAGGAACAGATGTATTATTTGGTTTTAAATTGGTAGATGTTTTTCAAGTGAAAGACATTCCCTTTTATATTGCTTTGGCTATTTTAACTGGGATTTCTTCTGTATATTTCTCTAAAATGTACTTTGCCA
The DNA here is from genome assembly GCA_029238315.1 of Polaribacter sp. Taxonomy (GTDB): domain Bacteria; phylum Bacteroidota; class Bacteroidia; order Flavobacteriales; family Flavobacteriaceae; genus Polaribacter. The sequence continues at coordinate 120,341 of JAQWGI010000015.1, read as the reverse complement.
TTACCCGCTTTTTTGATCATTTTAAAAATCCATTTAAAAAATTAATCATCGGTGGATTTGCCATCGGAATCATGCTTTATTTTATTCCGCCTTTATACGGAGAAGGATACGGATTGATTAATAATTTGCTCAAAGGAAATACCGCAGCAGCATTAAAAGACATTCCGTATAATTTAGATTTAAACAACGTGTATATGGTTGTGGTAATGTTGCTGTTAATTAGTGTTTTTAAAGCGATTGCAATGACTACTACATTTGCAGCGGGCGGTGTAGGAGGTATTTTTATTCCAACAATTTTTATGGGTGCTGCACTTGGAAACGCGATTGCTAAAATAATCAATGAACTAGGTTTTTCGGTTTCTGAGTCTAATTTTACCTTGGTAGGAATGACGGGTTTAATGGCCGGAGTGTTACACGCACCACTAACCGCTATTTTTTTAATTGCAGAAATTACGGGTGGGTATGAGCTTTTTGTTCCTCTCATGTTGGTCGCTGCTACTAGTTTTGCCATAACAAAATACTTTGTTTCGAACTCAATTTATACGGTAGAATTGGCAAAAAGAGGAGAGTTGATTACACACAATAAAGATAAAAATGTGTTGATGATGCTAGAGATAGAAAGATTAATTGAAACCAATTTTAAAACCACTACACCAAAAATGACGCTAGGAGAAATGCTTACAAAATCAGTAGCAAAATCGAAACGAAATATTTTTCCTGTCGTTAATGAGCAACAACACTTTTTAGGAATTGTTCTTTTAGACGACATTCGATCAATTATGTTTGATCAAAATGAATACAATAAGACTTTGGTCTCTGATTTTATGAAAGCAGCACCAGAAATTATTTTTCAAAAAGATTCTGTAGAAAAAGTAATGCAGAAGTTTAAAGATAGTGGTGCCTGGAACTTACCAGTTGTACATCATAAAAAATATGTAGGCTTTATTTCAAAATCTAAATTATTAACCGCTTACAGAAATAAATTAATTGAAGTAACCAGTTAATTTTCTGGTTTTTGTAATTTTGCAATAACATTATCATTTTTAGATGAAAACACTTATAAAAATATTATTTATCATTTTCATCCTTTGGATGGGTATTGGCGTCTTTCTATTGAAAACAGCACACGAAAAAGCAGAGATCGTTATGGGTCTAGGAGTTTTCTATTTGTCATTTTTACTGATGCCTATATTTATTTACCACAGATACAAAGACGGTAAATACAAAAAATACCAACTAAATGATCAGAAAATAAAAGAGTTGATTAATACTAAAGACTCCTAACATAAAAAGATTTCTTTATACCTTTGTTGCTTATGATAGATGCAAAAGAAGTAACTTCAGAAAAAGCGGTTTTAATTGGAGTTATTACTCAATTTCAAGACGAAATTCAGTCTGAAGAATATTTAGACGAGTTAGCGTTTTTAACTTTAACTGCTGGAGGTAGAGCTGTAAAAAGATTCACTCAAAAATTAGAAAAACCACATCCAAAAACTTTTATTGGAGCGGGAAAATTAGAAGAAGTTAGTGCGTATATTGAATCTCACAATATTGGTACAGCCATTTTTGATGACGAATTATCGCCTGCACAAATTAGAAATATAGAAAAAGTTTTAGATTGTAAAATCTTAGATAGAACCAATTTAATCTTAGATATTTTTGCGCAAAGAGCACAAACAAGTTCCGCTAAGACGCAAGTAGAATTGGCACAATGTCAATATTTATTACCTAGATTAACCAGACTTTGGACGCACCTTGATAAACAAAAAGGTGGGATTGGAATGCGTGGTCCTGGAGAAACAGAAATTGAAACTGACAGGCGTATTATTCGCGATAAAATTACCATTCTAAAAAAGAAACTGCTAACCATTGATAAACAAATGGCTGTTCAGCGTAAAAATCGTGGAAAAATGGTAAGAGTGGCATTAGTTGGTTATACAAACGTTGGCAAATCAACTTTAATGAACCTCATTAGTAAAAGTGAGGTTTTTGCAGAGAACAAACTTTTTGCAACTTTAGATACTACTGTGAGAAAAGTTGTGGTAAAAAACATTCCTTTTTTATTGACAGATACGGTTGGGTTTATCAGAAAACTACCAACGCAATTAGTAGAATCGTTTAAATCTACTCTAGATGAGGTGAGAGAAGCAGATTTATTATTGCATGTTGTAGATATTTCTCATCCAAATTTTGAAGACCACATTGCTTCTGTAAATACAACGTTAGATGAAATTGAGAGTGGCAACAAACCAACCATTATGGTCTTTAATAAAATTGATGCCTACGCACATGAAACGATAGACGAAGACGATTTAGTAACTGAAAAAACAAAAGCGCATTACACCTTAGAAGATTGGCAAAAAACTTGGATGAATGATATTGAATCAACGGCCGTTTTTATGTCTGCTATCCATAAAGAAAATATTGAAGAATTTAAAAAGGTTACTTACAACGAGGTGAAGAAAATTCATATAGAGCGTTTTCCTTACAATAACTTTTTATATGATGAATATGATGCTTAATTTTAAAAATCTTACTGCAATGAAACAGTTGCTTTTAGTTGGAGTGACTGCTATTACATTTTTTTCTTGCAGAACACCAACTCCAAAAAATGGAGAAGAATTGGTAAAAAGAATGCATCAGAAATATCAGAACGATTGGTATAAAACACTCACTTTTAAACAAGCTACAATTTATTTTAATCAGGCAGAAGAGGTTGTAAAAGAACAAACTTGGTTTGAAGCTATGAAATTACCAAATAGCTTAGCCATAAAATTTGATTCTGTTACCTCTGGCTCTGGAATTGTTTTTAAAAACGATTCGGTATCTAACTTTAAAAACGGATTAAAGATTTCTACTAGAAAATTTTACCATCCGTTATTAATATTAGGTTTTTCTGTATATGCTCAAAGCCCAGAGAAAACAATTCAAGATTTAGTAAATTTAAATATCGATTTATCAAAAATAGAAACGGCTAATTGGCAAGGCAAAGAAAATTATATAGTTGGTAACCAAAAAGAAACACATTTTTACATAGAAAAAAAGCGCTTGTTGTTTACAAGAATGATACAATATGGGGCTAATGGTACCATTAATGAAACTCAGTTTAATAAATATCAACCATTACAAAATGGATATATTTCTCCAGAAGTACTGTTTCTTACTAACGGTAAAATAAACATGAAAGAAGTGTATGAAAATATTGAAACTCCTGTTTTAAACCAGAAATTGTTTGATTTAAAATGGTTTACAAAGGCAAGTTGGTAGTTATTTTAAAGAATCAAAATCATCAATAATCCCCAGACGTTTTGCTCTTCTTTCCCAGCTTTTTCTTGCCAAAACCTGAAGATCTTCAATCGTATCGCTTTCATCCATAATTTCTAGTCCTAATAAGGTTTCTATCATGTCTTCTTGGGTAACCAAACCACTAACAGAACCATATTCATCTACAACCAAAGCAATATGTTCTCTTTGCTCAATTAACTGTTCAAACAAATCAGGTATTGGCAAACTTCTTTCCGTAACTAAGATGGGTCTTTTAATTTCTTTAAGTTGATTGTTTCCCTTTCCGTTTATGATGGCCTCTAAAAGTTGATCTTTTAAAAAGTATCCTGTGATATGCTCAGAATTTTCTTCATATAACGGAATTCTTGAAAAGCGCAAATTAGGATTTTGATTAAAAAATTCTTGAATAGTTTGTGTTTCATCAGTAGATTTTAAAACCGTTCTAGGTGTCATGATATCTTTTACTAAAACCTCTTTAAAGTTGAGTAAATTTTTTATGACTTTGCTTTCTGATTCTTGAAAAACGCCTTCTTGTTCTGCAATATCTGTCATTGCAGAAAAAGCTTCTCTACTTAACACAGATTGATGTGCAGATTGCCCAAAAAGCTTTGTAAATAATTGTAAAAACCACAAAATCCCCGTCCATTTAAAAATAAAAAGCAGCATGTTAAGAGCAGTAGTACTAAAACCTGCTAACTTTTGCCAATGAGTTGCGCCAATTGTTTTGGGAATAATTTCTGAAACAATTAAAATTAAAACCGTCATAATTGCTGAAACAACGCCTACAATATTAAACCCTAAAAACTCTATTTTATAAGGTAGTTTTTCTGCTTGTACGCCTACTAAAATTGCACCCACAGTATGCGCAACTGTATTTAAAGTTAAAATGGCAATTAACGGCTTGTCTACGTCATTCTTTAACTCTTCTAGTTTATTAGCAAAAGGTTTCTTTTCCTTTTTTTTTATTCTAATAAATGTTGGTGTAACACTTAATAAAACGGCTTCAAGAATGGAACAGAAGAACGAAAAGAAAATAGAAAGTGTTGCAAAAGCAAGTAAGAGTGTCATAATTTGATTTAGAAAGATAAATATAGTGAAAAAAGAAATTTTGAAGATAAGAAATGCTTACGTTTCTCTATTTTTTTCAAAAAACTAAAAAATATAATTAACACCTAATCCAAAAACTTCTTTAAATTGCACTTTGCTTGAAGCATTATCATCTACAATGGTGTGTAAATTTAAATTAGTAGATAAGTACTTGTTAATTTGCATTACAATGTTTAATTGATAGTCTAAATCGATATTTGTTGGATTTTCTATGTAGTTGGTGTATGCATTTAAAACATGCTCCATTGTAATGTTTTCCATCACGGTGTTTTTGTAATTTAATGAAGCGTTAAAACCAAATTCATAACGAGTATTTTCTCCTAAATCTGTTCCGTAGTACCCAGAAAACTCATCTGATACCATGGTAATTTTTGAAGTTAAAGGCGACACGTTTATTTTAAAATTATCATGCTTTTTCCATAAAACACCTATTCCGGAACTTAAATATCCTGGTGCAAAGAAGGCCGAAGTTTTTGTTTCTGGAGTTGTTTTGTAATCATACCCATTTGTAAATTGTGTTTTAAAATTCACAAAAGCAGAATAAGACCAGTTGCCTGAAGCTTTTTTACCGTATAAAGAGTTAAATTCAAATCGATCGTCTGTTTTTCTAGTGCCATTCCCTTTTATATTATTTAATCCGTAGGCAAAAACTATTTTATTATCCCAAGTTGTATTTTCTTTAGAGTAATTAAAATTATAGTTGATTCCTAAATTTCCAGCAGCGGTATTTTCTCCTCCAGCTATCCAATTAGAAAAAGAAGATTGATTTACTAGAAAAGAAATATTTCCGGTTTTTCTCCAATTACTATCTGCTGCACCTTGCCCTTGCATTTGAGCTGCAGAAATAAAGAGTAATGCGTAAGTAATTTTCTTTATCATTTTTTAAAAATTTAATCTCATGTTGTAAAATGCAACTCACCTAGAAAGTCACAAAAAAAATTACCGTTTGTGAAAAATATATTTAAGACCTAAACCAAAAATTTCTTTAAATTGAACTCTACTTGATGCATTATCGTCAACCAAAGTATGTAAAAGAACATCAACGGTCATATATCTATTCACATCAATTGAAAATTTAGCTTGATAATCTATATCTATATTTTGTGCATTTAGAAGGTAGTTAGAATACAAAGCAATAATATTTTGTAGGCTAATATTTTCTGATAAATTAAAGTTTAAATAGGCAGATAAACTAAACCCTAATGCAAATTTTACATTTTCCCCTGGATCTACACCATATTTTCCCGAGAATCGGTCATTTACAAAAGTATATCTTGCTGTTGCAGGCGCAATATTTAAGGTAATATTGTCAGATTTTTTCCACAACACTCCGGGTCCAAATGAAAGATACGCGGGTGAAAAGAAATCAGAAATGAGTGTTCTTGGAGAAGTTTTGTAATTAAATCCTTGGGCATATTGCGTTTTAAAGTTTAAGAAAAAAGACATAAACCAATTTTTATTATACTTTAAACCGAGTAAGGAGTTGTATTCAAAACGATCACTAGTTTTACGAACTCCAGAGTTTTTAACATCACTTAATCCGTAAACTGAAATAATTCTATTATCCCAGTTCCATCTTCCCCCATTATAATTTAAGTCATAATTAACTCCGATGTTTGCAGCAATGGTATTTTCACCACCTGCTTTCCATTCAGTAAAAGTAGATTGATTAAATAAAAAAGAAAACTGTCCAACAATTTTCCATTTAGAAACCACCTCAACACTATCGATTTTTTTCTCTTGCGAAAAACCAATTACAGAGATCAATAATAAATAGCTTAAAAGGAGTTTTTTCATTTGTACTTCACAAAAATTAAGCGGTAAAAATAAGGGGTTTTAAAGAACAAAAAAAATTATTTAACAGCTTTGTATAAGGGAACTGAAGAGCAAGCTTCGCCAAAAAGAATAGAACTGGCAATGGGCTGTAATTTTGCAATTAAAAAAGCAAAAGCAGAAGCTGGAATTGGTTTTTCGGAACATCCTTTAATAATAACAGGTACGTCTTCAAATTCTTTGAAATCTATAAAAGAAATTAATTCTTGATAAATAACAGTTTCTAATAATTCTAAATTCCCTACAATTACTTTTTTTGCATGTAGATTTACTTCTGCTGCAACTAACATAAACGCCCAAGAAGGTATGATGGCGTCTACAGAACAAGTTATTGCAATAAAAGAGTTTTTGTATTGAGACCAATCATGGTTTTTTACGGAAGCTCTAAAATCTTTTTCTTTTAAGATTTGTTCTTGAAATAACCAATCTTTTATATCAAATAAGACTCGTTTCCCTTCTGGATATACCTCCTCTAAATCGAATGTTTTTAGTTTGCTTTTTGCAACTCTGTTAATTATTTCCTCCATTTTTCTTTAAGTTTCAAAGTTGTGTGGTTTTTGTAATTTTTGCTAAATACAACCTACTAATCACAAACCACTAAGTACTAATCACAAATTTAAAGCATTCCTAATTCTAACTTTGCTTCTTCACTCATCATTTCTTGCGTCCAAGTTGGGTCAAATGTAATCTCTACCTCTGCGTTGTTAATTTCCTTTAAAGACATTACTTTATCTTCTACTTCTCTTGGTAAAGATTCTGCTACAGGGCAATTAGGTGAAGTTAAAGTCATTAAAATTTTTGCATCATTATCTTCGTTTACAAAAACATCATAAATTAATCCTAACTCGTAGATATCAACAGGGATTTCCGGATCATAAATTGTTTTAATTACGTTTACAATTTTATCTCCAACTACTTCTAATTCTGCTTCAGTCATCTTCTATTTTTTATTTTGATTGTAATGCAATTGCATATATTTTTATTTGTTTTAACATAGAAACTAATCCATTTGCTCTTGTTGGACTTAAATGCTCTTTCAGTCCAATTTCATCAATAAAGTTTGTGTCTGCCGCTAAAATATCTGCCGCTTTTTGATCAGAAAAAACGCGTAATAAAAGCGCCACAATTCCTTTTGTTAAAATAGCGTCGCTATCGGCAGTAAAAACAAGTTTGTCGTTTTGTAAATTAGAATGAAGCCAAACTTTGGATTGACATCCCTTAATCAAGTTTTCATCTAGTTTAAAACGCGAGTCTATTAGTGGTAAAGATTTCCCTAAATCGATGATGTATTCGTAACGTTCCATCCAATCATCAAACATCGAAAACTCGTCAATAATTTCTTCTTGTATTTCTTTAATAGTCATTTATAAAACTTATTTTTGCACAGTCTAATGACTGATTTTGTAATACTGCAAAATTAAGAATAATAAATAACAAATGAGTAAATTATTAGCAGTTGGTACCGTAGCTTTTGATGCTATAGAAACGCCTTTTGGCAAAACAGATAAAATATTAGGAGGTTCTGGCACCTATGTAGGCTTGGCTGCAAGTCAGTTTGGTGTAGAAACCGGAGTTGTATCTGTGGTTGGAGCTGACTTTTTAGATTCAGATATTAAAATGATGAATGCGAAAGGCATTAATACTGATGGAATTGAAATAGACCCTAACGGAAAAACATTCTTTTGGAGCGGTAAATATCATAACGACATGAATTCTCGTGATACGTTAATTACGGAATTAAATGTTCTAGAGCATTTTCAGCCAGTAGTTCCAGAAAAATTTAAAGATGCAGCTATTGTAATGTTGGGTAATTTACACCCGCTAACACAAGCTTCTGTATTAGATCAAATGACAGAAAAACCAAAATTAGTGGTTTTGGATACCATGAATTTTTGGATGGATATTGCTTTAGACGATTTACATACGGTACTAAAAAGAGTAGATGTTATTACCATTAACGATGAAGAAGCTAGGCAATTATCTGGCGAATATTCTTTGGTAAATGCCGCTAAGAAAATTCATAAAATGGGTCCAAAATATGTGGTCATCAAAAAAGGAGAACACGGCGCTTTATTATTTAACGAAGACAAAATGTTTTTTGCACCAGCCTTACCTTTAGCTGAAGTTTTTGACCCAACAGGCGCAGGAGATACCTTTGCTGGTGGCTTTTGCGGCTACTTAGCAAAAACAAAAGATATTTCTTTTGATAACATGAAAAACGCCATTATATACGGCTCTAACCTAGCCTCTTTTTGTGTTGAAAAATTTGGAACACAACGCATGGAGAAATTAACAGCAAACGAAGTAAAAGAACGCTTAAACGCGTTTAAGCAACTTACACAATTTGATATAGAAATTTCATAAACAAACATCCGCGCTTTTTGCTGCGGATTTTTTTTATAAAAAAATACTAAATAACTGACTTTAAAATGAGTGATGCTTTAAAACACGAATGTGGAATTGCAATGGTAAGATTGTTAAAACCGTTACAATATTATAAAGACAAATACGGAACTGCCTTTTACGGAATTAACAAAATGTATTTGTTAATGGAAAAGCAGCATAACCGTGGGCAAGATGGTGCTGGTTTTGCAAGTGTTAAGTTTAACGTAAATCCAGGCACTAGATATATCAGTAGAGTTCGCTCTAATCAGTCGCAACCCATTCAAGATATTTTTGGGCAAATTAACGATCGCTTAAATGGTGTTTTAGAAGAAAATCCCTCTAAAAAAGACGATGTTGCTTGGCAAGAAGAAAACATGCCGTATTTAGGTAATTTGTTTCTAGGCCATGTTCGTTACGGAACTTTTGGTAAAAATAGCATCGAAAGTGTGCATCCTTTTTTACGTCAGTCTAACTGGAAACATCAAAATTTAATTGTTGCCGGTAATTTTAATATGACCAATTCTAAACAGCTACTAGAAGAATTAATAGAATTAGGACAGCATCCAAAAGAGTTTACAGATACAGTAACTGTCATGGAAAAAATTGGGCACTTTTTAGAAGATGAAGTTGCTGGTTTGTATACAAAAGCAAAAGAAGCTGGTTTTAATAAAAAAGATGCTTCGCCATTTATAGAAGAGCATTTAGATTTGCAAAATGTTTTACAACGTTCTGCTAAAAACTGGGATGGCGGTTATGCAATGGCTGGTTTAGTGGGTCATGGAGACGCATTTGTTTTAAGAGATCCTAACGGAATTAGACCTACTTTTTATTATCAAGATGATGAAGTTGTGGTGGTTGCCTCAGAAAGACCTGTAATTCAGACGGTTTTTAATGTTGCTATTGATAGAGTGCAAGAATTAGAAAGAGGACATGCATTGATTATTAAAAAAGATGGACAAATTGATGTAAAATCTATTTTAGATCAGAAAGAGAAAAAGGCCTGTTCTTTTGAGCGTATTTATTTTTCTAGAGGGAGTGATGCGTCTATTTATGAAGAACGAAAAAACTTAGGAAAACTAGTATTTCCAGAAATATTAAAATCGATTGACAACGACATTACCAATTCGGTTTTTTCTTACATTCCAAACACAGCAGAAACTTCGTTTTACGGAATGACAGAAGCTGCAGAAGATGTATTAAATCAACAAAAAACAGCTAAAATTTTAGCAGGTGGCACTAAATTATCCGCAGAAAAAGTAACTGAAATTTTATCAGAAAGACCACGTTTTGAAAAAATTGCCATTAAAGACGCAAAATTAAGAACGTTTATTGCAGATGATAATTCTAGAGACGATTTGGTTGCGCATGTGTATGACGTAACTTACGGTGTTGTAAAACCAACCGACAACTTGGTAATTATAGACGATAGTATTGTTAGAGGAACTACCTTAAAGAAAAGTATTATTAAAATTTTAGACCGTTTAAATCCAAAGAAAATTGTTGTGGTTTCTTCGGCACCTCAAATTCGATACCCAGATTGCTACGGAATTGACATGGCAAAAATTGAGGATTTTATTGCTTTTAGAGCCGCATTGGACTTGTTAAAAGAAACCAATCAGTACCATATTGTAGATGAAGTATATCAAAAATCAATTGCTCAAAAAGACAAGCCAGATAGTGAAATTATAAATCATGTAAAGGAAATTTATGCACCATTTAGCAGGGAACAAGTATCTGCTAAGATTGCAGAAATGTTAAAAACGGATGCTATTAATGCTTCGGTTGAGGTGATTTATCAATCTGTAGAAAACTTGCATATTGCGTGTCCCGACAATTTAGGAGATTGGTATTTTACAGGAGATTATCCAACAGACGGTGGGCATCGTGTGGTAAACCAAGCATTCATCAATTTCTATGAAGGTAACAACGAAAGAGCTTATTAAGTTTTTAATCGTATAGCATAAAAAAGCATCCTAATTAGGATGCTTTTTTCATGAATGAGCTTCTAAGACTCACCATTCTATAAGTGACTGCCTTGCTTATTTAGCAGCTGTATATCTTTTTTGCACTTCGTTCCAGTTAATTACATTAAAAAATGCATTGATATAATCTGGTCTTCTGTTTTGGTAGTTTAAGTAATAAGCATGCTCCCAAACATCCAATCCTAAAATCGGAGTTCCCTCACAAGCAACACCTGGCATTAATGGATTGTCTTGATTTGGAGTAGCACAAATTTCTACTTTTCCGCCTTTGTGAACACACAACCAAGCCCAGCCAGAACCAAATTGAGTAGCTGCTGCTTTAGAAAAAGCTTCCATAAAAGCCTCCTTAGAACCATAAGCAGCTTCAATAGCATCTTTTAAATCGCCAGAAAGAGCACCTTTATCGTTTGGGTTCATAACAGACCAAAATAAAGAATGGTTGTAAAAACCTCCACCATTATTTCTAACAGCTCCGTTGCTCATGTCTAAGTTGGTCAAAATACCTTCTATAGATTTACCTTCTAGTGCAGTTCCTGTAATGGCATTGTTTAAGTTGTTTGTATAACCTTGATGATGTTTGCTGTGATGAATCTCCATCGTTCTTGCGTCAATATTTGGTTCTAAAGCGTCATACGCGTATCCTAATTCTGGTAATGTAAAAGCCATAATTATTTGTTTTAATGATTAAATTTATTGTTTCTCAGGTGAATTCTGATTTACTATTTTTACAAATTTAATTGAAAATACCTGGACCAACAAGTTGTGTTGGTTTTGATTTTTTATGTTGATATAAGAAAAAATTATAGAAATTAGTTTCTAATAATTTGCATCTTCTGGATACCTTCCCATAAACGCTTCTGCTTTTGTTACCATTTTTTCACATCCACAGAAAAAAGGAACACGTTGGTGCAGCTCAGTTGGCTCTAGGTCTAAAATTCTTTTGTACCCGTCTGAAGCTTTTCCTCCTGCTTGTTCTGCCAAAAACGCCATTGGATTACATTCGTAAAGCAAGCGCAATTTGCCTTTCGGCCCAATTTTACTTGTTGGATAAAGATAGATGCCGCCTTTGATCATGTTTCGATGAAAATCTGTTACCAAAGAACCAATGTATCTAGAAGTATAGGGCCTGTTTTCTTTTTCTTCCTGGCAGTATTTTAAATATTCTTTTACCCCTTTTGGAAAGTGCACATAATTTCCTTCATTTACAGAATATATTTTTCCGATTTCTGGAAAAGTAATGTTAGGGTGCGATAAATAAAAAGTTCCAATTGCTGGATTTAACGTAAATCCGTTTACACCATTTCCTGTTGTAAAAACTAACATTGTTGATGTTCCGTATGCAACATAACCTGCAGCAACTTGCTCGCTTCCTTTTTGTAAAAAATCTTCTTTTGTAACTGGAGTTCCGTCTGGAGAAACACGTCTATAAATAGAAAAAATTGTACCAACAGAAACATTTACATCTATGTTTGACGAACCATCTAATGGATCCATCAACAATACATATTTGTTTTGGTTTGTTTTATTTTTACCTTCTACAATTACAAAATCATCTTCTTCTTCGCTTGCAATTCCACAAACAATTTCTCTATTAATGATCGTTTGTTTAAACAAATCATTTGCTAAAACATCTAATTTTTGTTGCGTTTCACCTTGAATATTTACATCACCAGAAGCGCCAGTAATATCAACCAACCCTGCTTTTCTAATTTCATGGTTTACTACTTTTGCAGCTAATCTTATCGAATTAATTAAACGAGATAACTCTCCAGAAGAGTATTGAAAATGATTTTGATTATCAATTATAAACTCTCCTAAAGTTTTGTGAGATTGATTCATGTCAATTTATTGTAAATGGTTTACAAATATCGTTTAAATTTGTTGGACTTAAAATAATATTATGAGTTTTATCATTAGAGAAGGACAAAAAGAAGACATGCAAAATGTTATGCATTTAATTAAAGAACTTGCACTGTTTGAAAAATTACCAAATGAAGTTGAGGTTACAGAAGTAGATTTGATCAAAGATGGTTTTTCTGAGCATCCAAAATTTAAAACATTTGTTGCAGAAGAGAATAATAAAATTGTAGGTACAGCCTTGTTTTACGAACGTTATTCTACATGGAAAGGGCGTGTGGTTCATTTAGAAGATTTAATTGTTACGAAGCACAAAAGAGGCTTTGGCATTGGTATTGCATTGTATAAATCTGTATTGAAATACGCTTATGACTTAGGTGCCAAAAGAGTGGTTTGGGATGTGTTGAGTTGGAATAAAAATGCCATTGATTTCTATAAAAGTACGGGGGCAACTGTTTTAGAAGATTGGCAAGTTGTACATATGAAAGAACATGATCTAAAGAATTTTATAGAAAGTTAAGAATGAGAGTATTTAAGTTTGGAGGTGCTTCTGTAAAAAATGCCAATGGTGTTAGAAATTTAGTTCGTGTATTAGAACATGAAGGCACTGCAAACACATTTATAGTAGTTTCTGCAATGGGAAAAATGACCAATGCATTTGAAAATGTTGTTGAAACTTACTTAAGTAACTCGCCAAAACTAAAAAACGCAGTGAATGCAACTCAAGCTTTTCATCAAGAAATTTTAGATAATTTATTTGAAGAAGATGCCGCCATTTATTTAGAAATAAGCAATTTATATGTTGAGTTGCAAGGATTTTTAATTCAAAACCCTGTTAAAGAATATAATTTTGTATATGATCAAATAGTTTGTTTTGGGGAGTTAATTGCTACAAAAATAATAAGTGCTTTTTTAAAGAAATCTAATATTAAAAACAATTGGGTAGACAGTAGATCACTTATTAAAACAGATGCTAATTACAGAAATGCTACTGTAAACTGGAAAGCAACAACTTTTAATTGCAAGCAAATTAATTTAAAAAAGCTGCAGATAACACAAGGTTTTATTGGTAGTGACTTAAAAGGAAATTCTACCACTTTAGGAAGAGAAGGTTCTGATTTTACTGCAGGTATATTGGCTTACTGTTTAGACGCAGAAAGTGTTACTATCTGGAAAGATGTTGATGGTGTTTTAAATGCAGATCCAAGAGTTTTTGAAAATACTGTTTTATTAAATCAAATCTCGTATCAAGAAGCAATTGAAATGGCATTTTATGGTGCTTCTGTTATTCACCCGAAGACAATAAAACCTTTAGAGAATAAAAGAATTCCGTTATTTGTACGTTCGTTTGACAATTTAAAAAACAACGGCACAAAAGTTAGTAAAGGAGTTGCTTTAATTCCAAAAACAAATTGTTTTATCGTTAAAAAGAATCAAATTTTGGTTTCTATTTCTACCAACGATTTTTCTTTTATGGTAGAAAAAAACTTGAGTTTTATTTTCAATTTATTAGATCAATATCAACTAAAAGTTAATTTAATTCAGAATTCTGCCATTAGCTTTTCGGTATGTTTAGAAGACAATTACTTGAATTTTATGTCGTTTTACAACGAGTTGAAACCTAATTTTAAGGTGCGATACAACCAACATGTAAGTTTATTTACCATTAGACATTTTAACGCAGCTTCTATCGAAAAAATAGAAAATAAAGGAACCGTTTTATTAAAACAAACCAGTAGAGAAACCGTACAATTAATTATTGAAGAGTAAAATAATTATGTCAACTAGTAATTTTGCAGTAATTTTGTAGCTATGTCAATTTTTAACGCATGAGCATTGTAACATCTAAAGAAATTTCTACAGTTTTAGGCATCTCAAAATATGGTTTTTTAGGAACCTTTGTTGGGTGGTTATTAATGAAGCTTTTAAGTATTTCTAAGATTAATAAAATTTATAACAGCCACAAGCACAAAGAAGATTTAGCTTTTTTGAATGGAATTTTAGGGGAGTTTAAAATTGAATTTGAAATTCCGGAAGAAGATTTAAAAAGAATCCCAAAGGAAGGGCCTTTTATAACTGTTTCCAATCATCCTTTAGGAGGAATTGACGGAGTTTTACTATTGAAGCTATTGCTTCAAGAAAGACCTGACTACAAAATTATTGCGAACTTTCTTTTACACAGAATTGAGCCATTAAAGCCTTTTGTAATGCCCGTAAACCCTTTTGAAAACCATAAAGAGGCCAAATCTAGTGTTGCCGGAATTAAAAGTGCTTTACAACATATACGAAATGGCTATCCGCTTGGTATTTTTCCTGCAGGTGAAGTTTCTACTTACAGAGATGGAAAATTAATGGTTGATAAACCCTGGGAAGAAGGCGCTGTTAAATTGATAAAAAAAGCGCAAGTTCCTGTAATTCCAATTTATTTTCACGCAAAAAATAGTAGAATGTTTTATGTGTTATCTAAAATTAGTGATACGTTTAGAACAGCAAAATTACCATCAGAATTATTGTCTCAAAAACATCGAGTAATAAAAGTTAGAATAGGAAAACCAATTTCTGTAAAAGATCAAGATACCTATAAAGACATTTCTTCTTTTTCTGAATTTATCAGAAAAAAAACGTACATGTTGGCAAATCCTTTTGAGAAAAAAGCACCAAAAATTCTTTCTCCTCAAAACTTAAAAATACCAAAACCGCCAAAAGAAATCATTTCTCAAAAAAACGTAAAACACTTTATCAAAGAAGTAGAAAAATTAAGAGAGAATGATAAAAGATTATTAGAGAGTAAAAATTATGAAGTGTTTTTTGCAAGCGCAAAAGAGATTCCGAATTTACTTCAAGAAATTGGTAGATTAAGAGAGGTTACTTTTAGAGATGTTGGTGAAGGAACTAATAAGCCAATTGATTTAGACAAGTTTGATAATTATTATCATCATTTAATTTTGTGGGACAGAGAAGCAAAAAGACTTGTTGGAGCTTATAGAACGGGCCTAGGGAAAGAGATTTACAAGAAATACGGAATTGCTGGTTTTTACATTCAAACATTATTTAGATTTGAACCCGAGTTGCATTCTATGTTAGAAAAAACGATAGAAATGGGCCGTGCTTTTATTGTAAAAGAATACCAGCAAAAACCAATGCCTTTGTTTTTATTATGGAAAGGAATTGTAAATGTTACACTTAGACATCCAGAATATAAATATTTAATGGGTGGTGTTAGTATTAGCAATCAGTTTTCTGAGTTTTCTAAATCGTTGATGATAGAGTTTATGAAATCTCATTATTATGACCCATATATTGCGCAATATATTTTTCCAAAGAAAGAGTTTAAGGTAAAATTAAAAGATGACGATAAAGATTTTGTCTTTGACGCCACCAAGGCAGATATGCAAAAGTTTGATAAAATCATTGATGAAATTGAACCTGGTGCTTTAAGGATCCCTGTTTTAATTAAAAAATACGTAAAACAAAATGCGCGTCTAGTTGCTTTTAATGTAGATCCAAAATTTAACAATGCGGTAGATGGTTTAATGTATATTAGAGTTTCAGATTTGCCAGAAAGCACGGTAAAACCTGTTATGGAAGAATTTCAGGCAGAATTAGAAAAAAAAGCAACAGAACTGCAAGAGCAGAAAAACAAGTAGTAAAAAAAGCCAAACAAGATTGTTTGGCTTTTTGATGTTTTTAAGGTGATTTTAAAACCAACTCTTTTTGTTTGTTTGATACATGTAAGTAAATTCTTCGTCAGATTTTGTAAGGTAAATAATTCCTTCAATTAGTGTAATTATTCCCATTGCCCAAGCTGCAATTCCACAAGTAATAACACCTAATATAAAAGTTATTACTAATGTGATAATACCTTCTTTAGTATACCCTAAAATAAATTTATGAATCCCTAAAGGGCCTAATAATATTGCTAAAATTCCAGTCACTACTCTTTTACTTGATTCATTTGGAACAGAGTTTCCGTTTTCGTCTATAACTTGCATTTGTTTGTTTTTTGTTGATTAAATATTTTAGTAAAATTTGAGTTTGATTTTATCTACAATAGTTTGTGCTAATTTTTGATTGCTTTCAATCGTCCAACCGGCAACATGTGGACTTAAAATTACATTTTCTGCAATAATTAAATATTGAAAAGCTTCTGGTATTTCAGTTGTGAACAAGTTTTCAAAAGATACTTTTTCGTATTCTAACACATCCAATCCAGCACCTAAAATTTTATTGTTTTTTAAAGCAGCAACTAAATCTTTTGTAACAACAGATTTTCCTCTTGCGGTATTTATCAACCAAAAAGATTTCTTGAATTGATTGATAAACACTTCGTTTATCATATTCGTTGTTAATTGGGTTTGTGGAGTATGCAAACTTAAAACATCTGCTTTTTCTTGCAATGTATCTAAAGAAACTTGTTTGCAGTTTTGATCTCCCATATTTGGTTTAATATCGTAACACAAAACTTCTACATCAAAACCACGTAGTTTTTTAGCGAACGACTTTCCCATATTTCCATAACCAATTAAACCAACTGTTTTCCCGTCTAATTCAACGCCACGATTTTCTTCACGCAACCATTTTCCGTTTCTAACTTCGTTATCAGCTTTGTTTAATTTATTGAAAATTGAAAGTAACATTCCTAATGCGTGTTCTCCAACAGCATTTCTATTTCCTTCTGGAGCAGAAATTAAATAGACACCTTTTTCTTCTGCATAATCACAATCAATATTTTCTAAACCAGCGCCAACTCTTGCTATAAACTTTAGGTTCGTTGCTTTGTCTAAAAATTGTTTATCGATTGTAAATCTGCTTCTGATGATAATTCCATCATACAAATGAATTTTATCTTCAATCTCAGTTTTCGAAGACGAATAATCTTCATCATTTGTAAAACCGAGCTCAGAAAGTTGGTTTAATAATAATGGATGATTAGAATCAATGTGAAGGATTTTCACGCTTTTATTTTTTTTTCCAAAGAATGTTTTAGCTCTTGTATTTTAGAATCTTTGTCTTTTAATTCCATTTTGTAATAATATAAGCTAGAAATTAGATAAATAATCACTAAAGTATTTGTGAAATCTGAACTATTAAAATAGTCTAAGTCAATAAATTTAATTGAAACAAGCAGTAATCCAAATGCTACAATTGAAATATCTGAAATTATTTTAAGTGCTTTTTTCATCTCTAAAATTATTAATACTGCTCACTTTCATTAGGGAAATCTTTGCTTTTAACATCAGCATTGTATTGCTTAAAAGCGTTTGTCATTCCTTCATACATATCTAGGTATCTACGTAAAAAACGCGGATTAAATTCGTGCGTCATTCCCAACATATCATGGGTAACTAATACTTGTCCATCAACACCACCACCAGCACCAATTCCAATTACGGGAATCGAAATACTTTCAGCAACTTTTTGTGCCAATGCAGCAGGAACTTTTTCTAAAACTAATGCAAAACATCCAATTCTTTCTAGCATTAAAGCATCTTGCAATAATTTTTCTGCTTCTTCTTCTTCTTTTGCTCTAACAGTGTAAGTTCCAAATTTATAAATAGATTGAGGCGTTAAACCTAAATGCCCCATTACAGGAATACCAGCATTTAAAATTCTTTTGATAGAGTCTTTTATTTCTTTTCCACCTTCTAATTTTACAGAGTGCCCGCCAGACTCTTTCATAATTCTAATGGCAGAGCGCAGCGCTTCTTTAGGATCTGATTGATAACTACCAAAAGGCAAATCTACCACCACTAGACTTCGCTCAATACCTCTAACTACAGAACTTGCATGATAAATCATTTGATCTAGAGTAATAGGCAACGTAGTTTCGTGGCCAGCCATTACGTTTGATGCAGAATCCCCCACTAAAATAACATCAATACCTGCACTATCAACAATTTTTGCCATCGTATAATCATAGGCAGTTAGCATAGATATTTTTTGACCATTAGCTTTCATGTCTACTAATGATTTTGTGGTAACTCTCTTGTATTGTTTTTTTGCAACAGACATTTTTTGTACTTTATAATTGTTGTAAAAATACACAATTATTTGCGGAGGATTTTCTTTTTTATTGCTGTTTGACTTTGATTGCTGTTTAAAAGTAGTATTTTTAGTTATTCTATCTATTAGAACAACACCTTTTAATCAAACCAATCATGAAAAAACGTATTATATTTTTTTTACTCACATCCTTTGTATGTTCCATCAATGCGCAAGAAATTAACGAAAAGAAAGCCATTCAAACAACCATAGAGAATTTTTTTAAAGGTTTTCATAAAGGAGATGTTACATTGCTAAAAACAACAATTCACAAAGATTTATATGCCCAAACTGTTATGATAAATTCAAAAGGAGAAAGTGCCATTACACCAAGCTCTAAAGCATATGATAATTTAATAAAGTTTGCACAAAATGTAAAACCAACCGATACTTATTTTGAAAAAATACTTTCTTATACAATTCATGTAGATCAAAATTTAGCTTCTGTTTGGACGCCTTATGAGTTTTACAACCAAGAAAAGTTTAGCCATTGCGGATCAAACTCTTTTCAACTTTTTAAGAGCAATGGGAAGTGGAAAATTGTCTATTTGGTAGACAACAGAAAAAAAGATACCTGCAAGGCCTTAGGTAAATAGCCTGATTTCTAAAATTTTTCTACTTAAAATTGAATACCTTTGGAACTTCAGAAAGTCAAATGTCAGAAAACGCAACCAAACATACTTTAGATCCAAATACTTGGGTTAACAAATACGCAGATTACTTGTTTAAATATGCAGTAGCAAGAGTAAATGACAGTAATCTTGCAAAAGATTTAGTGCAAGAAACGTTTTTTGCAGGCTTAAAATCTGCTAAAAATTTTGAAGGAAAGGCTGCAGAAAGAACCTGGCTGATAGCCATTCTTAAACGTAAAGTAATAGATTATTATCGTAAAATAAACTCTAATAAAGGAAAAGCAGAGGTTCGGATGAACTTTTATCACGATAACGATAAAGAAGGAAATTGGATAGAAGAACGCGTACCACAGACCTGGGATAATGATGCAGACAAGCTCATTGAAACAACCGAATTAAAAGCTGCTTTAGAGCAATGCATTGATAATTTACCAGAAAAATATGCAATGGTTTTTAGAATGAAAACGATTCAAGAATTTGAAACCGAAGAAATCTGTAAGGAGTTAAATATAACTGCGTCAAATTTGTGGGTCATCATTCATAGAGCCAGAACTCAACTTAGAAGATGTATGGAAGACAATTGGTTTAATAATTAAAAAAAGACATGGCAAAATTTAAAATATCTTGTGATGAAGCGACAACCATTTGTGATAAAAGTCAATATGGTGAAGCAACTCTACTAGAGAAAATTAAACTTAATTACCATTTTTTATTTTGTAAAATTTGTTTAAAATACACAGACCAAAATACAAAAATGTCTCAAATTTTTAAGATGAAAGCATTCGATTGTAACAAAGCAAACGACTGTTTATCTACTGAAGACAAAGAAGATTTAAAAAAACAACTACAAGAACTAGAAGCATAAATATGCATTTTTTACCGGAAAAAATTGACGAGTATGTGGTTGCACATTCTCAGAGTGAACCTCAAATCTTACAAGAACTTTCTAGAGAAACTTGGCAAAAAGTACTGAACCCAAGAATGCTAAGTGGTGCTTTTCAAGGACGTATTTTATCCATGATTTCTAAACTGATTCAGCCTAAAAATGTTTTAGAAATTGGCACTTATACGGGTTATTCTGCATTAAGTATTGCTGAAGGACTGCATCCCAAAGGAAAAATTTACACGATTGATAAAAACGAAGAATTAGAAACTTTACAACATAAATATTTCAAAAAATCAGGATTTCAAAACCAGATTCAACAATATGTTGGAAATGCATTGGAAATTATCCCTACAATTGATGTAAAATTCGATTTGGTTTTTATTGATGCAGATAAATCTAACTACATCAATTACTTTCATTTAATAATAGATAAAATGAATGCTGGCGGAATTATATTATCCGACAATGTGTTGTGGAGCGGTAAGGTAGTTGAAAAACTAGATCCAAAAGATATCGACACAAAAGTGTTATTGGAATATAATAAATTGTTAAATTCTGATGAAAGAGTAGAAACGGTTTTGTTGCCAATTAGAGATGGATTGACAATAAGTAGAATGAAATAGTTGTCATTGCGAACAGCGTAAAGCAATATTTCTCTTAAAATAAGATTATTTCGTCGAAAAAAATTTTCGTAATGACATTACAGATTCCTTTTAATCGGACCTGTTATTTCGTCTTTTACCTTATTGATTTCTTCGGTTATATCTTTTGCAATATTTAAATCAATATCTTGTTTATTTGCGGTATCGTTAATTTCTTTTTTAATATCATTAGTCGCATCTTTAAGTTGACGCATTCCTTTACCCAAACCACGAGCAATTTCCGGAATCTTATCAGCACCAAATAACATCACTACAATTAAACCAATAATCATAATTTCTGGACCACCAATAAATAAAAAAGTTGTATTCATACAAATGCAAAGTTAACCATTTCTGTAATTAGATTCTAAAAATAATTGTAATTTACAATCGCAAACCAAACTTTTTAAAACGATGCTTAAAAAAGTCTTTTTCAGCTTTTTAATAATTGCGTTTTTTGCCAGTTGTAAAACAGCAAAAATCAACAGAACAATTTCTAAAAAAATAGCAACTCCATTTTATGATAATCAGTTTACAGGTATTTATGTGTACGATATAAACGCCGATAAAGAAGTGTTTAATTACAACGGCGAAAAGTATTTTACACCGGCAAGTAACACAAAAATATTTACCTTATTTACAGGATTAACAATGCTTTCAGATTCAATTCCGGCATTTAAATACGCCGTAAATAAAGATACCATTACCATTCAAGGAACTGGAGACCCAACATTTTTACACAATTATTTTAAAGATAGTACGGCTTTAAAAATGATTGATAACTACGCAAAAGCGAATATTATAATTGATAATATTTCAGACAAACGGTATGCACCAGGTTGGGCTTGGGAAGATTTTGATTCGTATTTTAGTGCAGAGCGAAGTGCTTTTCCGATGTACGGAAACGTAGTTACCGTAAAAAACGAAGATTCAATTGAAGTACAACCTGCATATTATCAATCAAAAATAAAGGTCACTGAAAATTTTTACGGAAGAGACGAATTTAAAAATAATTTTTATTTTAGAAAAGACAGAAAATCAGAAACGGAAATTCCGATGTTAATCGATTCTACACAAATCGCCACGTTATGGAATGACATTTTACCCAATAAAATTTCGGTTATAAAATCATCAAAATTACAACCATCAACTATTGCGTATAGTGTTCCTTCAGATAGTTTATATAGAAGGATGATGGAAGTAAGTGACAACTTTTTAGCCGAACAAATTTTGGTTTTAGCTTCTTCTACTTTATCGGACACATTGAGTTCTAATAATGTTCGTAAATATGTTTTAGAAAATCAATTGAAAGAGTTAAAACAACAACCAAAATGGGTTGATGGTTCTGGTTTGAGCCGTTATAATTTATTTTCGCCCATATCTTTTGTAGAGGTGTTGCGTAAAATGCATACAATGATTCCGCAAGAACGTTTGTTCAATTTATTTCCTGTTGGAGGAGAATTCGGAACCATAAAAAATTGGTACGCCGGAAAAACAAAACCTTATGTTTTTGCAAAAACAGGAACCGTTGGTAACAATCATAATGTAAGTGGTTATTTACTCACAAATTCTCGTAAAGTGTTGGTGTTTAGTTTTATGAACAATCATTTTAAGAAAACAAACGACCAAGTAAGAACACAAATGCAAACTACTTTTGAATGGTTGCGAGATAATTATTAATCAATAAATTTAAATCTATGAAAAAAAGAAACATTTTAAAAAATTATCTCAAAATTGGAGCTCTTCTTTTTGGAGTTTCTATTTTACTTTTTAACTGTGAAAAAGAATTCTAACATGAGTCACATATTGAAGAATCTGGAACAAGCGATGAAGTCTTATCTAAAAAACCTTTAATTGATTTTGCAAATGATATTGCCTTTAAAAAAGCAAAAGACTTTTTAAAAATTAACACTGAACAAGTAAACCAAGTAAACTTAAGAATTAAAGAAACTAGGCTTACTGCCAAAGATTCTTCTTCTAATAATTTTATTTCTATAAACACAAAAAATGTTGTAAGAATTGTTAGACCAACTTATACTAGTTATACGTTTTCTATTAACCAATTAAAACAAGAGGACAATAGTTTTAGAAATTTAATAGTGAATGTTTTTGATAATAAAACCACAGCTTCAATCAACACATATATTCCTGATAATAAATACACTCAACGAAAAAAAACGGATAAGAAAGCAAATTTTAGTGGAAAAGTGTATTTTACAGAGTATATTGAAGATTTAACTAATTTATTAAAAAGATTTAAATTAAAGTCACAGTTTAACAAATCGAGTACTGTTGTTTGTTTTGAACAAATACAAATTGTTAACTTTCCATGTAAAGGTAACCAAAGGCATTGGATAAATGAAGAATGCCCAATTGAAGACCCATATAGACGAGCTGTCTTTTACACAAGAACAATTACCAAATGTGTCAATGGTGGAAATTATACTATAGATAATCCAAATAATGGTGATTTCTTTATTGAAGATGCTCTAGGAGGTGGTGGTTTACCAGGAGGTGGAGCTACAACCCCTGTGGAAAATATTGATGATGATTGCGAGGATGGTTTTACAAAAAATTTAGAAGGAGAATGTGTACAATATGCATGTTATGATGATAAAAAAGAGTATGATGAAATTACACAAAGATGTGAGTGTATTGAAGGTTTCACCGAAGATCCTACAAATGGAAGTTGCAAAGAAAAACCTTGCCCTGGAGATCCATTCGAAAACCCTGAAATAGCTCCTTCTGGAGGATGGAATATAAATGGGGGAAGGTATGGTTGGACTAGATTTTCTGGAAAAAAATTTCATGATGGAACTGACATAAAAGCAAATGTCAATTCACCTTTGCATTCAATGTTAGCTGGAACAGTTACTGATCTTAGAAATAGTTTTTCTCCAGGCAAATATGAAGAAGATAGCTATGGGAATTATGTTGAAATAACTTCTATCGTAAATGGTGAAGAAATTCAATTAAGATATAACCATTTAAACAGAGTAGATGTAGCAATGAATTCTTATATTACACAAGGAAGTCAAATTGGATTAACTGGAAATACTGGAAATGCTCAAACAAAAAACAATGTTGTAGTTATTCCTCATGTACATATAAGGAGTAGAAAAAAAGTAAATGGAAATTTGACTAAAACCAATCCAGAAGATTATATGAGTTCAACCATTAACAATGACGGTACATCAACAAACACTAACTGTAACTAAAAAAAACATTATGAAAACAAATATTCTTACATTCTTAATCGCATTTGCATTTTTATCTTGCAACGCTCAAAATGATCATTTAAATCATGTTACTCACGATAAGGTAAAGTTTAATAATCTTTTTAATTATGATACTAATCCAAATACCATTAAGAATAGTATAGGTAATCCTATTTCTATTACATTAAGGTTTAGTGAATTACAAGACACTAATGTAACTGTTTACAATTACAACGGATTAAAAATTGATTTTATAAATAATATTATTTATGATTTTGAAATTACAAATAACACATATTCTTTATTTATAGATGGTTTGGAGATTAAAGTTGGTAATCATATAAATACTTTAGAAAATAAGTTTCCTAAATCATATAATCAAAGAACCCAAGAAGGGATATCAATAATAGTCAATGATTGGGATTCCTGGATTTTAATAAACACAAATAATAATCTTATTACAAAAATCGAACATCGAAATTTTTAAAAAAACTAAAAGCACCCAATAGGGTGCTTTTATTAAAGAGAAATGAAAAAATTATTTATAATAGCACTTCTGATTTTGTAAATGTTCAAAAATTTGCAAACTTTGTTTATGATGATGCAAATAGAGATCCAAATTATAAAATGGGAAATAGTAATTTTGGAGATGGATATAAATTTAGAGGGAGAGGAATTTTTCAATTAACAGGAAAATATAATTATCAAAAATTTACTACTTTTTATCAAAGTAAATATGATAGTAATATTGATTTCACAACTAATCCTGATTTAGTTGCAACAAATATAGAAATTGCTGTAATTAGTGCTTTATGGTTCTATGAAAATAATGTAAACTCTGATTCCATAACTTCTGATACGTCTGTAAATGAGGTGACTAAAAAAATTAATGGAGGAAAAAAGGGATTAAAACACAGGAAATCATTATTTAATAAGACTAAGATTCATATAAATTGTAAATAAAAATAATCATGAAGAATTATATTAATAGAAAAAATAAGATATTAAAGTTAGGCGTTGCATTTTTAGTTTTACTAATAGCGAGTTTTACGATATATCAATCTACTTTAGTACAGCAGGAAAAGAATTTAATAATTGGAACTTGGATTAATAATGGAGATATTGATTGGAAAATAAAATTTGAAAATAATGGAAAATGCTATCAGTACTATACTGGAGAACCAACCGAAGAATTTACTTATTCGATTGGGAGTAGAATTTCTGATAGCGGTTTAGAACTTACACACTTGAAATTAACGACAGTAAGTAGCAATCCTTCTCAAAATGGTAAAGTTATTGAATACGGTATTAATAGTTTAGGGAATGATAAAATGACATTGGAAGTATTTGAACCCAAGATAAATTACTTTTATTTTACTAAACAATAAAAGAATAAACCAACAAATAGCAATGAAAATAATAGAAAAGTATAAATTGAATGTTTATGCTTTTCTATTTCTCAATCACTTTAAAAACTCAATTTCGCTTGTCGATCATACATAATAATACTTCCAGCAACAGAAACATTTAAACTTAATTCTGATTTAAATTTCACTAAATGATGTGATTTTTCAATCGCTATTTTAGACAAACCATGATCTTCTGCGCCTAATAGATAAACGCATCTTCTTGGATGTGTAAATGTTTCTAATTGTACTGCTTTTTCGTTTAATTCTACGCCAACTAACATGGCACCTTTTGGTAAATTGTTAAAGAAATAATCAAACGTTTCGTAATGAAAATAAGGCATTGCGCCAACAGCTTTATGTGTATCACAAGCTTGTTTTGCATAACGATTACCAATCGTAAAAATAAAACTGGCACCCATATTTTGAGCAGAACGCCAAAGAACACCTAAATTTTCAGGAGTTTTTCCATTCTGAATTCCAATTCCGAAAAAGCCTTGCTCTAAATTGTTTACCATTACTTTTTATTTGAGATTCATCCGCTTCATTCGGAATGACATTCGTTCTTTTTTATTTAGTAGAAAAATTAAACATTCCTCTTGTCATTTCGAAATGAGTCTTTTTCAGACGATTGAGAAATCTCATAAAACTTGTTGCAACTTTTTTGAGATTCCTCTTCGTTCCTCATTCGGAATGACATTCTTTACTTTTTAATCAACATGCGTTTGATTTCATTTAACTTCATTAACGCTTCAATTGGTGTTAAAGTATCAATATTTGTTGCCAATATTTCTTCTTTGATATTTTCTAATAAAGGATCATCTAACTGAAAAAAGCTGAGTTGCATTTCTTCTTTTCCAATTTCATTCACCGTTTTTTTAACGTCACTTCGAGACTGATTTTTCTCAAGCTTTTCTAAAATCTTATTGGCTCTATGAATAACTTGTGTTGGCATTCCAGCTAATCTAGCAACATGAATTCCGAAACTATGATTGCTTCCACCAGCAACTAATTTACGCAAGAAAATAATGGTATCTTTTAATTCTTTTACAGAAACATTGTAGTTTTTAATACGTTCAAAAGTTTCCGTCATATCATTCAATTCATGATAATGCGTAGCAAACAGTGTTTTTGCGTTTGAAGGATGTTCGTGTAAATATTCTGCAATTGCCCAAGCAATTGAAATTCCGTCATACGTAGAAGTTCCTCTTCCAATTTCATCCAACAATACCAAGCTACGTTCAGAAATATTGTTTAGAATCGATGCGGTTTCATTCATTTCTACCATAAAAGTAGATTCGCCCATCGAAATATTATCACTTGCGCCAACACGCGTAAAAATCTTATCTACAATTCCGATTCTAGCATTTTGCGCAGGAACATAACTTCCCATTTGTGCCAATAAAACAATCAAAGCAGTTTGACGTAAAATGGCCGATTTACCAGACATGTTTGGTCCGGTAATCATAATAATTTGTTGTTGATTTCTATTCAACACCACATCATTAGCAATATATTCTTCGCCAATAGGCAATTGTTTTTCAATGACTGGATGACGACCGTTTTTGATTTCTAAATCGGTAGTTTCATCTAAAATCGGACGCACGTAATTACTATCAATAGCTGTTTTTGCAAAAGATAATAAACAGTCTAATTGAGCAATTCCGTTGGCATTTTGCTGAATAGGTTGTACAAATTGAATGATGTATTGAATCAGTTTAGAGAAAATTTCTTGCTCTAAAACTTGAATTTTTTCTTCTGCTCCTAAAATTTTGGTTTCGTATTCTTTTAACTCTTCGGTAATATAACGCTCAGCATTTACCAAGGTTTGCTTACGAATCCATGCTGAAGGAACTTTATCTCTGTGTGTATTTCTAACTTCTATATAATATCCGAAAACATTGTTGAACGCAATTTTTAAACTTGAAATTCCTGTTCGCTCTGTTTCACGAGCCAACATATTATCTAAATATTCTTTTCCAGAATTAGAAATTGCACGTAAATCATCTAATTCTTGCGAAACATTACTGGCAATTGCATTTCCTTTAATGATATTTACAGGCGCATCATCAAATAATGTTTCAGTAATTTTTGCAATCAAATCAGCACAATTGTTCAGTTGTTTTCCAATATTTTTTACGGATGGATTTTTACTTTTTTCAGCCGCTTCTTTAATCGGTAAAATGGCTTGTAAAGAATTTTTTAAGTAGACAACTTCTCTTGGTGATGCTTTGCCAGTTGCTACTTTAGAAATCAATCTTTCAATATCAGAAATTTGCTTTATTTGATAAGTAACTGTTTCAAAGAAATCATCAGAATTAATTAAATAATTAACCGTTTCGTGACGCTTATCAATCTCCGTTTTATTCTTTAAAGGCAGCGCTAACCAACGCTTTAACAAACGCCCGCCCATTGGTGAGATTGTTGCGTCAATAATATCTAAAAGTGTAACAGAATTTACAGAAGTTCCGTGATACAATTCTAAATTTCTGACTGTAAAACGATCCATCCAAACATAATTATCTTCGGCAATTCTAGAAATATTTTGAATGTGTGATACTTGTTTGTGTTGTGTTTCTGATAGATAAAATAAAATAGCTCCGGCAGCTACAATTCCAGTTTCTAAATCTTGAATTCCGAAACCTTTTAAGCTTTTTACATCAAAATGATTTTGCAAAGATTCTTGTGCATATTCTGGCTGAAAAACCCAGTCTTCTAAATAAAAAGTATAAAAACGATTTTCAAACAATTCAAAAAATTGTTGCTTGTTTTTTTTCTCAACCAAGACTTCACTCGGATTGAAATTTTGTAATAATTTATCAATGTATTCGGCATTTCCTTGCGCTACTAAATATTCTCCAGTAGAAACATCTAAAAAGGAAATTCCGAGTTGTTTTTTATCAAAATGAACCGCTGCTAAAAAGTTGTTGGTTTTACTTTGTAAAACTTCATCATTCAATGCAACACCAGGCGTAACTAATTCTGTAACACCACGTTTTACAATGGTTTTTGTCATTTTTGGATCTTCTAATTGATCACAAATGGCAACACGCATTCCGGCTTTTACTAACTTTGGCAAATAGGTGTTTATAGAGTGATGCGGAAAACCAGCCAATGCAGTTTCTGTTTCACTTCCAGCGCCTCGTTTTGTTAATGTAATTCCTAAAACATGCGCAGCTTTTTTAGCATCTTCTCCGAAAGTTTCGTAAAAATCTCCAACTCTAAACAACAGCATTGCATCAGGATATTTTACCTTAATTGCATTGTATTGTTTCATTAACGGAGTTACCTTTTTTACTTTGCTTTTTGCCAAGTTTTCGGAATTTTAAATTAGTTTTGCGAAGATAGAAAAAAGTAGTTAGTAAATTAGTAGTTAGTCTTTAGGGATTCATAAAGCTTAAAATAAATTTTATGTGAAAAAACTAATTACTAGCGCCTAATCCCTTTTACCTAAAACATGAGAAAACTAAAGAATAGCGAGTTAGGAAGAATATCGGTTGATGAATTTAAAGAAGTTCAGAAAACACCACTAATTGTAGTGCTAGATAATATTAGAAGTTTAAATAATGTGGGTTCTGTTTTTAGAACTTCGGACGCTTTTTTAATCGAAAAAATTTATCTCTGCGGAATTACAGCCACACCGCCAAACAAAGAAATCCATAAAACAGCGCTTGGAGCAACCGAATCTGTTACTTGGGAATATGTTGAAGATACGCTTACGCTTATTAAAAAATTGAAAGATTCAAAAATTAAAATTTTATCAATTGAACAAGCAGAAAATAGTACCATGTTGAATGATTTTACTCCTGAAGAAAATCAGAAATACGCTGTTGTTATGGGAAATGAAGTAAAAGGTGTGCAACAAGAAGTGGTTTCTGCTTCTGATTATTGTATTGAAATACCACAATTAGGAACCAAACATTCCTTAAATATCTCCGTGAGTTGTGGGGTTGTTTTGTGGGATTTGTTTAATAAGCTAGAGTAACTATATCAAATCCCTATGATTAATTTTGCAATCCAAAAATAAATTAGAATTCCAAATATATCGTTGCTCGTTGTTATAAAAGGACCTGTTGCTATTGCAGGATCAATACCGCGTTTATTTAAGAAAAGTGGTATAAAAGTTCCGATTAATCCTGCAACAATAATGACAGCAATTAAAGAAACAGAAATCGCTAATGCCTTTTGAGCTTCGCCATTATAGAGCCAAATAAATAAGAATAAAAAAACAGCTAAAATCAATCCGTTTAAAGCTGCTAACAACATTTCTTTTATCAATCGGTTATTGATACTTCCTTTTACATCATCATTTGCCAAACCTTGCACAATAATTGCAGAAGATTGCACACCAACATTTCCTGCCATTGCAGCAATTAAAGGTGTAAAGAAAAATAAAATGGCATCTTCACTAAATAAATCTTGAAACCCCTCCATAATAAGAAATGCGCCAACACCACCAATTAAACCTAAAAATAACCAAGGAATTCTTGCTTTTGTAAGGTTAAAAATACTATCATCAGAATCTACATCTTGCGTTAAACCTGCTGCCATTTGGTAATCTTTATCTGCTTCTTCTTTTAAAACATCTACAATATCATCAATGGTAATTCTACCAAGTAAAATATTGTTTTTATCAATAACTGGAATTGCTTCTAAATCGTATTTCGCCATAATTCTAGCAACTTCTTCGTCATTTTCATTCACACTAACGGCATCTACATTAGATTTGGAAATGTCTGCAATTTTTTGATCTGATTTTGCTATAATTAAATCTTTTAAAGAAAGTCTTCCTACTAATTTATTATGTTTATCAACTACATAAATAGAATGCACACGCGTAACATCTTTAGCTTGAGCTCTGATTCTACGCATACAACCTGCAACGGTCCAAGTTTCGTATACTTTTACCAACTCTTTTGCCATTAAAGAACCTGCTGAATTTTCTGCATAAGTAAGTAATTCTTCAATTTCTTTGACGTGTTCTTCGTCTTCTATTTGAGACATTACAGCTTCCTGTCTTTCTTCAGACAGTTCTCCAATAATATCTGCAGCATCATCTGAATCTAACTCTTCAACTTCTTCTGCAATTTCTTTAGCGGTTAGTTGGTCAAAGATTTTTTCACGAACATCTTCATGGAGTTCAATTAAAATATCTGAGGTAGTTTCACTGTCTAAAAGCTTAATAATATAAACTGCTTCATCAAAAGAAATCTCTTCTAAAACTTCTGCAATATCTGCGTAGTGCATTTCAGAAAAAAGGGAAGAAAGCCCTTTATCATTTCTATTTTCAATTAATATTGCAACATTCTCTATAAGCTCTTTAGTAATCTCAAATGCCATTTTCTGCTATTTTTGCGGTCAATTCAATAAAATCTTGAACAGATAATTGTTCTGGTCTTTTCACAAATATAGGGTCTTCTTTTAAGGAATCCGAGAGATTGAATGACTTTAAACTTCCACGCAACATTTTTCGTCGCTGATTAAAAGCCATTTTTACAACTCTGAAAAATAATTTTTCATCAACTGGAAGTGTATAATTTTCTTTTCTGATGAATCTAATTACACCAGAATCTACTTTTGGAGGCGGGTTAAAGACTGTTGGCGGGACTGTAAATAAATACTCAACATCATAAAAAGCTTGCGTTAAAACAGATAAAATTCCGTAAACTTTACTCCCTTCTTTTTCTGCAATTCTTTTGGCTACTTCTTTTTGAAACATGCCTGCAAATTCTGGCACAAATTCTCTATTTTCAATTGCCTTAAAAACAATTTGTGTAGAAATATTATAAGGAAAATTACCGATTATTGCTACCTGTTCTTTATTAAAAATTTGTGTGATTTGTTTCTTTAAAAAATCACCTTCTAAAATATTGAACTTTTCTTGAGTAGTATTTAACGTAATGTGTTCCAAAGGAAAAACCTCTTTTAAATAAGTTACCGATTCAGAATCGAGTTCTAATACAGTAACTTTTGGTTTTTTAGTTAATAAATACTTGGTTAAAACCCCCATTCCAGGGCCTATTTCTAAAACATTATTATATCCATTTTCAGTTAAAGAGTCTGCTATTTTTTTTGCAATATCTTCATCTGTTAAAAAATGTTGGCCTAAATGTTTTTTAGCTTTAACGCTCATATTTAATTTTTTAATTCATTCGAGAAAAACTCATTTACAACCCTCAATTCAGTTCTAAATGCCAACATTTTATCAGCAAACTTCTGCACTCCTCCTCCTCTTAACCTGGCTGCATCTTCATTGTAGTAGCTGTCTAAATCTTCTCTAGATTTTGCAGTGTATTGTACAGAATATGTAATGCCGCCCATATCTTCTTCTACTAAAACTTGCGTTAATTTTGCTGAGGTAAATTTACCAGTTGCTAATACTTCCGGAATGTGTTCTTGAATCCATTTTAACCATTCTTTATGAATACTTTTGTCAATGCTTAAAGTAACGTTATAGATATACATTTATTTATAATTAATTAATTGTATCGCCTCGTAATTTTCGATATTTTTCCCTGGCATCTACCAAATAAATACTAGACGGATGTTCAAAAATAATCTTTTGATAATACTCTGAAGCTTTTTCTGTGTTATTTAATTTTGATAGATAAATTTCTGCAATTAAATAGCGTGCATCATCAACAAAAATACCTTCTTTATTTAATGTAATAATTTGAGTATAATTATCAATTGCTTCTTTAAAACGATTTGTTTTTGTAAATAAATTAGCTTGCTTAAACAACGACTCATCTTCTATTTTCTGCCCTTTATAATTAGTTAATAAGTGTTGTAATACGTCAATTGCTTGCCTGTTTTTATTTTGAAAAGCTAGCAAATCTGCTTTTGCATACAATTGCAAACCAAGATCTAGAGAATCTTTTGGCTGATTGTCTGAAATAGTTAAAAACAAATCAAGTGCATCATTTGCAATGAGCTGTGTTGTAGAAGCCTTTAAAACTTTTAACTGAGAAAAGGCCCATTTAAAATCGTTTTTAAAATAAGAAGTTTGCGCTACTTTAAAACGCGCTTTTTGTGCTATCGGATGGTTTTTAATACTGGTTTGTACTTGAGAGAAATAAATCAAAGCACTGTTATAATTTCCTGTAAAAACATAAATATCACCTAATTTTAATTTAATTTCTGCTTGTTCAAATTTAGATGCTGCAATTGATTTTGCAGTAGATAAAACAGTTATTGCTTTTTCAGGATTGTTCTTTTTAAAAGTTAAATAGTCTGCGTATTCTAGCTGAATTTTTATGGTTGTTGCTGTTTTTCCATAACGGCTAAAAATATCTTTAAAGAGAGAATCAACTTTTTCTTGATTGGTGGTTATGGCAATTTTAACGACATATAAATTTGCGGTTAACAATTGATTTATATTCTTGCTTTTTTGCAAGACAAATTCAAAGCACTTTTTTGCAGTTGTATAACTTTTACGATTAAACGCATTAACGCCTAAATCAATAATATTAACAAGATAAGCAGGATCTCTCTTAAAAAGTGCTTTTTCTTGTATCAACGCTTTTTCATATTCTTTTTGTTGGGTAAATAGCCAGCTTAATAAAATATTCCAAACATTTTTTGGTTTGCTAACTGATTTTTTAATAAGTGTTTTTTTGAATAGAATGTTTTGTTCATTTAGTGGGTCATCAGTAATAAAAGTACTTGATAGTCGTTGAACAGTATTTAGGTAGTTTTCATCTTTATCAATTAGATTAATGTACGAAGAAAACATTTCTTTAAAAGCTCCTTTTTCTCCATAAATTTGAGCAATCTGAATTTCATAATTGGCGTTTGGATTGTGTTGCATGGTTTCTTTATAAGCCCAAATAGCATAGTCTAAAAGAGCATTGCTATTAAATAACCTAGCGGTTACACTACCCATTCTAGTGTTCTTTTTTATGGCGTTGATTGCTTTAGCGTAATATGTTTTAGCGGTTTCTTTTTGTTGCTGCCTATCATAATTATAGCCTAATTCAACATACAAATAAGTGTGAGTTGGTTGTTTTTGTAATTGATTTTCTAGGAGTTTTTCTACTTCGTTGAATTTAGAAATTTCCTGATAAGAATTGATCAGTCTTTTTAAGTATGTTGTGTTGTATTGGTTTTTTTTAAAAAGCGTTTTATAGAGTTCTGCAGCTTTTTCAAACTCATTATTTTGATAATACTTCTCTGCTAACAAAAAGTTATTCTGCCCGTAAATAAAGGAGCTTACAGAAATAAAACAGAAAACAATTATTTTTTTCATGATATTCAAATATACGTACAAGAACGTTAAATTCTTATTAAATTTTTAGGTTTCTAAAAATGCAGTGTAACATTTTGGCACGGAACTTGTCTATTGTAGAAGAGCACTTAACAAACTTATTATTATGGGAAATTTAATACTACAATACGAAGAAGCAAAAAAAAATTCTAAACAGCATATGCAAAACGGACAAATACCTGCTTATTTAAATGCATTGTTAGAAATGAACAAATACAAAAGGTTAATAGTTGCAGTGGTTGCAAACTAAAAAGTAATTTTTAAGGAGCCTCAAAACCTACTTGATATTATTCTTTGTAATTAAAATTGACTTCTTAATCTATCATATCAAAACCACAATACGGCACAAGAACATCCGGAATTTTAATTCCGTCTTCTGTTTGATAGTTTTCTAAAATCCCCGCTAAAACCCTAGGCAATGCAAGAGAACTTCCGTTTAACGTGTGTGCTAACTGACTTTTACCTTCTTTATTTTTAAAACGCAACTTTAATCTATTGGCTTGATACGTTTCGAAGTTAGAGGCAGAACTAATTTCTAACCATCTGTCTTGAGCAGTAGAAAACACTTCAAAATCAAATGTTAATGCCGCTGTAAAACCAGTGTCGCCACCACACAAACGCAAAATTCTATAGGGTAGTTTTAATTCGCGTAAAATTTCTTTAATGTGATCTACCATTCCGTTTAACGCTGTGTAAGAATTATCAGGGTGTTCAACTCTTACAATTTCTACTTTATCAAATTGATGCAATCTATTTAATCCGCGAACATGCGCTCCATAACTTCCAGCTTCTCTACGAAAACAAGGAGTATAACCAGTTGCAGTTATAGGAAAATCGTTTTCTGTTACTAAATTTCCACGAAACATATTTGTAATTGGCACTTCTGCAGTCGGTATTAAATATAGGTCATCAATCGTAGAGTGATACATTTGTCCATCCTTATCTGGTAATTGACCTGTTGCCGTAGCAGATGCAGTATTTACCAAATGCGGAACTTGATACTCTTTATAACCAGCTTCAATATTTTTATCTAAAAAGTAGTTGATTAAGGCACGTTGTAATTTTGCTCCTTTGCCTTTATAAACAGGAAACCCGGCTCCTGTAATTTTAGTTCCTAATTCAAAATCTATAATATCATATTTTTTAGCAAGCTCCCAATGCGGTAGGGCATTTTTACCTAATGCAGGAATTACTCCCTCAGAAAAAACATGTTCATTGTCTTCATCAGATTTCCCTGCTTTTACAGAACTGTGCGGAATATTTGGAATTTGATACAGTACTTCTTGTAAGCGGTCAGAAAAAGCATTTAATTGTGCTGTCAATTCTTTAGATTGGTCTTTTAGCTGAGTTGTTTTTTCTTTTAAAAGAGTTGCTTTTTGCGCTTGTCCAGATTTAAAAAGCTCACCAATCTCTTTGGAAATTGTATTAGATTCTGCTAAAATATTGTCTAATGAGGTTTGTGTGGTTCTACGATTTTCATCCGTAGTTAAAACATCGTCAATAATTGCTTCAGCATCTGCAAAATTACGTTTTGCCAAACCTTCTAAAACATTTTTTTTGTTGTCTCTAATAAACTGAACTTGTAACATCTTTTATTTTTTAATAGTCACAAAGATACAGCAACCTCAACAATTTAGCAATGTCTTTTATAGATTGTTTTGTAGGTAGTTTAAAGCTGTTTTTTTGTCTTCTTTTAACTGAGAAATTAGCTGCTCTATAGAATCAAATTTTTGTTCATCTCTTAAAAAATATAACACTTCAATCGTTAAATTTTGACCGTATAAATCGTTGTTAAAATCAAAAAAATGAACTTCAATTGTTTGATGTGTTCCTTCTAAAGTTGGTCTAAAACCGATGTTCATCATACCATATACAATATCCTTTTCGATTTGAGATTTTACAACATAAACACCTATTTTTGGTATTAATTTATACGCTTCTTTAACATTTAAATTTGCCGTTGGAAAACCAATCTCACCACCTAACTGCCTCCCATTTACAACGTTACCGCTTAACATAAAGTTGTACCCTAAGTATTTATTGGCAGTTTTGATGTTTTTTTCTGACAATGCTTTTCTAATTTTGGTAGAACTCACCGCCACCTCATTAATGTCTTGTACAGGTATTTCTTCAACGTCAAAATTGTATAAATGACTATATTCTGTGAGTTGTTCTAAATTGCCTTCTCTGTTTTTCCCAAAATGATGATCATAACCAATAATTAATTTTGAAGTATTTAACTGATTTACGAGTATTTTTCTAACAAAATCTAAAGCCATTAACCTAGAAAACTCTAAACTAAAAGGATGAATAATTAAATAATCTAAACCAGTTTTTGACAACAACTCTGCTCTCTCATCAATAGTGTTAATTAACTCAATAGATACATTTTGTTGTAAAACCATTCTAGGGTGCGGAAAAAACGTTAGCAAAACAGCTTTCATTCCTGATTTTTTTGCCGTTTTCACAACTTGGTCTATTATTTTTTGATGACCAATATGTACGCCATCAAAAGTGCCAATAGTAACAACTGTTTTTTCTGTGTGAATATAACTAGAAAGCGAGTGGATTATTTCCAAAGTAAAATTAATTTTCGCAAAGTTACAATTTGATTCAATGAAAAACGGTCAGAGAATTGATAAATCTTAATTTGCTAAAAATCATCTATTTATTTTAACAGAACTTTAATTTTTTTAGTAGTTCTTTAACAATCTCAAAAAAAATTGTATTTTGCACGTTAGATAACAAATATTATACATTATGAAAAAACTATTACTTATTGCATTTGCAATGTTTACCAGTGTTTTTATGTTTGCTCAGACTGCGGTCTCAGGAACCGTATCAGACGCTAACGGCGAGCCTTTACCAGGGGCTAACGTTAAAGTTGAGAGTAAGTCGGTCGGTACTAATACCGATTTTGACGGGAAATTTACAATGATGTTTTCGGAAACGCCTCCGTTTAACATAGAAATCTCTATGTTGGGTTACAAAACTCAAAAAATAGCGATTACTACAAATAATCAAAAAGTATCAGTAACTCTAACAGAAAATGCAACTTCTCTAGATGAAGTTGTTGTATCTGCTTCTCGAACACCAGAGCGTATTATGGAATCTCCAGTTACGGTAGAAAGAATGGATATTAGAGCTATCAGAAACACGTCTTCTCCATCGTTTTACGACGGATTAGAAAACCTAAAAGGTGTTGACGTCAACTCTAATAGTTTAACGTTTAAATCTGTAAATACACGTGGATTTGCAACTTTTGCAAATGAACGTTTTATGCAGCTAGTAGACGGGATGGATAACTCTTCTCCTGCACTAAACTTTGCTTTAGGGAATTTATTAGGGATGTCTGAATTAGACGTAAACACTGTTGAATTATTACCAGGAGCTTCTTCTGCTTTATATGGAGCTAACGCTTTTAATGGAATCATGTTTATGACTAGTAAATCTCCATTTGATGCGCCTGGAGTTAGTTTTGTAATGAAATCAGGATTGACAAGCCAAGATGCTGCCGGAGTAAATGAATATGTGGACACAAGTGTTAGAATGGCCCATGTTTTTTCTGAAGAATTTGCAGCAAAAGCAACAGTGTCTTATTTAGAAGGTACTGATTGGTACGCAACAGATTATAGAGATGAGACGAACCCAGCATCTACTAGCCATGCAGGAAACCCAGCTTATAATGGATTAAATGTGTATGGAGATGAAGTGGGAACAAACATCCCAGGAATAGGAAGAGTTACTAGAACAGGTTATACAGATAATGACTTAATGGACAATCAAGCGAAAAGTTTAAAGCTAGGTTTGTCATTAAACTATAGACCTTTTGGTGATGATCGTATAGAGTTTATCTTTAATTCTAAATACGGAACAGGAAATACTATTTACCAAGGACAAAATAGATATAATATCAAGAACTTTGAAATGTTTCAAAATAAATTAGAGGTTCGTGGTAAAGATTTTTTCATTAGAGGATACATTACTAGTGAGGATGCAGGAGACTCTTATGATACACGTTTTGCAGCTATCAACATCAACAGGGCTTGGAAATCTGACACACAGTGGTTTACTGAGTTCGGTGGTGCTTTAGCAGGATTTGTACCTGGAGTACCAGGAGGAAATCCAGCAATTGCAAGATCATTTGCAGATAGAAATCGTTTAGCTCCAGGAAGTGAAGAATTTAATGCTGTAAAAGCAAGAATAACTGCTGATCCAGATTTAACAACAGGTTCTAAATTCCAAGATGAATCTAAAATTTATCATGTAGATGCTAACTTTAACTTAAGAAAGTATATAGATTTTGCAGATGTACAATTCGGTTCTTCATTTAGAACATACTCATTAAATTCATTTGGTACAATTTTTACAGACTACAATGCTCCTATTACTTATGATGAATTCGGCGCATATGCACAGATTCAAGATAAATTTATGGATGATCGCTTAAAAGTAACTGCTTCTGGTAGATACGACAAAGCACAAAATTTTGATGGTAATATTTCTCCAAGGTTATCTTTAGCATATGCTGCAGGAGAAGACAAGAACCATAACTTTAGAGCTTCTATTCAAACAGGATTCAGAAACCCAACTACTCAAGATCAATATATTGGTTTAGATGCTGGTTCAGGAATTTTGGTTGGTACAGCTCCAGATAACATTAACAGATATAGATCATTGCCTTACGCATTAGGTATAGACCCTGCATTGGCTGGTTATATTAATGCAGTAACTGGTGGAGCAAGCGGAATTGGTTCTTCTCAGGTTTTATCTGGTAGTATGGCATATAACAATTCATGGACAGCTACTTCTATTGCATCTTTCTTAGCTTCTGGAAACCCAGCAGATTTAAGAAAATCTAATGTAGACTTTGTAAAACCAGAACATGTAACTGCTTTTGAAGTTGGTTATAGAGGTATTATTAAGGGTATTACTATTGATTTAAACGTGTATTACAATAAATATAAAGACTTTATTGCAAGTGAAAATGTTGTAGCACCGCTTTATGGAGATGTTTCATTGACTGAAGTTGTAGATTTAACTCCTTTAGGAGGTGGTCCAACACCAATTGCATTAGTAGCGCTTCAAAGTGGAGATTATAAAGGTGTGGCTTTCGATTCTAACTCTGATGCAGATATTACTTCTGCAGGATTAGGTTTAGGTGTTGCAACTAAGGTGTTTAATGGATACGATGTAAGTTTTAATTATTCTTTTGCTAAGTTTGGTGTTTCTGGAGCAAGCAATCCAGATTTTGAAGCAGGATTTAATACTCCTGAGCACAAGTTTAAATTACAGTTTGGAAAATCTGAAGTTGTTGATAACTTAGGATTTAATGTAAACTTTAGATGGCAAGATGCTTTCTTGTGGGAATCTGCTTTTTATGATGGAATGATTGATGCTAGATCGGTTATTGATGCACAAATAAATTACAGATTACCAGAATGGAAAGCTACTATTAAATTAGGTGGTGCAAATCTAGGAGGTAAAGAGTATTTCAGTGCGCCGGGTGTAGGAGCAATTGGATCTCAATATTACATTTCTTGGACAATGGATTTATAGAAATTGTAAAATATTAAAAAGCTTTTTGAGAAATCAAAAGGCTTTTTTTATGCTTTATTTTATCGGTTATTACCAAAAAGAAAAACCTCATAGTAATAAAACTATGAGGTTTTTTTAATGTATTTAAAATATACTTATCCTTTTAAACTTGCGCTTAAAAATTCTCTATTCATTCTGGCGATGTTTTCTAAAGAAATTCCTTTAGGACATTCAACCTCACAAGCACCAGTATTTGTACAATTACCAAAGCCTTCAGCATCCATCTGAGCAACCATATTTAAAACACGGTCTGTAGCCTCAACTTGTCCTTGTGGTAATAATGCGTATTGAGAAACTTTTGCACCTACAAACAACATTGCAGAAGAGTTTTTACAAGTGGCAACACAAGCACCACAACCAATACATGTTGCTGCATCCATTGCTTTATCTGCGGCTTCTTTTGAAATAGGAATTGCATTAGCATCCTGAGTGTTTCCAGATGTATTTACAGAAATATATCCACCAGCGTGTTGTATTCTATCAAAAGCACTTCTGTCTACAACTAAATCTTTAATTACTGGAAATGCAGCTGCTCTCCATGGCTCTATAGTAATTGTATCACCATCTTTAAACATACGCATGTGTAATTGACAAGTAGTTACACCACGATCTGGACCGTGTGCTTCGCCATTAATATACATAGAACACATACCGCAAATTCCTTCTCTACAATCATGATCAAAAGCAACTGGCTC
This sequence comes from Polaribacter sp., assembly GCA_029238315.1. Taxonomy (GTDB): domain Bacteria; phylum Bacteroidota; class Bacteroidia; order Flavobacteriales; family Flavobacteriaceae; genus Polaribacter. The sequence continues at coordinate 80,508 of JAQWGI010000015.1, read as the reverse complement.
TTCACCAGAATTTACAAGTTGTTCGTTTAAAACGTCCATCATTTCCAAGAAAGACATATGTTCTGAGATTTCAGTCACTTTGTAATCGACCATTTTCCCTTTGTCGTTTGCGTTCTCTTGACGCCAAATTTTTAATGTAAGATTCATAATGTCTTTATTTATAACTTCTTTCTTTAACTTCTATATTTTCGTATGCCAATTCTTCTTTGTGAAGTATTGCATCTTTAGGTTCTCCTTTATATTCCCATGCAGAAACAAACTGAAACTCTTTTATTCTTTTTGCTTCTCCATCTTCAGTTTGGAATTCTTCTCTAAAGTGTCCTCCTGCAGATTCTTCTCTTATCAAGGCGTCTTTTGCAAATAACTCTCCTAGCTCTAAGAAATCAGCAACTCTACCTGCTTTGGCAAGTTGTTCGTTATATTCTGTTGCAGTTCCAGGTACATTTACGTTTTTCCAGAAATCAGCTCTAAGTTCAGAAATTTCTATTATTGCTTCCTTTAAGCCTGTTTCATTTCTAGACATTCCACATTTATCCCACATAATTTTTCCTAATTTTTTGTGGTAATAATCTACAGAATGTGTTCCTTTATTATTGATAAAAAATTCTATTCTTTCTGAAACTTCTTTTTCAGCAGCTTCAAATTCAGGAGAATCTGTTGCTATTTTTCCAGTTCTAATATCATCTGCTAAATAATCTCCAATAGTATATGGTAATACAAAATAACCATCAGCTAAACCTTGCATTAAAGCAGAGGCACCTAATCTATTTGCTCCATGGTCAGAGAAGTTTGCTTCTCCAATAGCATAACATCCAGGAATTGTTGTCATTAGATTGTAATCTACCCATACACCACCCATTGTATAGTGTACAGCAGGATAAATCATCATTGGTGTTTCATAAGGGTTTTGATCTACAATTTTTTCATACATCTGAAATAAATTCCCATATTTAGCCTTTACAATATCTTTACCAAGATCATAAATTTGTTTTTCTGTAGGTTTAGAAATGTGTTTAATTTTAGCCTGTTCTTTTCCGTAACGCTGTATAGCAGACTTAAAGTCTAAGTATACCGCTTCTCCAGTTGCATTTACTCCGTAACCAGCATCACAACGTTCTTTTGCTGCTCTAGAGGCAACATCACGAGGTACTAAGTTACCAAATGCAGGATATCTTCTTTCTAAATAATAATCTCTTTCGTCTTCAGATAAATCTGTAGGTTTTTTTCTGCCTTCACGAATTGCCATTACATCTTCCATGCTTTTTGGCACCCAAATTCTACCATCGTTACGTAACGATTCTGACATTAATGTTAGTTTAGATTGGTAGTCACCTGAACGAGGAATACAAGTTGGGTGAATTTGTGTGTAACATGGATTTGCAAAATAGGCTCCTTTTTTATGAATTTTCCATGCAGCAGTTGCATTAGAACCCATTGCGTTTGTAGATAAGAAATAAACATTTCCATATCCACCAGAAGCTACTACAACGGCATGTGCAGAATGACGTTCTATTTCTCCAGTAACTAAATCTCTAGCGATAATTCCACGTGCTTTCCCATCAACAATTACTACATCTAGCATTTCATGACGGTTAAACATTTCAATTTTACCACGTGCAATTTGACGATTCATTGCAGAATATGCCCCCAATAATAATTGTTGACCCGTTTGCCCTTTGGCGTAAAAAGTTCTAGAAACTAAGACCCCACCAAAAGAACGATTGTCTAACAAACCTCCATAATCACGTGCAAAAGGAACTCCTTGTGCTACACATTGATCAATAATGTTTGCAGATACTTCTGCTAAACGGTACACGTTTGCTTCTCTGGATCTGTAATCTCCTCCTTTTACAGTATCATAAAATAATCTGTAGGTAGAATCTCCATCTCCTTGATAATTTTTTGCGGCATTGATACCTCCTTGAGCGGCAATAGAGTGAGCTCTACGAGGAGAATCTTGATATGCAAATGCTTTTACATTGTAGCCTAATTCTGCTAAAGTTGCAGAAGCAGAACCACCTGCTAAACCTGTACCTACAACAATAACATCAATGTTACGTTTATTGGCAGGGTTTACTAAATCGATATGATTTTTATAATCTGTCCATTTATCTTTTAATGGACCTTTTGGAATTTTTGAATCTAAAGCCATACTGGTTTTGTATTAATGATTGAAATGATGAAATAATGCAATAACAACAAATCCTAAAGGAATGATAATTGCATATAGTTTACCAAAAGTTTTCAATCCTTTAGTATATTTATTGTTTGCTCCAACGGATTGGAAGGCTGAGTTAAATCCGTGTGCTAAATGTAATCCTAAGAAAATAAATGCTACAACATAAGCAGCAACTCTTGCTGGATTTACAAATTTATGCTGTAATTCTTCAAAGTATCTGAACTCACCATTGTGCAATCCAGACCAATCTCCTTGAATAAATTTTGTGTTGATTTCTGGAAACCAAAAATCAATAAAATGCAACACAATAAAAGCTAAAATCGCCAATCCAGACCAAATCATGTTTCTACTCATCCAAGTAGAATTTGCAGCACCATTATTTTTAGCATATTTTACTTTTCTAGCACTGTTGTTTTTTAATTCTAAAATAAAACCCATCACAAAATGAAATACAACTCCAAATATTAATACGGGCTGTAATAAGTATTGAACTAACGGGTTAGTTCCCATAAAATGAGACAACTCATTAAAGGTTTTACCGTTGTTAGGAAATATTGAAGTTATGTTTATTACAAGATGTTGTAATAAGAAAAACATTAAAAAGAAAGCTGAAAGTGCCATTGCAAACTTTCTAGCGATTGAAGAATTTAGTATTCCGCTCATTATTTGTTAATTATTTAAATGTTAGTACAAATTTACAGTATATGAATAGTATAAACAAACAAGTTTTTTGTTTTCTTGCCGTATTTAGAATTTGTTTAAATAATTTTGATATGGAGCGAGCTAGAACTCTTTTTTTTAGAAATATATATAGAATTGATCCCCTCTGAAAATAAAAAAAGCCAGTATTTATTAAAAAAACACTGACTTTTAGTTTTTCAGAAATGAGTTACTTATCTTATTTGCAAAACTTGGTTTTCTCCGTTTATATGAACCGTATATTTCCCTTTAGGTAAATAATAAACACCATTTTGAGCTGCTTTTAATTTTTTGTTAGCTTTTTCAAAAGCTTTTTTTCCTTTGTTAGAAAAAGAAACATCATAGGTAATTGCATTAAATCCTTTATCTAATTTAACAGACATGGTGTTTACTACTATGTTTTTTATACTGATGGTAATAGTTGCATTTGTTGCTTTATTAGAAAATACATCAAATGTAGATTGCGGGGTACTTGCTGCAGAAAACTGGCTCCAAGAGCTTCCCCATCTTGCAGAAGAACGTAGGCTTGCTATTTCAAAAAGATGTGTCTTTTTTGAGCTGTAAGCATCAAAGTTTTGTAATCTAGAAATATTAGTTTTGTATATACTTCTACCATGCGTACCAACAACCAAGTCGTTTTCTCTTTCTTGAATTGCCAGATCGTGCACAGCAACATTTGGAAATCCATTACTAAAAGGATGCCAAGAATTACCTAAATTAAAACTTGCATACAAGCCGTTATCAGTTCCTACAAATAGTAGTTTTTCATTTTTACTATCTTCTTTAATAACGTTTACTGCAGAATTTGGTATTTTACTGCCAATATTATTCCAGGTTTGCCCATAGTTCTCAGACATATATACATAGGATGTAAAATCATCAGATCTGTAGCCATTAAGAGTAGCATATACTCTTTCTTTTTTAAATTTTGAAGCAATTACTCTGCTTACCCATAAATCTTTAGGAAGATTTCCTGTTATATTTGTCCAAGAATTTCCGCCGTCTTTAGTAATATGAATCAATCCATCATCAGATCCAGTGTAGATTAAACCAAATTGAAACGGACTTTCAGATATGGTTGCTAAAGTTCCGTAGGGTACATTTCCTTTTTTACCGCCTGTAGTTAAATCTTCTGAAATTACATCAAAAGTTGCTCCTTGATCCATTGAACGCAACAATTTATTTGCACCCATGTATAAGATATCTTGATTGTGTGGCGATAATAATATAGGTGTTTGCCAGTTGTATCTGTATGGAGAATCTCCTAATTGATGCTTTGGGTGAATAGAAATTCGTTTTCCGGTTTTTAAATTTAAACGGAAATAATATCCGAATTGAGAGCCAGAATAAACGGTTTCATTATCTCTAGAATCAATTTGAACTTGCATACCGTCTCCACCACCAATTCTCTTGTATGGATAATCTCCGCTACCTTCCCAACCTCTAGAAAATCGATAATCACTTGGCCCGTACCAAACGCCATTATCTTGTAGGCCACCATAAACATTGTATGGTTTTTTGTTGTCTACATTAATTGCATAAAACTGCCCAACTGCGTGAGAATTGTGTTTAGACCAATTTTTTCCATCATCAAAAGTGATGTTAATTCCGCCATCATTTCCGTTAACAACATGTCCATTTTTAGTAGGGTTTACCCATAATGCTTGATGATCTGAGTGTACATTTGGCCCTCCAATATTTTCAAAAGTTTTTCCTCCATCATTAGATTTTAGCAAAGGAACACCACCAATGTAGACCTTATTTTGATTGATTTGGCTAACTCCCATAATTCCAAAATAATATCCATAAGAACTGTAAACGCCATCTAAATAGCCTTTGTGTGTTTTTTTCCAAGATGTACCACCATTAGTAGATTTGTAAAGTTCAGCTCCAATAACTGGTGAGTTAAATAACATTGAGTTTGCATCTTCTATATACGTAGCTAAATGACTAGGTTTAACAGTGCCATTTTTTACAGATGCTTTTACAGACGTAGCAGTATCTTTTCTATCAAAACGATTGTTTCTTAAGTAATTGTTTAACTCCTTGTTGTCTAATTTTATAAAATCAGAAACAGACATCGTTTTAAAATCATCTTTTTGCAAACCACTTCCGGGTTTTTTTGGAGTTGCCGGTCTTCTAAATTGATTGTCTAAAAAAGCATACACAACAGTATCATCAAAAGCGGCTAAACCAATTCTTCCAACACCTGTTCCTACAGGAAATCCATTTCCTTTTGTAGTCATTTTTGTCCAAGAAGACCCACCGTTTGTAGATTTGTAAATAGCAGAGCCATTTCCGTCACCGTCAAAATCCCATGCTTTTCTTATTCTTTCCCATGAAGCAGCGTACATTATTTTTGAGTTTTTAGGAGAAACACTAATGTCAATAATTCCAGTCATGTCATTAATAAACAAGGTATTTTCCCAAGTTTTTCCACCATTAGTAGTTTTATAAATACCGCGCTGTTTGTTTTTAGAATATAAATGGCCAATAACACCAACAACTACCTCGTTAGGATTATTTTTGTTGATGATAATTCTACCAATATGTTGCGAATCTGATAAGCCAACATGTTGCCATGTTTTTCCTTTGTCGGTTGATTTTAAGATTCCTATTCCGGCATACGAAGAACGAGAAGAATTGCTCTCACCAGTTCCAACCCAAATTGTTCCATTTTTCCAATCGACAGCAATATCTCCAACATTTTGTGTTGGTGCGTTATCCATTATTGGAGAGAAAGTAGTTCCGTTATTATTAGTATACCATAATCCGCCAGAAGCGTACCCAACATAAAACTCAGTAGTGTTGTTCGGATTTACATCAATGTCTACCACACGACCACTCATTACAGTAGGACCAATGTTTGTAAACTCGATATTTTTTACAATAGAATTTTTAGTTAAAGCATCTTTTTGATTTAATGCAGTTTCAATTTCATTTGCCGAAGTTACTTGTTGTCCGTAGATTGTTAGTGTAACAAGTAAGGTTGCAAAAAGTGTTGTTGTTTTTTTCATGATTCGTTGTTTGGTTGCACAATTTACTATTTGTAAAAGAGATAACAAAAAATTATGGTCTAGAAGTTTTTACTTTTAACAAAATGTTATCATAACCATCAGAATTCAATGTATCTTTGCCTAAATTCTTAAAAAATGGCATTTCAACTCTATGCGCCATTTTGTAAAACAAATCTATGTCATTTAAATCGTTAGGATTAAACAATGCTTTGTTAAAAGCTATTGAAAAACAAGGGTATAAAAATCCGTCTCCAATTCAAGAAAAAGCAATTCCACTAGTTTTAGAAGGAAAAGACGTGTTGGCTTCAGCACAAACAGGAACAGGGAAAACAGCCGGATTTACCTTGCCAATGTTGCAAATTTTAAACGATACAAAACATCCAAAGTTTAGACCAATAAGAGCCTTAGTTTTAACGCCAACTAGAGAATTAGCTGCGCAGGTTTATGACAATGTAAGGCAATATGGGGCTAATTTAAATATGAAATCTACAGTTGTATTTGGGGGCGTAAAAGCAAAATCTCAAATAGCAACAATTAAACAAGGTGTAGATATTTTGGTTGCAACTCCAGGAAGGTTGTTAGATTTAGAAAACCAAAAAGCATTGTCTTTAAAAAGAATTGAGATTTTGGTGTTAGATGAAGCTGACAGAATGTTAGATATGGGTTTTTTGCGTGACATTAAAAAGATTATGAGTTTAATGCCTGCAAAAAGACAAAATTTATTGTTTTCGGCAACATTTTCTAAAGAAATTAAAGAATTGGCTGCAGGTATCTTACACAACCCCGTTTTAGTAGAGGCAACACCAGAAAATTCTACTGCAGAAAAGGTAGCTCAAAAAATATTTAGAGTAGATAAAGGCAAGAAAACAGAACTCGTTACCAAATTAATTACTGATGGAAATTGGAAACAGGTGCTTATTTTTACAAGAACAAAGCATGGAGCCAATAAGTTAACAAAGAAATTAATTGCCAGTAAAGTTTCTGCTGCTGCAATACATGGAAATAAGAGTCAAGGAGCTAGAACAAAGGCTTTAGCTCAATTTAAATCTAATGAAATTAGGGTTTTAGTTGCTACAGATATTGCTGCACGTGGATTAGATATTCCATTATTGCCACATGTTATTAATTTTGAATTACCAAATGTACCCGAAGATTATGTACACAGAATTGGCAGAACAGGTAGAGCTGGTGCAAAAGGAGAGGCGCTTTCCTTAGTGTGTATTGAAGAGATGGAGTATATTAGACAAATTGAAAAGTTATTAGGTCAGAAATTAGAAACTGAAATTTTAGAGGGATTTGAGCCTCAAAATAATGACGAGCCCGGAAAGCCAAATTCCAATAAACCTAAAAAGAAAAATCATACGCCTAGAAATAAATCAAAGAATACTTCAAAAAACGCTAGTCAAAACGCCAATAATAATAGAAAAAGAAACGATACTCGTTCTTCTAGAAGAGAAAATAGCAAAAGAAGGTAGTTTTAAAACAATCTATAAAAAATAAAAACGCCTATCAAATTAATTGATAGGCGTTTTGTAATAAAAAAAAGTTTATATCTTAGATAACTTTTACGTTAACTGCGTTCATTCCTTTTCTACCTTCTTGTAAGTCAAATTCTACGTCATCTCCTTCTCTAATCTCATCGATTAATCCAGAAATGTGTACGAAATGTTCCTTGTTTGTGTCTTCTTCAGTGATGAATCCAAATCCTTTAGATTCATTGAAAAATTTTACTGTACCTTTACTCATTGTAATAATAATTAAAATAATATTAGCTGCAAAGATACTACTATATAAATTATAAAATGACAATTTTTATTTAATTTTTTTTAATACATGCTTTTTTTTGATTTTATAACCATTTGAAAATCAATTATTCTTTATGAAAACACTTTTTCTTACAACTAAATTTACATTTCAATTTTAAGTTAAAGCGTAAATCATCTTTGTTTAAATTACTACATTTGTTTTTAATAAATACCTTTTACTTATGAAATACCATTTAATAGATTGTCAACTTTTTATAAAAAATAGAGCCAAGTTTGTAGCTCAAATGAAACCAAAATCTATCGCAGTTTTTAACTCAAATGATATTTTTACAACGGGTGCAGACGGTACGTTGCCATTTCATCAGCATAGAGATATTTTTTATTTGAGTGGTGTAGACCAAGAAGAGAGTATTTTGTTGTTATTTCCTGATGCGATTGACCAAAAGCACAGAGAGATTCTTTTTGTTAAAGAAACAAACGATCATATTGCAGTTTGGGAGGGCGCAAAATTAAACAAAGAACAAGCAACGGGTACCTCAGGGATAAAAACTATTTATTGGTTGCAAGATTTTGATAAAGTGTTTTTTGATTTGATGACTGAAGCAGAAACAGTATACTTTAATACCAATGAGCATTATAGGCAAGCGGTTGAGTTAGAAACGAGAGAAGATCGTTTTATTAAAAAAGTAAAAGCAAATTTTCCTGCACATAACAGCGCAAAGAGCTTTCCAATTTTAGAGAGTATTAGAGGTGTTAAAGAGCAAACCGAATTAGATTTAATGCAGGCAGCTTGTAATATTACTGAAAAAGGATTTAGAAGAATTTTAGGTTTTGTAAAACCAGGTTTAATGGAGTTCGAGATTGAAGCAGAATTTATGCACGAATTTCTAAGAAATCGATCTAAAGGATTTGCGTATACTCCAATTATTGGTTCTGGTTATAATGCCTGTGTATTGCATTACATAGAAAACAATCAGCAGTGTAAAGCTGGAGATATGTTGTTAATGGATGTAGGTGCAGAATATGCAAATTATTCTTCTGATATGACACGCACAATTCCAGTTTCAGGTAAATTTACAACGCGTCAGAGAGCTGTTTACAACGCTGTAAACCATGTAAAAGAAGAAGCTACAAAGATGTTGGTTCCCGGAACAATTTGGGCTCAATACCATAAAGAAGTTGGTAAAATAATGACTTCTGAATTATTAAAGCTAGGTTTAATAGATAAGGCAGATGTCCAAAACGAAGATAAAAACTGGCCCGCCTATAAAAAATATTTTATGCACGGAACAAGTCATCATATTGGATTAGATACGCATGATTATGGTGCGCTAAAAACACCAATGAAAGCAAATATGGTTTTTACCGTAGAGCCTGGTATTTATATTCCTGAAGAGCAAATGGGAATTCGTTTAGAAGACGATGTTGTAATTCAAGAAAATGGAACTCCTTTTAACTTAATGCGTAACATTCCTATTTTACCAGAAGAAATTGAAGATTTAATGAATTCTTAAATTGAACGATAAATAAAAGTTAAAGCGGGTGAAAACTCGCTTTTTTTATTTAAAAAATAAGTAGATTCGCATTTCAATCGTTAAGAAATGAGTAAAAAAGGAAACAGAAAAAAGCAAGCTAAATTTCTTAGAGCTTTTAGAAAAGTGCATCGAGTTACTGGTGCTACCTTATTCATTTTCTTTTTTGTGGTCTCTATTAGTGGTTTATTATTAGGTTGGAAAAAAAACAGCAACGATTATTTGCTTTCAAAAACTTATGAAGGAACTTCAACTGATTTAAAAAACTGGTTGTCAATTGATCACCTAGAGTCAAATGCTACAGCCTATTTTTTAGAACATATTTCAGATGAAATTACCCCAACAATAGAGCGCATAGATATCAGAAAAGAGAAAGGAACGGTAAAGTTTATTTTTAAAAATTATTACGGAATTCAGATTGATGGAGCAACTGGTAAACTTTTACATGTAGAAAGAAGACGTTCTGATTTTATTGAAGGGGTTCATGACGGTTCTGCTTTGGATGTGTACTTTAATACTTCAGGAAATCCAGTAAAACTAATTTATACAACAGTAATGGGATTGGCTTTGTTGCTTTTTACCATTACAGGATTCTGGCTATGGTTAGGTCCAAAAAGAATGCGAAGAAGAACATAAAAAAACTTCTTATTTACTGAAATAAATCAGAGGTTTTTTATTTTTAGATTTCTCGATTTCGTTTCACTTCTCTCGAAATGACATTGTATAATGTCCTTACTTCTTAACTAAGAAATTTTATTGTCATCTCGACCAACACGGAGAGACCTAAAACTATTTTTCTTTTTTAGGCAAGCACCAATTTCTCTTTCAGGATCATTTTTATCACAGGTTTGTTACCCCAACAGCTTGTGCATTACGTAGTATTTTCTTTCATAATTGATAGTATTAAAGTTTTTAAAAAAGTAATTATGAATACTTAGTCGTAAATTTTTTGAAAACATTCATAGAGATAAAAATAAGTAAAGCTGGTAAAACCCAGCCTAAGCTATGTTCTGAAAACGGAATGTAACTTTGAATTCCTGTTAAATTTTCTGGATTAATGATAAACTTTAAAAAATCTGGAATGCTAAATAAAAAGGTTACGCTAATAACTGCTCTAAATATTGTAGGGCTAGCTAATTTCTCTGGTAATACATTTAGTAAAATTAATACAATTGTTATTGGGTAAATAAACATTAAAGCAGGTAGCGCAATTGTGATGATATATTGTACATCAAATTGTCCAATTAAAACGCCAAGAACACAACCAATTATTGCGGTTATTATATATGCTTTTTGAGAATTATTAAACAAACCTTTAAAATAATCTGAGGTTCCAGTTACAATTCCAACTCCTGTTGTAAAACAAGCTAAAGCAACTAAAATACTTAAAAAAGTATTGCCAATATTTCCTAAAGTTTGCGTGCTTAAACTACTTAAGACTTCTGTTCTTGAAGCATTTTCGTTAAAAGTACTGCTAAAGTTCATGCCGCTATAAATCAATCCAGCATAAATAACTAGTAATCCAAATCCGGCTAACAATCCGGCTTTGATAATAATTTCTTTTTTTAATACAAAAGAAGTTTCTTTTTTGAAATTCATAGAGACTACTAAAACACCACCAATTACAATTGCTCCAATAGCATCAAAAGTTTGATATCCTTCAAGAATTCCACTAATAAAAGGCGTCTTAAATGTTGCTGCATTTATTGTTTCTGGAGTTGCGCTAACTCCAATAAAAATTACAGCTGATAAAATAATAATAATTAGTGGAGTTAAGTATTTTCCAATCAGATTTAATATTTTAGAGCGATTCATTACAAAAATAAATACCAGTGAAAAATAAAGGGTACTTGTTAGTAGTGATGAGGTTCCTAAAAAAGGTGCAATTGCCATTTCATGTGTTACAGAAGCAGTTCTTGGTGCTGGCAACGTAATTGAAATAGTGTATACAATTAAACAGTAAATAGTACTAAATACAGGTGAAACTTTTTTTCCGAAGTCAAACATAGTTCCTTGTAAACGTGCGTGTGCGATTATTCCAATAATTGGAAACACAACTGCGGTAATAAAGAAGCCTAGCGCAACCCAATTCCAGCTTTCTCCATATTGTACCCCTAAAAAAGGAGGAAGTATTAAATTTCCGGCACCAAAAAACATTGAAAACAACGCAAAGCCTATGATAAATATTTCTTTTGTTTTATTCAATTTTAGAAGTTTTTTTAAAGAGCAAAAATGCTGAGTTAAAGATGATGTAAATAATAGCTATGATAATTAAAATAAATTTACTTACTGCAAATGTATAGGCAATATAAGACCAATATTCTTGCGTACTTCCAACGAGTAGTTTAATTAAGGCTGCGTTTTCTATTGCGTCAAAAATAGCTGTTATGCGCATAGACCAAACTAACAATTCGCCAATTCTATGAAAAGGCTTACCAAGCCATAAACGTTTGTTAATTTTATGAATTAATAGTGAAATAAATAAAGTGTAAATCAGTAAAAAAAGAAAATCAAAACCCAAACTTAAGCCAGCAAATATTTTTGCTAAAGGAGACCAGGAATTTAATATTTCTAAAGATTTGTTTAATGAACCTGCTAGCTCAAAAGAAAATATACCATACGGGGCAGCATTATTTTCTAGAATATTATTAAAAAAAACTAAAACAATTGCGCCAATTATTAGTAGATAGAAAAGACTAAGTGTTAATTTTTTTTCTGTTTTACTAGTAATAGTTGCAAAAGGTGTTGTAAACATTTTAATTTTTTAAAAGTTATACCTCAATAAAGATACATATTTTTGTGTAATGCAAAATACGCTTCAATTTAAAAACACAAACATTTCATTTTCTATACACGGACAAGGAAATGCTCTGGTTCTTTTACATGGGTTTTTAGAGAATAGTTTAATGTGGAATGTTGTTCTCAAAGAGTTTTCTAAACGAAATAAAATAATTTGTATTGATTTATTAGGTCATGGAAAATCAGATTGTATTGGGTATGTTCATTCTATGGAACTAATGGCAGAAGCTATTGAAGCCGTTTTAAAACATTTACGAATCAGAAAATCGATTGTTGTAGGACATTCAATGGGTGGTTATGTTGCCTTGGCATTTGCAGAAAAAAATCCGACTAAAATAAAAGGCTTGTGTTTGATGAATTCTACTTCTTTGGCAGATGATGAGGAACGAAAAGCATTAAGAGCAAGAGCAAATAAAATGATTCAAACCAATTTTAAAAATATGGTTAGAATGTCTTTTGCTAATTTGTTTAGCGAAAAAAGCAGAAAGAATTTTAAAACTGAAATGCAATCTGCGTTAAACGAAGCGATGAAAACTCCAATTCAAGGTTATATTGCTTGCCAAGAAGGAATGAGAATTAGACCCAACAGAATTGATGTTTTAAAAAATAACGACTTTAAAAAGCTGTTTATTATTGGCAAAAAAGATCCTGTTTTAAAAGCTCAAGAATTGATTGAAGAAGCAAAAGAAACCAATTCTGAATCTGTTATTTTTGAAGAAGGACACATGAGTCATATTGAAAATAAAGCGGAATTAATTGCTGTTTTACAGGAGTTTGTGAAGGGTTGTTAGGTTGGTTTTTTTGAAGATTAAATATTTTGGATTAATTATTGATAAATATTTTAAAACTCTATTTATATGGTTATGAAAAAAATTACGTCAATTATAATATTATTATCTTCATTTATCTGTTTTTCTCAAACTGCTATAAAATTTATCGACTCGGAGTCGAAACTACCAATATCTGAAATTTATTCAACTATTTATAAAAATGAAGATACATTTGAAAATTGCGGAGGTTCAAATAAAAAGGGGATTTATAAAATCAAAATAAGAGAACTCGACAATCGAGCAAAATACTATTTACAGTTTAATGACAATTTAAATTATAAACCAATTTGGAAAGAAATTAATACAAAGAGAAAAGATACATTAAAAATTTATCTTAAAAGAAGCAGATTCTTCTATGATACATCAGAAGATTTATTGAAATCAATTTGTGGAACTTATTCTTTTTTCGGTTACACACCTAGAGAACCTACTAATTTTAAAGATTTACCCGAATTTATCCAAAATAAAACCATAAAATATTTAAAAGAGCGTGTTGGGGAATTAGAGTTTGAAAAGTTTGAATTAATTGGTGGACAAATAATCGATTTAAAAGAATTTAAAAGAATTTAAAAGAAGAATACCAAAGTCTAATCAAAATACAGCGTATTATTTATGTTTTTCATATAGAAATATAAACGCAGGAATTTCTAATTATACATCAAAAATTGAATTAGATGAAAAGGGAAATGTGATTAAAAACATTGATTTTCCTATTGTTAAAAGAAATTCTATTCAAGAAAAGTTAGTACCATTAAAATCTATTATTAAAAAAGCTGTAAAAAGGAATTTCTATAAAAAGAATAAGACACAATACAAAATGAGTTTTTATTCAAAAAGTAATATTTTAGTTTGGAAACTAATAAATGAAACATATAATAGTGATAATACTTATTTGCATGAAGAATTAATTTATAATGCTCATCGCGGAAATTTTATTAAACTAAAGTCTAATAAAGGGCAATGGATTGAATAAATAGAAACCTTATTATTTTTGTCTATAAGTGAAAACCTACTCTTCTTTTAAAGCATTCCAACCTTGCGCTTTTAATTCCATTTCTTGGTTTGCGCGCGTTACCAAATTTATTCCTTGGTTTTCTGCTGTTATATGACCAATGATTGAGAAATTTGGATTTCCTTTTACTTTATCAAAATCTGCAATTGGCACGGTAAATAACAATTCGTAATCTTCGCCGCCACTTAAAGCAATCATGGTAGAATCCATATTAAATTCTTCTGAAGCAGAAATTACCTGCGGATCTAATGGTAATTTGTCTTCGTAAATTTTACATCCAACTTTAGATTGCGAACAAATGTGCATAATCTCTGAAGACAATCCGTCAGAAATATCAATCATAGACGTTGGTTTGATATCCATTTCTTTTAATAAGCCAGATACATCTTTACGTGCTTCTGGTTTTAATTGTCTTTCAATTAAATATGTGTATGCGTCTAAATCTGGTTGATTGTTTGCATCAACCTGAAAAACTTGCTTTTCTCTTTCTAGTACTTGTAAACCTAAGTATGCAGCACCTAAATCTCCAGAAACTACTACTAAATCTGTTTCTTTTGCGCCATTTCTGTACACAACATCTTCTTTGTTAGCTTTACCAATTGCTGTAATAGAAATTAACATTCCTTTGGTAGAAGAGGTAGTGTCGCCACCAATTAAATCTACATTATATGTTTGACATGCTAACTGAATTCCGGCATACAATTCTTCAATTGCTTCTAACGGAAAACGGTTTGAGACTGCAATAGAAACGGTAATTTGCTCTGCAGTTCCGTTCATTGCATAAACGTCCGATAAATTTACCATCACCGCTTTGTAACCTAAATGTTTTAGCGGCATATAACTCAAATCAAAATGCACACCTTCAATTAACAAATCGGTTGTAATTAACGTTTGCTTTTCTGAAGCGTCTAACACAGCAGCATCATCTCCAACAGCTTTTATTGTTGAAGTATGATTTATGTTAAAATGCTCAGTTAAGTGCTTAATTAATCCGAATTCTCCTAATTCGGCTAGTGAGGTTTTGTTTTGGTTTTTATCTTCAATCATGCCGCAAAGATACAGCAATTCTATTTGAATTTAAAGCAAAAAAAAGTGATTCATTTTAAGGCGAATCACTTTTGTTATGTTGTGTAATTTTAAAATTATTTTGTTGGATAAGATTTAAAAACAGGATATTCAACTGGTTTTGTGTTTACACCTTGTTCTTTTAAATAGGCGTCAAAAAAGTTCCAAGAAACTAAGCCGTCATCAGATTGTGGTTCTAATGTGTAAAAAGCTAAGTTTGTTAAAGGTTGTGCCATGTCTACCCAGAAATCACCCTTTTTAAAAGTGCTGGTTTTAGACACGTATTTACCCGTTACAGTTGCCATATTATGTCCTTCAAATTTACGTGTAGCATTTTTTAATTCATCAATCATAAAAACAGCTCCAGTAACTTTTTTACGCTTTTTTAATTCGGTTACTTTTATACCTTGTTTTCTTAAATGGTCTACAATTGGTTTCATTGATTTTGGTAAATAGTAACCTCTTGGTAACGTTGTAGAAATTGTTGCATCAAATTTTGATAAATTAGCAACATTAGGTACGTCAATTATTTTTCCTGATCTGATGTAGCTTTTTTTACCTTCTTTATTGGTGTAAGGAATATAGTCATAGGTTCTGTAGTTTGCTATTTTCTTTTCTAAAGCAACCATTTTAAAACGAACTCCTTTTTTAACTTTTCCAGCATTATTAAGTACGTTGTCAATAGCATCTTTTTCTGCTTTTGCATTGATTGCAGCCATTTCTTCACCATTTTTATGAGTAAATTCTAGAATTTCGGCTACAAACCCATAGGTACCATTCATACGTTCGTACAAACGATCATGAGCAAAAGCCTCACTTAAAATTCCAACTTTATTTCGTAAACCCATTTGATTTACAATATACCTTGGATGATGATTATAGGTGTAAATTGATGTTGGCGGCCAACCTTGTCTGGTTGAATAATATCCGTAAGGACCAATTTTTACTTTGTAGTTTTTGTCAATTTTTTCAGTTACTTCTGGTAACAAAACATCCCAAGTAAAATCATAAGGTGCTTTTTCACCAGCGTAATGATAACTTGGTGCGTAGGTAATTCCGTAACCATGCCAAGTTCCGTTTGTTGTATGTAAATCAACCAACATTTCTGGATTCCATTTATTCAAAACATTTTGGATTAATCCGTTGGTTTCAAAAGCTTCCATTTTAATACCGTCTCTATTTAAATCCAAACCTTGGCTGTTGGCTCTAATTCCAACTTCAACCGGACTATCTTCTTGAGAAGGTCTTCTGCCTTGTTTCATTTTGTCGTTAGAATCTGTATTGTAAATAGGCGCAAAAATTAAAATTTGATTGTCTAACAAATGTTTTTTATCACCCAATAAAATATCACGCATAAGTTGCTGCACAATTTCTTTTCCTTCAACTTCTCCAGAATGAATATTTCCCTGAATATACATAACAGGTTTTCCAGATTTCTTTGCTTCTTCTGGTGATGTTACTCTAGGGTTTGCTATAACAACAACCGGAATTTTTTTTCCTTCCTTACTAGTAGCCATGTATTCTAAATGCAATAAATCTGATCTTCTTTGCAAAGCTTCTATGTAAGACATTACTTCTGCATATGTAGAAGTTTTTTGATAATTAGACTTTACTGGCGTTGTAATTAATTCGTTGGGCCAGGCTTTTTGCTGAGCAGAAATTTGAATTGCAAAGAGTAGTGTAAATGCGATAAAAATAGGTTTCATTTGGTTTGTTTTAATAAAAGAATAAAAGTACGTTTAATTCCTTGCTTACAAAGTTGATCTACTTATTTTTAACAAGTTCATTAACAAAATGCAAGTTAAGTTAAAACTTGCAGAAAAAAGAGCATTTATTTTATCAATCTAACAATCGATTTTATTCATGTTAAAAGGCTTTAAAAATCATTATTTGTCAGTATATTTGCAGTCAATTTAGATTTAATCTATTTAACAATTATGATAAAAGTTTCAGACATAGCAAGAAAAAAAGTCATTGAAATGATGCATGATGATGGTTTTGATGCTTCAAAAGACTTTGTAAGAGTTGGTGTAAAAAGCGGAGGTTGTTCAGGTTTATCATACGATTTAAAGTTTGACAATAGCCAATTAGAAGATGACAAAGTTTTTGAAGATAATGATGTAAAAATTATTGTAGACAAAAAGAGCTTTTTATATTTGGTAGGAACAACATTAGAATACTCTGGGGGTTTAAACGGAACAGGCTTTGTTTTTAACAATCCAAACGCAAATAGAACTTGTGGTTGTGGAGAATCGTTTTCTCTCTAGTTCTTAAAGTTAAAAGTAATAAAGTTTTTAAAGTTGATTGAAAATAAAAGTAAAAAAGTGAATGGCAAAGTTTAATTCTTTTGAAGAAATTATTTCATGGCAAAAAGCAAGAGAATTAAATGTAATCATATATAAAGTAACAAATTCAAACGATTTATTTTCTAAAGACTTTGGATTAAGAGATCAAATAAGAAGAGCGTCGGTTTCAGTTTCATCGAATATTGCAGAAGGATTTGAAAGACAGACAACAAAAGAATTTATTCGATTTTTATACATAGCTAAAGCATCCGCAGGCGAAGTTCGTTCTCAACTGTATTTAGCATTTGATATAAATTATATAAGTAAAAGTGAGTTTGAAGAACTAAAGTTAAAAATAAATGAAGTTTCAAAATTGATTAGTGGTTTATTAAAATACCTACAGTCAACTTTATAAACTTTCAACTTTTTAACATTATAAACTAGTTTATGAGCAAGTATACAGAAGAAGATTTAGAACAAGAATTAAAAACCAAAGAATACGAATATGGTTTTTATACAGATATAGAAAGTGAAACCTTTGCCAAAGGGTTAAATGAAGATGTAGTTCGTGCGATTTCAAAAAAGAAAAACGAACCACAATGGATGACCGATTGGCGAATTGAAGCTTTTAGAGTTTGGGAGAAGATGGAAGAGCCAGATTGGGCAAATGTTAAGTATCCGAAACCAGATTTTCAAGGAATTGCATATTATTCAGCTCCAAAACAAAAACCTAAATTAAATAGTTTAGATGAAGTTGATCCAGATTTATTAGAAACATTTAAGAAATTAGGAATCTCTTTAGAAGAACAAAAAAGATTGGCAAATGTTGCTGTTGATATTGTAATTGACTCTGTTTCTGTAGCAACAACTTTTAAGAAAACATTAGGCGAAAAAGGCATTATTTTTATGCCAATTTCTGAAGCAATTCAAGAACATCCAGAATTGGTAAGAAAACATTTAGGAACCGTTGTACCAACTTCAGATAATTTTTATGCAGCATTAAATTCGGCAGTTTTTTCTGACGGATCTTTCTGTTACATCCCGAAAGGGGTTAAATGTCCGATGGAGTTATCTACCTATTTTAGAATTAACGAAGGCGGAACAGGGCAGTTTGAAAGAACATTAGTTGTAGCAGATAAAGGAAGTTACGTTTCTTATTTAGAAGGCTGTACAGCACCAAGTAGAGATGAAAATCAGTTACACGCAGCTGTAGTTGAGTTGATTGCTTTAGATGATGCAGAAATAAAATATTCTACAGTTCAAAACTGGTATCCTGGTGATGCTGATGGAAAAGGTGGAGTTTTTAATTTTGTCACTAAAAGAGGGATTTGTGAAACCAACGCAAAAATTTCTTGGACTCAGGTTGAAACTGGTTCTGCAGTCACTTGGAAATATCCAAGTTGTATTTTAAAGGGAAACAATTCTGTTGGAGAATTTTATTCAATTGCAGTAACAAACCATCATCAACAGGCAGATACTGGAACAAAAATGATTCACTTGGGTAAAAACACCAAGTCGACCATTATTTCAAAAGGAATCTCAGCGGGGAAATCACAAAACTCTTATAGAGGATTAGTTCATGTTGGAGCAAGAGCAGAAAATGCACGTAATTTTTCACAATGTGATTCATTATTGATGGGAAATGCTTGTGGAGCACACACGTTTCCGTACATCGAAGCAAAAAATAAATCGGCACAAATAGAACATGAAGCAACGACAAGTAAAATTGGTGAAGACCAATTATTCTACTGTAATCAACGTGGAATAGACACCGAAAAAGCAATTGCATTAATTGTAAACGGATTTAGTAAAGAGGTGCTAAATAAGTTGCCAATGGAATTTGCTGTAGAAGCACAAAAATTATTAGAAATTAGTTTAGAAGGATCAGTAGGTTAAAATTCTACGAATTTTTACCGTTTAATCGTTTATGCGTTGATTCGTAAAACGATTACACAAATAAACAAATACACGATTACACAATAAGAAGATGTTAAAAATCAACAATTTACACGCAAGCATAGACGATAAGTCAATCTTAAAAGGATTAAATATCGAAGTAAAAGCAGGAGAAATTCATGCGATAATGGGACCAAACGGAGCTGGAAAGAGTACGTTAGCAAACATCATTGCCGGAAAAGAAGAGTACGAGGTTACTGACGGAATTATTGAGCTAGACGGAGAAGATATTAGTGAATTAGCCCCAGAAGAGAGAGCACACAATGGCGTGTTTTTATCGTTTCAATATCCCGTAGAAATCCCTGGTGTTTCTGTAACAAACTTCATCAAAACTGCCATTAACGAGACTCGTAAAGCAAAAGGGTTGGAAGATATGCCAGCGAAAGATATGTTGAAAATGATTCGTGAGAAATCAGAATTATTAGAAATAGATCGTAAGTTTTTATCACGTTCTTTAAATGAAGGTTTTTCTGGAGGAGAAAAGAAACGTAATGAAATTTTTCAAATGGCAATGTTAGAACCAAAATTGGCAATTTTAGATGAAACAGATTCTGGTTTAGATATTGATGCTTTAAGAATTGTTGCAAATGGTGTAAATAAATTAAAATCTAAAGACAATGCAGTAATTGTAATTACACATTACCAACGTTTGTTAGATTATATCGTGCCAGATTTTGTACACGTTTTACATGATGGAAAAATTGTAAAAACTGGCGATGCTTCTTTAGCTTTAGAATTAGAAGCAAAAGGATACGATTGGATTAAAAAGGAATTAGTTTAAATCTTGTAGTCATTCTTGTGAAAGCAGGAATCTCATAAAAACATAGATTACATTAATAAGATTCCGCATCAAGTGCGGAATGACAAAGGTCAAAATGGAATTAAAAGAAAAAATAGTAGCATCTTATGTCGCTTTTGAAAATGATGTTGACATCAATTCAGAAATACATGATATCAGAACTGAAGCATTTCAAAATTTTGAAAAATTAGGTTTTCCTACGAAAAAATTAGAAGCTTGGAAATACACTTCGTTAAACTCAGTTTTAAAGAACGATTTTAGCATTTTTCCAAATAAAGAAAATGCTATAGAATTTGCAGACGTTAAGAAATATTTTATTCATGACATAGACACCTATAAAGTTGTTTTTATTGATGGAAAGTACAGTTCTTTTTTGTCAGATACCACACACGATGGTAAAGATGTTTGTTTAATGTCTTCTGCTTTATCAAAGCCAAAATACAAATCAGTTATTAAAAAATATTTCAATAAAATTGCCAAACAAGATAATTTAACCTCATTAAACACGGCTTTTACAAATGAGGGTGCCTACATTTATATTCCTAAAAATGTAGAGGTAGAAAAACCAATTCAAATTATCAACTTTACAACTGGTAACGATGTTGCAACAATGATTCAGCCAAGAAATTTAGTCGTTGTTGAAGAAAATGCGCATGTTCAAATTATCGAACGTCATCAAAGTTTAACTGATAATGCTGTGTTAACAAATTCGGTTACAGAAATATTTTCTGCAAAAAATGCAACGGTAGATTATTACAAAATTCAGAACGATAAAGACAATGCTTCGTTAGTTGATAATACGTTCATTGAACAAAAAACAAATAGTGTCGTTTCTGTACATACTTTTTCTTTTGGTGGAAATATCACCAGAAATAATTTGAACTTTTATCAACGAGGAGAGCACATCGATTCAATCTTAAAAGGGATAACAATTATTGAAGGAAAACAACATGTAGATCATCATACATTAGTACATCATATAGAGCCAAATTGTGAATCTCATCAAGATTACAAAGGTATTTTTGATGCACGTTCTACAGGTGTTTTTAACGGAAAGGTAATTGTTGAAAAAGAAGCGCAAAAAACAAATGCATACCAACAAAACAATAACGTTTTGGTAAGCGATAAAGCAACAATTAACGCGAAGCCACAATTAGAGATTTTTGCTGATGATGTAAAATGCTCTCACGGTTGTACAATAGGTCAATTAGATGAAGATGCATTATTTTACATGCAGCAACGTGGAATTCCAAAGAAAGAAGGAAAGGCATTGTTGATGTATGCTTTTGCGAATACAGTTTTAGAAAGTGTGAAAATCCCAGAAGTAAAACAACGAATTAACAAATTAATTGCTACAAAATTGGGCGTTCATATCGGATTCGATTTATAGCAACAAAGTTACTTTTTGTATACAATTTAAACCATGCAATTTGCGTGGTTTTTTTTAGTTGATACTTTCAATAATTCCGCTTAAAAAGTTGTTTTCTTCAAACCAAGACAAACCAAGACGTACAATTACCATTTCTTGATCTGGTAAAACATAAACTCTTTGTCCTTGATATCCATTGGCAAAATACATGGTTTTAGGAACATCTTCAAATTGTTTCTCTGCATTTAGCCAGAATTGCGCCCCGTAAGTACCTTTAGAACCAGGAGTTGGAGATGTTATGTAATCTACCCATTTTTTTGTGAATAATTGTGTTCCGTTCCAGTTTCCGTTATGTAGATATAGCAATCCAAATTTACCCCAATCTCTTGCTGTTGCCCAAGAATAAGAGGATCCAACATAATTTCCGCTTAAATCTGCTTCTATAAGCATTGAGTTCATCCCAATTTTGTCTATTAAATCAGTATACCAAAAATCTAAATATGATTGGTGTGTTTGAAATTGATTTCTGATAATTCCAGATAATAAATTACTTGTTCCAGAAGAGTAATTCCAAGTTTCATTGGGCTTGCCAACTAACGGTTTGTTTTCTTGCATCTTGGTCATGTCGCGTTCTAAGAATAACATCTTGGTGGCATCAGAAATTTCATCATAATTTTCATCCCACTCTAAACCAGAATTCATTTGTAATAAATTATGAATCGTAATGTTTTGCCTAGCATCTTTTTGCCAAGATTTTATTGGCGCTTTGTCTTGTACATTTATTTTCCCTTGATACTGCATGATACCAAAAACAGTACTTAAAATACTTTTGGTCATAGACCATCCTAAAACTTTAGATTCTTTAGAAAAACCACTAGCGTATTTTTCTGCAATAATTTGATTTTTATAAATTACAACAACAGCTCTAGTTTTACGGGCTTTTTTAAAAATAGAGTTTACCGTTTTATTTAATTTTGTGTAATCAATATTTTTAAAAATAGTATCTTTTTGAGGCGCATTTCCAAAAGGATATGCAGTTGTATTATTAGCAGTGGCTCTTTTAGGTACTAAATAAGGTGCTGTTATGTCTTCATCTCTTAATGTTAAAACACTTCCTAAACCTTCTCTAACGACTGCTTTTCTGGTTAAAAGACCATACACAGAAGCTGTGGCTGATTTGGTTTTTACATCTACTTTATTTGTAGCTAGATTAACGGGCGAAAAATTAGTATCAGTAGTGTCTGTAAATTTTAAGCTTCTATTTGCAACAAATACAGAAGTAGCTGTACTTTTTGCAGAATAACCAGCAATGATGTTTAATTTTGGGTAATTATAAATTACTGCAATTAAAATAATTGCAAGTAGAAGCACTATTACTTTTTTTAGAATTTTCATACGAATAACAAGAATAGAATTTAAATGGTAAATATAATAATTTAACGCTTCTTTTATGGAAGTCTCAGTAACATAAGTTATTTTTGTAATTAAATTAAAGACGATGTTTCCAGTAGAAAAGATTAGAGCAGATTTTCCAATTTTACAAAGAAAAGTTAACGGCAAGTCATTAGTGTATTTTGACAACGCTGCAACATCGCAAACTCCAAAAGTTGTTATTGATGCTATTGTTGATTACTATAGTAATTACAATGCAAATATTCATAGAGGCGTACATTCATTAAGTCAAGAAGCAACAGATCAATATGAAGAAGCACGTATTAAAATTCAACATCATTTTAGTGCTAAAAAAGTCTATGAAATTATTTTTACAGCAGGTACTACTCACGGAATAAATATGGTTGCTTCAGGTTTTTCTGAATTATTAGAAAATGGTGATGAAATTATTGTTTCTGCTTTAGAGCATCATTCTAATATTGTGCCTTGGCAAATGTTATGTGAAAAAACTGGCGCTGTTTTAAAGGTAATTCCGATGTTGCAAAACGGAACATTAGATATGAATTCTTTTGATGAAATTCTGTCCGATAAAACAAAATTAGTTTTTTGTAATCATGTTTCAAATGCTTTGGGAACGATCAATCCAATAAAAGAAATTATAGAAAAAGCACATAAAGTTGGTGCAGCTGTTTTGATTGATGGCGCACAAGCAACACCACACATCAAACCAAACTTACAAGAATTAGATGTCGATTTTTATGTTGCTTCTGCACATAAAATTTGTGGACCAACTGGTGTTGGTGTTTTATACGGAAAAGAGCAATGGTTGCAAAAACTACCGCCATATCAAGGAGGTGGAGAAATGATTGAAACTGTAACTTTTGAAAAAACTACCTATGCAGGTTTACCACATAAATTTGAAGCAGGAACACCAAATATTTGTGGCGGCATTGCCTTTGGGGTTGCGTTAGATTATATGAATACAATTGGTTTTGATAAAATCGCAGTTTATGAAGATGAATTGTTGCAATATGGAACAAAAAAACTGCAAGAAATAGATGGTTTAACCATATACGGTATGTCAGATAAAACAGCCGTTATTTCTTTTAATGTAGATGGTATTCATCCGTATGATATTGGAGTTATTTTAGATAAGTTGGGAGTTGCAGTAAGAACAGGTCATCATTGTGCGCAACCAATTATGAATTTTTATAAAATACCAGGAACAGTCAGAGCATCGTTTGCTTTTTACAATACCAAAGAAGAAATTGATGTGTTTATTACTGCTTTACAGAAAGCAATACTAATGCTTTCTTAGCACAGAATCGATTCTTGAGTTTGTTGTGGTTCATCAAATAGATTTTTTTATTATTTCCTCCCAAAATCTGCAGGAATTTCTCCCCAAGCTTTGGTTTCCCATTTTAAGATTGGGTTTTTAAACGTATTTTCTTTGAGCCAATTTTCTGCACGTTTTATGAGTTCTAACAGTTCTTTGTTAGAAGTATCAAAAACTAAATTAGTTCTGCATTGTTTTTTTCGAATCCAACTCATGGCAATTTTAGAATCAGAATATACAGGAATGTCTTCTTTGTTTTTGCTTTTTAACAAAGCCAAACCATGAACAAGTGCTAGAAATTCGCCAATATTATTTGTTCCTTTTGCATAAGGACCTTTGATAAAAATTTGTTGTTTGCTGTGCGTTAACACGCCACGGTATTCCATTTTCCCAGGATTTCCACTACAAGCTGCATCTACAGAAATACTCTCTAAAATTGGATTGCCAAATTTTTCTTTTTCAGATGCGGTTAATGTTTTCTTTTTGGTGTTTTTGCCCTTGTAAGCAAAGTAGTTTTTGTTATAAGCAAGCTGCGCTTCTGTTTTGTCTGTAAAAGCTTTGTATTGTGCACCTTCAAAACCGTCAATTTGTTTTTTGCAATCTTCCCAAGAAGAAAAGACACCTTTTTTTCTTCCCGTCCAGACTACATAATATTTTTGTTTCTTTTTCGTCATTTATTCTGCAATTACTGATGCAATTACTTTTGGAAAATGTGCATACTCTAAATTATGAATTTTTTGAGCAATATCTTTAGCAGAATCTGAATTTTCTACTTTGGTTTTTGCTTGAAAAATAATTGCACCTTCATCATAATTTTCATTCACAAAATGAATCGTAATTCCAGTTTCTGTTTCTTTGTTTTCTTTTACAGTATTATGAACATGCATTCCATACATTCCTTTTCCGCCATATTTTGGCAATAAAGCAGGATGAATATTAATGATTTTATTTGGAAATACTTCAATTAATTTTGATGGAATCTTTAATAAAAAACCAGCAAGAACAATAAAATCTGCTTCTTCTTTTAATTGATTCAAGAATTTTTCAGAAGAAAAAAGCTGCTCTTTATCAAATAAAACACAGTCTTTGTTTAACTTTTTACAACGATCAAAAATACCCGCATTTTTTTTATTACAATATACTTTACTTACAGATGCAATCTTAGAATTATTAAAATAATTGATGATATTCTCTGCATTAGAGCCAGATCCAGAAGCAAAAACGACAATTTTTTTCATTAAGATTGATTTGTTTCAGTACAAAAAAAAGAATAATTATTAAGAATATTAGTGCGTTTGCTAAAAGTTTAAAGATTTTTTTTAACTAAGTATCAACAATTTTTACTGAAAAAGTAGAATTAAATAATAAGATTTGTATTTTTGTCTCCGATTAAAATTTTAAAACTTACAAAATTATGTCAGACATTGCATCAAGAGTAAAAGCTATTATCGTAGACAAATTAGGCGTAGACGATAACGAAGTAACAAATGAAGCTAGCTTTACAAACGATTTAGGAGCGGATTCTTTAGATACTGTAGAATTAATTATGGAATTCGAAAAAGAATTTGACATCCAAATTCCAGACGATCAAGCAGAAAACATTGGTACTGTTGGTCAAGCAGTAAGCTATATTGAAGAAGCTAAAAAGTAATTTTCATATGCAGATTAAACGAGTTGTTGTAACTGGACTTGGTGCATTAACACCAATAGGTAATAATATACAAGAATATTGGAGCGGTTTAGTTAACGGAGTTAGCGGGGCAGCCCCTATAACGTATTTTGATGCTACTAAGTTCAAAACTCGTTTTGCATGTGAATTAAAAAATTTCAAAGCAACCGATTTTCTAGACAGAAAAGAAGCGCGTAAAATGGATCGTTTTACACAGTACGCTATGGTTGCATCAGATGAATCAATAGCAGATTCTGGTTTAAATTCAGAAAACTCCAATTCAGACAGAATTGGTGTAATTTGGGGTTCAGGAATTGGAGGAATTGAAACATTTCAGCAAGAAGTATTAAATTACGGCTCAGGAGATGGTTCACCAAGATTCAATCCCTTTTTTATTCCAAAAATGATTTCTGATATTGCTCCTGGGCAAATCTCTATCAAACACGGTTTTAGAGGACCTAATTTTGCAACGGTTTCTGCTTGTGCATCCTCTTCTAATGCCATTATTGATTCTTTAAATTATATTCGTTTAGGACAAGCAGATGCCATAGTAACTGGGGGTTCAGAAGCTGCAGTAACAATTGCTGGTATGGGAGGTTTTAACGCGATGCACGCATTATCAACAAGAAATGATAGTCCAGAAACGGCATCTAGACCTTTTGATAAAGATAGAGAAGGATTTGTTTTAGGAGAAGGCGCTGGAGCGCTAATTCTTGAAGAATATGAGCATGCAAAAGCACGTGGAGCAAAAATATATGCAGAAGTGATTGGAGGCGGAATGTCTTCTGACGCGCATCATATTACCGCACCACACCCAGAAGGATTAGGTGCAAAAAATGTAATGTTAAATTGTTTAAGAGACGCAGGTATACAACCTGAAGATGTAGATGCTATTAATATGCACGGAACTTCTACTCCGCTTGGAGATATTGCAGAATCTAAAGCAATACTAGAAGTTTTTGGAGATCATGCGTACAGCATTAACATCAACTCTACAAAATCCATGACTGGTCACTTATTAGGGGCCGCTGGCGCTATAGAAGCGATTGCATCAATTTTAGCAATTAATAACGGCGAAGTTCCACCTACAATCAATCATTTTACAGATGATGATCAAATTGATAATCAACTGAATTTCACCTTTAATTCGTCTCAAAAAAGAGATGTTAAAATAGCAATCAGTAACACATTTGGATTTGGAGGACACAATGCTTGTGTTGCACTAAAAAAAATTGACTAATTATACTGCATGAATTTTATTCGTAAAATTGTAAGCCCTGCAAAAAAAGAAGATGAGGGTTTTTATTACGAATTAAAAAAGCTACTCAACTTTTCGCCCAAAAAAATTAATTATTACAAAAAAGCATTTACGCATAGATCTTTAAAGCTAAAAGATAAAAAAGGTAACCCTATAAATTATGAACGTTTAGAATTTTTAGGAGACGCTATGTTAGGGTCTATAATAGCTTCTTATCTTTATAAAAAAGTACCTAAAGGCACTGAAGGTTATTTAACACAAATGCGTTCTAAAATTGTAAGTAGAGAGCATTTAAATGAACTTGGTAAAGATCTAGATTTAATACAATTTGTAAAAAGTAATTTTGACAAAGAACTAGTTGGGAATAATATTTACGGTAATATTTTTGAAGCATTGATTGGTGCTATTTATTTAGATAGAGGGTTTAATTACTGCAAAAAATTTATTTACGAGAATGTGATTATACCTTATGTAGATATTCCAAAATTAGAAGGAAAAATTACCAGTTATAAAGGTTTAATTATAGAGTGGTGTCAAAAACAAAAAAAACAGTACAATTTTGAAGTATACGAAGACTCTGGAAATGAAAATGTAAAACATTTTAGTGTTAAAGTTAGTATTGAAGGTTCTTTAGTTGCCAAAGGAAGAGCTACTTCTAAGAAAAAAGCAGAAGAACAAGCCTCAAAGAGAGTTTATTTTGCTTTGCAAGATGAAATAACAAAAACATAACTATATTTCTTCGTTTTTATTTATTTTTTAGACAAACTATGTGTAATTTAGCATGAATTGATTGATAAACAAATATGTTGTGTGCAATGCAAATTCATGCTCTAGAATTAAATGATTTTTCCGACAACAACTATACTTTAATAGGAATCCATTCTAGTTTAGAAGCATATAAATTAGCATATTTATTAAATCAAAAATTAAACATACAATTTGTAAAAGCATCGTATAGTTTAGATTTTGAAAATAAAAACAACAATGCAAGTTTTGAAATTTACGAGTTTATAGATACCAAATTTAATCAGTCTTGGTTTTTAATCTCCAATAAATATTCAAATCAAATAGAAGGTATTTCTAAAGGAGGATTATTTCCATCAAATGAAATCACAACGTATTTAATTTCTGAGAAAAAGAAAGTAGATTTTTTTATCAAACTAGAAGGCGATTTTAACCCCGATTATTTAGCCAGAAAAGTTGGAAATATAAACACCATAGATCAAGTTATTACAGCGTACACAATAAATCCCAACACATTAAAATCTAAAGATTTTCTAATTTTTTAAACATGCCTATCAATAAAAAAACAAAAATCCTTGCAACACTAGGTCCCGCAACAAACACAAAAGAAATTATTTCAAGATTAGTGGATGCAGGCGTAAATGTATTTAGAATTAATTTTTCTCATGCAGACTATGAAAATGTAAAAGCAAGAATTAAAGATATCAGAGAAATTAATGAAGAAAAAAACCTACACGTTGCTATTTTAGCTGATCTTCAAGGGCCAAAATTACGAGTTGGGGTAATGGAAGAAAATGTTATTTTAAAAGACAGTGATACCTTTATTTTCACAACAGATGAATGCATTGGAGACAATAAAAAGGCCTTTATGACCTATCAAAATTTCCCTAAAGATGTTAAAGCTGGAGAAAATATTTTGGTAGATGATGGTAAGTTAATGTTCAATGTTATTGCAACGAACAAAAAGAATGAAGTTACGACCAAAGTAATTGTTGGTGGAGTTTTATCTTCTAAAAAGGGTGTAAATTTGCCTAATACAAAAATATCTTTACCAGCACTGACAGAGAAAGATATGAAAGATGCCATTTTTGCTATTGAACAAAATGTAGATTGGATAGCGCTTTCTTTTGTTAGAAATCCTGAGGACTTAAGAAAATTACACGATTTAATAAGTCAGAAATCAGACTATAGAATTCCGGTGATTGCAAAGATTGAAAAACCAGAAGCTGTAGAGAATATAGATGCTTTAATTCCTTATTGTGATGGAATAATGGTTGCTCGTGGAGATTTGGGTGTAGAAATCCCAATGCAAGAAGTACCATTGATTCAAAAAATGTTAGTTCAAAGAGCAAAGCTGGCAAGAATTCCAGTGGTTATTGCTACACAAATGATGGAGACAATGATTACAAATGCGGTTCCAACTAGGGCTGAAGTAAATGATGTTGCCAATTCAATTATGGACGGAGCAGACGCGGTAATGTTATCTGGAGAAACTTCTGTTGGCGCACACCCAATTAGGGTCATTGAAAAAATGACCGAAATAATTAAAAGTGTAGAGAACTCTCCTTTAATTAAAGTTCCACAAGCACCACCACACATTAGAACAGACCGTTTTATAACAAAAGCAGTTTGTCATCATGCTGCTTTAATGGCAAATGATGTTGCTGCGAAAGCAATTTCTACTTTAACAAATAGTGGGTATACGGCTTTTCAAATTTCTGCCTGGAGACCAACCTCTTATATATTGGCCTTTTCTTCAGAAAAGAGAATTTTGGCAAAAATGAGTTTGCTTTGGGGTGTTAGATCTTTTTTTTATGACAAAAATGTAAGTACAGATGACACCGTTTTAGATATCAATAAAATTGCAAGACAAAAAGGTTTTGTTAGTACAAATGATTATGTTATTAACTTAACCTCTATGCCTGTTAAAGCAAAAGGAATGGTAAATACATTACGTGTTTCTCAAATAAAATAAGTAAAAATTATATTGTTTAAAAGCCTGATGAATTTCATCGGGCTTTTTTTATAATTTTATTTTTTGAATTGTAATTACTGCATCATTGGTAACAAAAGGCATTGGCATCATTTCTTTGGTTCTTGGTTTAATGGTGAACAGCTTGTTGGTTTGTAAATCAAAAGAAGATTCTACCAAACTTATATTTGGTGTGCTGTCTTTGTTGATTTCAAAATCTACTTTTAAAATTGAATCATTTACTGCTAAAAAATAACTTAAAATTGTACCTTTTTTAACAGTAAAGGTATCGTTTTCTTTCTTTTTATCTAAGAACACATTTTGTACACCAATAGAATTAAAAGTAATTGGAGCATTTGCAATGAACTCTAATTTATTAACCGAACGTTTTGGTTTTATGAGCAAAGAAATATTTCTAAAATTACCAATGATTGTATCGCTTAGGGTTGCTATTTCTGGAGGATTAATCGCTCTATTTTCTGTTTTTTTGTGAAAACGATACGAAGTGTTGTATTTACTTTTAGAAGTTGTTTCTGTTAAGTTTCCTTTTATTGGATTTTCTCCTAAAAACTGTTTTGTATATGCATCTAATTTTGAATCATAAGTAGCCCAATAAGATTGATTTGCATCTACATTATTGATAAAAACTGCACTATTTGGCTTCTTATTATTTTCATCAAATCCATTATTATAAGTTGCAAATGCAAAAAAGAGGAGAGCACTAAATCCGATTATCTTTGTAAGCAATTTTCGTGATTTATAACTTCCAAAAACAGGTGTCATTAACCCAAAAATTAACACGATAAACAACCCACTAATGAATAGGTTTTTTAAACCTAATCCAACAGGAAACATTTTAATTTGAGGCGCAAAAATATATAGAATAGGAATTGATAAAATGGTTGCAACGGCTATTTTAGTAGTTCGTTTGTTGTCAATAAATATAAAAGCAATCAATGTTAATAATGCAAAATAAACAGGTAAAATAAAATAACCTGCACCTTTTAAATATGTATAAATTAATATATTAATAATAAGCCAAAATACTATGGGAGCAATTACTAAATCTGTTCCTTTATGTTTTTTGAAAAAGGGTTTGTAAATTTTAAACAGCATCCAAAGGTTTAATAAAGAAAATGCCGCAATATATATATATCCGTTGTATGTAAATCCATGTAATAGATCATTATAATGCGGGTGAATTAATAAAATTCCTTCCCACAAAAGAATAGAAATCCCAATACAAGCAACTAATGAAATTGTAAAGGGAGTAAAGCCTTTTAAGAGCCCTCTAATAGTAATTTTATTGAGTGCGATTCCAAAAAACAATACACCTATTAACAAAATAATCGCAATAATTAATAAGGGTAAAATCCATGAAAATGGGTAATGAAGCAATGTTGTAAATGGAAAATTAGTGTATACGTGATCTTTACTACTGTTTAAGTTTGATAAATCAGAATCTGCAAAATAACTTAAGGTAGTCATTAAATAATCTGCCTGATGTAATAAGGTTTCTCTATCTAATCTTTCATAAGAATCTTGTGCCGTATGATAGTCAAAATGATCTCCAATAAAAGCAAAATTAAATCCATTAATGTTTCCATTTTCTCTAAAAACAGTTAAATCTGTATCGTTGGGTAGCAT
This sequence comes from Polaribacter sp., assembly GCA_029238315.1. Classification (GTDB taxonomy): domain Bacteria; phylum Bacteroidota; class Bacteroidia; order Flavobacteriales; family Flavobacteriaceae; genus Polaribacter. The sequence continues at coordinate 49,182 of JAQWGI010000015.1, read as the reverse complement.
TTTATAAATGCTATACATTAATGAGTTAGCTGCTGGGTAATTGGGGTTTGCATTTAAAAACTCTGTTAGTAAGGTGCTGTTTTTACCATTAGTTTCCATCAACATGTAGCTTGGCCCACCACTTCCACGTGCTTCAAAATTTAACACTAAGCCAACATTTTTCGCTAATGGATGCTTATCTACAAAAGCTTTTGCTCCTAATAGCCCGAGTTCTTCTGCATCTGTAAATACAATATGAATATCGTTTTTGGGCATGCTGTTTTTTGCTAAATAAGCTCTTACTCCCTCTAGGATTGTAACGACTCCAGAACCTGCATCACTTGCTCCTAGAGACGAATGTGGATTGGAGTCATAATGCGACAATAAAACTAATGATTTTCCAGTATCACTTCCTTTTATGGTTGCTATAATATTGGCATTATTAGTAGCAGCTCTCCATTTATTATTAATTGCAACTTGTTGTTGAATTTCTGTTTGAAGCCCCAGTTCTTGAAGTTCATTTACAATATAATTCTGTACTTTTTTATGATCTTCTGAGCCTGTATAATGTGTAGTTCTAGAAATCTCTTTTAAATGCTTTAGTGCATTTTTAACTGAAAACTCAGTTTCAGTTACCGTTTTATTTTCTGAAAATGACGGTAACATATTGGCAAAACTCCAATATATTACAAATACAATCGTTAGAAAAGAAAGAATTGGAGCGTATTTTTTCATGATACAAGTGTTTTTATAAAAGTACTTATTTTTTAGTTGATTTGATTGTTCTTGAAATTAAGAAAAGATTTAGAGTTCTCTTTTAATTAAAAGAAAGTACTCGTTTTCTAAAGCTAAATATCCTTGGTCATACAAGTAAAAATAGACGTTACCTGTTTTTGTTTTGTATATAGATGTAAAAAAATTAAAGTCAAAACCTTTGTCAAATAATTTAGTTCTTGTCACTTTTGTTTTACCAGAAACATTTAATTCTGATAAAATTTTATAGTTTTTTCTAAGTCGGTTATTGGTGTTTCTAATTAAGTTTTTACTTTCTTTATTTACTTTATTATTGTAACTATTTCTACAATAATCAGTACAAAACTTTTTATCAATCCTGCCAATTATTTTTTCGCCACATTCTAAACATTCTTTTTTTTCCATTGCATGTATTGTTTTATTTACTTTAAAGGTACAAAAAATCATTTACAAACGACTACAAGCGTCTACACGCAAAAATAAGCGCTTTTTAACCGAATAAAAGTATAAACCGCTGCACCTTTTCTGTGTCAAAACGAATTGACAAAAATAATAACCGTTTAAAAAACGCATCTTATTAGTTGCCTAAAAAACTAATAAACAAGTAGTTAAAAATAATTTTTTGATGTTAGGCAATAAATAGAACTCAAAATATAGATTACAAAAGATTAAATATACCTAACGCTTCGTAATTTTATTAAACTGATAAAAAAAACGTTGAATTAATCGTAGGTCCTCAGTTATAATTTCTGCAGCACCTCTCATCTCTTGTTTAAATTCTATTTCTTTATTATGTGAAGTGATGAGTTCTTTAGATAATGAAACATCAATCGTGTAAAAACCATCTTTATTTGAAGTTTCAGAAATACTGCTTACAGTTCCTTTTAATACTCCAAACTCGTAATTTGGATAGTTTTGCAATTCTATATTTACTGTTTGTCCAATTTTAACTTTTCCTAAGTTTTGAGCTGGAGTTTTTAATTTAGCTATAAAAGAAGAGTTTTTACTAGGTATAATTGTAAAAACTAAATCTCCCTTATCTACAGTTTGATTTTCACTCCAGTAATTTAAAAAAGAAATCTTGCCATTTATTTTAGAACTTAATACATATCTCATTTCCCAGTCTTTGATACTTTTTTTTAACTGATTAAAGGACTGAATTACATTTTTAAGCAAGGCCGTTTCTTCTCTAATATGTGAAATTTCAGATCCTTTTGAAGCGCTATAATTATTAGATATGGCTTCTCTTAATTGAGAAATAGAAGCGCTGATGCTTTTATAATTTCTTTCCGCATGTAAATACTCAAATTGTTTAATTTCATATTCTTTTGCAGCAATAACGTCTTTTTCAAAAAGAAATCTACTTCTTTCTAAATCTTTCTTTTTAAGCGTTAACGCTCTTTTGTTTAATACTTTTTGTGATTGAAAGTTCTTTAATCTACTATTTAATTCTAAAGTCGTAATTTTATTAGCAATTTCTTCATTAGAAAAAGGGTCTAGTTCTTTATTTAAAATATACTGAATGTAATTATTCTCAAACAAAGCATAACTATTGTCTATATCGCCTAAAAACAAAATAGGTATATTATTAAAAGGAAAACTAAAAGTTTCTTTTTTAATTTTTATTGTGTCAATAATTGCTTTTAAAAAGAAAACATCTGTATAATTAGCAGTATTTTCAATAATAGCTAAAGGTTGATTAATAACAACTTTCTGTAAGTCTTTGACATAAAGAGTGTCAATTTTACCTGTAATTTTTGCAAACTCTTTTTGCGGAGGAATTTGAGTCGTAATAATTGCTTGGGAAGAGACAATATCTGGGTATTTTATAAACCAAGATAAAAATAAAACCAATAAAATAAGTAATAAGAAAAGTGTGTTTCCTTTTCGAATCATCCAATTTGGAACTTTCGTTAGAATTTCTTGTACTTCTTCATTTCTTAATGCTATGTCTTCAAGATTATCTGACATTTTATTTACCAAGTTCTAATTGATTTTTTACTAAATGATAATAGCTCCCTTTTTCTTTAACTAATGATTGGTGATTTCCTACTTCAACTATTTCACCTTTATCAAGGACAACAATTTGATGGGCATTCTTTACAGTGCTTAATCGATGAGCTACAACTACAACTGTTTTATTTTCAAAAAAAGTATTTAATTTCTCCATAATTACTTTTTCATTATTTGCATCTAACGCAGAAGTTGCTTCATCAAAAAATAAATAATTAGGATTTTTATACACAGCTCTTGCAATTAATATTCGTTGTTTTTGCCCTGTGCTTAATCCAACGCCTTCCATTCCTATTCTTGTATTGTAAGATAAAGGCAAATCTTCAATAAATTCTTGAATATTTGCAATATTAACAGCATGAGCTAATTTCTCTTTATCAATATAACTTTCTCCGATAGCAATATTATTTGCAACAGTATCATTAAAAATATAGCCTTCTTGCAAAACAACACCACATTCATTTCTCCATATTTCTTGAGAGATATTTTTTAAATTAAAATCTCTTAATTTAATTTCACCCAAAATAGGATTATAAAATTTTAATAATAATTTCATTAAAGTCGTTTTTCCACTTCCGCTAACCCCAACAATAGCCGTAATTTTATTTGCTGGAATTACCAAATCTATTTTTTTTAAAACCAATTGTTCAGAACCTACATATCTATAGGAAACATTTTTTAAATTGATATTTGATTGCTTAGATATTTCGAAAATAAGATCTTCTTTTTGTGGTTCTTCATCATCTTTTTGATGAATTTCGGATAAACGTTCTAGAGAGATTCTTGCATCTTGTAATTCTCTTATAAAACCGATCAGTTGCCCAACAGGAGCATTTAATTGCCCAACAATATAAGTAATCGCTAACATCATCCCTAAAGTAATATTTCCTTCTATGACAAACTTAGCAGATAATACTGTAATCAAGATGTTTTTAAATTCATTAATAAAACTTGAACCTACATTCTGATATTGCTCAAGAGTTAACTCTTTTATAGAAATTTTAAATAAACGAGCTTGAAGATACTCCCAAGACCATCTCTTCTGTTTTTCTGCATTATGCATTTTAATATCTTGCATTCCATTAATTAACTCAATGACTTTAGATTTTTCTTGACTAGCATGTGAAAATCGCTTGTAATCTAAATCTCTTCGTTTTTTTAAAAAAATAGTTATCCAAAGAAAATAGCAAACACTCCCAATAATAAAAACATTAAATATTTGCCAACTATAATAAGCAAGCACAAAACTAAATACAACAAGGTTTATCATTGAAAAAAGCACATTTAACGAGGATGTTGTAAGAATACGTTCAATGCGTTTGTTATCATTAATACGTTGTAAAATATCTCCAGTCATTCTTGTATCAAAAAAAGCAATTGGTAAACTCATTAGTTTGATAAAAAAATCTGAAACTAAAGAAATATTTATTCGAGTGCTTAAATGTAATAAGATCCAACCTCTTATAACCTCAACTGCAGTTTTGCCAAAAAACAAGGCTAATTGTGCAATAAGTATTAAATAGATAAAATGGATATCTTGATTTTTAATACCAACATCAACAATACTTTGAGTTAAAAAAGGAAAAATAAGTTGTAATAAACTTCCTGCAAACAAACCAATAACTAATTGTGAGAGAAGTTTTTTGTAACGAAATAAATATTTGTACAAAAAAGAAAAACTTAATAATTTTTGGTTAGTCTTAAATTCATTATTATAAAACTTAGGTGTTGGTTCTACCAAAAGAGCTATGCCTTCTTCCATATTTTGATCAACATTACTGCCTATCCAATAATTTATAAAATCAGCTTGACTGTGCTTTAATAAACCATGAGCTGGATCAGAAATATAAAAAGTATCTTTTTTAATTTTATATAAAACAACATAATGTTTTTTGTTCCAGTGTAAAACACAAGGTAGCGGAGCTTCCAATAATTTTTCTAATGATATTTTAACTCCTAAGCTTCTAAAACCAATTCTTTCAACTGCTTCACTCAAGCCTTTTAAACTACTACCAACTCTTGTAGTTTCTGTAAGATTTCTTAATTCCTGAATAGAGATTACCTTGCCAAAATGTTTAGCGATTATTTTTATACAGGTTGGTCCGCAATCTTTTTTATCAGATTGCTTGTAGAATGTAAATTTTTTAGGGATCAATTTATTTCTTCTTATTTGCTTATAAATTTAGTTAATTATTTCTTCTCTTTTATCAAATGTATATAAACAGGATAATGATCACTATAACCACCAGTATAATTGTCGTTAGAGAAGCTTCTAAAAGGATATCCTTTAAAACGTCCTTTTTTAGTTGTTAAAAAACGTTTATTAAAAACCATTGCCTTAAACATTTTGTATGTAGCATAGTCTTTTTCTCCTTTATCTAAGGCTTGCGATGTAAAAAATATTTGATCAAATAAATTAATATTATCTCGATAACCCGTTGTATTTAAACCTTTTTTAGCCATTCTTTCAAACGGGTTATACAAATCGTTTTCTTGTACTTTTTTCTTGTTTCCTTTTGTTTTTAATACTTTTTTAAAACTAGAATTTGTAGGGCCATCATTAAAATCACCGATACTAAAAATTTTAGCGTTAGGCTCAGTTGCTCTAATTTTTTCAATTATTTTTAGGTTTTGATAAGCCGCTTTTTCTCTCAAAACTCTTGTTGCGGATTCACCACCACTTCTAGACGGCCAATGATTGACTATTACATGAATTAATTCATCATCTAAATAACCAGAAATCAACAATTGATCTCTTGTAAACACTCTAAAGTTATTTCTAAAAATATGAGGTGTAAAGGTCTCGTGGTTAATAGGTTTGAAATATTTTTTTTGATACAGCAATGCAACATCAATGCCTCTTTTATCTGGAGATTCATAATGAATAATCTCGTAATTCATTTTCTTTAAAAAATTTGATTTCACCAAGTCTTCTAAAACAGCTCTGTTTTCTACTTCAGAAATTCCAATAATTGCTGGACCCGTTTTTGTTAAATCAAATCCGATTTGAGAAATCACACTTCCTAAGTTTTCAATTTTATCCCAATATACTTTTGATTTGTTGATTTTCAATTTCATCATCGGACTCGCTTCATCATTTTTATTAGGGTTGTTAATCGTATCAAATAAATTTTCAACATTATAAAAAGCAATGGTTCTAATAGAATATTGTTTGGATTTTGATTGTGCTTTTGCAAATAAAGTAATGCACAAAAAGCCTCCTAAAAGAAGTTTTTTTTTCATAGCGTTCGGTTTTTTTACGAATATAATCAATTTTACACCATGTAAATAACTGAAAACTAGTATTTAATTTATTTTTTATATCTTTAAATAAAAAATTGAACGCTATGAAAAAGATCATCTTAACGATGTTCTTGACGGTTATTTTCTGCCCGAAAATTACTGCTCAGAACATTGTCAAAGGAATTGTTGTAGACAGCAATTCCGAAAAACCCATCATGGGAATTTCCATCATTTTACAATCAAAAACTGTAACAACAAAAGCAAACGGAGGGTTTATTTTTAAACAACTATCCGACGGAAAATTCATTGTAATCATTAAGTTTAAAGGTTATGAAACACAAAATTTTCCGATTCAGTTAGTTGGAAAAATAATCGATTTAGGAACTATTTTCTTGTACGAGGATATTTCTGTTGATCAAGGGATAAGCACAATTACTTTAACCGATGATGAATTGAATGATGACGGTAATACTGCCGATAATATTTCGGGGTTATTACAAGCGTCAAAAGATATTTATTTGCGTTCTGCCGCATTTGAGTTTTCTTCCTCTTTTTTTAGAGTAAAAGGATTGGATTCCGAAAATTCAAAATTACTAATCAATGGAATAGAAATGAACAAAATTTATTCTGGTAGACCACAATGGAGCAATTGGGGTGGATTGAATGATGTTACTCGCGAGCAAGAGTTTAGTGCTGGCTTATCGCCTTCTAACTATACGTTTGGTGGTGTCTTAGGCTCTACAAACATCAATGTAAGAGCTTCTGATGCCAAGTCTGGCGGGCGAATTTCATATGCATCATCCAATAGAAGTTATGAACACAGAATTATGGCAACGTATGCTTCTGGTTGGATAAAAAAGAATTGGGCTTTTACTATTTCGGCAAGTAGAAGAGCAGGAATTGAGGGTTTTAATAATGGTAGTTTTTACGATGCAAACTCCTTTTTCGCATCCGTAGAAAAGAAAATAAACGAGAATCACAGTTTAAGTTTCACTGCGATTTACACACCAAATGAAAGAGGAAAATCATCTGCAAATACGCAAGAAGTTTTTGATTTAAAAGGAGCTAAATACAATGCATATTGGGGAAATCAAAACGGAAGAATGCGAAATGCTCGTCAAAAAAGAATTGTGGAACCTATTGTAATGTTGAATCATTATTGGACGATTAATGAAAACACAACTTTAAACACCAATGTTGCATATCAATTCGGAGAAGTTGCAAATAGCAGAATTGATTATAACGGCAGTAAAATTGATGGTGCTATAAACGGAATTCCAACGATTGTAAGTTTGGGCGGCACAAATCCTGATCCAACATATTATCAAAAATTACCGAGTTATGGTTTAAAACAAGGTGATAATAATGTATATCAAATCGAAAAGAACTTTATAAATGATGGGCAAATTAACTGGAAGAATTTGTATGAAGGAAACCTAAATCCGTTTAACAATGGTGTTGCTACCTATGTCTTATATGATGATAGAAATGATGACAGACAATTGTCTATAAATTCGATTTTTGAAACAGCTATTAATGAAAATACTACCTTAAATGCTGCTGTGCAATACAGAAGTTTTAGCTCGCATAATTTTGCAAAAGTTGTTGATTTGTTTGGTGCAACTAAGTATTTAGATGTAGATTCTTTTGCAGATACAAACGATTTAAAACAGAATGATTTACAAAATCCAAATAGAGAAGTTTCTGTTGGCGATACGTTTAAATACAACTACAATTTAACATCCAATATCGTAAACGGATTTGTACAAGCACAGTTTAAATACAATAAAATTGACTTTTTCCTAGCAGCTACTGTTTCAAATACGATTCATCAACGAGATGGATTGTATCAAAATGGAAAATTTGCGACTGATAATACTTCTCTAGGAAAATCTAATGCAGAAATTTTTACAAATTATGGGTTTAAAAGTAGCGTTACTTATAAGTTTACTGGTCGACATTTGTTGGATTTGAATTCGGGATATTTTACAAAAGCCCCAACTTTACGAAATACTTTTTCTAATTCGAGAGTTAACAATGATATTGTTCAAAATATCCCAAGTGAAAAGATAATTACTGCTGATGCAAGTTACATTTTTCGAAGTCCAATTATACAGGCGAAGACTACAGGATACTTCACAAAGATTAAAGACGCAACAGAAGTTTCGTTTTATTATGCTGACGGTATTGGCGGAACAGGATCAGAATACACCGCATTTGTACAAGAAATTTTAAGTGAAATTGACAAGAAACACGTTGGAGTTGAATTAGGAGTTGAAGCACAAATTACAGCATCATTTAAGTTAAAAGGCGCAGCAAATATTGGTCAATATACGTTTGATAATAATCCAACTTTAACCTTAAAGTCAGAAGCGAAAGATTTTCAATTTGCATCAAGATCATCAAACTTAAAAAACTACAAATTAGCTGCTGGACCACAACAAGCATATTCTGTTGGATTTGAATATAGAGACCCTGATTATTGGTGGTTTGGTGCCACTATCAATTTTTTTGCAAATGCTTTTGTAGATGTAAATCCGTTAACAAGAACCAGTAATTTTTCTAATAATAACGGCATCCCCTTTAATGATTACGATAAAGAGTTGGCAAAACAGTTATTACAACAAGAAAAATTTGATAGTTATAATGTTATCAATCTAGTTGGGGGAAAATCTTGGAAAATTAACGATTACTACATCAGCCTTTTTGCAAGCATAAGCAACCTACAAAACACCAAATACAAAACGGGTGGTTTTGAGCAAGGCAGAAACGCAAATTATAGAGAATTACGAGATGACAAAGCGTTGGAGAAACCAATTTTCGGAAATAAATATTGGTACGGAAGAAGCGCAACTTATTTTTTGAATGTCAACTTTAGATTTTAAAAACTTAAAAAATATTGATTATGAAAACATATAAATTATATCCAAAAACCTTATTTCTTTTATTACTAATTTCTTGTGTAAATAGTAACGATTTTGAAATACCAGACACAACAATTACAAATCCAAATATTACAGCAAATTCAACTTTAGAAAAAGTAAAAACTGCTTTACAACAAGAATTTTTCTCCAATGAAAAATTAGTTTTTACATTTCCAGAAAATGAAAATAATCCAACGTTTATTGAAGCGTATGTAATTTCATCAGACGCAACTGGTAATTTTTACAAAAAGCTAATTGTACAAGATAAGCCAGAAAATGCAACAGCCGGAATTGAAATTCTAATCAACAAACCTGCTTTGAGTGATTTATTTTCTATCGGGCAAAAAATTTACATCAAATTAGATGGTTTGTCGGTTTCTTATGATGATGGACAAAGCGAAGTGAATCCAATAAATTTAGCGCCAGGAAAATATACGTTAGGGTTTTTAGAAGGCGATAGAGCTAGTCAAATTCCTTCAACAGCAATGAACAATCATCTTTTTAGAACATCAACAATTGCAACGATTATTCCACAAAAAATCACATTAGAAACCATAACTGATGCAACAATTAATACGTTTGTTCAATTAGAAAACGCACAGTTTGAAATCTCTCAAAAAGACAAAACTTTCTCTGGAGAAAAATATGATGAATATGACGGGTTTCGATATCTTTTTGAATGTAATTCTGAACATGAATTGCGCTTACAAACCAGTACTTTTTCTAGTTTTAAATCGACCATAATTCCTGAAGGACAAGGAAAAATTGATTTTATTCTTAGTAAAGATTATACTGCAGAATTTTTGGTTGGAATTGTAAACTCTCCTTCAAATATTGAATTTATAAATACAAAAAGATGCGATCCTGCTTTCTTAAGTTGTGATGGGAATACAAATGAAGGAAATAGTGTTTTAATTAATGAAACTTTTGAAAACATTAAAAACAACAATCAATTACTAAATGCTGGTTGGCAAAATATCAATACAAACGGCGGAACAAATATTTACAAATCAAAAACAAAAAACGGCAATAGAGTTCTAGAAATGTCTGCTTACGACACTGGAGAAAGCCCTTTAGAGGTTTGGTTAATTTCTCCTTTAATCAATTTAGATGCCACAACTAATGAAATACTAACTTTTAGAACTAATAATGGATATGATAACGGTAAAGCACTAAAGGTATATGTTTCTACTAATTTTTCTGGAGATGTAAAATCGGCAACTTGGACTCAGATAAACGCAGAAGTTTCTGTTGGGCCAGGTGGAGATTTTTCAAATTTTTTTACTAAATCTGGAAACATTAGTTTATCTTGTTTAACAGGAAATATAAACATTGCCTTTCGATATTTTGGTGGTGATGGTGCCGTAACCACAACGGTTCAGGTAGATGATGTGAAAATTGCAGGAAATTAAAAAAAGTAGAATTCAGTGAAAAAGCCTCAATAGTTACTGAAATAAATTCAGCATAAATGTTGGGGTTTTAATTCAAATTTCTTTTTTCTACAAAAAAACGTTTCAAAAGTATGCTACATTCGTTTTCTAAAATGCCGCCAACAACTTTTGTTTTGGGATGAAGTGTGGTATTGAGCTTTAAGAAACCACGTTCTAGTTCAGAAGCGCCATAGACAATCTTACCAATTTGTGCCCAATAACTAGCGCCAGCACACATTTGGCAAGGTTCTAGAGTAACATATAATGTACAATCTTTTAAATATTTTCCTCCTAAATAATCTGCTGCAGCTGTAAATGCTTGCATTTCTGCATGTGCCGTAACATCATTTAATATTTCGGTTAAATTGTGAGCTCTTGCAATTATTTGATCTCTTAAAACAATTACCGCCCCAACAGGAACCTCTCCCTTATCAAAAGCAGTTGTTGCTTCGTCTAAAGCTTTTTTCATAAAATAAACATCATCAAAAGGTGTAATCATCTCAAAAAAATATTTTTTCAATAATACAAAAAGCAAATAAGATGTAAAACTCGTACTTTTGTGGCATGTCAGCAAAACTTTTAGATACAATTTTTAATCCTAAAGATTTACGGAAACTAAAACCTGAGCAACTTCCTGTTTTAGCTAAAGAATTGCGTGAATTTATTATTGATATTGTAGCAACTAAAGAAGGACATTTAGGCGCAAGTTTAGGCGTTGTTGAATTGACAATTGCCTTGCATTATTTATTTGACACCCCAAATGATTTATTAATTTGGGACGTTGGGCACCAAGCCTACGGACATAAAATTCTTACTGAAAGAAAAGCTGTGTTTGAAACTAATAGGCGCTTAAACGGCATTTCTGGTTTTCCGAAAAGAAGCGAAAGTAAGTTCGATGCATTTGGAGTTGGACATTCTTCAACCTCAATTTCTGCAATTTTAGGTATGGCCATTGCTTCTCAGTTAAAAGGTGAAACCGAAAAACAACATATTGCAGTTATTGGAGATGCCTCTATTGCAAGCGGAATGGCTTTTGAGGCCTTAAATCATGCTGGAGTTACCAATGCAAATCTAATGGTAATTTTAAATGACAATGCTATAGGAATTGACCCCTCTGTTGGTGCATTAAAGGAGTATTTAACAAAAGTAAAAACAAATAAAAGGCTAGCTGCTCAAAACAACATTATCAAAGCCTTAAACTTTAACTATTCTGGCCCGATTGATGGCCATAACTTTGAGGAAATCTTATCTGAATTAAATCGGTTAAAAAAGATAAAAGGGCCTAAATTCCTTCATATTATTACTACAAAAGGAAAAGGTTTGCAACAAGCAGAAGAAAATCAAGTACAATATCATGCACCAGGAAAGTTTGATCGAAAAACAGGTGAGATAATTCCGAAAAAAGAAAAAATTGAACCGATAAAATACCAAGATGTTTTTGGAAAAACCTTGGTAGAATTAGCACATAAAAATGATAAAATTGTTGGAATAACACCCGCAATGATTACTGGAAGTTCTCTAAATTTCTTGTTACAAAAATATCCGAATAGAACATTTGATGTTGGTATTGCAGAACAACATGCAGTAACTTTAGCTGCAGGAATGGCAACACAAAAAATAGTTCCGTTCTGTGCTATTTATTCTACATTTTTACAACGCGCTTACGATCAAATTATACACGATGTTGCACTGCAAAACCTGCCTGTAATTTTTTGTTTAGACAGAGCGGGTTTGGTTGGAGAAGACGGCGCAACACATCATGGAGTTTTTGATTTAGCGTATTTACGTTGCATCCCAAATTTAATCGTTTTTGCTCCAAGAAATGAAGTTGAATTGAGAAATATTATGTACACCGCGCAATTAGGTTTAGACAACCCTATTGCCATTCGTTATCCGAGAGGAAAAGGCGTTTTAATTGATTGGAAACAGCCCTTTTCTGCCATTAAAATCGGTTCTGGGGTCTGTTTAAAAGAAGGAAATAAAATTGCTGTATTATCAATTGGTAGTATTGCAAAAAATGTGACTTTGGCTATTGAAAATCTAGAAAATAAAAAATCAGTTGCACACTACGATCTGCGTTTTGTAAAACCATTAGATGAAAAATTATTACATAAAATACTCAGTACTTTTGAAACGATAATCACTGTTGAGGACGGTGCTGTTACTGGCGGATTTGGAAGTGCTATTTCAGAATTTATAACGCAAAACAACTACAAAATTAATCTAAAAATTCTTGGAATACCAGATGTATTTATCCATCAAGGAACGACTGAAGAATTATATAAAATTTCAAAAATAGATGCAAACGCTATTTTAGATGAAATAAAAAAAGCAGCTTATTAATAAGCTGCTTTTTTTGTGTCTTTACATCGTTCTGTGCGATGTTTAAAAGGGTCTTATTATTTAATAATCACTTTCCCTGTTGATTTTACATTCTTAGAATCAATTAAATTTACAATATAAACTCCAGAACTTAAATTTACAGAAACGGATTGTTTTTCTTGTTGGGTAAAATCAATCTTTTTAGAAAACACTTGTTTTCCGTTGCTATTAAATAGCATTAAATCTGCTTTTCCTAAGGTGTTTTTAGCAAAAATTGTAAACTCGCCATCAGAAACTGTTGGATACATGGCAAACACTTTACTTTCTTTAACAACCTCATTTACAGAAGCGGTTCCTGTAGAAAATTGCCCAGTAAACATTCCTCTCCCATAAGTAGTTGCCATCACTGTATTGTCTGCAGTTCTTAGACTAAAAGAAGTCACTTGTACATCAGACATACCATTATAAGAATGAGACCAATTAGGATTTATAGCATCAAAATTTTCAGTTTTCCAAACTCCTAATCTTGTTCCAATAATTACTTGTTTTGCATCTAAAGGATTCATCATAATTGCTTTTACAGGGATGTCAGGAAAATCACCTTCTTTAGAGGCCCAAGTTGTTCCTCCATTAGCAGAATACCAAATACTTTCAACGCCGTAATTATGGAAAGTTACCATAATGTCATTTTCCGAAGCTCCAAACTGTATTGCTGAAAGACTTCCAGAAAATCCTGCTCCAGATATATTTGTCCAGACTGGCGATGTATCAGCATTTGTAATTCTCAATAACTTACCATTGTTAGTTCCTACAAATAATTTTGTAGAATTGGTTGTAAATGGAGATACTTTTATTACAGTAGCATCTGTATCTAAAAGTGCGTTGGTTAAAGGAAATTTAAAAGCTGTAGTGGTAATGTTAGTAAACCTATTAATTGCTCCAGATCTAACTCCTGCTAGTGTAGAAGCTCCATTTGTGTATAGAATGTCTAAATTGTCATCTAAATCTGCTGGATTGATAAAACTACCTGTATTGGTTCCGCTTTCAGAAATAATAGTAGTTGAAGTTCCATTATAAGGTAAAGGGTATCTTCTATAATTATTATACACGTATGCTGCAATGGCATAGGCGCCATCTTTGTCTATAAAACTATAAGCACCGTCTCCTCCTCTAATCTCTACAGTTCTATTGATCCCTGCATTTGCACCATTAGCAAACTGTGTTCCGTTATCTTGTGCGCCTGCTAACAATTGTTCATCTATTGTACTTTGGCCTATTTCTCCATGATAAAATTGTGTAACGTTATAATTCCCTATTCTTGCCTGAATTCCACTTCTAGAAGTTTCTGAGCCAGATAAATTGTTTGCAAAATATACGCCTCCATCGTTCCCGATCAATGCTTTGTTTGGATCTGTTGGATGAAAAGCCCAACCATGTTGGTCTGCGTGTACTGTTGGAATTGATAATGCAGCTAAATTATTATTATTAGACCATTTAGATATCTGTTTCCATGCTCCTCCACCATTAATACTTCTAAATAAATCGATACCACCCGCATAAATGATATTATCATTAGTAGGGTCTACTTCAATTACCAAATCATACCAAGATTGCCCTCTCGTAAAATCATTAGCAGGAATTCCTGTGTCAGCATCATTTGGTAAAGAAACTGAAGTTGGTGCAGAAGCAAAACCATTTGTTGTGCTTAAAATTTTAGGTGTTGTTGAAGTGCTATACAACACGTACATTTTATTATTGTTTGTTTTTGACATTGCGATTTCTACTCTCCTTCCATCGGCTATAGTATGCATAACTGAAAAAATATTTCCATCAGTAGACTGTAAAATGGTTCCTCCACCTCTACCATAAATGTTACTTCCAGTTCCAAACCAAATTGAATTATCTGCTGCTATTTCAATATCGTTTGGTTCATAAACTGTAGATGTACCTGATATAGCAGGTAAAGAAACTTTAGTCCAAGTAGCTCCATCATTTATGGATTTATATAAACCTGTTTTTTCTGCCCCCGGAAACTGACTATTTCCTGCACTAGCTCCTGCAACCCCAATAAATACTTCTGTTTTATTTGTAGTTGGATTGTTCCACGCAACAATGTCATTTATGTAAAATAATCTTGCTCTTAAATTTGTATTTAAATTATCACTAAATACATTAACCCAGTTTGCGCCACCGTCTGTAGATTTCCACACGCCATTTCCAATAGCGTCATCTCCGGTGTAAGATTCTCCTGTACCCAGATACATAATTTGAGGATTGTTAGGGTCTATTGTTATAGAACTCACAGATAAGTTTTCAGTAACACCATTGGTAACTTGAGTCCAAGAGGAATTTGCTAAAATAATATTATTATTTACCCATAAACCTCCAGACACTCCACCTGCAAAAACACGCTTTCCTGTTGCATCGTTTGGATCAAATAATACAGCTCTTGTTCTCCCGCCAACATTGTTAGGACCTCTTTCTTCCCACATATTATCAGTAGCATCACCAGGTACTCTTTGTAGCTTTCTGTTGGCTTTTAATGCTTGTTGTACTTCAATATAATTTTCTGGATGGGTTCTTCCGGTATTTGGATTCATTTCTAATAAATACTGTTCTTCAAAATATTTATTAGGTGCCATACCTCTCGCTTTACGTTCTTTTTTTGTGAGCTTTAAAGATTGTTGGTAGGGATGATTTTTAAAAAAAGTTGCGTAATTTTTTTTTGATTTATCTGCCTTAGAATCTTGATTTACAACAGTATAAACTGTAAATAAAGCAACGATTAAAGCAGAAGTGTAGAGTAGCTTTTTCTTCATGTTGTGCTGTTTATTTTTTGATTGTGACCAAAGTTAGTGAAATTAAATAAGATTTCCATTGAGTTTCTTATGCAGTCTAATAGCGTAACTATCAGACATTTTAGAAACGTAACTACAAATTTTCATGATTCTTTGATAAACATTATCTCTAGAATCTTTGTATTCATTTGGCAAAAGGTTTAAGACCAATTTGTCATAATTAGATGCATTTTCTAAATTGGTATTGTTAAGAGCGTTAATAAATACATCCATTACGTCTGCAATAATTTTATACCCTGCAACTTCTTTTTCTACCACATCGTTGCTGTTATAAATCTTATCAATACTAATTTTTATGATGTCATTTATCTGAGCCTCATATTTGCATCGGTCTAGCAATCCTTTATCAAATTCTCCTTTTAAAATGGTTTCTTCATTTGCTAAAAAGATGGCCACGGCTTCATTTATTAAAACACCAATTGCCAAAGCTCGTAGGTAACTTACTCTGTCTTTTTTATGTTGTAGTGAATGGTATTTTTTCGTGTCAATGGTGTCTTTTACCAATTTAATCATAAACTCTAAGGCAAAATCTTCATCAATTAAACCTAGGTTAATTCCGTCTTCAAAATCGATAATTGTATAACAAATATCATCTGCAGCTTCTACTAAATATGCCAATGGATGACGGTAAAAAGAAATATCGTTTGTGCTAGATTTTTTAGACAAGCCTAGTTCATTTGCTACATCTAAAAACGCTTCTTTTTCTGATTGAAAAAAACCATATTTTTTATCGACAACATGGTTGGATGGTTTTTTAGGTAGTGATTCTTTTGGATATTTTAAAAATGCACCAAGTGTTGCATAACTCAATCTTAATCCGCCAGAAACACCTTGTCTTGTTTCGGTTAATATTTTAAATCCGTTGGCATTTCCTTCAAAATCAATTAAATCTTGATACTCTTTTTCAGAAAGTTCTTCTTTAAATTTTAAACCGTTTCCTGTTTTGAAATATTCTCCGATTGCCTTTTCTCCTGAATGACCAAAAGGCGGATTTCCAATATCGTGTGTTACAGAAGCCGCAGCAACAATGGCACCAAAATCGTTAAAAGTATAACCTAATGCTACTAAGTTTGGATGACGTTCTAACAATACTTTTCCTACACGTCTTCCAATGCTTCTCCCGACAACAGATACCTCTAGGCTGTGTGTTAGGCGTGTGTGCACAAAATCTGTTTCTGACAACGGAATTACTTGTGTTTTGTCTTGTAAGCTTCTAAATGCTGATGAAAATATAATGCGATCGAAATCTACATCAAAACCCAAACGAGTTTCATCTTGTGCAATTCTTGGTCGTTTTTCTGTGTCGCCAAATCGTTTTAAAGAAAGTAATTGTTCCCAGTTCATATTTTGCTGAATTTAGTTCAGTACCTTTTAATTTATAAGATTTGTAAAGCTACAAAATAGATTTCTCGACGCCACTCGAAATGACAAAAAAAAAGAGAAGCATTGCTGCTTCTCTTTTATCCTTTTAATTTAACTTTTCATAGAACTTATTGAGTTCAATTAAGAACCACACATTAAGCAATCGTCATCTGGTCCGGCATTTTTAGATGCACTAACCATTGCTTTAAATTCTTCTGGAGACATTGGTTTTTCAACTTCGTCTGCTTTCTTTTCTTTAGAAAGTGTAAACTGTGTTGCGTTTACTGCCGATTTTGTTCTTAAGTAATACATTCCTGTTTTCAATCCAGATTTCCATCCGTAGAAATGCATTGATGTTAATTTTCCAAAGTCTGGATCTTGCATAAATAAGTTTAAAGATTGCGATTGATCGATAAAATACCCTCTATGGCGCGCCATATCAATAATATCTTTCATACTCATTTCCCAAACTGTTCTGTACAATTCTTTTAATTCTGTAGGAATTGCATCAATGTGTTGGATAGATCCGTTGGCACGCATAATATCTTCTTTCATATCGTTATTCCACAATCCTAATTCTACTAAATCTTCTAATAAATGTTTGTTTACAACGATAAACTCACCAGATAAAACTCTTCTTGTGTAAATATTAGAGGTATAAGGTTCAAACGCTTCGTTATTTCCTAAAATTTGTGAGGTGGATGCTGTTGGCATTGGCGCAACTAATAACGAGTTACGAACTCCGTGTTTGATTACGTTTTTACGCAATTTTGCCCAATCCCAATTTCCGCTTAATTCATCATCTTTAATTCCCCACATGTTAAATTGGAATTCTCCTTCTGACATTGGCGAACCTTTAAATGTAGAATATGGCTCTTTTGCTTTTGCAATTTCCATAGAAGAAGTAACAGCAGCAAAATACATAGTTTCAAAAATATCTTGATTCAGTTTTTTAGCTTCTTCTGATGTAAAAGGTAAACGTAAATTGATAAATGTATCAGCCAATCCTTGAATTCCTAAACCAACTGGTCTATGACGGAAGTTAGAATTTTCTGCTTCTTTTACAGGATAATAATTCATATCAATCACGGTATCTAAATTACGAGTTACCTTTTTAGTTACGTCAAATAATTTTTTGTGATTGAAGAATTTCTCTCCATTTTCTTTTTCTGTAACAAACATTGGCAATGCAATTGATGCTAAGTTACAAACCGCAACTTCATCATTTGCCGTATATTCCATAATTTCTGTACATAAGTTAGAAGAACGAATAGTTCCTAAATTCTTATGATTTGTTTTACGGTTTACTGCGTCTTTATATAACATATAAGGAGTTCCTGTCTCAATTTGAGATTCTAAGATTTTCTCCCAAAGCTCACGCGCTTTAATTGTTTTTCTTCCTTTTGCTGCCGCTTCGTATCCTTCATATAATCTTTCGAATTCATCTCCGTAAGAATCAAATAAATGCGGACATTCATTTGGACACATCAACGTCCATTCTCCATCTTCTTGAACTCTTTTCATGAATAAATCTGGAATCCACATTGCGTAAAATAAATCTCTTGCACGCATTTCTTCTTTTCCATGATTCTTTTTTAGATCCAAGAAATCAAAAATATCAGCATGCCAAGGTTCTAAATACATCGCAAAAGATCCTTTTCGTTTTCCTCCTCCTTGATCTACGTAACGAGCGGTATCATTAAATACTTTTAACATGGGTACAATTCCGTTTGATGTTCCGTTTGTTCCCCTGATGTAAGAACCAGTTGCTCTTACATTGTGAATTGATAAACCAATTCCTCCTGCAGATTGCGAAATCTTTGCAGTTTGTTGTAATGTATCGTAAATCCCTTCAATACTGTCATCTTGCATTTGTAATAAAAAACAAGAAGACATTTGTGGCTTTGGAGTACCGGCGTTAAATAATGTTGGTGTTGCGTGTGTAAAATATTTTTTACTCATTAACTCATATGTAGCAATTGCTTCATCAATATCATTTTTATGAATACCAATAGAAACACGCATTAACATGTGTTGTGGACGCTCTGCAATTTGACCGTTTAATTTTAATAAATATGAACGTTCTAATGTTTTAAAACCAAAATAATCATAATTAAAATCTCTATTATAAATAATAGTAGAATCTAATTTTTCTGCGTTGTCTTTGATAATTTTATATACATCATCTGCCAACAATGGTGCTTTTTTATCTGTGCGTGGATTTACATAATAATACAAATCGTCCATCGTTTCTGAGAACGATTTCTTTGTGTTTTTATGTAAGTTAGAAACAGCGATTCTTGCAGCTAATTTTGCATAATCTGGATGGGCTGTTGTCATTGTAGCTGCAGTTTCTGCAGCTAAGTTGTCTAATTCTGAAGTGGTAACTCCATCATATAACCCTTCAATAACACGCATGGCAACTTTAACGGGATCAACAATTTTGTTTAATCCATAGCACATTTTTTTTACTCTAGCAGTAATTTTGTCAAACATTACTGGCTCTTTCTTGCCGTCTCTTTTTAGTACATCCATAGTTTTATTGAAATTTATTTGGGGGTTATTAAGCTGTCAAAACATCCACTTTTTGACATTTATTTTTTTATTATTCTGTTTTAGAAATCTGAATCAAAGCTAATGTTTCCTGTTCCTCCTGATTTAACACCTGCTTTCTGGTATTCTGAGACTCTTTTTTCAAAGAAATTTGTTTTCCCTTCTAAAGAAATCATTTCCATAAAATCGAATGGATTTGAAGTGTTGTATACTTTTTCGCAATTGAATTCGCCCAATAATCTATCTGCAACAAACTCTAAGTACTCTGTCATTAACTTGGCATTCATTCCAATTAAACTAACAGGCAAAGATTCTGTAATGAACTCACGCTCAATATCTAAAGCATCTGTGATGATTTCTTTAATTCGTTCTTTTGGCACTTTATTAATGATGTGGTTGTTGTGTAAGTGAACTGCAAAATCACAATGCATCCCTTCATCTCTTGAGATAAGCTCATTAGAAAATGTTAATCCAGGCAACAACCCTCTTTTCTTTAACCAGAAAATAGAACAAAAAGCTCCTGAAAAGAAAATTCCTTCTACCGCTGCAAAAGCAATCAAGCGTTCTGCAAAAGAATCAGATTCTATCCATTTTAAAGCCCAATCTGCTTTCATCTTAATAGCTGGAAAGTTTTCAATTGCTTTAAAAAGCTTGTCTTTTTCAATCTCGTCTTTCACATACGTATCAATTAACAAAGAATAGGTTTCTGAGTGAATGTTTTCCATCATAATTTGAAAACCATAAAAGAACTTTGCTTCTGAATACTGTACTTCATTTACAAAGTTTTCAGCCAAATTTTCGTTTACAATTCCATCTGAAGCTGCAAAAAAAGCTAATATATGTTTGATAAAGTAGCGCTCATCGTTCGTTAACTTATCATTCCAATCTATAATATCTGCATGTAAATCGATTTCTTCTGCGGTCCAAATACAAGCTTGTTGTTTTTTATACCAATCCCATAAATCATCATGTTGAATTGGAAAAATTACAAATCGGTTGTCATTTGGCTGTAAAATTGGTTCTATTGCTGACATTGTTGTATAAATATTAATTGTTTTGAAAAAATGAGTTTATTTGTCGAAAAAGACGTTAACAAAGATTGGAAAATTTGCTTAAAAAACGAAGGTATACTTATTCACAAAAAGTTGAAGTTTTTAACAAAAAAGGAAAATGTCTGTATTTTTTTATGTTAAAAAAAGGTTTTTAAACCACTGTAAGACAGTATTTTATTTTTTTGTTTTTTTTAAAACCCCTATTTTCACTGACTTTGTAAAAAAAAAGAATCATTAGTAATATACTCTTCTTAAGTTTCTTTTTGGGAGTGTGTTTTTTATTTTCTCTATAAAAAAACAAGCACTTTATTTTTTGCGTTATTTTACTAAAAAAAGGGCCGTTTTTGTTGAAATTGATTGCTACAAAGAACAAAATTGAGGTTGGTAAAATTCTAAAAAACGAACCCTATAATTAGGGTTCATTTTTTAAAAAAGAGAACTAAAGTTGTTGAAATGAATTATTTTTTTGTGTGCTTCTCAGCAATTTTTTCTAAGGCCTCATACCAATCTTCTCCAAACTTTCTAACCAAAGCTTGCTTTACAAATTTATAAACAGGCACTTGTAATTCTTTACCAAGCACACAAGCATCATCACAGATTTCCCATTTATGATAATTTACAGCAGAAAATTCGCTGTAATCTCTTACTCTTACCGGATATAAATGACATGAAACAGGTTTCTTCCAATTTACAACACCCTGATTATAAGCTTCTTCAATTGCACACAATGCAGTGTTATTTTTGTCAAAAATAACATAAGCACAATCTGCTCCGTTAATTAAAGGGGTTTCTAACTCACCAAAATCACTCGTTATCCAAGTACCTTCTTTCTCTATCACATCAATTCCTTCTTGCCTTAAAAAAGGTTTTATTTTTGGATAAATTTCTTCTAAAATCTTGGTCTCTTCTTTTTCTAAAGGAGCGCCTGCGTCACCATCTACACAGCATGCACCTTTGCATGCAGATAAGTTGCATACAAAATCTTTATCGATAATATCTTCTGATACAATAGTTTTTCCTAGTTGAAACATGCTACAAAAATACATTTATTTTAGAGTTTTTAGTCTTAAATTAAACGAACTTGCCTAATTTTGCCAAAATAAAAATTATCTCTATGAATTTTAATATCAAAGAAATTTTCACGGCATTTATGGTATTGTTTGCGGTAATAGATATTGTTGGAAACATCCCTATCATTATAGATTTACGTAAAAAATCAGGTCATATACAGTCAGAAAAAGCCTCAATTATTGCAGGAGTTTTAATGATTATATTTCTATTTGTTGGAAAAAGCTTGCTAAATTTAATTGGCATTGATGTAAACTCTTTTGCAGTTGCAGGTGCATTTATCTTGTTTTTTATTGCTTTAGAAATGATTCTAGGAATTACCTTATATAAAGATGATGATAGCTCTTCATCTATTACCACTTCTGTTTTTCCGCTGGCTTTCCCTTTAATTGCTGGCCCTGGTAGCTTAACAACACTGCTTTCTTTAAGGGCAGAATTTAGTATAGAAAATATTATTGTAGCGGTACTTTTAAATGTAATTGTAATTTATGCGGTTTTAAAAACTTCTTCTAAAATTGAACGGTTTATAGGTCAGAACGGAATTAATATAATACGTAAAGTGTTTGGAGTAATTTTACTAGCAATAGCCGTAAAATTGTTTGCACAAAATATAAAAGCTTTGTTTATTTAAATGGTTTTTGATGTTTTAATTATTGGAGGTGGTGTTGCAGGAATGCAATGTGCATTAGTTTTAGGTTCTGCAAAAAGCAAACCGTTTGTTACCGATAAAAACATAGGAATCATAATTAACCAAAGAGCATCGCACCTGCAAAATGCATTGTTTAAGAACGTATTGGGCCTCGAACCTAGCACCTTGGGCAAAGACATTCTAGAAAGTGGAAAAAAACATTTATCAGAATTATACCCACATGTTCATCAAATAGAAACAGAGAAAGTAACCGCTGTTCTTGATAATGAAAATAGTTTATATAAAATTATCACAAACAAAAATATTTACCTTTCTAGTAAGGTTGTAATTGCCCTCAACTATTCGAAACCTTTTTTAATTGAAGGATTAATGCAGTACTTAGAACCACATATGAGAGCAAATCCAGCTAAAGACAGAGTTCAGCTTCGTAATTTTAATCATCTGATAAAAGAAGGATTATATGCCTGTGGCACAATTGCTGGCTGGAGGAGCCAATTTGCAATCGCAGCAGGAAGTGGCGCAAGTGTTGCAACTGATATTCTTACAGATTGGAACGATGGAAACCACACTAAAATTCATGATAAAATATAAAAAAGCCCGAAGTAAATTTACCTCGGGCTTTTTTATTTCTTTATATACTGTATAGCTACCCCATCCTTTTTGTTTATTCCATTGGGATGATAAATTTTGTTGGCTTTTTCGAAAATCAATTTTAAGTTTTAGATTCTTGATACAACTACTTAGGTCGTGTTAATTTCACATCTCACGGATTGGTTACTCCTAACTTTTTATAATTTTATTAAATTACATCAACTTCTTATATGAATTTAAATAAAAATTAACTTAAAAAAACATAACAATATATTACAACTATCTTTTGGTAAAAAAAATACTTCAAACAAGTACTTTTAAAATCAATAAGGGAATATTACTTTAAAGAAAAAGAAAAGTTGAACCAATTATTTTAAGGTGATTTAACAGAACTATCAAAACCCAATATTCATTTATGTGGTTATAATATGTAAATAAGGATTAGTATTATTTAACATATTTCTATAATTTAAAAAATGCTAAAACATGAAAAAAGTAATTACTAAATCTATTAATCTATACTCTAACGTATGTAAGGTGTTCATAAAATCAAACCCAATCATCTTTAAAAAAATCATTTCGATGAAATTTATTAAAATTATATTTATTGTTATTTTATTTGCTTCGTGTGATAAAGAAAGTTTAGCACCTACAGACACTGATAATAGCTCTACTAATTCTCGTTTTGTTTCTAAATCAGAACGATACTCCTCAATTAATGAAACAACAGGTTATTTCAATAATCAAAATAACTTTTATAAATACACAACCGATAGCATTGCAAGAAGTTTAAGTTATGAAAAAGACCAATGTTCTTCTTATCCATTTTCTACCAGTGATCAAATCACTTATGACTTTAATAATGATGGGTATCTAGATTCTGTAGGTTTTCAATATCATTCTGCTCAATGTGGTATTCCATCCTTTGGATATCAGACAGGCATATTTGCTGTACAGAGTGATTTCTTTAATGGAGGGGATATAAAATACTATGAAACTAATCTTAGATGGGTTGCAGGTGATTGGGAATTAAATGATATTAATGGTGACGGTGACTTTGAAATTATAGTTTATAATTTTAATAGACATGAAGGCTCAATGTTTCAATCAAAAGATGTAACGATATTAGATATTGATTCAAATCTTAACCTCATGGAAAGGCAATTAAACTTTACTGGCTACGATTTTCATAACGGAAGTACTGGGGACGTTGACAATGATGGAGATATTGATTTAATAAAATGGAAAATAGGGGCGACTAATCAAAGTCCAAATCAAAATTTTCCTAAAATTTTAATAAATGATGGTTCTGGCAATTTTACAGAGGAAAATCTTTTAGAAAATCAATCAGAGTTAGAATCTCGATTCAATTGGGGCTGGGGAGTTACTGTCTATAATTTATTTGATTTTAACAAAGACGGATATCTTGATATTGTAACTGGATATAATTTTGGAAACTTTGAACCAACGGGGAATGAAGATTTAAGTGACTATTATGGAGAGATTGTTATTCTTTGGGGAAGTGATTCTGGTAAGTTTAACACAAAAAATATGACAATAGTATCAGATTCTAATTATTTAAATGTTAATCAAATTTTCCTTGGATCTTCATTTACCGATTATGATAATGATGGAGACATAGATTTAATAACAACATCTACTGATAATTACCGTGGTTTTATTGTAAATATTTTTCAAAATAATGGAGATTTAACGTTTACGGATGTAACTGAACGTGATTGTAATACATGTTATGATAATGGAGAAAATTTTTCCCATTTTTATAGATTTTACTCAATAGACATTGATAGTGACGGGGATTATGACTTGGTGCCTGGGGATGTGAACTCATGGGCATGGGACGGCTCTAACTATATTGAATTTCTTGACAACCTGCATTGGGAAAATGTCGGTGGAAGATTTGAAATTAGAAAAGAAAATTAAAATACTTCATAGTAAAGAATTGGTCAATTTGTTGAAAAAGGAATTGGTAGATAAAAAAACTCTTTTGAGCATGCCTATAAAACTCCAAACGATTCTGGTATATATAAGAATTTTATGATCCTAATACAAATTTAGAACACCTAAAGCCTTTAATTAAGCATAAGATAACCTTTAAAGAATGAATGTTGATTTACTTAAAAACACCTTATTCTATTAAATAAACACTCTTGATCTTCTGAATATGAATAACTCCAAACACGGGTGTTTCTTATTGATATTAAGAAAGTTACGAATACCTCATAGGAGTAAGAGTAATTGTCAAAAACAACTACTCCACGGTAACAGATTTTGCTAAATTTCTTGGTTGATCTACATTTTTATCTAACATTACAGCTATATGATATGATAATAACTGAAACGGAATAGTGGTTAACAATGGTGTAAATGCTTCTTCTGTTTCTGGAATTTCAATTACATGGTCTGCAATCTCTTTTACAGTTGTATCACCCTCTGTAACAACGGCAATAATTTTACCACTTCTAGATTTAATTTCTTGAATATTACTCACCACTTTTTCGTAATGACCTTTGTTTGTTGCAATTACAAAAATGGGCATATTCTCATCAATTAAAGCAATTGGTCCGTGTTTCATTTCTGCTGCAGGGTAACCTTCTGCATGGATATAAGAAATCTCTTTTAATTTTAATGCACCCTCTAAAGCTACAGGAAAATTATAACCTCTTCCTAAATACAAGCAATTTTTTGCATTTTTATAAACAGCAGCAATACTTTTTACGTGCTCGTCAATTTCTAATAGTTTTTCTATTTGACCAGGAATTAATTGCATGGTCTGTAAATATGCTTGAAAGGCAGAAGTAGATAGTGATCCTTTTTCTTTTGCCAATTTTAATGCTATTAAAGAAAGCACAGTAATTTGAGTTGTAAATGCTTTCGTTGATGCAACTCCTATTTCTGGGCCTGCATGCGTGTAGGCACCTGCATGTGTTTCTCTAGCAATAGAAGAACCAACAACATTACAAACTCCAAAAACAAAAGCACCTTTAGATTTAGCCAATTTTATTGCCGCTAAGGTATCTGCTGTTTCTCCAGATTGAGAAATTGCTATTACAACATCTTTTGATGTTATTATTGGATTTCTATATCTAAATTCTGATGCGTATTCTACCTCAACAGGGATTCTAGCCATATCTTCAAAAAGATACTCTCCAACTAAACCTGCATGCCAAGAAGTACCACAAGCCACAATAATAATTCTGTCTGCATTTAAAAATTTAGACATATTATCATCAATACCTGCCATTTTAATAACTCCTTCATCAGGAAGCATTCTACCTCTGTAAGTATCAACAATTGCTCTTGGTTGTTCGTGTATTTCTTTTAACATAAAATGCTCGTAACCACCTTTTTCTATTTGCTCCAGACTTAATTGAAGTTTCTGAATATCTGCATTGATTAACTTATCGTCTTTAATTTGACGTACTTTAATCTCTTTATCTTTTTTTATAATAGCAAGCTCTCCGTCTTCTAGGTAAATCGCTTTTTTTGTAAACTCTATAAAAGGAGAAGTATCTGATGCAATAAAAAACTCTTTATTATCTTTTCCTACTCCAATAGCAATTGGGCTTCCTAAGCGCGCAACTACAATTTCATTAGGCTTTGTTATATCAAAAACTGCAATGGCATATGCACCAACAACTTGTGTTAATGCCAATTGAACGGCTTTACCAAGTTTACAATTTTCTTTCTTTTTAACTTCTTCTATTAAATTGATTAAAACCTCTGTATCAGTATCACTTTTAAAAGTATAACCTCTAGAAATTAGTTCTTTTTTAATGGTATCGTAGTTTTCTATAATTCCGTTATGAACCAATACTAAATCACCTGATTGTGAAAAATGAGGATGAGAATTCGTGTCATTAGGAACTCCATGAGTTGCCCAACGTGTATGGCCAATACCTATGGTTCCATGTTTTCTTTCAGTTTCTTTTTCTGTGATTAATTCTAAATCAGAAACTTTTCCTTTTGTTTTAGATAAGTGCATTTTTTTACCATCATACATCATGATTCCGGCACTATCATAACCTCTATATTCTAAACGTTTTAAACCGTTTACAACAATTGGATAGGCTTCTCTATAACCTATATAACCTGCAATTCCACACATAGCAATGCTTTATTTTTTTATTGAATATGATATTTTTAATCGAGCTTTTCTTACTCCATTTGAATTCGAGTGATTTAATATTGTAACTGCTTTAGGGTTCCAGTTATAATTGGTTACCAAAGTATCAGCAACAGACACAGGGATGTCTGACGAATTTGATACTTTAAGACCCAATGTTGGGTTGTAATTTGATTCTCCACTTAGTAAGTCAGAAATATAATCTGTAATTTTAAAGGTATAATAATCAGGCTTATCATCGTTAATTACTAGGTTTCCTCCAAAAGCTTCTGGTCCTTCAGAAATTACATCTTTAATTTGAGATTTAGGTGAACCGTCTTTGTATAAGAACAATTTATATGGAGTGGCAATTGTGTCTGCTCCAACAATATTTTGATTTACATAAAAAGTCATGGATGCATCATTAATCAACCAATTTTTATTTCTTAATGTAATTAAATCGTTAGCAGGAAGTATTTTTACTTGTGCCATATTACCTGCAGTTCCTTGTAAAACAATATTCCCGTTATCTGGAAAAACTTTTTCTTCCATTTTATAAACACTTGTACTAAAATTAGAAAGTAAAAATGTATTTGTTTTTTGAATGGTATCTAAAACCGTAGTTCCTCCTTTTAAAACCGTTTTTGTGTACCTAAACTCAATAGAGGGTCTTATATTGTTGTCAGAAGTGTTTAGTTTAAAAGCAATCAACGAACCTTCGCTCCCTGTAGCTTGTATGTAAAGTCCTTTAAAGTATTGCTCCAAAGCTGCTTGAGACTCAAAATCGGGAGTATCAAATTGATCCACAAAAAGCGCTTTCATTTTTGTTTCATCCAACGTTACTCTACCAAACGGGTTGTTGTTAGATAGTCTAATTGTGTCTGTTTGATAAATGGTGCCATTACTCAATCTTCTTTTAACCTCCATAATCGTATCAGTCGCTTCAGGTATAAAAGGATAATTTACTTGAGCATTTAGCTCTCCTGGAAGAATCTGGTATGTTTTATCAGAAGAAAAATTACTTGCTTTTGCTGGGTTCACAGGATCTAATCTACTCATATATGTATCTGTTCTATACAAGTTAAGTGTAAACGGTTTCGTTCTATCTCCAATTACAGAGTCTAATGTATATTCTGAAGTGGTTCCTGTGTTTAATGTTGCTTGATAAGGCAACTTTAAGAAAACCGTATCAATAGTTGTAACAACAGTTGTATCTGCTCCATAAATTCTTTCTGCAGCATCTTTTATGTTGTTTATATCTAAAGCAAGCTGAGAAACCATTGAAGCTTCTATTTTTTCGTAATTAGGATTGTTGTAAACTCCTAAAAGATATTGACCAAGTGTTCCTCCAATTGTTAAACCATCTGCTCTAACACTTGTTATTTGCTGATTGGTAATTTCAATATCTATAATCGTGTCTTTTGTCTCAAACTTTGAGTTACTTACTACCGAGGTTGCAATGTCTTGAAAATCTTTTTCACAAGAAACTACGAGTGTTATAAACAATATAAACACGCCAATATATGCACTCTTTTTAATCATTTTCATATAAAATAACTGGTTATTCTGCTAAAACTTCGTTAGCATAAAAATTTAAATAAGCTTCGGTTAGGTTTTCTTCTGTTTGATATTCTAAAACAGGTTTATTGTTGGTTTCAATAAAGCTATTTAATTCATCAGAAATGCTCTCGCTTGCCTTAATTACAGCATCAGAGTTTTCGATAGCACTTTTAAGAATATTTGTGTGATTAGGCGTTTTAATTGTAGCAATTTTATTGTCAGCAATTTTATCAAACTTTACCTTATCGGCTAAAGTTGAGTTTAATGTGCCTTCAAAATCATTGTTATAAATTGAGGTAACTATTTTACTTTCTGTAAATAAAGGCTCTTCTTTATAATATTCTTTTAAATACAAAGGTAACAACGAGGCCATCCAACCATGGATATGAATAATATCTGGCGCCCAATTTAATTTTTTTACTGTTTCAATAACCCCTTTTGCAAAGAAAATTGCTCTTTCATCATTGTCTTCAAAAAGTTGATCGTCTTCGTCTGTAAAAATAGCTTTACGCTTAAAGTACTCTTCATTATCTATAAAGTAAACCTGCATTCTCTCTTTTGGGATTGATGCAACTTTAATAATCAACGGCATGTCCATGTCGTTTATTATTAAATTCATTCCAGACAATCTAATTACCTCGTGTAATTGGTGTCTTCTTTCATTAATTACACCAAATCTTGGCATAAAAATTCTTGTTTGAACTCCATTAGAATGGGCGTTTTTTGCAGCATTAAAAGCTGTTGACGCCATTTCTGTTTCTGGTAAATAAGGTACAACCTCAGACGATACGTATAATATTCTCTTATCTTTCATTAAAATCAATCCGTTTGTGAGAAGTGCAAAAATACACTTTTTTATGCTAATTTCATGTTAAAATGCTAAGTTTGCACACATTTAACAACTAGTGTTTATGCAAATTTTTGAGAAAAAGAGTGCTTTAATTCTTTGTTTATCTTTACTTAAAGAAAAAAACAAGCAAATTGGTTTTGTGCCAACAATGGGGGTTTTACACAAAGGACATCAATCTTTAGTAGAAAAATCAATTGCAAATAATCATTTTACTGTAGTAAGTATCTTTATAAATCCAACTCAATTTAATAAAGAAGAAGACTTAAAAAAATATCCTAAAACGCTTGAAGCAGATTTAGAATTGCTTAAAAATACTGGGTGCGATGCTGTATTTATTCCATCGGTAGACGAAATTTACAAACAAAATGTAGTTGCTAAATCATATGTTTTTGGTGGCATCGAAAATCAAATGGAAGGTGCCTTTAGGCCTGGACATTTTGACGGTGTTGCAACAATTGTTCATGCTTTTTTTGATATTATAAAACCTAACAACGCTTATTTTGGTGAAAAAGATTTTCAACAACTACAAGTTGTTAAAAAACTAGCAGAAATTAAAAACCTTCCTGTAAATGTAATCGGTTGCCCTATTTTTAGAGAAAAAGATGGCTTAGCAATGAGTTCTAGAAATGTGCGATTAACCTCAAAACAAAGAGCAGAAGTGCCTTTTATTTATCAAACGTTAAAAGAAACTGTACGTTTAGCTAAAACAACATCCATAAAAGAACTTTACGCTTTTGTAGAAAAAGAATTTGCTAAAACAGCTTTAGATTTAGAATACTTTACTATTGCAGAAGAAACCAGTTTAGAAGAGATTTCTACAATCAATTTTAACAGAAAAAACAGGGCTTTTATTGCTGTAAATGCAGGTAGCATAAGGTTAATAGACAACCTGGCAATCTAACATATAGCTTCTTTTACTTTTTATCTAATTTTACATTTAAAAGTTTTATTTTTGCCGCATGTTAGTACAAGTAGTAAAATCTAAAATCCACCGTGTTAAAGTAACAGGGGCAGATTTAAATTATATCGGAAGCATCACCATTGATTTAGATTTAATGGATGCCGCCAATATTATTGAAGGAGAAAAAGTACAAATTGTTAACAATAATAACGGAGAGCGACTAGAAACTTATGCAATACCTGGTAAAAGAGGAAGTGGAGAAATTACACTTAACGGAGCTGCTGCCAGAAGAGTTGCCGTAAACGATGTGTTGATTTTAATTGCATACGCGTTTATGGATTTGGAAGAAGCAAAGGCCTTTAAACCTTCGTTGGTTTTCCCAAATGAAGCAACAAACACACTTGATTAAGCTTGAACGAAACAATAAAAAAAATATCAAAAATTATTTTACCACTTGCCTTAGGCGCTTTCTTGGTTTGGTATTCTTTATCAGATATTTCAATGGATGTACTTATTGGGTATTTTAAAAACGCTAACTATTCTTGGGTTTTTCTTGGGTTGTTATTTGGAATCTTAAGTCATTTATCAAGAGCATATCGTTGGAAATTTATGTTAGAACCCATTGGCTACAAACCAAAATTCACCAACAGCGTTTTAGCGGTTTTAATAGCTTATCTAGTAAACTTAGCAATTCCAAGAGCAGGAGAAGTTTCTAGAGCTGCGGTTTTAGCTAACTACGAAAATGTTCCTTTCGAAAAAGGATTTGGAACTATTGTTGCAGAAAGAATTGCCGATTTAATAATGATGCTAATCATCGTGGCAATTACACTTTTTGTGCAGTTCGATTTTATTTATGATTTGCTAACCAAAAACTTCGATCCAACAAAAATCATCTTAATTTTTATTGTATTAATAATTGGATTTTTTGTTTTTACGTCTTTCGTTAAAAAAGCAAAAAAAGGATTTCTATTAAAAATAAAAACCTTTGTTTCTGGTTTGATTGAAGGCGCTACAAGCATTTTTAAAATGAAAAACAAATGGGCGTTTATTTTCCACACTGTTTTTATTTGGGCAATGTACGTTGCTATGTTTTGGGCAACAATTCCTGCAATTGAAGGATTAAACGTTCCTCTTGGAGGTGTTTTAATTGGTTTTATTGCTGGTGGCTTTTCAATTGCCGCAACAAACGGAGGTATTGGATTGTATCCAATTGCTGTGGCTGGTGCCTTTGCGTTATTCGGAATTGATGAGGAGCCTGCAAGTGCTTTTGGTTGGATCATGTGGACCGGGCAAACCGCAATGATTATTGTTTTTGGAGGATTGTCTTTCTTAGTGCTTCCAATCTACAATAAGAATAAATAGTTTTTGGGCGTTACCAAGGTCGCGCTTTTATTACTCGCTTCCCGAAAAAATCGGGAGAGCTCAAACAAACCATTCAATCGCTAACGCAACTGTTAGAACAACTTTTACAAAACTTACTTGTAAACAGATTTTTTAAAGTTAATTCTCAAGATTACTTTGTAACTTTGGTTCTTTCAAAATTTGTAACTAAACTAAATGGCTAAAGTAAAAACAACTTTTTTTTGTCAAAATTGTGGTGCGCAATCTGCAAAATGGACAGGACAATGCAATACTTGTAACGAATGGAATACCATTGTAGAAGAAGTAATTCAGAAAGAAGAAAAAAGAAGTTGGAAACCAACACCATCTTTAAAACAAAAGCCAAAACCTTTACGAATTGATGAAATTCAACTGAACCCAGAAGAAAGAATTAAAACCAATAACAACGAATTAGATACGGTTCTTGGTGGTGGTTTGGTAAAAGGCTCAGTAACACTTTTAGGTGGAGAACCCGGAATTGGAAAATCAACGTTGTTGTTGCAAGTTGCTTTGTCAATCTCACAAAAAGTATTGTATGTTTCTGGAGAAGAAAGTCAATCTCAAATAAAAATGAGAGCAGAAAGAATCGACTCTAAAGACTCTAATTGTTTGGTTTTAACAGAAACCAACACCCAACAAATTTTCAAAAATATTGAAGAAGTTCAGCCAGAGTTTTTAATCATAGATTCTATTCAAACTTTGCACACAGAATCTATTGATGCAACTCCTGGAAGCATTTCTCAAATTAGAGAAACTACGGCAGAATTGATCAAGTTTGCAAAAGAAACCGCAACACCCGTTTTATTAATTGGTCATATCAATAAAGAAGGACAAATTGCTGGACCAAAAATTTTAGAACACATGGTTGATGTTGTGTTACAATTTGAAGGCGATAGAAATCATACCTACAGAATATTAAGAGCACAAAAAAACAGATTTGGCTCTACTGCAGAACTCGGAATTTACGAAATGCTTTCTGATGGATTGCGTGAAATATCGAATCCATCAGAAATCTTAATATCTAAAAAAGATGACGATTTAAGCGGAACGGCTATTGCATCTACTTTAGAAGGAATTCGTCCTTTAATGATTGAAATTCAAGCCTTAGTTTCTACTGCTGTTTATGGAACACCTCAACGATCTACTACAGGTTACAATTTAAAAAGATTGCACATGATTTTGGCTGTTTTAGAAAAAAGAGCAGGATTTAAATTAGGCGCAAAAGATGTTTTTCTAAATATTACCGGAGGCATAAATGTTGACGATCCTGCAATAGATTTAGCGGTTGTTGCATCTATTTTATCATCGAATCAAGATATTGCCATTGCACCACACGTTTGTTTTGCTGCAGAAGTTGGATTGGCAGGAGAGATAAGACCCGTTTCTAAAATTGATCAACGAATTAGCGAAGCTGAAAAATTAGGTTACACAAAGTTTGTTGCTTCAAAGTACAACAAAATCAGCACAAAAAATCGTAAAATTGAGCTAATACTTGTCGGAAAAGTAGAAGAAGCTTTTGCTACGTTATTTGCATAAGCATGATCACTTAAAAAAGAATGAGCTATTGCGAACTTTTTTTACAAAAAAAAGCGAGAAATCATTAAACTTCTCGCTCATTATCTTTACGTATAAATCTTTATGATATAAGAATTTATATCACAATAAATTTACCTTTCATCACTGCAAAATGTCCAGGAAAACTACATATAAATCTATAAGTTCCTTTTGCTGGCGCATCAAACTCAATGGTGGTTTCTTCACCTCCTCCAATTAATTTTGTATGTACTATAACATCATTTGTATTCTCAGGAATGTACTCATTTGAAGAAGCTTTCGATGCCTCGTTTCCAAATGAAACCATGCTTACTCCTTTTTTAAGTAAAACAAAGTTATGCCCCATTACTTCTTTGCTCATTTTACCGGTATGTCTAAAAACAATTTTAACCTTTTTACCTCCTTCAACTTTTAATATTTCTTGGCTAAATTTCATAGCATCATTAGAAGTTAAAAGAATATCGTTTGAAGCTTTAATCTCTGAGTCAAAATCTGCCTTAGGTGCTGTTTTCTTTGGAGCTGCTTTCTCTTTTTTATAACTAGGAGCTTCTTTTTTCTCTTCTTTACCTCCACAATTAATAAGTGTAAATACTAAAATAAATAACGTTGCTAATTTAAATGTTTTCATACTTTTAATATTTTGTTTAACAAATTCATAAATAACTTAAACAAATATATTGCTTTTCCTACATATAAAAGGATATTTAGTCTTAAAGATTAATTAAAATTAATCTTTAAGACTAAATATCCTGTGTACCATAAAAAAACCGAGCGAAATTGCTCGGTTTATGCTTATCAATATTTATGTTGATTTATTTTTTATTTGCTTCTTTAATATACTTTTCTAAAGCCATCGTCATAGACGGTGTTTCTGGCGCTGGAGCAACAATATTACATTTTAATCCTGCTTCTGTGGCAGCTGTAACAGTTGAGTTTCCAAAAACAGCAATTCTCGTGTCATTCTGCTTAAAGTCTGGAAAATTTTTAAATAAAGAATCGATTCCTGATGGACTAAAAAAGACCAAAATATCATAAAATACATTTTCTAAATCAGATAAATCACTTACAACAGTTTTGTAAAGCGTTGCAGGTTTCCAATCTACCCCTAAAGCATTTAACTCTTCTGGAATTAAATCTTTTAACTTATCTGATGCTGGCAATAAAAACTTTTCGTCTTTGTGTTTTTTTATCAATTTACATAATTCTGGAAATGTTCTGTTACCCACATAAATTTTACGCTTTCTGTATACAACATATTTTTGTAAATAATAAGCAACAGCCTCAGATTGACAAAAGTACTTCATCGAATCTGGCACTTTAAAACGCATTTCTTCTGCAACTCTAAAGAAGTTATCTACGGCATTTCTGCTTGTTAAAATAATAGCAGTATGCTGACTGAAGTCAATTTTTTGAGCTCTAACTTCCTTAACCGCTACACCTTCTACATGAATAAAGGATCTAAAATCAATTTTTACTTTTTGCTTGTCCGATAAGTCAAAATAAGGTGACGTTTCCGTTTTTGGAGCAGGCTGCGACACCAGTATTGTTTTCACTTTCATAAATCTCCTTTTTTTTATTAAGCAGTTATTTTGTAAATAATTAATAACGGCGTTATTTCAAGTGCGCAAAGGTACAAAATAAAATAAAACAACTTACTAACTATCAAGTTTTTGTTGTTTACAATCATTAACACAAAACTGAGTGTAAAAAAGAGTATCAGTGCAATTAAAAGAACATAAACATGTAAAAAACTATAAACGGCAAATGCTAAAAGAGGAAATAATAATAATGATATGTTATAGGTGTAGCCAGATTTTGCTGCCATAAGGACTGACAAGTGCGGCCTTATTTCAAAGAGATTGCACAATAAAAAATCAACAATTTTAAATGCAGAAAAATAAACAAATACTAGGAATGTGATTTTTAAGTATAGCTTAAAATCAATGTGGGTGTCTGAAGATAAAATAGGGGTTAAATAAGTGAGTAAGAGTGCATAAATTAAAATCGAGAAAAGATAAAAAGATAAATTGAATACAGAAAAGAACGCTGCTCTTTCTTGTGCTTTGTCTGCAATAAATCCTTTTAAAATAAATGCTCTTGAATACTCAAAAAGCTTCTGTGGATTTATTGTTTTTAAAACAACCAACAAAAGTAAACACAAAAGAAAGACAAGTGTT
Organism: Polaribacter sp.; assembly: GCA_029238315.1. Classification (GTDB taxonomy): domain Bacteria; phylum Bacteroidota; class Bacteroidia; order Flavobacteriales; family Flavobacteriaceae; genus Polaribacter. Next base: position 13,837 of record JAQWGI010000015.1, on the reverse strand, counting down.
GTCCAATTATTTGAAAAATCTACCCGATCTAAAGACTGCATTAATTTGTGGTTTTATAAAAAGTATAACACAAAATTAGTAATAAATTAGCGTATATTTGTTGCTCTTATTTTTTATTCAGTAAAAAGATGTCAGACGCTTTAGTAATCATTCCAACTTATAACGAAAAAGAAAATGTTGAGGCAATAATTAGAGCTGTTTTTAACCAAAAAAAGAGCTTTCATATTTTAATAGTTGATGATAATTCTCCTGACGGAACTTCTAAAATTGTAAGCAATCTTATTCACGAATTTCCAACACAACTTTTTATCGAAAATAGAACCGAGAAAAATGGTATTGGAACAGCATACATTCATGGTTTTAAATGGGCAATTGAAAAAAAATATGATTACATCATCGAAATGGATGCAGACTTCTCTCACAATCCGAAAGATTTAGTGAGACTTTATAATGCTTGTAAAAAAGAAGGTGCTGATGTTTCAATTGGCTCTAGATACTCTAAAGGTGTAAATGTTGTAAACTGGCCCATGAAACGCGTTTTACTTTCTTATTTCGCCTCTAAATACGTCCGTTTTATTACAGGAATCCCGATACATGATACCACTGCGGGTTTTGTTTGTTACAAAAGAAACGTGCTAGAAACTTTACAGCTAGATAAAATTAAATTTGTGGGTTATGCCTTTCAAATTGAAATGAAATTCAAAGCATGGAAACATAAATTCAACATCAAAGAAGTTTCTGTAATTTTTACTGACAGAACTTTAGGAGAATCTAAAATGAGCGGCTCAATTGTTTACGAAGCGCTTTTTGGAGTTTTAAAATTACGCATTAACGGCATCCCAAAATAACATGAATACAACTTTAATAAAAAATGCAAAAATAGTAAACGAAAACACTGTTTTTCACGGCGATTTATTAATCGAAAATAACATCATAAAAGAAATTTCTGAAAACATTTCTGCTTCAGAAAATACAGAAATTATTGATGCAAATGGCAGTTTTTTATTGCCTGGTTTTATAGATGATCAAGTACATTTTAGAGAACCTGGTTTAACACACAAGGCAAATATTGCTACAGAAAGTAAAGCTGCAATTGCCGGCGGAATTACTTCTTTTATAGAAATGCCAAACACAAATCCGCAAGCAACAACACAAGATTTATTGGAAGATAAATTTAAAATCGCTGCTAAAGATTCGTATGCGAACTATTCTTTTATGTTTGGTGGAACCAACGATAATTTAGAAGAATTATTAAAAACAAACCCTAAAAATGTAGCCGGAATCAAATTATTCTTAGGTTCATCAACAGGAAATATGTTGGTTGATAATGAAGCTGTTTTAGAAAAAATATTCTCATCAACAAAAATGTTGATTTCTGTACATTGTGAAGATGAAGCAACCATCAGAAAAAACATGGAACATTACACTTCTATTTATGGAGATGATATTCCGTTAAAATTTCATCCAATTATTAGAAGTGAAGAAGCATGTTATTTATCATCTTCTAGAGCAATTAAACTGGCTAAAAAAACAGGTGCGAGATTGCATATTTTTCATTTATCAACAGAAAAAGAAACGAATCTTTTTAGAAATGATATTCCGGTTGAAGAAAAACAAATAACAGCCGAAGTTTGTGTACATCATTTATGGTTTTCTAATGAAGATTATGATGAAAAAGGAACGTTGATAAAATGGAATCCTGCTGTAAAAACAGCAAACGATCGTGAAGGTTTATGGAAAGCATTATTAGATGACAGAATTGATGTTATTGCAACAGATCATGCGCCACATACTATAGAAGAAAAAAGCAATGTATATACCAAAGCGCCTAGTGGTGGCCCGTTAGTACAACATGCCATGTTGGCTATTTTAGAAAAAGTAAAAGACGGCGTAATTTCTATTGAAAAAGCGGTGGAAAAAATGTGTCATAATCCAGCAAAAATCTTTAAAATTGAAAAACGTGGTTTTATAAAAGAAGGTTTTTATGCCGATTTAGTGTTGGTAAATGCCAATCTTTCTAACACTGTTTCTAAAGACACTATTTTATATAAATGTGGTTGGTCACCGTTTGAAGGAACTGAATTTTCATCAACAATTACACATACTTTTGTAAATGGAAACTTAATGTACAACAACGGAACTTTTAATGAAAAAATTAAAGGAGAACGCTTACTTTTTAACCGATAAAATGAAAAAAACGCTGCTTTTTTTATCAATAATTTTAATGGTTTCTTGTACAAGTAATACCATTTTAGAAAAACCTAAAGATTTAATTCCGAAGGATTCTATGGTGCTGTTATTAACCGATTTATTTATTGCAAAAAGCGCTTTTAACGAGAAGAATATTAAAAACCAGCGTAGAATAAATTACATTCCCTTAGTTTATAATAAATACAAAATTGATAGTACTCGTTTTGAAACTAGCAACTTTTACTATACCTCTAAGTTAGAAGAATACGAATTGATTTATAATGAAGTAAACGAAATTTTAGTTGCTAAAAAAGCTGCTTTAGAAGAAAGTTTAAAAGACAAACAAGAGTAACTAATTTTCTTTTTTATATACGGTACAAACTTCTTCGATTACTTGTGGTAAAGGTTCAAAATTAAAATGGATTGCTGTTTTAATTTTTGCAGAAGAATAATATGTTTTACCGTGTAAAGACCTTACAGAATCTTCTGTGATGAAACGCTTTTTACTTGTAATGAAAGTAACAAAACCATCTATTCTCCTTAAAATATTTGAAAGTAATTTTGACACTCTGATTGAAGGGGGCTTTACGTTTAATTGGTTTGCTATTAAAGTGAAAACTTCTTTAAATGATTTATTTTCTGAAACTAAAATAAAGCGTTCATTTTTTACATCACTTTTTACCAAAGAAACCATCGCTTTAGCTACATCATTTACGCCAACAAAACCGGTAATTCCCTCTGTATAAAGCTTAAAATTATTGGCCACTTTAGAGAAAAACTGTCCTGTGTTTACACTCCAAAAACCTGCACCTAAAATAACACCTGGGTTTACAATTACAACAGCTACACCTTCTTGACTCGCACGCCAAACCTCCATTTCTGCTCCGTGTTTAGTAATCGCATAACCATTACTGTATTTCTCTACAACCCATTGGTTTTCTTCAGTAACAATTTGATTGTTAATTGAGTTGCCAACTGCAGCGATAGAGCTTACAAAGCACAATTTTTTAACAGAAAAATCAATACAAAGATTTACAATATTTGCAGTTCCTTCAATGTTTACTTGACGCATTTTTTGATATTCTTTATCATCAAAAGAAACTAAGGCTGCTGCATGATAAACAACCTCAACATTCTTAAAAAGAGTTGCTAAAGAAGTAATTTCTGTAATATCTGCTTTTATCCAATTAATTTTAGAAAACAACAAGCCTGCATCATCAGAAAAATATGAAAACACTTTTTTAACAGCTGCTAAACTTTTTTCTGTTCTGTAAATTGCCTTAATCTTTTCGTTTTCTAACGTTAATTGATACAATAAATGTGAACCAACTAAACCTGTACCACCAGTAACTAAAATCATAGTACGAAAATAGAATTTTTTCAACGATAAATGTATCTTTGCTAACTGATTAATTTATGACGATGAAAAATTTTATAGAAGAATTAAAATGGAGAGGAATGTTGCATCAAGACATGCCTGGAACTGAAGAACATTTACTAGAAAAAATGAGAAGCGCTTATGTTGGTTTTGACCCAACTGCAGATTCTTTACATATTGGTAATTTAGTTCCTATTATGTTATTAGCACATTATCAAAGATGTGGTCATCGTCCAATAGCATTGGTTGGTGGAGCAACTGGAATGATAGGTGATCCTTCAGGAAAATCTTCAGAACGTAATTTGTTAGATGAAAAAACTTTACGTCACAATCAAGAATGTGTAAAAGCACAATTAGGTCATTTTTTAGATTTTGAAAGTGATGCAGAAAATGCTGCTATTTTAGTAAATAATTACGATTGGATGAAAGAAATTTCTTTTTTAGAATTTATTCGTGATGTTGGTAAACACATTACTGTTAACTATATGATGGCAAAAGATTCTGTGAAAAACAGAATTAGTTCAGAATCTAAAGAGGGTATGTCTTTTACCGAGTTTACGTATCAAATGGTACAAGGTTATGATTTCTTACATTTATACAGAGAGAACGAAACAACGTTGCAAATGGGTGGCTCTGATCAATGGGGAAACATTACTACAGGAACTGAATTAATTAGAAGAATTAGTGGAGGAAAAGGATATGCAATCACGTGTCCATTAATCACTAAATCTGATGGTTCTAAATTCGGGAAATCTGAAGGTGGAAATGTTTGGCTAGATGCTAAAAGAACATCTGCTTACAAGTTTTATCAATATTGGCTAAACACATCTGATGAAGATGCAGAAAAGTATATAAAAATCTTTACGTTCTTAGATAAAGAAACTATTGATTCTTTAATTGAAGAACATAAAGAAGCGCCTCATGTTCGTGTTTTACAAAAGCGTTTAGGAGAAGAAGTTACAGTAGCTGCTCATGGAAAAGAAGAATATGAAAAAGCAATTGCAGCTTCTAATATTTTATTCGGAAAGTCTTCTTCAGATGATTTAAAAATTTTAGATGAACAAACTTTTTTAGATGTGTTTGATGGAGTACCACAAGCAACAGTTTCTAAAGAAGATATTGATAATGGATTAGATATGATTGGCGCTTTAGCAGCAAAAACCAACTTTTTAAATTCAAATTCTGATGCAAGAAGAGCATTAAAAGAAAATGCCGTTTCTGTAAATAAAGAAAAAGTAAAAGAAGATTTTTTAATTACTTCAAACGATTTAATTGCAAATAAATATGTATTAATTCAACGTGGTAAAAAAAGTTATTTCTTACTAAATGTTAAATAAGATTGTCGTTCCGAATGAGGAACGAAGAGGAATCTTAAAATAGATTTCTCAATCGCTTAAAAAAGCTCATTTCGAAATGACATAAAAAAAAGTAGAAATTTTTCAACTCTTTTTTTTTTATGATTTAACTTTTATTTTTTTCCAATTTACATCGGCTTGTTCTTGTAGTTTTTTAGGGTTTTCATCTGTCCACATTTTTAATGTGTTTGTTCCCCAAGCATTGTAAAACAGGTATAATTTACCATCTCTAATTTCAAAGGTTTTTGGGTTGATTGAAACTTTTTCTGAGTTTATACCAATTGCATACGCACAATACCCTCCGTATTGTGGCATATATTTTTCTGGCGCTTTATTAAATTTTGCTAAGTTGTCTTTGGTAGAAAACAAAAATTTTACACCATCAAACATTGTACTGATCTCTTTATTTCCTTTAACTGCGTTGTTATTAAAATACGCAACAACATCATAACCTTCTGCAACAACACCTTTTTTTGTGTTGTAGTCTATTTGTTGAGAAAAAAATGTGGTAGATATTCCTAAAAATAAAAGTGTAATAAATTGTTGCATCGAAATAGTTTTAAAAGTAGTCGATGAAATCTTGAAAAAATTACGAAGTATAAATTTTAATTTTTCATTTCTCTCTTCAACTTCAGAAAACTAAAAGACATCAATCCAATTATAAAAACATAGAAAATCAATTCTAAAATTGTTATGGTCTCTAATTCCTTATTATTTAAATCGGTAATTTTTAACACTAAAAGTATCGTTGCTGCAATTGTTGTTGAAATAATATAAGTCTTATTCATCTTTTTTGTTTAAAGATAATAAAAACTAATTTGTTACAACACCATTAAATTACAACCTCTAATATCAGAATTATCAAAGCGTCCAATAATTTCAAAAGTTCCGTTTTCGTGTACTTTTCCTAAATCTTGTGTGGCAATAAAAGAGCACGAATTGTAATTTGCTAAATCAATAACGTTAATTCCACCAGTTTTATTTGGTTGTTGAATTGTTAATGCATCTTCCGTGTCGCGCGTTAAAATTTTCATCCACGGCGGGCAATCAAAAAGGCCGTTTCCGTTAGAATACCCTTGACTTAGTAATTCTGTCATTCCGTATTCTGAGTGAATTTCTGAAACTCCAAATCCGTTTTGTAATAAAGAATGTAGTTCTGAACGAATCAATTCTTTGCGGCGACCTTTCATTCCGCCAGTTTCCATAATAACCGTGTTTTTTAAATTGAATTGCTGTTTTTCAATCAAATCTAACAACGCAAACGAAACGCCAATTAGTAGAATTTTTTGACCTTTTTGATCTAAATCAATTAGTTTTTTCGCTAATTCATCTAAATTATTGAGGTAAAATCCGCTTTCTGGTTTATTTGATTTTTTAATTAAATCATCCACCATAAAAACCAATGAAGAACCATTTCGTTCTAAATAATTAGGCAATAAAGCCAACACTGTGTATTCTTTTATGTTTCCATAAAAATGATAAAATCCTTTTAAATAACTTTCTTGATAGATAGAAATATCAGTTACAAAATGCTTGCTTGTAATACTTCCTGTAGTACCAGAACTTGTAAAAGTTTCTTGAATCTCATCCAAAGAAGAAAGTATTTTCTTTGATTTAAAAAACTGAATTGGTAAAAACGGAATGTCTTTTAACTCTTTAACATCAGAGGGGTGCACATATAACAAATCACAAAAAGAACGATACACTTTATTGTTTTTAAACTGTTGTTTAAATATTTCTAGCGAAATCTGTTTAAACTCTTCTTTAGATTGTATGTTAAAAATATCCTGTTGCATTCAGCACAAAAATAGTAGATATAACGATTAAAAGGTAAGGTTTTATTAAGAATGTTTTTTCTATAAAAAACACAACATCAATGTTTGATATAAAACAAATAATTCAAAAATTGTTTAATTTATTATCTACTAAATTATTTGTAGCTTTGGTTTTCTGTTTTAATAACTTAAAAACAATTACAAAATGAGTGAATTTGGCATAAAAGAAGCCTTGCAACAATTAGGCTTAAAAGACATAAATGATGGAACTTCAACAGGTTCTAATAGTTTTGGGAATGGAGAAACAATCTCTTCGTACTCACCAACAGACGGTGCTTTAATTGGAAAAGTTACAACTACTACAAAAGAAGATTATGAAGTTGTTATGAAAACTGCAACAGAAGCATTTTTATCTTTTAGAAATATGCCCGCTCCGCAACGTGGAGAAATTGTTCGTCAATTTGGTAATAAATTAAGAGATTTAAAAGAGCCATTAGGTAAGTTAGTTTCTTATGAAATGGGAAAATCTTTGCAAGAAGGTTATGGAGAGGTTCAAGAAATGATTGATATCTGTGATTTTGCTGTTGGATTGTCTAGACAATTAAACGGACAAACAATTCCGTCTGAAAGACCAGGACACGTAATGAGAGAACAATGGCATCCAATTGGTGTTGTTGGAATTATATCTGCATTTAACTTTCCGGTTGCAGTTTGGGCTTGGAATACAGCTTTAGCTTGGATTTGTGGTGATGTTTGTGTCTGGAAAGGCTCAGAAAAAGCACCTTTGTGTGCAGTAGCTTGTCAAAACATTATTGCTGGAATTTTAAAAGAAAATAATTTACCAGAAGGTATTTCTTCTATTATTAATGGAGATTATAAAGTTGGAGAAATGATGACAACTGACACTCGTATTCCTTTAGTTTCTGCAACAGGATCTACAAGAATGGGAAGAATTGTTGGGGCAACTGTAGCTAAACGTTTTGGTAAATCTTTATTAGAATTAGGAGGAAACAATGCAATCATTATTACACCAACAGCAGATTTAAAAGTGGTGGTTCCTGGTGCTGTTTTTGGTGCTGTAGGAACTTGTGGACAACGTTGCACATCAACAAGAAGATTAATTATACACGAATCTGTCTACGACAAAGTACGTGACGCAATTGTTGGTGCCTATGGTCAATTAACTATTGGAAATCCGTTAGATGAAAAAAATCATATTGGGCCATTAATTGATAAAGATGCCGTTAATACCTATTTAGCTGCGATTGAAAAAGCAAAAACAGAAGGCGGAACTGTTTTAGTTGATGGTGGTGTTTTAGAAGGAAAAGGATATGAATCTGGCTGCTACGTTAAACCTGCAATTATAGAAGCAGAAAATCATTTTGAAATTGTACAGCACGAAACTTTTGCACCCATTTTATATTTAATGAAATATGCTGGAGAAGTAGAAAATGCGATCGAAAAACAAAATGGTGTTGCACAAGGATTGTCTTCTGCAATTATGACAAATGAAATGAAAGAAGCAGAAAAATTCTTATCATACGCTGGTTCTGATTGTGGTATTGCCAATGTAAACATCGGAACTTCTGGTGCAGAAATTGGAGGCGCTTTTGGAGGTGAAAAAGAAACTGGAGGCGGACGCGAATCTGGATCTGATGCTTGGAAAGTTTACATGAGAAGACAAACAAATACAGTTAATTATTCTGATGAATTGCCTTTAGCACAAGGAATTAAATTTGACCTTTAAAAGGTTTTAAGCATTTATAAGTTCATAAAAACCAACTCTTTTGAGTTGGTTTTTTTATTTAAAAATTTGAATTAAACTATTATCTCTATTTTTATAGAAACAAAAAGAAAATATTCATGAAAAAAATCATCTACCTATTCGTTGTTCTTGGAATGTTATCGTGTAATGCAGAAAAAGCATACGATGTAGGGCAAATTATAACTCCAGAAGGAGAAATTTTAATTTGGTTGCATAACGAAACCCCAAAGCATAAAGCAAGTTTTACCCAATTAGCAAATAATGGTTATTGGGATACTTATACGTTCAATAGAGTAATTCCAAATTTTGTAGCTCAGGGTGGATGCCCGGATACAACAGAAGGATTTAACGATTCTGAATATTTATTAGAACCAGAATTTAATGAAAAGTTAAAACATGTATATGGAGCAGTAGGCGCTGGTAGAGATGATAATCCTAAAAAACTTTCTGCAAGATGTCAATTTTATATTGTTCATAATAAAAAGGGGTTAAGTAGATTAGATGGTGATTATACCATTTTTGGAAAGGTAATTAAAGGAATGGATGTAGTGCATAGAATTATCAATAAAGAACGAGATTCTACAAATACACCGCTTACAGATATTTCATTAGATGTTAATATGATTCAAATGAAAGCATCTGAATTAGAACAGTTATATCCAGAAAAAACTCAACTAAATTAACAATTAGATTAAACCCTATACAATAAAATTAGTCTAAGCGTTAAGTCAGGTATTAAGAAAAAAAATATCTGGTTGTAAAATTTTAAAAATAAAATAAAATGAAAGCAAAACACTTAGCAATTACACTACTATTTTTTATCGGAATTACAACTGCACAAGCACAACGAGGTGACCTTCCAGATGCAAAAGAACAAGCAAAAAAATCTGCTGATGAATGGAAACAAGAATTTGGATTATCAGATGATCAACACACAAAAGTCTATGATATTTTAGTTGCTTCTAGCGAAAATATGAGAAAAAAATTTCAAGACCTTAGAGGTAATGGAGGTGGAAGAGAAGAAATGATGAGTTTATATACAAAAACGCAAGAAGATACTGATAAGAAATTAAAAGGAGTATTTACAGATGCTCAATGGCCTAAATATTTGGAGTGGAAAAAAGAAAACACAAGAATTAGAGGTAGAAGAAGAAATTAATTTTTACAGCTAAAATTTAAAAACCAACTTATAAATAAGTTGGTTTTTTATTTTTCTAAACACTTGTGCTACTTTTTTTGAATAGATTTTTATAGCAACTTTTGACGCATCTTCTTTCTTTAAAATCTATATAAACAACAAATTAAATTATCGTTAACCCTCTTTTTTAATAATTGTCGCCGTTGCTTGTGCGGTTGGATACACAACTAAATCTTCAATATTTACATGATAAGGCCTTGAAATAACAAAGTGAATAATATCTGCAATATCTTCTGCTTGTAAAGCACTATATCCTGAATAAACTGTTTTTGCTTTTTCTGTATCGCCTTTAAAGCGAACATCAGAAAACTCTGTTTCAACAGCGCCTGGATGAATTGCAGAAACACGAATGTTGTGTTTGTTTAAGTCGATTCGCATTGCTTTATTTAAAGCGTTTACAGCGTGTTTAGAGGCACAATAGACATTTCCGTTGGGATACACTTCTTTTCCAGCAATGGAGCCAATATTGACGATGAAACCGCTGTTTTTTTCTGTCATTTTTGGAATGATTGCTTTAGAAACATATAACAGTCCTTTTACATTAATGTCTAACATCGCGTCCCAATCATCAATATCTCCTTCTTGAATTGTACTTAATCCATGCGCATTACCTGCATTATTGATTAAAATATCAATGTTGCTAAAGTTTTCTGGTAAAGAATTGATTGCTGAGAATACTTCATCTTTATTACTTACATCAAATTGTAAGGTCATAACATCGGTTAATTTTCCTAATTCTTCTTCAAGTGCTTTTAAGCGCTCTTTTCTTCGTCCGCAAAGAATCAATCTAATTTGGTTTTTGGCAAACAATGCTGCCGTTGCTTTTCCAATTCCTGATGTTGCTCCTGTAATAAATGCTGTTTGAGTCATTGACTTTTTTTTTGTTAAAGATACTTGAGTTGCTTTAAAAATCAAACTAAAAAGCATGAAAAAACCGCTCTATTTCTAGAGCGGTTCACTTTAGTTGGTTGCCTCCAACCAACTAAAAATCAACTAACCAAACTTTATTTTAAATGCCTTCTAACTTTTGTTTCTCTTTGTATTTTAGTTCGTTTTCTACCGCTATTCCTTACATTTGGTTTTAATTCTCCTCCTTTTAAAAAACGTATAAAACCTCTTCCATTAAATTTGTATGTTGTTGCAGAGCTTATATGGTATAAACTTACCGTACTATCATTAATAACGCTTAATTCAAACGCTTCATTATCGCCACCATCATAATTAAGTGTTAAAATCTTTAGATCTTCATAATCTTGTACATCATATATTTGATAACTGCCTACAAAGTCCCAATTTATAATATCAATATTTGTGCCAAGGGCATCTTTTGACGCATAGAAAGTAGTGTTATTTTCTGGTGTAAACTGTAGGTAGTTTTCTTCATCAAAAGGATTAATTAACCCAGCAACACTTGTACTTGTTTTTTCCCAGGCCACATACTCTTGTAAAAAATACTCAATGTTTTCATAGAATAATTTATCATAATCAAAATTATTTCTTTGATATCCTACTAGATAATAAGAGACGTCATTGTAGTTATCATCAATCCTAATTTCGTTTGTTGATAGTACAGTTACATCAAAATCATAATAGCCATCTAAAGAATGATCAATTTCTAAAAAATCATTATACGTATCGTAGTTTCCTACTTTAATTCCTAAGCCGTTTCCTGTATATCCAATATCAGCAATATTGTTGTTTGCATAAAACGCTCCATTAAAAAATGAAATGGTAAAAGCTCTTGACAAAAACGGAACATCGCCTGTTCCTGCTGTTCTGTGATAATCTACATACCATAAATCGTAAGTTGTCATTACTTCTTCTAACGATACATCATAATAATTATCATCTATTCTATTACAAGCTGTAAATAGCGTACTTGTTGCAAAAAATATTAAAAGTAGTTTTAAAGCTTTCATAAACGTAAGTTTTTTGGTTATGTAACTATAATTTCAAATTACGTGCCAAAAAGAAAAGGCAACCAAAATTGGCTGCCTTTTTATAGAAAGTGGTTGTTTTTATGGGTAATATTCAGTGTCTGTTTTTTTGATGTCTGAAATTTTATAATAGAATGTTTTTTTACCATACACATATTTAATCACTGCTTCATTTCGATCTAGATTAAATGGAATGCTTGGTTGTGATATATTGGGAGGACTCACTCTTGGAGATCTTGCTCCCCCGGTAAGTACTACCTCGCGTTTAACAGAAATTAACACCGGTGATGTATTTATATTTACAACCAAATACTCTTTACCGTTTCTGTTTTCTAAACTCGGGTTATTTTTTCTGTTTGCAAAATAAATACTTTTAATTGTTATGTCTGATTTATTTTCTATTCCAATAATTAGGTTTATACCACTAACACCTGGTTGACCACCAACCCAATTATGATATGTTGCTCCAGTAATTTTAAACGGTGCTGTTTCTGTTAATTTTACAGTACTACATTGCGAAAAACTAACTGCAAGACAGAGTAATAGAAGAAGTTTTATTGATTTCATTTTTAATTTTTTAGGGATTAATTCAATAGTTATGCCAAGTTACAAAAAAAAGAGCTTATCAAAAATGATAAGCTCTTTTAAATATTATTGATTTTTTAAGTTTTAAAAAACTTAAAATTCACTTTCAATTAATTGTTTAACGCTTCCGCCTCTTAAAGAATTTGGCTCACGCCTAATTGTTTAACGCTTCCGCTTTTTAAAGAATTTGGCTTACGCCTAATTGTTTAACGCTTCCGCTCCACCAACAATTTCTAAAATTTCGTTGGTAATTGCTGCTTGACGCGCTTTGTTATACGTTAATAATAAATCGTCACGTAAATCTTTTGCGTTGTCGGTTGCTTTATGCATTGCCGTCATACGAGCACCGTGTTCTGCAGCAAAACTATCTCTAATAGATTTGTACAATTGTGTCTTTAATGACTTTGGAATTAATTCCAACACAATTTCTTCTTTAGATGGTTCAAAAATGTAATCTAAATTTGTGTTTACATTTTCTCCCTCTACTGGCTTAATTGGCAAGAATTGCTCAACTGTTGCAATTTGAGTTGCAGCATTTTTAAATCTATTGTAAACGATTTCTATTTTATCGTAGCTACCATCAACATATAAATCCATTAATTTTTCTGCAATTTCAGCAACATTATCAAAGGTTAAATCATCAAATACATCGTTATTATTTTCAATAACATTGTATTGTTTTGATAAAATTCCATGTCCTTTTTTACCAATTGTAAGTAAATCTACTGTACAATCATTGTAATCTTGAGCAATAGTGCTAAGCGTTTGTTTAATTACAGATGAATTAAAGCCACCACACAAACCTCTATTAGAAGTAATTACTACGATTAATGCTTTAGAAACTTCTCTTTGATTAGAATATGCACCACCAGCATCACTATCTAAAGTAGCGCTTAAACTTTGTAATAATTCGGTTAACTTAGATGCGTAAGGACGCATTGCAGTAATTGCATCTTGCGCTTTTTTCAACTTAGCAGCAGATACCATTTTCATGGCACTAGTAATCTGCATGGTAGAACCAATCGATGTTATCCTATTACGTATTTCTTTTAAGTTTGCCATTCTGTTTTGAATTAGGTGTTTGTCGTTAGTGTTTAGTAATTAGTATTCTCTACAAATTACTAAACACTAGCTCCCAATTTAATATTTGCTTGAAATCTCTTTTGCAGCTGCTACTAACGTGTTAATTACTTCGTCAGTTAACTTACCTGCTTTTATTGTATCTAAAGTATCTCTGTGCTTAGCGTTTAAATATGTAATATAATCGCTTTCAAATTCTTTTACTTTATTTACTGGAACATTACTTAACAAGTTTTTAGAACCTGCATAAATAATTGCAACTTGGTCTTCTACAGAATATGGATCATTTTGAGCTTGTTTCAAAATTTCAACATTACGTTGTCCTTTAGAAATTACATTCATTGTTGCTGCATCTAAATCAGAACCAAACTTTGCAAACGCTTCTAATTCACGGTAAGCTGCTTGATCTAATTTTAATGTTCCAGATACTTTTTTCATTGATTTAATCTGAGCGTTACCACCAACACGAGATACAGAAATACCTACGTTAATTGCTGGACGAACACCAGAGTTAAATAAATCTCCATCTAAGAAAATTTGTCCATCAGTAATCGAAATTACGTTTGTTGGAATA
>JAQWGI010000013.1 GCA_029238315.1 Polaribacter sp. | reverse complement strand
GCCGTATTTCCCTTAGCGGGTGCAAATATACACACACTTTTCAATCCCACAACCCTTTTTGCAATTCTTTTTCTTTAAAATTTTAATCACCCGTTTAAAACACTTAATCACAAAGAGTTGGACATCGAAAAAAATATCTATGAATATGCCTTGATTTAAAACAAAAAAGAAAAACAACACTATTAAACAACCTTTACAACGTATTCTTTGTTTATGGATTGAACTTTACACATATATATATTGTACAAAATAGAGTTTTCTAATATCTTTGCACCCTAAAAAATAATTTTTAATGATTCAAATCACATTACCAGACGGAAGTATTAAAGAGTTTAATTTAAATAGCACACCTATGGATGTTGCTAAAAGTATCAGTGAAGGCTTTGCTAGAAATGTTATTTCTGCAAACTTTAACGGAACAACAATTGAAACCACTACTCCACTAACCACTGACGGATCATTAATATTGTATACATTTAATGATGATGGCGGTAAAAAAGCTTTCTGGCATTCATCAGCGCACGTACTTGCACAAGCTATTTTAGAGTTTCATCCGAAGGCAAAGCTAACTATTGGCCCTGCAATTGATAATGGATTTTATTATGATATCGATTTAGAGGATGATATAATCTCTGAAAAGGACTTCTCTGAAATTGAAAAAAAGTTCTTAGAATTAGCAAGAGGTAAACACGAGTTTAAATTACGCGCTATCTCTAAAGCAGATGCATTAGCGTATTATAAAGAAGAAGGGAATCAATATAAGGTAGAATTAATTGAGAATTTAAACGACGGAGAAATTACTTTTTGTGATCATTCAGACTTTACAGATCTATGTCGCGGTGGACACATTCCACATACAGGAATTATAAAAGCTGTAAAAGTGATGAGCGTTGCTGGTGCATATTGGCGTGGTGATGAAAAAAACAACCAATTAACTCGTATATATGGTATCTCTTTTCCGAAGCAGAAAATGCTAACCGAATACTTAGCGTTGTTAGAAGAAGCAAAAAAGAGAGATCACAGAAAACTAGGAAAAGAATTAGAATTGTTTACTTTTTCTCAAAAAGTAGGTCAAGGATTACCTTTATGGCTGCCTAAAGGGGCTGCGTTAAGAGGAAGATTGGAAGATTTCTTAAAAACTGCACAAAAGAAAGCCGGTTACGAAATGGTAATGACACCTCATATTGGTCAAAAAGAATTGTATATAACTTCTGGACATTACGAGAAGTATGGCGCAGACAGTTTTCAATCAATAAAAACTCCGAAAATGGATGAAGAGTTTTTACTAAAACCGATGAACTGTCCTCATCATTGTGAAGTTTACAACTTTAAGCCGCACTCATATAAAGATTTACCAAAGCGTTTTGCAGAATTTGGTACCGTTTATAGATATGAACAGAGTGGAGAATTACATGGATTAACTCGCGTAAGAGGATTTACACAAGATGATGCACACATTTTTTGTACACCAGAACAATTAGATCAGGAGTTTAAAAATGTAATAGATTTAGTATTATATGTGTTTGGTTCTTTAGGGTTTGAAAACTTTACAGCTCAGGTTTCTATTAGAGATATGAAAAACCTTGATAAGTATATAGGTGATGTAAAAACGTGGGAAATTGCAGAACAAGCAATTATTAATGCGGCTACAGATAAAGGTCTAGATTTTGTGATTGAAGAAGGCGAAGCTGCTTTTTACGGACCAAAATTAGACTTTATGGTAAAGGATGCTTTAGGCAGAAGTTGGCAGTTAGGAACGATACAAGTAGACTATAATTTACCGAAACGCTTTGAATTATCCTATAAAGGTGCAGACAATCAATTGCATCAGCCAGTAATGATTCATAGAGCACCGTTTGGGTCTATGGAACGCTTTATAGCTGTGTTACTTGAACATACCGGTGGAAATTTCCCGCTTTGGCTAACTCCAGATCAAGTTATCTTATTGCCAATCAGTGAGAAATATCAAAAATATTCAGAAAAAGTTTTAGAATCGCTAGAAAATTCCGAAATTCGCGCCCTCGTAGATGACAGAAGTGAAAAAACGGGTCGTAAGATTCGAGATGCAGAAGTGAGTAAAATACCATTTATGGTAATTGTTGGAGAGAAAGAAGAAAATGAAGGAACTGTCTCTGTAAGAAAACATGGAGAAGGAGATATTGGAACCTTTACAATAGCAAAATTTATTTCTTTAATTAAGAAAGAAATAAGTAGTACCTTAATAAAGTTTTAAAACAAAAAATAAACAGCATAAGCTGATAGTGTATAATTAAAATTTATTAGTCATAGCAATTAGAAGAAATAGGCCAAGAAGACCTTTAAGAGTAATTAAAGAAGATCAACATAGAATTAATCATAAGATTAAATTTGTTGACGAAGTACGTTTAGTAGGAGATAATGTTGAAGTAGGTGTTTACCCAATTCAGCAAGCTAGAGTTTTAGCTGAAGAGCTAGAGTTAGATTTGGTAGAGATATCGCCTAAAGCGGTACCACCAGTTTGTAAAATTATTGATTACAAAAAGTTTCTATACGAACAAAAGAAACGTGAAAAAGCTTTAAAATCTAAAGCAACAAAAGTTACCATTAAAGAAATTCGTTTTGGCCCTCAGACAGATGAGCATGATTACGAATTTAAAAAGAAACATGCTGTTAAGTTTTTAAAAGAAGGAGCAAAATTAAAAGCATTTGTTTTCTTTAAAGGAAGATCTATTATCTTTAAAGAGCAAGGGCAAATTTTACTTTTAAAGCTAGCTCAAGAATTAGAAGAGTATGGTAAGGTAGAACAGTTACCAAAACTGGAAGGTAAACGTATGATTATGTTTATTGCTCCTAAAAAAGTAGGAAAATAAGAAGTATGTAAATTAGAGAAGCAGTAACGTTTATATAACGATTAACATTGCCGTTTTGTAAAATTTTACAACTAAATAATAATAAGCAAGATAAAAAAGAAGGAGAAATGCCTAAAATGAAAACCAAATCTAGTGCCAAAAAACGTTTTAAGTTAACTGGTTCTGGAAAAATCAAAAGAAAGCACGCGTTTAAGAGTCATATCTTAACAAAGAAGTCTAAAAAACGTAAGCTTAAATTGACGCACGCTGCATTAGTACACAAGTCTGATGAAGCGAACATCAAACAACAATTGACTTTAAAATAAGTTAATTAGGGAATTTAATTATTAACCATGGAGTTTGGCTCAAAAAAGTTTCTAAAATTATTTTAGGACGCCAACTACAAAAAACATTAGAATTATGCCAAGATCAGTAAATTCAGTAGCCTCAAGAAAAAGAAGAAAAAAAATCTTGAAGGCAGCAAAAGGTTACTTTGGAAGACGTAAAAACGTTTATACAGTAGCAAAAAATGCGGTAGAAAAAGCTATGAGCTATGCTTATAGAGACCGTAAAAACAATAAGAGAAACTTCCGTTCATTATGGATTCAACGTATTAACGCTGGAGCTAGAGCGCACGGAATGTCTTACTCTCAGTTTATGGGAAAAGTAAAAGCTAACAACATCGAATTAAACCGTAAGGTTTTAGCAGATTTAGCAATGAACAACCCAGAAGCTTTTAAGGCAATTGTAGAGAAAGTAAAATAATATAATAATCCTTGCTTATATATTAAAAACCCAAACGTATGTTTGGGTTTTTTTATTAGATCTACATTATTAAATTCCACCCTACAAATGTATTACTTATGAAATTTAATATAACACTTGCGTTTGCGCTTATTGTTGTACTGAATTCTTTCTCTCAAGAAAAGATAATTACTATTGACAAGCAATGTAAGTTAGTATTAAAAATCTGAAACCTATTTAGACATTAAATTAATTCCTAAAAAGGATTTTAATGAAATTCACAATAATGTTTTAGATAGTTTTAAAGACTTTCATACACAGTCAGCACAAAGAAGTAATTTAATCAATTCTCAAAAAAATACTATTCTAATTATAGAGAAAGAAAAAAATGAGGCCAATACAAAACTTACGAAAGTTTTAAAAGAAAACACTTCATTCTCTTTAGTTGGTTTAGAATTAAGTAGAAACGCTTACTCATTTAAATTAATAACAATTATTTTTTTACTTTTAATTGCATTGGGTTGCACTATTTTTAAATTTTATTACAGCAATATATTAACTGTAAAAGCAAAAGAAAATTTAATAGATGTAAAAAATGAACTTAGTCTTTTTAGAAAAAAAGCTCTTGAACTTGAACAAAAATACGCAGACAGCTGCAAGACGAGATTATTAAAAATAGAAATAATTAATGATCAAAACCTTAAACGTTTGTATCCGTGTTTTATCAAACACTTAAGCAATTTTAACAGAAGACTTTTAAACACCTACAATTTTTCTATCACAAGTTATTCTTGTAACAATGAACTTGACTTAATTGACGAATACTTAAAATTAACTAAAAATAATAGTAAAAACTATTGTTACGCCATCAATGGTATTACAGTTGACAATAATAACACATTTTTGTCTCTGGAATTTGATGGAAACCCTAAACCAATGTTATTTAAAAAACAATAAAGTATTTATTATAAAATGAAAAGCACCCAAATTGGGTGCTTTTTATGTTATACAAGAAACAAAATTCTAAAATCCGTCTCCTAATTCTTTTAGTTTTTCTGTGTTTTCTGCCAACATTAATTCATCTAAAATTTTCTGAATATCTCCATTCATAATGTTTGGTAAATCATATAAAGACAAGCCAATTCTATGATCAGTAACGCGTCCTTGTGCATAATTATACGTTCTAATCTTCGCAGATCTATCTCCACTAGAAACCATAGAGCCACGCTTTAATGCATCTTCTGCTTGCTTCTTTGCCAATTCCATATCATACAAACGAGAACGCAGTACTTTAAAAGCTTTCTCTTTATTTTTATGTTGTGATTTTTGATCTTGACACTGTGCCACCAAACCAGTTGGAATATGTGTTAAACGAACAGCCGAATAGGTTGTATTTACAGATTGTCCTCCAGGACCAGAAGAACAGAAAAAATCAATTCTAACATCTTTTGGGTTGATTTCTACATCAAACTCTTCTGCTTCTGGAAAAACCATAACTGTTGCAGCAGAAGTATGTACTCTACCTTGAGTTTCTGTTTGCGGAACTCTTTGCACACGATGTACACCAGCTTCAAACTTCAACGTTCCATAAACGTCAGGTCCATTTACTTCAAACTGAATTTCTTTAAATCCGCCATTGGTTCCTTCAGAAAAATCAACCGTAGAAACTTTCCAACCTTTATCTGAACAATATTTAGAATACATTCTAAATAAATCTCCCGCAAAAATACTTGCTTCATCACCACCAGTTCCGGCACGTAATTCTACCACTGCATTTTTAGAATCTTCTGGATCTTTCGGAATCAATAGAAATTTAATTTCTTCTTCTAATTCAGGAATTCTGAGATTAGCTTCACTAATTTCCATTTTTGCCATTTCTGACATTTCTGCATCAGAACCATCGGCAATAATTTCTTTTGCTTCTTCTATGTTGTCTAATAAAGATTGATATTCATCACCTTTCTTAACAACATCTCCTAAATCTTTATATTCTTTACTTAAGCCTGCGTATCTTTTTTGATCCATGATAATATCCGGTTGGATGATTAAATCGGAAACTTCATCGTAACGCTGCTTAACAATTCTTAATTTATCTAACATCTTCTGTTCTTTTCTTGGATTGCGAATTTACAATATTCTGTTTACTTCTCTAAATTGGATTTTAATACTCAAAAACGCCAAACTCACTTTTTATAGTCAATTTCTTGTTCTGATGAATATCAGAATCTAAAGCTTCTACGCTACCCACAATTTGTGCATTTACATGATATGATTTTGAAATTGCAATAATATGTTCTGCTATTTCAGGAGACACATACAATTCCATTCTGTGTCCGCAATTAAATACTTGATACATTTCTTTCCAATCTGTCTTAGATTGCTCTTGTATCAATTTAAATAAAGGAGGAATAGGAAATAGATTATCTTTTACAATATGTAAATTATCTACAAAATGTAAAATTTTTGTTTGCGCACCACCAGAACAATGAATCATTCCGTGTACAGTATCCGAATTAAATTTAGATAAAATCTCTTTGATAATTGGCGCATACGTTCTTGTTGGAGACAATACTAATTTACCAGCATCAATAGGAGAGTTTTCTACAGCATCTGTCAATTTTGTTTTTCCAGAATACACTAAATCTGCAGGAACCGCAGCATCAAAACTTTCTGGATATTTAGCCGCTAAATAATTATCAAAAACATCGTGTCTTGCAGAAGTTAATCCGTTAGAACCCATTCCGCCGTTGTAATCTACTTCATAAGTTGCTTGCCCAAAAGATTCTAGACCAACAATTACATCACCTGCTTTGATGTTTGCATTATCAATAACATCAGATCTTTTCATTCTTGCAGTTACGGTAGAATCAACAATAATAGTTCTTACCAAATCACCTACATCTGCAGTTTCTCCTCCAGTTGAATGTATCGTTACTCCAAACTTTTTTAAATCTTCAATTAATTCTTCTGTACCGTTTATAATTGCTGATAAAACCTCACCAGGAATTTTACTTTTATTACGTCCAATTGTAGATGACAACATAATATTATCAGCTGCACCAACACACAATAAATCATCTATATTCATGATTAAAGCATCCTGAGCAATACCTTTCCAAACAGAGATATCGCCAGTTTCTTTCCAATACATATACGCTAAAGAACTTTTTGTACCTGCCCCATCTGCATGCATAATCAAACAATAATCTTCATCATTTGTTAGGTAATCAGGTACGATTTTACAGAAAGCTTTTGGAAACAATCCTTTGTCAATATTCTTTATAGCATTGTGCACATCTTCTTTAGATGCAGAAACACCTCGCTGTGCATATCGTTTAGAAACTTCGTTGCTCATATTGTTGTTGTTGTTGTTGTTGTGTTGTAAGTTCCTGCAAATTTAACTTTCTTTTATTTCTCCTCATAAAAAAACGAAGAATTTATTCAATTTATATTTGGGAATAAAACCTAAAAATGAATTATATTTGTTGCTTATTTTTAACAACCTACAACACAACAACACAATGAACAAATCAAAACTAGAGTACATTTGGCTAGATGGCCATGAACCTACTCAAAACATGAGAAGTAAAACTAAAGTTGAAAACGATTTTAGTGGTAAATTAGAAGATTGTCCTATTTGGTCTTTTGATGGAAGTTCTACAGAACAAGCTTCTGGTGGCGCATCGGATTGTTTATTAAAACCAGTTGCTATTTTTCCAGATCCAACAAGAAAAAATGGCTTTTTAGTAATGTCTGAAGTTCTAAATGCAGATGGCACACCTCACGAATCAAACGCAAGAGCAACCATAGATGATGATGATAATGATTTTTGGTTTGGATTTGAACAAGAATATTTTTTGATGGATGCAAAAACAGATTTGCCACTCGGTTTTCCACGTGGTGGATTTCCTGGACCACAAGGAAAGTACTACTGTTCTGTTGGTGGAAGATATACTTGGGGAAGAGATTTTGTTGAAGAACATGCAGATTTATGTATTGATGCAGGATTAAACTTTGAAGGAATAAACCAAGAAGTTGCACCAGGTCAATGGGAATTTCAATTATTTGCTCAAGGGGCAAAAAAAGCTGGAGATGAGATTTGGGTTGCACGTTATTTATTAGATAGATTAACAGAAAAATACAATTACTACATTGAGTACCACCCAAAACCAGTAAAAGGAGATTGGAATGGGTCTGGGATGCACGCAAACTTCTCAAATACAACATTAAGAACTTGTGGCTCTAAAGAAATTTATGAGCAAATTTGTGAAGCATTTAGACCAGTAACTGAAAAACATATGGATGTTTATGGCGCCAATAACGATGAACGTTTAACAGGTTTACACGAAACTGCACACGTTTCTGATTTTTCTTACGGAGTTTCAGACAGAGGTGCTTCTATTCGAATTCCAATTATTACTGTAGAGAAAGGTTGGAAAGGTTGGCTAGAAGACAGAAGACCTGCTTCTAATGGAGATCCTTATAAAATTGCAGGTAGAATTATTAAAACTGTAAAACCAGTTTGTGAAAATTTATAACCATTAGCACAACAAATACAAAACCTCGATAAATTTATCGAGGTTTTTTTATGCTATAATATAATTACACTACTGAATAGTTGTAAAAACAAATATTCCATATAAAACCAGTAAAATAAATCCATCTTTCCAATCTAGTCTCAGTTTTTTTGGAAAAAACACTAACGGTAAGATTAAAAAAGAAACTCCTAACATCCAAAAGATATCATAATTTAACAATTCTATATCGGTTAAATGTATGGGAGTAATCATCGCAGTAATTCCTAAAACTGCTAAAATATTAAACACATTTGATCCTAATAAATTCCCTAAAGAAATTGCCTTTTCTTTCTTTAACACAGCAATTATGGATGCTGCTAATTCTGGAATACTTGTTCCAATAGAAACCACTGTTACACCAATTACACGCTCACTTACCCCAAAATCTGTAGCCAAATTTACAGCACCTTTTATCAATAATTCAGAGCCTATCCACAAACCTACACCTCCAATTACAAAAAAGAGAATTGTTTTTACCCAAGAAAGTGCTTCATCATCTTCTGGCAATTCATCTACGACGGCTTGTTTTTGAAATTTTAACAAATACACTAAAAAAACTATTAAAAAAGTGAATAAAATAATTCCCTCTTTAGAATCTATAGTAGAATCATTATATAAAAAATAAAAGAATAAACCAGAGGCGATCATCATTACAGGCCAATCTGTTTTGTAGAAACTTTTTTCTACATCAATTTTAGAAAGTGTTACTGTAATTCCTAAAACCAAAGCCACATTAGCAATGTTAGATCCCACTACATTTCCTAGAGCAAGATTAGGAAAACCATCTAATGCAGATTTAACACTTACAATTAACTCTGGCGCAGATGTTGCAAAAGAAACAACAGTCATGCCAATTACAATTTTAGGAATGCTTAATCTTAAAGACAATCCAACTGCTGCTTTTAAAAGCCAATTTCCTCCAAAAATTAAGAAAACTAAACCTAATATTATATATAAAAAATCCATGTATTTGTTTTTACGCGAAGATAATACAATTCCTTTTTTTTGAAGTAAATTCTGTTTTTTTCATTATTAAAATTTATTTTTACAAATTGATATAAAATTGATTTAAATTCTATTTTTCATGCAAAAAAGCTCACATCTATTTCTAACATTCTTTTTTTTACTAATTGCGTCACTTACAAACAAAAGCTTAAGTGCTCAAGAGAAGAAAAACTATCTGTTACAACGTTTTGAAGGAGTTAAAGAACTCATCACAAAAAAAAGCACTGTAAAAGAATTGAATGAAATGAAATACAACCTTGAGCGACAGGGTGTTTTTTTTAGTTTTACCAATTTAAAATACAATGCTAACAAAGAAGTAATAAGCATCAGCATAAAACTAAAAAATAAAAAAAGTGAGTTTTCTGGTGAATGGAATCAAAAAGAACTTTCAATCCCTAACATTAAGATTGTAGAAGTAGACGGAATAATTACAGTAATTAAAAGTAAAAACACTGAATTTTCTTTGACAGAAGCTGACAATAAAAAAATAAATTTTAAGTCTAAAAACGATAAGAAACCTATTTATATTGTTGACGGAAAAATCACTACTACTGAAGATTTTAAAAACATAGAAACAGAAAATATTGAATCTATTTCTGTTTTAAAAGGGAATTCTGCTATTGATAAATACGGAGAAAAAGGGAAAAACGGTGTCATTGAAATAAAAATGAAAGTAAGATAATTTTGATTTGAGTATCAAAATTCATATATTTAAGACAAATGAAAAAATCATTTTTTAGAATAGTAGCAAAAGTGAATAAAGCGGTTTTACCTTCATTTACTAAAAAACAATTAGACATCAGCAAAGCATCAAAATTGCAATTAGCAATAATTGGCTGGCGCGCTTATGTTACCATGCAGTCATTAAAATAAAACAACAATATGGAAAAAGAACACATCAAAGTATTTAGTGGCACATCAGTTTTAACTGATCGCTTAAGCTATTTATTAGATCTAGAAAGAATTCCTTCTTTAATTAAAAATTATCATGAATCTGCAAGACTTGGTGGTTTTGGTTTGCCTATTGATTCTGTCGATTTATTTATTTATAATTCTGATTTAGAAAAAGCTAAACCAGTTATTGAAGATTTTAAAAAAGAAATAGCAGAATAGGCTTTTAAAATTAAAAAAATGCAACTATATTTGCAGCCGCTTAAGGCCATGTGGCGCAACTGAATAGCGCACTTGATTACGGCTCAAGAGGTTATAGGTTTGAATCCTATCATGGTCACTAATTAAAAATCAAAGAGTTACATTAAATTGTAGCTCTTTTTTTATGCTTAAATTTTAGTAAAAGGGCGCAGTATAGGGCGCAAATAGGGGTGAATTCGGTATATTTTTGAATTCTCGGAATTGAAGTACTACTCTAACGATAAAGCAGATTTACGTTAAATCCATATTTTCTGAATTGATTAATCAAGTTTTATCAAAAAGATATTTGACCATCTCTAATTAGCTTCTTAACTTTCTTAACAGTTCCCTCTGATGTCTTTGATAGTAACGCAGTTCTCTTAATGCTCTCCTTTTGTTTAAGATGTTTAAGGATAGCTTGAGTTGATGCTTTATTAATGAATGTGTCTATGCTCTCGGTAGTTCCCTTTTGTCTACCCGTATAAAGACCTTTTGCTTTCCTTTCAGCTATCCCCTCTGATTGTCTTTCTTTTGCCCTTGAAAGTTCAAACTCTGCAAGTGTTCCCAATATACCTATCATCATTTTTGCAATAGGGTTCTCCTTACCATCTATGATAGTATTAAGCCCCTCCTTTTCAGATACTACATTAATCCCCTTACTTGTAAAGTGTTGGATGGTCTGCATAATGTCAAGTGTATTCCTACCTAACCTATCAATAGAATGAACGTATACCTCTGCAATATCTTTATTGCTTAACAGCTTCTTTGCTTGTGGTCTTTCTGCAAATGGAGTTGACCCACTTATCTTATCTGTGTAGACCTTACCATCAAATTTTTCTTGTCGGTCTGTGTTCTGTTCTGTGGTCGATACTCTAATGTACTTTACTTTCATAATTATTGCTTTGATACAAATATAAGTATTCTTTTCTAAATAGACAATAATAGGGTGGGTTAATTTAACCAAACAAGCATACTGAATACATTCATATAAGCAAGGCGATTAAATCTATACCCTAAAAATGACTACTTGTAAAATGTTTATTCATAAATTACGCAATTACAAAACCCTCTACAAGATACCCACCCTATTTATATTTAACATCTTAAATGAAGTTAGAAAAGGTAATTCATATCTAAACACATAAATACTCTAAACAATAAAGTAAAGGGTATGTGAGTGTTAAAAACAATATCATTAGTATGGTGTTATAAGCAAACTTATTTACGAGGTTTAGAAATAGCTGAACTGAAAGAGGAAGATATGCCTATGGTTTAGTTGGGTATTTATTAAGGTGGTTTTTATATATCATTTCACATATTTTTTGTATTTCTTTAAAAACTTTAATATCAAAATGAATTGATTTAGTAATACTTGTTAATAAACTAACAGCATTAAACAAGATGTCATTATCTTGTTTATTAATTCGCTCTATTGAATTTATTTTTTTAGTGCCTTGTTCAGAATTGGAGATAATTACTTCTTGCTTTTTATTGTCGATTGCA
>JAQWGI010000012.1 GCA_029238315.1 Polaribacter sp. | reverse complement strand
TTCAATTCCAGATTTATCTGAAATTTTTGATACGATATCTGCTTTCGTCATCTTAATATATTTGTATGTTTGTTTTATAATTTTGAGGGGGCAAATATATGATAATTAATCTATTCCAAAAACTTAATCCATTAAAATTATGTGAATATTATGGTGTAGTTTTGTCGCAACTATTTATATTATGAAGTTTTCTAATCAATTAATTTACTGGTATTTACAAAAAAACAGGGATTTGCCTTGGCGAAAATCTAAAAATCCTTATTTTATTTGGCTGTCAGAAATTATGCTTCAGCAAACGCGTGTAAATCAAGGTTTGGCCTATTATTTAACTTTTACAAAAGAATTTCCTACGGTTTCTGACCTGGCAAATGCATCTGAATCTAAAGTTTTAAAACTTTGGCAAGGATTAGGGTATTACTCTAGAGCAAGAAATTTACATTTTTCTGCAAATTACATTTCGAATGAGTTAAATGGCAAATTTCCATCTACTTATGATGAAATAAAAAAGTTAAAAGGCGTGGGAGATTACACGGCCTCTGCAATTGCTTCTATTTGTTTTAATGAGCCAGAGGCCGTTGTAGATGGAAATGTATATCGTGTTTTGTCTCGTTACTTCGGAATTAAAACACCAATTAACTCATCAGCAGGAATAAAAGAATTTAAAAAATTAGCGCAAACTTTAATTGATTCAACACAACCAGGAACACACAATCAAGCCATAATGGATTTTGGCGCATTGCATTGTAAGCCTCAAAACCCGCTTTGCGAAACGTGTCCGTTTAATGATAGCTGCATTGCTTTGGCAACAAAAACAATTAAAGAGTTACCAGTAAAAGAGAAGAAAGTTAAAGTCAAAAAAAGATATTTTAATTTCTTGGTTTTTATTTCTGATGATAACAAAACGGTTTTATCAGAAAGAAAAGGAAAAGGAATTTGGCAGGGTTTGTATCAATTTCCATTAATAGAAACAGAGAAAAACGTTTCAAAAGAAACATTGCAGATAGAAAATTCGTCAGAAATAGGTTTACTAGAAAATCTTGTGTTGTTTAATGAAAAAGAAATTGTTCATAAACTTTCGCATCAACATCTGCACACCAAATTCTGGATTGTTAAAAAGGGTAATTTACCTAAAAACAGTATAAACTGGAAAGATGTTGAGAAATATCCTGTACCAATATTAATCGCTAATTTTTTGAAAAACTTCAATCCATCAAACGGATATTTTTAGTACATTTGATAGATACAATACAATTTTATTATGGCTGGAACATTAAATAAAGTAATGCTTATTGGGCATTTGGGAGACGAAGTTAAAATGCATTATTTTGAAGGTGGAAATGCTGTTGGACGTTTTCCGATTGCTACTAACGAAAGTTATACCAATAAACAAACTGGAGAAAAAGTAACCAACACAGAGTGGCATAATATTGTAGTTAGAAATAAATTGGCAGAAATTTGTGAAAAATATTTATCGAAAGGAGATAAAATTTATTGCGAAGGAAGACTAAAAACCCGCCAATGGGAGCAAGAAGGTCAAAAACGCTATTCAACAGAAATTCATGTTGTAGACATGACTTTCTTAACAACTAAAAAAGAAACAGTAAAACCTGTTAATCCCTTAGAAAAAAAACCAGAATCAACTATTAAAGTTGAAGAAAACGACGATTTACCTTTTTAAATATTAAACCCATAAAGACTTGGACCCAGAACCCACAAGCATATTTTTACTATCTGTTTTAAACCCAGACTTACTCGTTTCAATTAACAGTGTTGTGTTTATTTTTTTATTGGTCTGTTCTGCATTAATATCTGGATCTGAAATAGCATTCTTTTCACTGTCCCAAACACAGCTTTCTCAAGAAGCAGAAAAAACAAAAGGAGATAGCTTAGTTGTTCGTCTTTTAGAAAAACCTAAAAAACTATTAGCAACCATTCTCATAACCAATAATTTTATTAATATTTTAATAGTGTTGTTGTTTGCTGGCTTAAGCGAACTGATATTTGAGGCTAAAGATTTTTCTATTCAATGGCAGTTTGTAGTTCTCTCTAGCGGAGTTATTAAATTTATTTTAGAAGTTGTTTTAGTTACATTTCTAATTTTGTTATTTGGAGAAGTTTTACCAAAAGTTTACGCGTCTAGAAATCCTTTAAAGTTTTCTAAAATAATGGCCAAACCATTAAGTGTTCTAACTAAATTGTTGTCTATTTTTAGTTTGCCATTAATTAAGTTGACACGAGTTGTAGAGAAACGTTTAGGAGGAAGAAACTCTGATTTTTCTGTTGAAAAATTATCTCAAGCTCTAGAGTTAACTTCTGATGAAACGACAACCAAAGAAGAGAAGAAAATTTTAGAAGGAATCGTAACTTTTGGGAATACAGAAACGGTACAGATAATGAAACCTAGAATGGATATTTTTGCGCTTTCTGACCAAGAAACCTATAAAGATGTACTTGATAAAATAGTGAAAAAAGGCTATTCTAGAAACCCTGTTTATCAGGAGTCCGTTGATAATATAATCGGTGTTTTATATGCAAAAGATTTACTAGCGCACTTTGATAAAACAAATTTTAAATGGCAAAACTTAATTCGTACACCATTTTTTGTGCCTGAAAACAAAAAGCTAGATGATTTGTTAAGTGAATTTCAAGAGAAGAAAAACCATTTAGCAATTGTTGTTGATGAGTATGGTGGTACTAGTGGAATTGTTACACTAGAAGATGTTATTGAAGAAATTGTTGGAGATATTAACGACGAATTTGATGATGAAGATTTAGCGTATTCTAAACTAGATGCCAATAATTATGTCTTTGAAGGTAAAACCACCATCAAAGATTTTTGTAAAGTATTAGATATTGATGATGAAGCTATATTTGAAGAAGAGAAAGGGGAGTCTGAAACCATAGCGGGATTTCTTTTAGAGATTTCTGGTAGGTTTCCAAAAAAAGGAGAGAAAATAAACTTCAATAATTTTTCGTTTACTATTGAAGCGTTAGATAAAAAACGAATCAAACAAGTTAAAGTAACTCGATTAGATGCGTAAAATTATTCTCCTTTTGTTAGTAGGGCTTCTAATGTATTCATGTTCTGAAGATGTTTTACCAAAGCCAAAAGCTTATTTAAGTTTAAATTATCCAGCAATTACTTATCAAAAAAAGACGGTGGCCAAGCCTTATTCTTTTGAGGTTTCTTCAGTTGTGAAAATTACTGAACAACCTAACTTTTGGCGTCAAATAAAATACCCAAAATTAAAGGCATCAATTGATATTACATATAGACCAGTAACTAATAATCTTACAGAGTTATTAACTGAATCTGAAAAATTAGTCTACAAACATGCTGTAAAAGCTGAAGAAATTATCACAAAGTCTTTTGAAAACTTTGACAAACGTGTTTTTGGTAGTATGCAAGAAATCTCTGGAAATGCAGCCTCACAAATTCAATTTCACATCACAGATAGTACCGATAACTTTATAAAAGGTGCATTGTATTTTTATGCAAAACCAAATTACGATTCTATTTTACCTGCGGTCGCTTATATTAAAAAAGACATTATACGTTTAATAGAAACGTTGGAGTGGAACCCTTAAGTTCAAAAAAACTTAATGGCTAACTTTTCTACTCTGTAGCCATAAATAAAACTGTAGTCCAAATAAAATTGCACCTGCTAGTAAATGTATTGCTTGTGTTCCAATAGGAAACTCTGCGTAATACATTAAAATTCCAGTAATTGTTTCTAAGAAAATTAAAAAAACAACCCAGTTTACTAATTTATACCCTAAGTTTTTCATCTGATTTAGGTAAAATAAACCAAGATTTACAAGTACAATAGCAATTGTAAAAGAACGGTGAAAATAAAACTTAAAATTAGGATTTAACAAACTGTAGTTTTTATTTTCAAATCCAAAAAGTTTTACTTGCTCATCAATAAATTGACGCACTTGGGTTCCCATTGCAATTTGTATCAAGCTAAAAACAGCAGAAATAATTAATAACTTACTAAACAATGCATGGTGTTTGTAAGTGACTTTTTTTTCTGAAACTATAAAACGCAAACGCAAAAGGAGCGCAATAATTAATAACCCACCAATCATATGAATGGTAATAATTGCAGGTTTTAAATTACTGTCTACAACCATTTTTCCTAGCCAAGCTTCTACCATCATTAAGAAGAATGCTGAAAAAGCTATAATTGTAATTTCTTTATGTTCTTTTCGGTATTTAAATGCAGCAATAATTAAGAGTAAAAAGAAAAAACCAGAAACAACAGACGCCAATCTATTGATGTATTCTGTCCATGTATGAAATTTATTAAAAGTAGTATAATTGTGCTTTGTGTATTTACTCCAGTTTTTTTCAGAAAAAGTTAGATACGTTTTTATATGTTCTTTTGCAACGTATAATGTTTCGTCTTTGATAATAATCATTCCTTTATTGTAATCAGTATTTGGTTGCCATGTAATTTGTTCTTCAGAAGTAGGCGGAATGTAATAACCAAAACACTTTGGCCAGTCTGGACAGCCCATTCCAGAACCTGTCATTCTAACAACAGAACCTGCTAAGAAAATAACATACACAGAAATTAAAGCAAGTTTTACAAATAAAGGAAGTCTTTTTTTCACGTTAATTATTTTTCAACCAAATCAAAATTTTCTATTTGTTTAACACTTTTTACAGTGTATAAATCTCCTCCTGCAATGTTATTTATAAATGTATTTATTTCTGAAGCAGAAATGGTATTTGCATCAAATTCTACCAATCCTAAGCTGTCTTTAAAAATTACTTTTGCAGAGGTAATTCCTGCTTTTTTAGATAGTTTTGATTGGATGGTTTTTGCACAGCCAATTTCACAGGTCATCCCAGAAATATTGATAGCTACTTTTTCTAATTTTGGTGTTTTAGAAATTCTTACTTCTGTATCTTTTTTTAATTCTGATTTACAGGCAGAAAGAGTAAAAACAGCTAGCAATATTGTAAATATTATTTTTTGAATTTTCATCATAAATTTATGTTCTCTAAAGTTTATACAAATTTATTAATTTATTGTTTTATATCATTAGAATTAAGCGACTTTTGTAAAAGATAAAATGTTAAAAAATGGATTCTAAAAATCAAAAATGGATATACTTAAGTGTTCTAGCACTTGTTTGGGGTAGCTCTTTTATATTGATGAAAAAAGCCTTGATTGGTTTAACGCCAGTTCAACTTGGTGCATTAAGGGTTTTAATTGCAGGTGTTTTTTTACTGTTGATTGGATTTAAAAGTCTTAAACAAATTAAATCAAAGCATTATAAATATATTTTTTATACTGCAATTACGGGTACTTTTGTTCCTGTATTTTTGTTTGCCTATGCTGTTAGTGGTATAGATAGTTCTATTGCTTCTATCTTAAACTCTTTAACACCATTTAATACATTTATTATTGGAGCGCTGGCTTTTGGATTTACCTTTAAAAAACAACAATTACTTGGAATATTTATTGGTTTAATTGGAACGGTAATTTTAATTTTAAAAGGAGCAGATTTAAATCCAAATCAAAACTATTGGCTTTCATTTTTAATTATTATTGCGTCAATTGGGTATGCATTTAATGTAAATATTGTTAAAAAGCATTTGTATGATATTAGTGCGCTTAGTATTGTTGCTGGAAATTTTTTATTATTAATTGTTCCTGCCTTTATTGTTTTGGCGTTTACAGATTTCTTTTCAACTTTTAAAATAAATCAAACCAATATCAATTCTCTAGGGTATGTTACTGTTTTGGCAATTGTTGGAACAGGACTTGCAAAGGTTTTGTATAATAAAATGGTACACTTAGCAACGCCTATTTTTGCGTCTTCAGTAACTTATTTAATTCCCGTTGTTGCTGTCTTTTGGGGAATTTTAGACGGCGAGAAACTTAGTTTTACACAATTAATTGCTGCAATTGTTATACTGCTTGGCGTGTATTTGGTTAATAAAAAGAAATAAAAAATCCATAGTTTTTACTATGGATTTTTTAAAAATGTTCTTTAAAAACTCATTTACATTTTAAAATCTGCTTCAGAAACGTCTTCGTTAATTTTAATTTCAGAAACTACAAATTCTAATTTCATTGGACCCATCGGCATTGTGGTTTTATGCGGAAACAGAATACCGTTTATAGCTTTATAATCTGCAAATGTTGTTGCAGTTTTTACTTCTTTTCCATTAACCGTAGTGCTTACAACTTCTTGAATTTTTAAACCAGTTTTTGCGTTGTAAAATATTTCTTTTTTATCAAAAGTAATTACATAAGCATTTACCCCATCTAAGTTTGCAATTCTGTCTAGCTTTCCGGCCTTATAAACCTTATCTACAAATAACAAACTTTTTTTAGCTTCTTCTATTTGTGCAGCATTTAAATCCATTCTTCTGCCCTGACCTTCTGCGTATCCTTTTTCTCCGTCAAAAATCTGTTTAGAGAGTGTTTGTCCCATTCCTGACACAACTATAGAAACTTTATTTGGGGCAGCTGTTTTAGAAGTTAAGTTAATTTTCATTCCTTGAATGGTTGCATCTGCTTTAGATAAGATAGTTTTAACAGCGTTTACTTTATCTTCTCCTCCAATTGCTTTAAAATAATTATCAACGATATTAGTTGCTGTCATTCCTACTGGAATAGGCATATCCATTTTTGGTTTTTCTGTAGGATTTCCATATTTATCATAGTAGTTGATTTTGTATTTTAATTTCTCTAAATTTTCAAGAACTTCAGATCCTTTTCCTGTAATGATAATTCTATTTTTATCTCCCTTAAAGTACTTGTATGCAGCTTTTTGCACATCTTCTAGTGTAACCGAATTTACGTTTGCCAAGTAGTTCTCATAATAATCTTTAGGCAAATTGTACATTGCAATATTTAAAGCAAAGTTAGCTGCCACAGCAGGCTTTTGAACATTCATTACAAAGCTACCAATATATGCAGCTTTTGCATCCTTTAATTCCGTCTCAGTTACTTTGTTAAATCTAATTTTATTGATTTCTTTTTGCATCTCTACAACAGAACTGTCTGTAACCATGTTACGAACACTTGCAGTTGCTCTAAAGGTTGCAGCATATCTACTTTGGCTAATGCTTGAATAAGAACCATAGGTGTATCCTTTATCTTCACGCAAATTATTAAATAAACGTGCAGATCCGCCACCACCAAGAATGCTATTTGCTAAAAGCGCAGCGTAGTAATCTTTGCTTGCCAATGTTAAATCGATATTATTAATTGCTGCAATTTCAGACTGAACAGCGTTGGGCATGTCAATAAAATCAATTACTGTATGTGCAACGTTAGTTGGTTTCACTAAAGAAGTTAAAGGAATTTCCCCTTTTTCCCAATCTCCAAACAATTCTTGCACTAATTTTTTCATTTCTTTTGTGTTGATGTCACCAGAAATAATTAAGTAAGCATTGTTTGGTTTGTAATACGTATTAAAGTTGTTTTTAACATCAGCTAAAGTGATATTTCCAACAGTTTCTTTAGAAGTAAATTCTCCATAAGGATGATTTTTACCATACGTTAAAAGGTTTTCAACTCTTCTAGCTGCAGAAGTTACATTCTTTTCACTATTCTTAATATTATCAAGAATTACTTTTACTTGTTTGTCTAATTCTTCTTGAGTAAAAAGTGAGTTTTTAACTCCGTCTGCCATTAAACCTAATACTTTAGGAAAGTATCTTTTTAATGATGATGCAAATGCACTTGAGCTTCCAAAACCGACATTTGCTCCAAGAAAATCTACTTCTTCGTTAAATGCATCTTTAGTAATTGAAGGAGTTCCTCTTCCAAGTAAAATTCCCATAACGCTAGAAAGTCCAGCTTTATTACCTTCAGCATAAGGTCTGTTATCAATTCTTAAACTTGCAGAAGCTCTTGGTAATTTATGATTTTCTACTATGATTACTTTTAATCCGTTTTTTAACGTAAAGTTATTTGTCTTACCTAATTTTACTGATGGTGTTGGACCAGATTTAGGTTGTTTGCTTCTGTCTATCTGAGCTGATACAGCAAAAGACATTGCGAATATGGCAATAAGTGTTACTATTTTTGTTTTCATAATATAAATGTCTTTTTGATTATTTTTTCTTTGGTAAGTATTCTAAAACTACACGTTGATTTGGATTCAAGTATTTTTTAGCTACCGCTCTAATTTCTTCTCTAGTAATTGATCTAAAAATGTCAATTTCTGTATTGATTAAATTAGTATCACCAAATAAAACATGGAAACGAGCTAAAGAACTTGCAATTCCTTCTACACTAGAATTTGAATTTACAAAGTTGTTTTCAAATTGATTTTGTAATTTTTGAAAAGCTTTATCTGAAATTAATTCTGTTTGAATTTTTACAATTTCTTCATCAATTTCTTTAAGAAGTGTAGTTAACTTTGTTCCACCTTGCGGCAAACCAAATAAAATATAAGTACCATAATCTTCTTGACTTTGGTTAATTGCTCCAACTTGTAAAGCCATTTTTTTAGTGTCAACTAATTTCTTGTACAAAACAGAACTTCTACCTGTACTTAAGTAAGAAGAAATCATATCTAAAACTCTAGACTCTCTAGTTTTCATAGAAGGAGTTCTATAAGCAGTCATAATTGCAGGAATCTGAATGTTTGCATCGTATGCTTTAGCACTGATTGTTTCTGTAATTGGATCTTCTTTTGGGAAATTTCTTTCGATATCTTTTCCTCTTGGAATAGGTCCAAAATAAGATTCAATCATTTTCTTTGTTACATTCACATCAATATCACCAGCAACAACTAAAGTAGCATTATTTGGCACGTAGAATTTTTTATTAAAAGCTAAAAACTCTTCTAAAGTTGCAGCATCTAAATGTTCCATTTTACCAATTGTAGTTCCTTTATAAGGATGCTTTTTAAAGAGGTGTTTTTTTATGTTTTCAAGAAATCCACCGTACGGTTGATTATCTACACGTAATCTTTTTTCTTCTTTTACAACTTCATTTTGTGTATCAACACCACCTTGTTTAATAATTGGATGCAATAATCTTTCAGACTCTAGCCACAGTCCTAATTCTAGTTTGTTAGAAGGAAATACTTCGTAATAATATGTTCTGTCATCATCAGTTGTAGCATTATTTTGACCTCCGTTTGCAGCAACAATTTTAAACCATTCTCCTTCTCCAATATTTTTTGATCCTTCAAATAAAAGGTGTTCAAAAAAATGCGCCATTCCAGTTCTTTCTGGGTTTTCGTCTTTGGCGCCAACATGATAGAATACAGATGTGGTAACTACTGGTGCAGAATTGTCTTTGTGTAAGATTACATGCATACCGTTTTTTAAGGTATACTCTTCAAATTCAACTTTTTGGGCTGTAATTGTTGTTAAAGCAAACAAAAACAAAGCTAAAGTTAAGATACTTTTTTTCATTGAGTTATTTTTAATAGATTAATAAGTTATG
>JAQWGI010000034.1 GCA_029238315.1 Polaribacter sp. | reverse complement strand
AGAATTTGCAACTGATATCAATCAAGTAATGTATGCTTATATTGATAGAAAGAAAAAATTACCAGTAACAACATTATTTAGAGCAATCGGTTTCGAAAGAGATAAAGATATTCTAGAGATTTTTGATTTAGCAGAAGAAGTAAAAGTTTCTAAAGCTGGTTTAAAAAAAGTTCTTGGACGTAAATTAGCAGCTAGAGTTTTAAAAACTTGGCACGAAGATTTCGTTGATGAAGATACTGGAGAAGTAGTGTCAATTGAAAGAAATGAAATCATCTTTGATAGAGATACTATCATTGAAAAAGATCATATTGATGAAATTATCGAATCTGGTGTAAAAACTGTTTTATTACACAAAGAAGATAATGATATGGGAGATTATGCAATCATCCATAACACATTACAAAAAGATCCAACAAATTCAGAAAAAGAAGCTGTTGAACATATTTATAGACAATTACGTAATGCTGAGCCGCCAGATGAGGAGACAGCAAGAGGTATTATCGATAAATTATTCTTTTCTGAACAACGTTACAATTTAGGTGAGGTTGGTCGTTTTAGAATGAACACAAAATTAGGTTTAGATGAACCGATTGATCAAAAAGTATTGACTAAAAATGATATCATTACCATCATTAAATACTTAATTGAATTGATTAACTCTAAAGCAGAAGTAGATGATATTGATCACTTATCTAACCGTCGTGTTAGAACTGTTGGAGAGCAATTAGCTGGTCAGTTTGGTGTAGGTCTAGCTCGTATGGCTCGTACAATTCGTGAAAGAATGAATGTACGTGACAACGAAGTATTTACTCCAATTGATTTGATCAATGCAAAAACGTTATCATCTGTAATTAACTCATTTTTTGGAACCAACCAGTTATCTCAATTTATGGATCAAACCAATCCATTAGCAGAGATTACACATAAACGTCGTTTATCGGCCTTAGGACCTGGAGGTTTATCAAGAGAAAGAGCAGGATTTGAGGTGCGTGATGTTCACTATACACATTATGGAAGATTATGTCCGATTGAAACTCCAGAGGGGCCAAATATTGGATTAATTTCTTCGCTTTCTGTATTTGCCAAAGTAAACAATCTTGGTTTTATAGAAACACCTTATGTAAAAGTAACTGAAGGAAATGTGGATGCTAAAAAAGAGCACATTTACTTAAGTGCAGAGGAAGAAGAAGGAATGAAGTTTGCACAGTCTAATATTGATGTAGATGCAAAAAGAAATATTAT
Source organism: Polaribacter sp. (assembly GCA_029238315.1). Classification (GTDB taxonomy): domain Bacteria; phylum Bacteroidota; class Bacteroidia; order Flavobacteriales; family Flavobacteriaceae; genus Polaribacter. The sequence continues at coordinate 1,856 of JAQWGI010000034.1, read as the reverse complement.
TGGAGATAAAGTTATTTCACGTGAAGGAGGAGATTTCCCTGTGGTAACTCCAACTGAAGTAGATTATATGGACGTTGCTCCAAATCAAATCGCTTCTATTTCTGCCTCTTTAATTCCTTTCTTAGAACATGATGATGCCAACCGTGCATTGATGGGATCTAACATGATGCGTCAAGCAGTACCTTTATTACGTCCTCAGTCTCCAATTGTTGGAACTGGTTTAGAGCGTAGAGTTGCTAAAGATTCTAGAATCTTAATCAACGCAGAAGGAGCAGGAGTTGTAGAATACGTTGATGCTAATAAAATTACCATTAAGTATGATAGAACTGAGGAAGAAAGAATGGTTAGTTTCGATTCTGACGAAGTTTCTTATAACTTAATTAAATTTAGAAAAACCAACCAAGGTACTTGTATCAACTTAAAACCAATTGTACAAACTGGTGATAGAGTTACAGAAGGACAAGTTCTTTGTGAAGGATATGCAACACAAAAAGGAGAATTAGCTTTAGGAAGAAATATGAAAGTAGCCTTTATGCCTTGGAAAGGGTATAACTTTGAGGATGCCATTGTAATTTCTGAAAAAGTAGTTCGTGAAGATATCTTTACATCAATTCATATTGATGAGTATTCTTTAGATGTTAGAGACACAAAATTAGGAACTGAAGAGTTAACTAATGATATTCCTAACGTATCTGAAGAAGCGACTAAAGATTTAGATGAAAACGGAATGATTAGAATTGGTGCAGAAGTAAAACCTGGCGATATTTTAATTGGAAAGATTACTCCAAAAGGAGAATCTGATCCAACTCCTGAAGAAAAATTATTACGTGCTATTTTTGGTGATAAAGCTGGTGATGTAAAAGATGCATCATTAAAAGCTTCTCCATCTTTAAGAGGTGTCGTAATTGATAAAAAATTATTTAGAAGAGCTGTTAAAGATAAAACAAAGAGAGCAAGAGATAAAGAAGCAATTGTTGCTTTAGAAAATTCTTTTGTTACTAAGTTTGAAGTTTTAAAAGATCAATTAGTAGAAAAACTATTTGCTTTAGTAAGTGGTAAAACCTCACAAGGTGTATTTAATGATTTAGGTGAAGAAGTACTTCCAAAAGGAAAGAAATTCACTTTAAAAATGTTAAACTCTGTTGAAGATTATACACACTTAACACAAGGATCTTGGACTACAGATAAAGACTTAAATAAAGCTGTTGGAGAATTAGTTCACAACTATAAAATTAAAGTAAATGACTTACAAGGTAACTTACGTCGTGAGAAGTTTACAATTTCTGTAGGAGATGAATTACCAGCTGGTATTTTAAAATTAGCAAAAGTTTATGTTGCTAAAAAACGTAAATTGAAAGTTGGTGATAAAATGGCAGGACGTCACGGAAATAAAGGTATTGTTGCTCGTATTGTTAGAGCAGAAGACATGCCTTTCTTAGAAGACGGAACTCCAGTAGACATCGTTTTAAATCCATTAGGTGTACCATCTCGTATGAACATTGGACAGATTTATGAAACAGTTCTTGGTTGGGCTGGTCAGAAATTAAATACAAAGTATGCAACACCAATTTTTGATGGAGCATCTTTAGACCAAATTAATGACATTACAGATGAAGCAGGTGTGCCAAGATTTGGACATACTTATTTATATGATGGTGGAACAGGAAAACGTTTCGATCAACCAGCAACTGTTGGTATTATCTATATGATTAAGCTAGGACACATGATTGAAGATAAAATGCACGCGCGTTCTATTGGTCCTTATTCATTAATAACACAACAACCATTAGGAGGTAAAGCTCAATTTGGAGGTCAGCGTTTTGGAGAGATGGAAGTTTGGGCATTAGAAGCATATG
>JAQWGI010000032.1 GCA_029238315.1 Polaribacter sp. | reverse complement strand
TTCTTGATCGGTAATCATATTTTAATCTGAATTTGTAAGCACATATTTCATGGCTTTTGCTTTTAATAAACACTCTTCATATTCCTTTTCTGGAGTAGATTTTGACGTAATTGCACCACCAACAGAAAATGAAATATACTTTTTTTCTTCGTTATATAAAATACTTCTAATTACTACATTAAAGTCAAAATCGCCGATCGGCGTAAAATAACCAACTGCACCAGAATACAATCCGCGTTTGGTTTCTTCTTGAGTTTCAATAATTTTCATTGCAGAAACTTTTGGAGCACCAGTCATGCTTCCCATCGGAAAAGTTTTACGTATAATATCTACAGAATTCATAGTTTCTTCAACTTCAGAAACTACTGTGGAAACCAATTGATGCACTTGCTTAAAAGAATATACTTTGCACAATTCTTCAACTTTTACAGAGCCTTTTATAGCGGTTTTTGATAAGTCATTTCTAACCAAATCTACAATCATAATGTTTTCTGAACGTTCTTTTTCATCTCTCGATAAATCAAATGCAATTTGCGCATCATCAACTTTACCAATCAGCCTCTTTGCGGTTCCTTTTATCGGTTGAGAAATTACTTTTGCGCCTTCTTTTTTAATATATCTTTCTGGTGAAGCAGATAATAAATATTGATGTTCACATTTTAAAAATGTTGCAAAAGGAGGTTCAGAAATTTCATTTAAATGATGATACACTTCTAACGGGTTTATTGTGGCGTTTTCGGCATAAAATTCTTGACAAAAATTAGCCTCGTAAATATCTCCTCTATTTATATGATTTAGAATATTAGTTACTTTCTGGTGATACTCGTCTTTGTGAATTCTTTGTTTTACTTTTATTTCTTCTGAAGATTTGTCAGGTTGAGCGGAGTCGATGCCTAAAGGAGCTCTTGACTGAGTTTGCGGAGATATTTTGTTAATCGCTTTAAAATCGAAATCAATTTCATCATCAATCATTTTTAAATACGAAAATTCAATCGTATTTCCTTTAATAAAAATGATGCGTTGAGGTTGAAAAAAGTACAAATCTGCAAAATCCAATCCGTCAAAGTTCTTTGAAAAAAGTTGCTCAACATCATTCTTTAAATCGTAACTCAAATACCCAAACAAATAATCATTTGTAATCGATTGATATTCTTTTAATTTATCAAAAGCATTTGTGTAATCTGTTTTGATAGATGTAAATTCATCAACCGCTAAAACGGCATCAAAAGAAGAATAATTCTGATTATAATGATTTGAATCTAACCAAGAAATTGCTTCAAATTGTTGCGCCCAAATCAATAATTTTGATTTAAACGCATCAATGGATTCTAATGAAAAACTTTTTTGTACTCTTTGCATGTAGCTACAAAAATACAAATCTTAGCATTGACTGCTTCATTTTATTTTGCAATTATATTCTCAAAAAGTAGTACTTTACAACTTTCAAAAATTATACAATGGTTTCACTAAGTACATTCGATTACGTTTTAATTTTTTCCTTTTTTGCAATTACACTTTTTATCGGAATTTATGTTTCAAAAAAGTCAGGAAAAAGTGCTTCTGAATATTTTTTATCAGGAAGAAATATGCCTTGGTGGTTGTTAGGTTTATCTATGGTTGCAACCACATTTTCTACAGATACTCCAAATTTAGTAACAGACATTGTAAGAACAAACGGAGTTTCTGGAAACTGGGTTTGGTGGGCTTTTTTAATTACAGGTTTATTAACCGTTTTTGTGTATGCAAAGTTGTGGCGTAAATCGGCGGTAAATACAGATCTTGAATATTACGAATTGCGTTATGGTGGAAAACCCGCAAAGTTTTTAAGAAAATTTAGAGCAGTTTATTTGGGGGTTATTTTTAACATTCTAGCAATGTCTGCTGTTACATTGGCCGCGATTAAAATCGGACAAATAATGCTGGGTTTAGAACCTTGGGAAACGGTAGTTTATGCTGGATTAATAACTGTTGTTTTTAGTGCTGTTGGTGGATTTAAAGGCGTAGTTTATACTGATTTTTTATTGTTTTTTGTTGCAATGGCAGGAGCAATAGGTGCGGCTTATTATTTAGTAAATCTTCCAGAAGTTGGCGGTTTAGATGCTTTGTTAATAAATGAAAATGTAGTTGGTAAATTATCACTTTTACCAGATTTTGATGATACATCCGCAGTGATTACTTTATTAATAATTCCGTTAGCAGTTCAATGGTGGAGTGCTTGGTATCCAGGTTCAGAACCTGGCGGTGGCGGATATATTGCACAAAGAATGTTGGCGGCAAAAGATGAAAACCATGCCATTGGTGCCACGTTCTTTTTTAATATTATGCATTATGCTTTACGTCCTTGGCCGTGGATTATTGTTGCGTTAGCTTCATTAGTTTTATTTCCAGATTTAGCAAGTATTCAAGAAGCTTTTCCGAACGTTTCTCCTGATAAATTAGGAAATGACTTAGCCTATTCTGCAATGTTAACAAAATTGCCAAGTGGTTTATTAGGATTGGTTTTAGCGTCTTTAGTTGCCGCATATATGAGTACAATTTCTACACATTTAAATTGGGGTTCATCTTATATTGTAAATGATTTTTATAAACAACAAATTAACCCAGAAGCATCAGAGAAAAAATTAGTTGCAGTTGGTAGAATTTCTACAGTAGTATTAATGATTTGTAGTGCATTATTAGCATTAGTTTTACAAAATGCATTGCAATTATTTGAGGTGATTTTAATGTTTGGAGCAGGTACAGGATTGATCTTTATTTTGCGCTGGTTTTGGTGGCGAATTAATGCTTGGAGTGAAATTGCAGCAATGTTTTCATCAGGAATTATTTCTATTATTATTAATTTTACTTCTGTTGGTGCAGTTTTATTTGCAGAAGAAACAGGTGTTTTTCCTGCTTGGTCAAAGTTTCCAATAATTGTTTTAATTACAACAATTATTTGGGTGTTGACCACATTTTTAACGCAACCAGAAAGCAAAGATGTTTTGCGTAATTTTTATCAAAAAATTCAACCAGGAGGACCCGGTTGGGCAAAAGTTATTGACGAAGCAAAATCAGAAAATATTGATATTGTAAATGAAAAAGAAGGCTGGAGTGTTCCGTCTGGAATTCTAGCAATGTTGTTGGGTTGTGTATTTATTTACAGTTGTTTGTTTGCAACAGGATATTGGATTTACGGAGAAACAACATTAGCAATTAGCATTACAATTACAGCTTTAGTTAGTGGTTATTTATTAAAAAGAACGTGGTCTAAAATTAGGGCAAAAGTTTTATAAATAAAAAAGCAGCTCAATTGAGCTGCTTTTTTTATAATATTTTAAGACCTCTCGAATACGCCCGAGGTGACATTCTGTAATTATGCATTTAATGGTTTGCCATCCCAAGCAGCTTTTGCAGCTTCTTTAATTGCTTCAGAATAGGTTGGGTGTCCATGACAGATTCTAGCTAAATCTTCAGCTGATGCTCTGTATTCCATTGCAACAGCAGCTTCCATAATTAAATCAGCAGCACGTGCACCAACAATATGAACTCCTAAAATTTCATCTGTTGTTTTATCTGCTAATACTTTTACAAATCCATCAATATCTCCACTAGCTCTGGATCTTCCTAAAGCACGCATAGAAAATTTACCAGATTTATATTCGATATTTGCATTTTTTAATTCATCTTCTGTTTTACCAACAGCCGCAACTTCTGGCCAAGTATACACAACACCAGGAATTAAATTATAATCAATATGTGGTTTTTGTCCAGCTAAATACTCAGCAACAACAACACCTTCTTCTTCTGCTTTGTGAGCTAACATAGCACCAGCTACAACATCACCAATTGCATAAATGTTAGAGATGTTTGTTTGTAAATGCGCGTTAACCGCAATTTGATTTCTTTCGTTTAGTTTTACTCCTACGTTTTCTAAACCTAATCCTTCTGTAAATGGTTTTCTTCCTACAGCAACTAAACAATAATCACCAGTAAATGATACTTCATTTCCTTTTTTATCAGTTGCTTTTACAAGTATTTCATCACCATTCCTTTCGACAGAAGAAACGCCATGACTTACGGCAAATTTCATACCTTGTTTCTTTAGTACTTTTTGTAGCTCTTTAGAAACATCAGCATCCATTGTTGGTGTAATTTTAGGAGCATATTCTACAACAGTAACATCAGCACCTAATCTTTTATAAACTGAACCTAATTCTAGCCCAATAACTCCACCACCAATTACAATTAAATGTTTTGGAATTTCTTTTAGTTTTAATGCCTCAGTAGAAGTGATAACACGTTCTTTGTCTAAAGAAATAAAAGGCAATGTTGCAGGTTTAGAACCTGTTGCGATGATAATATTTGTTCCTTCAATGGTTAAATCAGTACCATCATTTTTTGTGATTTTAACATGTGTTGCATCTATAAAAGAACCTAATCCCTCAAAAACATCAACGTTGTTTTTATCCATTAAATATTTGATTCCGCCAGTAGTTGTTTCAACGATATTTGCTTTACGCGCAATCATTTTAGAAAAATCTATCTTTGGAGTTTCTACAGAAATACCGTGCGTATCAAAGTGATTTACCGCATCATAATAATGATGTGATGAATCTAGTAATGCTTTTGATGGAATACATCCAACATTTGTACAAGTTCCTCCTAAGGTTGCATATTTTTCTATAATGGCAACTTTTTTTCCTAATTGAGAAGCTCTGATTGCAGAAATGTATCCTCCAGGACCAGAACCAATAACGATGATATCGTATTTCATTTTTAAATTTAATTTTTATAATACAAAAGTAATGATTATTGTTTAAAAACGATAAAATACCAAAGAATTACTATCTTTATTTCTTTAAATCGTAAACAAATGAAAATCTTAAAAAAAATTGGTTGGGTAGTGCTATTGGCTTTTGTAGTTGCTCAATTTTTCGGTCCCGAAAAAAATGAAGGTGATTTAACATCGTTAACTGCATTTATTGAAGAGACTAATCCGCCAAGTGAAGTACGTAAAATATTAAAAACTTCTTGTTTTGATTGTCATTCAGACACTACTAACTATCCTTGGTATAATTCAATTACGCCAGTTAATTATTGGTTAGCGGATCACATTAAAGAGGGATCAAAGCATTTAAATTTCTCTAAATGGAGCACGTATTCTACAAAACGAAAAGAACACAAAATGGATGAGCTTCATGAAGAAGTTGGTGAGAGAAAAATGCCTTTAGATTCGTATACTTGGACACATGCGGAAGCTAATTTAACGGCATCGCAAATCAAACAAGTTGTAGATTGGGCAAAAGGAGTTCAGGCAAATTATGGTGCGCAATTAAAGACAGAATAATTGATTAAAAAAGAGGTTCTAATTATTGGTGCTGTTTCGGTTGAGCCAAATTCTTCTGCTGCAGGTAGTAGAATGCTGCAGTTACTCGAGTTGTTTTTACAACATAATTATGCAATAACTTTTGCAACAACTTCTCAAAAATCTGAAAAAGCTTTTGATTTAAAATCACTTGGAGTTGTTGAGGTTTTAATAGAGCTTAATGCTTCTTCTTTTGATACTTTTGTTAAAGAATTAAATCCAGAAATTGTACTATTTGATCGCTTTATGACTGAAGAACAATTTGGTTGGAGAATTGCGGAAAATTGTCCAAATGCAATTCGGATTCTTGATACAGAAGATTTACATTGTTTAAGAAAAGTAAGAGAAGAATCAATTAAAAAACAAGAAGAGTTTACTTTTGAAAAATTATTAAATTCTGATATTGCAAAACGAGAAATAGCGTCGATTTTACGTTGTGATTTGTCTTTAATTATTTCAACTTTTGAAATGGAGCTTTTACAAAATGTTTTTAAAATTGATAAACAGATTTTGCACTACATTCCTTTTTTGTTAGATGAAATTGATCATGGTAAAATTGCAGATTGGAAAAATTTTAAAGAAAAAAAACACTTTGTATTTATTGGTAATTTTTTACATAAACCAAATATTGATGCCGTTTTGTATTTAAAAAAATCTATCTGGAAAGGTATAAAAAAAGAAATTCCAGATGCAGAAATTCATATTTATGGAGCCTATATAACTCCGCAAATTTCACAATTACATCATCAAAAAGAAGGTTTTATAATAAAGGGGTACGCTGCAAATTCTAAAGAAATTGTTCAAAAAAGCAAAGTGGTTTTAGCGCCACTTCGTTTTGGTGCTGGTATTAAAGGAAAGTTAACCGAAGCAATGCTTTGTGGAACTCCCAGTGTTACAACATCAATAGGAGCTGAAGGAATGCACGCAGATTTACACTGGAACGGTTTTGTAGAAGATGATTGTACTTTGTTTATTAAAAAAGCAATTTCACTGTATACGATTGAAAATCAATGGAATAAGGCTCAAGAAAATGGAGTACAAATTATCAATCAGTTGTATGATAAAGAAAAAAACGGGCCTCATTTTATGGATCGAATACTGATGTTAGAAAATGAAATTAAATCACATAGAACTCAAAATTTCTTAGGAAATTTATTGCAACATCACTCTTTACAAAGTAAAAAATATATGAGTAAATGGATTGAGGAAAAAAACAAAAAATAATAATTTAATTTTTTTCTGCCACATAATCTAGTGGCAACATATTTGCAAAAGATTCAAAAGCCCAATAACCTTCAACAAAAAGAGCGTCTGGTTTTTCTAGAATTCCTGAAGGATCAATGTTGACTTTTCCATTAATTAAAACAATACTTGAGGTTTGTAAGCCACTTTCTCTTTTTTTCTGCCCAAAAATTCCTCTAAGATAGTTTTCTTCTTCTTTTTCATTTTTATAAATTATAGAAAGATAATCTTTAAAATCTAGATTAATAATTTGTTTTTCTAAGGAAACTAACTGCCTGTAAGGAACATTTCTTTTGTATAAAAAATCTTTGTATTTAGGTTTAGAGCTATTTCTAATGGTAACTCTGGCACTGTCTATCTTAGTGAGTGGTTCAGAATTATTTAATGAAACCATAAAGCTTTTTCCGTGTAAAGAAATTAATTCCCTTGCTGTTCTTATTTCAGCATCTGAAGGTCTCTCTGGATTTAATTCTCTTCTAAATTGATTAACAACAAAGCCATCTTTTGTTAAATTCTTTTTTAATACACTTCTTAAAAAGTGCATTTGAGAACCATTAAAGGCTTCTTGTCTTGCGCGTTTCCATTTCTTTCGTACAGATTTTTTTAAGTTTGTATATCTAGCATATCCACTAAAATACAATCGCTGATTTTTTATTGAAAAAGTTACCAAATCATAGGAGATTAAATATCCCAAACCTTTGTGCTTAATTTGAAGAGGCGCTCTCGCATCAGCAGTTAATTCGTCTGTTTTGCTTTTGTATTCAAAATGTAACACTTTGGGGTTTAGTATTTCACATTGATAAGCTAATTTTGTTCTCCCTAAAAATAAATTTTTAAATCGAGATAAATTATATTTCCAATCATCATCATAAATAGTTTTTTTGAGAATAACCTCATCTAAAATATTAGATTCTTGAGTTAATTTAATCGTCAGAAAATCAACTTCAGAATTTGTGTTTATGGTGGTTCTTAAGGTTGTATATCCAATAAAAGAAACCACAAGATCGTAAGTTCCTTTTTCAACTCTTAACTGAAATTCTCCTTTGTTGTTTGTAGTTGTGCCAATTGTGGTGTTATTAAGATAAACAGATGCACCAGGTAGAGTTTGATTTTTGCTAGTGAATACTTTTCCTTCTACAAAAGTTTGAGAAAAAGCTGAAAAAATATAGGTAAAAAGCAGAAATGCAAAAAGTCCTTTTTTCATAGAAGATGATTTCGATAAAAATAAGGACTTAAAATGAATATTTTAAACACTAAAAGTTAATTATTAAGCAAGCCTGCTCTTTTTAGCAGTGCATCTGGTTTTGGTTCTTGTCCTCTAAAACGCTTGTACAATTCCATTGGCTTTTGCGTTCCGCCTTTAGACAATACATTTTCTTTAAATTTTGTGGCAACTTCTTTGTTAAAAATCCCTTTTTCTAAGAAATATTCAAATGCATCTGCATCTAAAACTTCTGCCCATTTATAAGAATAATATCCAGCAGAATAGCCACCCTGAAAAATGTGAGAAAATGCTGTACTCATGCAGTTTTCTGCTACATCTGGGTATAGTTTAGTTTCAGCAAAAGCCTTGTTTTCAAATTCTTTTACAGATTTTATTGCCGATGGATCTTGTCCGTGCCATTGCATGTCTAACAATCCAAAACTAAGTTGACGAAGCGTTTGCATACCTTCATGAAAACTAGCAGATTCTTTAATTTTTTCAACATATTCCATCGGAATAACTTCGCCGGTTTTATAATGTTTTGCAAACAATTCTAATGCTTCTTTTTCGTAACACCAATTCTCTAAAACCTGACTTGGTAATTCTACAAAATCCCAAGAAACAGAAGTGCCAGACAAACTGTTGTATGTGGTGTTGGCTAACATTCCGTGTAATGCATGCCCAAACTCATGAAACAAGGTGGTAACCTCGTTAAAGGTAAGTAAAGATGGTTTTGTTTCAGTTGGTTTTGTGAAATTACAGACAATAGAAACATGTGGTCTCTCGTTCGTTCCGTTTTTTATTTGTTGTGGTTTGTAGCTGGTCATCCAAGCGCCATTTCTTTTTCCTTTCCTTGGATGAAAATCAGCGTAAAAAACAGCAATAAAGTTGCCGTTTGTGTCGGTAACATTGTATGTTTTTAAATCTTCGTGGTATTTTTCAATTGTAGCAATTTCTTCAAATTGTAAATCGTATAATTTTGTTGCGATGGTAAAAACACCCTGAATTACATTTTCTAACTTAAAATAAGGTTTTAGAATTTCTTGATCTAAATTAAAACGTTCTTTCTTTAGCTTTTCTGCGTAGTACGCACCGTCCCATTTTTGAAGTTGGTCTATTCGATCTAGCTTTTTAGCATACGCTTCTAACTCGGTAAACTCTTTTATAGCAGCAGGTTTAGCTTTTGCCAATAAGTCATTTGAAAACGAAATTACTTTTTCTGGAGTTTCTGCCATGCGTTCTTCTAACACAAAATGAGCATGTGTTTTATAACCCAGTAAATTAGCCCTTTGATGACGTAGATTTACAATCTCTAAAACAATTTGCTCGTTGTTGAATTTAGTGTTTTGAAATGCTTTTTTACCAGCAGCAATTGCCATTTTTTTTCGCAACTCTCTATTGTTTGCATAGGTTAAAAACGGAATGTAGCTTGGGTAATCTAACGTAAAGATATACCCTTCTTTATTTTTTTCTTTAGCAACTTGTTGTGCAGCTTCTTTAGCAGAATCTGGCAAACCAGCAACATCAATTTCATTGGTTAAATGCATTTCAAAAGCATTGGTTTCTGCCAATACATTTTCACCAAATTGTAACGAAAGTTTAGAAAGTTCTGTATCTATTTTACGTAATTTTAATTTGTCTTCTTCATTTAAATTAGCTCCATTTCTAGTAAAACCCTTGTACTGCTTTTCTAGCAACATGCTTTCTTCTGCAGACAATGTTAGCGTTTCTCTTAGATCATAAACAGCCTTTACTCTTTTAAATAAGGCCTCGTTTAAAATCATATCATTTTTAAATTCACTTAACCAAGGCGAAACTTCTTGTGCAATTTGTTGCATTTCATCATTGGTTTCAGCAGCATTTAAGTTGAAGAAAATACTATTGATACGTCCCATTTTTTCACCAGTAAAATCTAAAGCAACTGTGGTGTTTTTAAACGTTGGAGTTTCTGGATTTAAAATGATTGCAGCAATTTCTTCTTTGGCAATTTCAATTGCTTTTAGAATGGCAGGTTTGTAATCTGCATTCTTAATTTTAGAAAAAGGTGCTGTATTAAAATCTTGTAAAAGTGGATTCATTTTTTTTATTGTTTTCAGATCGAGCGCAGTCGAAATCTAAATAGTATCTCTCGACTGCGCTCGAGAAGACAAAAATTACTTTCTTACGCGTTCAGAAGCTTGTTCAACTTTTAATTTTAACCCTTCTTTGTATGCAATAATTTTGTCTAAAACACATTTGTCTGAAGCGCCAATAATTTGGGCTGCTAGAATTCCTGCATTTTTAGCGCCATCAAGGGCAACTGTAGCCACCGGAACACCGCTTGGCATTTGTAAAATAGAAAGAACAGAATCCCAGCCATCAATAGAATTTCTGCTTTTTACGGGAACTCCAATAATTGGTAACGGGCTCATAGAAGCCACCATTCCTGGTAAATGAGCGGCACCACCAGCACCAGCAATAATCACTTTTACGCCGCGTTTGTGTGCATTTTTAGAATAGTCAACTAATTTTTCTGGTGTTCTGTGTGCAGAAACAATGTCTACTTCAATTTGAATGTCAAAACTTTCTAAAATATCAATTGCTTCTTGCATGATTGGAAGATCTGAATCGCTTCCCATTATTATTCCTACCATAATTTTGTGTTTGTTCTGAATTTGTTTCAGAATCTGTTTGTCATTTATAAGAAACTGAAATAAATTCAGTTTTGGCGGTTATTACTTTGCAATAACCTTAATTGTTTCTTTTACTTTTTGTGCCGTTTTTCTGGCTTTGGCAATGTCTTTATCAACAATGGTTACATGCCCCATTTTTCGAAATGGTTTGGTTATTTTTTTACCATAAATATGCGGTGTAACACCATCTATCTGCATTGCTTTTTCAATATTTTTATAGACAACATCTCCTGTAAAACCTTCTTCGCCAACTAAATTCACCATAATTCCGGCAACTTTGCTTGCCGTGTTTCCTAATGGAAGATTTAAGACGGTTCTTAGGTGTTGTTCAAACTGATTTGTATAACTAGCTTCAATAGAGTAATGACCAGAATTATGTGTTCTTGGTGCTACTTCATTGATTAAAATCTCGTTGGTTTCTGTTTGAAACATTTCAACAGCCAACAACCCAACATGTTTAAAAGATTTTGCAACATGTAATGCAATTTCTCTGGCTTTCTTAGCTACGTTTTCATCAATTCTAGCAGGACAAATCACATACTCTACCTGATTGGCTTCTGGATGAAATTCCATTTCTACCACAGGATACGTTTTAATTTCTCCGTTAAAATTTCTGGCAACAATTACAGCCAATTCGTTTTTAAACGGAATCAAATTCTCTACAATACATTCATTGTCAGTTATATTATCAATGTCATCAACAGAACGTATAATTTTTACACCTGTTCCGTCATACCCAAATTGGGCAGATTTCCAAACACACGGAATTTCAAATTCATTATTTTGAAAAGCATGCATTAATTCTTGTTTGTTTAGAAAGCGCTTGTGTGGTGAAGTAGGAATGTTATTTGCTACAAAAAAATCTTTTTGTTTGCCCTTGTGTTGTATGATTTCAATTACAGCCGGTTGCGGGTAAATTTTTAATCCTTCCTTTTCTAGTTGATACAAAGCATCAATATTAACGTGTTCAATTTCAATAGTTAGCACATCTACTTTTTTTCCAAAATTATAAACGGCATCAAAGTCTAATAAATTTCCGACATGAAATTCGTTGCAAATTTGTGCGCAAGGTGCTTCTGGAGAAGCATCTAGTATGGATGTGTAAATGTCGTATTTTTGAGTTTCGACCAATAGCATTCGTCCTAATTGACCGCCACCTAAAACGCCTAGTTTAAAATCGGAAGAGAAGTAGTTTTTCACGTTAGTAATTTAGTTTGTGTTGTTCTTGCAAAAATAACAATCTATTTGATTTTGAACTACTAAAAGTTAGTGATTCGTAAAACAGTTCCGTTTAAATTAGTAACTAAATATTCTCTTGCAAAATTTGTAATTCCGCTTGTTCTGGGAGCTCCATTTAAAATTTGAAACTCACTATCATCACAAGGGCATTTCATAATCAAAGCATCTTCTACAACCATTTGAGAGCATTCACTTGGTCTTAAATGTGGCGCAGCACGTTCAAAAGCTTTAAATTCTCTACCGTTAATATTGTAAATAATGATTCCTTTTATGCCTCCATTTCCATAAGCCCAGTTTTGCGGTGTATTTAGGTTTATAAATTCTGGTAAACTTAAGTCTATCGTTTCGTTAACTTGAATAGTAGGTAAAACATCGTTGTTTTGAAAACTAGTAGAACAATTGCTTAATAAAATAATTGCTAAAAAAAATAAAAGATTTTTTTTCATTTTATAAAATGTAGTGTTTATTATAAACGATGGCAAGTTACAAATATTTTGTACATTTGTAATTGAGTCTCATTCTGATAAAACGGTAATGAGATTTTGTATTTTAAAACTGTATAAATATGAGTAATGTTTCTTATTACACGCCAGAAGGACTTAAAAAATTAAAAGATGAGTTGCATCAATTAGAGCAAGTTGAGCGCCCAAGAGTTACCCAAGAAATTGCAGATGCAAGAGATAAGGGTGATTTAAGTGAAAATGCAGAATATCATGCAGCAAAAGAAGAACAATCTTTATTAGAATTTAAGATTGCTAAACTAAAAAATGTGGTTGCAAATGCCAGAATTATTGACGAATCTCAATTAGATACTTCAAAAATACTAATTCATTCTGTAGTAAAATTAAAGAATACTTCTAATAAAATGGAGTTTACTTATACCTTAGTTGCAGATTCTGAATCTGATGTTAGAAATGGTAAATTGTCTGTAAATTCTCCAATTGGAAAAGGATTATTAGGGAAAAAAATTGGCGAAATTGCAGAGATTCAAGTGCCAAATGGAATTATGAAATTTGAAGTTATGGAGATTTCTAGATAGTATTATTGTAATTATAAGGAAAAAAACGCGTTGCTTCTGCAACGCGTTTTTTTGTTTACTTTTGAAATAAAAAAAATAGATGAGTAGTATTTTTACAAAAATTATAAATCAAGAAATTCCGTCATATAAAATTGCAGAAGACAATAATTATTATGCTTTTCTAGACATCAATCCAAATGCAAAAGGGCATACATTGGTGATACCGAAAAATGAAGTTGATAAAATTTTCGATTTAGATTCTGAAACGTATGCTGGATTAATGCAATTTGCACACAAAGTTGCAAAAGCGTTAGAAAAAACAATTGTTTGTAATAGAATAGGAATGACTGTTGTTGGTCTAGAAGTTCCGCATGCACATGTACATTTAATTCCGATTAATAGCGTTTCTGACATTAATTTTACGAGTAAAAAATTAAAAATGCAGCACGATGATTTTGTGAAACTTGCTAAAGAAATTTCAAGTAATTTTTAAAATAAAAAACTGAAAAAGAGAGGGATTTTCTTGAGCAATTTGGATGTTTATAATGATGGATTTTTTGAAGCCATTGATGCTTGGTGAAACCTTAAGTTTTAAAAAAAAATACTTATTGTGATTCCTTTTTACTTATTTACGGGTTTTTTTCATGGCTATTGTAACGAGATACTTTTTCTCAAAAAAGTGAGATTAATTAATTTTCTGCATCAAAATTTGAATACTTGTTCCTTTATTAATTTCAGATTTTTTTACAAATATTTTTCCGTTGTGATATTCTTCAACAATACGTTTAGACAACGATAGGCCCAAGCCCCAGCCGCGTTTTTTTGTTGTAAAACCAGGCTTAAATATTTGTTTAAACTGCGATTTCTCAATTCCTTTTCCAGTATCAGTAATTGTAATTTTTATGGCTTTTTTGTTTTCAGAAATAGCTAAAGAAATATTTCCTTTCCCTTTCATAGCGTCAATAGAATTTTTTATTAAATTCTCAATTACCCAACCAAACAATTCGGTGTTTAAATTAGAAAATAACTCTTCTTTTTCTGATGTAAATTGAAACGAAACTTGCTTAGAACTTCTACTTTCTAAATAGGTAAATGTTTGCTTTGTAATTGAAACAATATTTTCTTTATTTAACGCTGGTGTAGATCCAATTTTAGAAAATCGATTTGCAATTATGTTTAATCGGTGCACATCATTTTCTATTTCATCAACATATTTTTCGCTAATATTTTCAGCCTTTAAAATGGTGATCCAACCTAGTAAAGAAGAAAGTGGCGTGCCGATTTGATGCGCAGTTTCTTTTGCCATACCTGTCCATAGCCTATTTTGTTCTGCAATTTTGTTAGATGAAAATAACATGTAAATTACGGTAAGAAATAAGATAAGAATCAAGACCAATGCAATTGGGTAATACGTAAGTTTGTCTAATAAATCAGAATCTTTGTAATAAACATATTGAATAATTTCTTCATATTTTATTTCAATTGGGGCATTTTGTTTTTTCATTATTGCCAATTGTTTTTTTAAATACTCAGGATTGTTTGTTTTTGTAGAATCTAAGTTATGAAACGATTTAATACTTCCGTCACGATTTAATAAAATGGTAGGAATATTAGTGTTGGTTTCTAAAATTTTTAAAGGAAGATTAACACTTGCATTTAAATCTGTATTTGTTGCTAACTCTAACTGTGCAGCTGCAAAAACTTCTATTTTTGTGCGTTCATCTTTTTTAAATTTTTGAAAAAAAACATACGTGTTCCAAAGAATTAAAGAAACAATAATGAAGAGTACAAAAATGACAATTCGTTTGGTTAAAAGTGTGTTTTTAAAAAAATTCATCTCCTACAAATATAATCTATATTATTACATAACTCATTTTATAAAATGATGGTATATTTACAAATAAAAATAAATTGAAACATGCTTTCTATAGATCCAAATGAAATTTCAACACCAAAATTGCATGGGTATTTATTAGGTGCTATTGCCCCAAGACCTATTGCGTTTGCTAGTACAATTGATGCTGATGGAAACCCAAATTTATCGCCATTTAGTTTTTTTAATGTATTTAGTGCAAATCCGCCAATTCTAATTTTTTCACCTGCAAGAAGTGTTAGAGGAAACAAAACAAAACATACATTAGACAATGCCATGGCTACCAAAGAAGTGGTTATAAATGTGGTAAATTATGATATTGTTCAGCAAATGTCTTTGAGTAGCACCATGTATCCGAAAGGAGTAAATGAGTTTACAAAATCTGGATTAACAATGCTTCCTTCTGATATAGTAGCTCCTTTTAGAGTTGCCGAATCTCCTGTTCAATTTGAGTGTAAGGTAAACGAAATTATACACCTAGGTAATGAAGGTGGTGCAGGGAACTTAATTATTTGTGAAGTTGTAAAATTACATATTAATGAGGCTGTTTTAGATGAAAGTGGTGCTATTGATCAACATAAAATAGATTTAGTAGCAAGAGCTGGAGGTAACTATTACTCAAGAGCAAAAGACGGGTTTTTTGAAATCCCAAAGCCTATTGCAACATTGGGTATTGGAGTAGATGCCATACCAGTTGATATTAGAGAAAGTGTTGTTTTAACAGGTAATAATCTTGGTGTTTTAGGAAATATAGAACAAATACCAAATGAAGAAACTGTTGATAACTTTGCAAAAGTCAATCCGCAATTTGTTGGGTTAGAAACCACAAAAAAACATACATTTGCCAAAGATTTTTTAGATAAAAATGATGTAGAAAGTGCTTGGAATGTGCTTTTAATTAAATAGATAAGAAAATGGAAGTAATAGGAAAAATTAAATTAATCAACGAAACACAAACTTTTGGAAGTAGTGGATTTAGAAAAAGAGAATTGGTAGTTACAACTGATGAGCAATATCCACAAATGATTTTAATTGAGTTTGTACAAGATAAATGTGATTTATTAAATAGTTATTCTGTTGGGCAAGACGTAAAAATTTCTATCAATTTACGTGGTAGAGAATGGATCAATCCAGAAGGAGTTGCAAAATATTTTAATGCAATTCAAGGTTGGAGAATTGAGGGAATGCAAGCTGCAGCTCCCCAAGATTTACCACCAGTTGATCAGTTTCAGCCAGCTGATACTACAAACTCGGCAGAACCAGACGATTTACCATTCTAAGAGAATTGAAAAACATATTTAAAGCAGCCAATAGGCTGCTTTTTTATTTACTATTTTTGAAATTATGATTTGGCTTACAGAAAAACTTGAATTTCCATCCCCAGAAACAACCTCAGAAGAAGGTGTAATTGCTTTGGGTGGAGATTTGTCTGTTGAACGATTAATGCTGGCATATAAAAACGGAATATTTCCTTGGTTTTCTGAAGGGGAGCCAATTGTATGGTATTGTCCGCAAGAAAGAATGGTGTTATTTCCTAATGATTTAAGAGTTTCAAAATCGATGCGAAAAATCATTAAAAAAAATAATTTTAAAATCACAGAGAATACCGCTTTTAACGAAGTAATTTTTAATTGTAAGCACATCATTAGAAATGATGATTTTGGTACTTGGATTACCGATGATATGGAACAAGCCTACATTAATTTACATAATAAAGGTATTGCAAAATCAATAGAAGTTTGGTTTTACAATTTAGAAACTAAAAAACATGTTTTAGTTGGTGGTTTATATGGTGTTGATTTGGGAAATGGTGTTTTTTGTGGAGAAAGCATGTTTAGTTTAATGCCAAATGCTTCTAAATTAGCATTCATCCATTTGGTGAGAAATTATAATTATAAGTTAATAGATTGTCAGGTATACAATGATCATCTTGCAAGTTTAGGTGCTAAAGAAATTACTAGACCAACATTTTTAGAAATGTTATAGATTTAATTTTTAAAAGGCAATTTTTCTGCAGGTCTAAACTCTGTAATTCCTTTTTCTTTGATCGTTTTTTCTATTTCTTTAATGGTTGTTGGTACAAAAGCGCTCATGTTTTCCACACCATTTGCAGTTACTAAAGCAACATCTTCTATTCGAATATACAATCGCTCTTCTGGAATCCAAATCATTGGGTCAATGGTAAAAATCATTCCTTCTCGTAACGGTTTTCCACGAATTCTACCTACATCATGAACGCCCATACCAACTGGATGTTGAAAATGACCTCTAAACTTTACGCCATTTTGCACAGCTTGTAAATGTGTAGGATTTGCAAACTTTTTCCCTTTTAAATAAATTTTCATGTCTGCAGCAGCATTGTCTAAAACATAATTAGAAG
This sequence comes from Polaribacter sp., assembly GCA_029238315.1. Classification (GTDB taxonomy): domain Bacteria; phylum Bacteroidota; class Bacteroidia; order Flavobacteriales; family Flavobacteriaceae; genus Polaribacter. The sequence goes on along the minus strand of JAQWGI010000032.1, from coordinate 72,743 downwards.
TTACACCAGGTTTTATGTATTTGAATAAAGCATCCTTATAAGCAATTATGTATTCATACAAAGCCGTTTGAGCCTTGTCAAATCTTCCATTTATTGGCCAAATTCTCGTAACATCACTTGTGTAATATTTATAATCTGGCGCATAATCCATCAAAACCAATTCGCCATTTTTTAAAACATCTGTTTTATGAAAGTAGTGCCCCATAAATGCATTTGTTCCACCTCCAATAATAGCTGGATATGCATCTCCTTGAGCTCCATGTTGATAAAAAATATACTTGGCTGCTGCTGCTAATTGATACTCATACACTCCAGTTTTTGTAGATTTCATCGCTTCTATAATTCCTAATCCAGCAATTTGAGTTGCCTTTCTTATGATGTCAATTTCTTTTTTACTTTTAATTAGACGCATTTCATCTAATGTTGGAGATAAATCTTTTACCTGAAATTGAGGGAATCGTTCGTTTAATAATTTTTTAAAATGTGCCTCTCTCGAAGCTTGTCCGTCCCAAGGATCTGAAGCTGCTCTTGCATGACCATGAACTAATTCATCTCTACTGTCTGTTCCTGTTTCAGCAGGACTTAAAGGTGTGTATAAAAACGGAACGCCATCTTTTATCAATCCTGTTCCAGCTAGATCAGACGATAAGAATTCAATTGCTTTGACTTGATTAACTCCTGTTAATTTGATAATTAATTCCGCGTCTTCAGCAGATAAAATTTTACCTTGACTTCGTTCTCTTCCCTTATCTCTATGGGGTAAATATAATGTTGTAGTTTTCTTTTTTCCGTTGAACAACAAATATGCATGACCAGTTTCTATTCCGGTTAAATAGTAAAAAGTATTGGTTTGTCTAAAAGCCTCGAAACCATCAACACTTCTTGCACCTTGAATTACTGCAATTCCGTTTGTACCAATTGCATTGAATATTTTAGTTCTTCTTTCATTAAAATCTTGCACAGAAAAATCTGTTTGATAGTAATGCTTTTCTTGAGCAAAACTATTAAGAGATAAAAAAAGAATAAAAAATAATGTAATTTTTGAGGTGTAAAAAGATTTCATGTTTTCAAAATTTAAATTGAAATTTCAATTCTAAGTGATTAGCAATTTAAGGAATATTATTAGTTTAACATCTTTTCCTCTATTTTTTAAGCAATAAGTTATTATAAATACTATCAAAAATAAAAAGAGAAAGAATTGTATCTTTGTTTTTTTAAAAGTAAATTATAATTTATGGGGATAAAAACCACGCAAAAACAAGTTGACGATTGGATTCAGAATCATGGTGTTCGTTATTTTAACGAATTAACAAATATGGCGCAACTAACTGAGGAGGTTGGAGAAGTGGCAAGAATTATTGCGCGCAGATATGGTGAACAAAGCGAAAAAGAGTCAGATAAAAATAAAGATTTAGGTGAGGAATTAGCCGATGTTTTGTTTGTTACTTTGTGTTTGGCAAATCAAACAGGAGTAGATTTACAGGCCGCTTTTGAGAAAAAATTAGATATAAAAACAAAACGTGATCACGATAGACATCACAATAATAAAAAACTACAATAATGACATTTTTAGAAAAAATAAAATCTCCAGGTTTTTGGACAAATGTATTTAAAATAGCGCTACCTTTTTTTATAGTGGTAACAGTTATTTCTCTATTAATGAATAGTTGGCGAGATATTTTTGCAGGAGATTTTGCTAAAGTAAATGAAGTAAACTTTACCAATGGAAAATGGCAACGCTTCTTTGCACTAAAAATAATTATCAGTTATTTTTATGCATTTTACATGGCAATAAAAAAAACAAAATAAAAAGAGAGGCTTTGTTAAAAGCCTCTCTTTTTATTTATATTTCTCATTGAGTGGAGTCGAATACCATAATTTTTTTCGACTGGCTCAATCGGATAGTGAAATTATTTTACTTCTCTAATTGAATTAAATCTATTTGACTGTCTTTTACCTTCTGATTCAATTCTTTTACCTCCTTATTAAACAATACATATAATTTTGATAATTCTGTATCAATATCTTTTGTAATTTCATTTTTAAAAGCAATTGCTTGGTCAGTTGGTTTATAAGTCCCCATTCTTGTTAGCGAATTTAAATGTGCCAATTTGTTATTTAATCGAATTGGAAAATTTAATGGATCTTGACCGCTTTTACTTTTTGTTTGATACAATGTTGTTTCAATTTTAGTGATTTTTTCACTTAGTTCATCTGCAAAATTTAATAACGATTCATGTTTTTTCTTATCATTAATAGAGCTTTTTAGTGTTTTAATTTGCGCTTTTACTTTGCCTACGTTAATTAATGCTTTGTGAATTTCTGAAACTTTTGTATTGATATCGTTAATAAAATCGAATTGTAGTTTCATGTCTGCTAGCGAGTTTTCTGAAACTGGATTTTTCAAAATGCTAAAAGGTTTAGACATAGTTAATTTGTTTACAGATAAATTTACTGTGTAATTTCCTGGCAATGCCATTGGTCCGTTTAAAGATGCCCACCATAAAATCATTCCTTTTATACTAGTTGCAGAAGGGTACATCATGTTCCAATAAAAAACATTACTTCCTTTTTTTATAGACAACTTTTTTTCATCTTCTTTTAAATTTGGGTAATTGCTAAATTTCTGAATTACCTTTTTATTCGAATCAAAAAATGATAATGAAACTGTATCTTTTTTAGCAAACTCATTTACATTAAAATAAATGGCAACACCACCTGGATGATTTGTTCCTTGCGTTTTTGAAGTTCTTCCGTTTCCACCACTTAATTGGTAACTAGCTTTTGGAGTAAATAATGTAACTTTTTCTTTTGCCGTATTGCTTGTTAGTTGATGTATAGGTGTTAAATCGTCAATGATCCAAAAAGAGCGTCCTTGTGTTGCCGCAATTAAGTTATCGTCTTTAATAGCTATGTCTGTAATCGGAACAATTGGTAAATTCAATTGAAATTTCTCCCAGTTTTTTCCATCATTAAAAGAAATATACATTCCTTTTTCTGTTCCTGCATACAGTAAACCTTTGCGTTTTGGATCTGCTCTTAAAGCTCTTGTAAAATCTTCATTTTTGATGCCGTTTACAATTAGATTCCAAGATTTACCATAGTTCTCTGTTTTGTAAATGTATGGTTTGTAGTCTCCAGTTTTATACTTTGTACCAACAATATATACACTCCCCTTATTAAAAGGATCTACCTCTATAGCATTGATCATCATCCATTCTGGCATTTTTTTCGGAGTTACATTTTTCCAGTTTTTTCCGCCATCTCTTGTGATATGAACCAATCCATCATCAGAACCTGTCCAAATTAAATTCTTTTCTGAAGGAGATTCAGCAACAGCAAAAATAGTTCCGTAATACTCAACTCCAGTATTATCTTTTGTAATTGGGCCACCAGAAGGTCCTAGCGTTTTTGGATCGTTTCTTGTTAAATCTGGACTCATTAATTCCCAAGATTGCCCTTCGTCATATGTTACATGTAAATGATTTGAAGCAGCATATAATTTGTTTTTTTGATGTGGAGAAAACAAGATTGGGAAATTCCATTGAAAGCGATATTTAAAATCTTCAGCTCCATGTCCCATCGGATCATCTGGCCAAACATTAATGGCTCTTGTTTCTCCTGTTTTATGATTTTTTCTTGTTAAATATCCACCATAACTTCCTCCGTATACAATATCATTATTATTTGGGTCAACTGCAATATGTGCACTTTCTCCACCAGCTGTAGATTCCCAATCTCTATCTGTAATAAAACGTCCATCAGTTCTGTGAGAAATTCTAACAGTAGAGTTGTCTTGCTGTGCTCCGTAAATTCTGTAAGGAAAATGATTGTCTGTTACTACTCTATAAAATTGAGAAGTTGGTTGGTTGTCCATTGTAGACCAGTTTATACCAGCATCAAAAGAAATTTGCGCACCACCATCATCACCAATAATCATTCGTTGATTGTCTTCTGGGGCAATCCATAAATCATGATGATCTCCATGAGGAGCATTATATGTTTTGTAAGATTTTCCTCCATCAGTAGATTTATGATAATTTACATTCAATACATAAATACTATTTTCATCTTGTGTATCTGCATACAGACGCGTGTAATACCAGGCTCTTTGTCTTAATTTACGTTCGTTATTAATTAACCTCCAAGTTTTTCCTGCATCTTCAGATTTATATACTCCACCATTTTTATTCTCTACTAATAACCATACAAAATCAGAGTTTACTGGCGAAACAGTAACGCCGCTAATTCCCCAGATTCCTTTGGGTAAGCCTTTGTTTTCTGAAATGTTTTTCCAAGTTTCTCCTCCGTCTGTACTTTTCCATAAAGCAGAACCATCGCCACCGCTTGATAAACTATAAGGAGTTCTTCTAATATCCCAAGTTGTTGCATATAAAACACGGGCATTGTTTGGGTCAATAATCAAATCAATTACTCCTGCATTTTTAGTAGAGAACAATACTTTTCTCCAAGATTCTCCTCCGTCTGTTGATTTGTATACACCGCGTTCATCAGAAGATTTATACAAATCTCCCATAACACCAGCATAAACAATATCAGCATTTTTTGGGTGAATTCTTATTCTTGGAATATGTCTAGAATTTGGCAATCCCATATGTTTCCATGTTTTTCCAGCATCAACAGTTTTCCAAACACCATCTCCAGAAGAAACATTTCCTCTTACGGTTTTTTCTCCATTTCCTACATACATTACATTATTGTCCCATTCACTAACAGCGATTGACCCGACAGATCCACCAAAAAATCCGTCAGAAATATTAGACCAAGAGTTTCCTGCATCTGTAGTTTTCCAAATTCCGCCACCAGTTGCACCCATGTAAAATAAGTTGGGTTTTCCTGCAACACCAGTTACAGCAGCACTTCTTCCGCCTCTAAAAGGGCCAATGTTTCGCCATTTTATTGCGCTATAATTTTCTTCAGAAAATTTGGTAGTATTCTTTTGTGCGTTAACTTTGTGATTGGTTGCAAATAGCAACACAACCAAAAATAAAATAAGTTTTTTCATTAGAGTTTAGTTTGTTAATTGGTTTATAAAATTACAAATTTTTAACGAAAAGTGTTTTGAATCTTCATTTATCTACAAAAACTACAAAATTAAACGCAGCAATTGCAATTTCTGGTTCTAAAAGTGAGTCCAATAGATTGTTGGTTTTACAGCAGTTAATTGAGGGTTTAGCTATAGAAAATATTTCTGATTCTGACGATTCTAAATACTTACAAAAGGCACTAAATTCTGTCGAACAATTTATAGATATTGGTCATGCAGGAACCGCAATGCGCTTTTTAACAGCCTATTTTTCTGTTAAAGAAGGTAGAGATGTTCTGCTAACCGGTTCTGAAAGAATGCAAAACAGACCCATTGAAATTTTGGTAAAAGCCTTACAAGATTTAGGAGCAAATATTTCATATGTAGATAAAGTTGGTTATCCGCCAATTCGAATAAAGGGAACTAAACTAACGAAAAACTTCGTGCAAATAAAAGGCAATGTAAGCAGTCAGTATATTTCTGCCTTGATGTTGATTGCATCTAGCTTACCAAATGGTTTAGAAATTGAATTGTTGGGTGAAATAACCTCTGTTCCATATATAAACATGACATTAGTTTTATTGCAGGAATTAGGTATTGATACAGTTTTTTTAGGAAATAAAATCAACGTTAAACCATTTGAAAGATCAATTTCAAAAAAGATCATTGTAGAGTCCGATTGGAGTTCTGTGTCTTATTTTTACAGTATGATTGCGTTGAGTGAAATTGGCTCTAAAATTAGATTATCATCTTATAAAAAAGAAAGTTTACAAGGTGATTCTTGTTTGGCAGAAATCTATACTCATTTTGGAGTTGAAACTGTTTTTAAAGAAACTTCAATTCTTATTAAAAAGACAAATGTCATTTCGAGCGAAGTCGAGAATTCTCACTTAAAATTAGATTTAAAAAACGCTCCAGATATTGCACAAACAATTGCAGTTACCTGTTTTGGTTTAGGGGCTTCTTGTTTGTTAACGGGTTTACACACGTTAAAAATTAAAGAAACAGATCGATTAATTGCATTAGAAAACGAGCTTACAAAGTTGGGGGCGTCTATTTCTGTGACAAATGATAGTTTAATATTAGAGAAATCAACAAAAATCAATTCAAATATTAAGATTGAAACATACAAAGATCACAGAATGGCAATGGCTTTTGCTCCGTTGGCTTTAAAAACTAATATCTCAATTTTAGATGCAAATGTGGTTACAAAATCGTATAGAAATTTCTGGAAAGATTTGCAACAAATTGGTTTTCAAATAGACGCCAACTAAATTAAACTGCAAAACACTTGACAACGCCTATCTTGATGTTGTATATTTGCCAGCATTCTTAGAAAAATAAACATATGAAATTATCGCATTTTGGTTTTGAATTGCCAGAAGAATTACTAGCAAAGTTTCCAGCAGAACACAGAGATGAATCTCGTTTAATGGTATTAAATAGAAAAGAACAAACAATTGAACACAAGATGTTTAAAGACTTAATCAATTATTTTGATGAAGGTGATGTTATGGTTTTGAATAATACAAAAGTATTTCCTGCGAGAATGTATGGAAACAAAGAAAAAACGGGCGCAAGAATCGAAGTTTTTTTATTGAGAGAGTTAAATACAGAAAATAGGTTGTGGGATGTTTTAGTCGATCCGGCGAGAAAAATCAGAATTGGAAATAAATTATTTTTTGGAGAAGATGATAGTTTAGTGGCCGAGGTTATTGATAATACTACTTCTAGAGGAAGAACTTTACGTTTCTTATTTGACGGTTCTTATGAAGAATTTAGAGAGAAACTATTAGAATTGGGAGAAACACCATTGCCAAAAGAAATTGATAGACCTGTAGAGGATTCTGATACAGAGCGTTACCAAACAATTTATGCGAAAAAAGAAGGAGCTGTTGCAGCACCGTCTGCAGGATTACACTTTTCTAAACATTTAATGAAACGCTTGGAAATTAAAGGTGTCGATTTTTCTGACGTTACCTTGCATGTTGGTCTAGGAACTTTTGCGCCAGTAGAAGTAGAGGATTTATCGAAGCATAAAATGGATTCTGAGAAAATAAACATTCCTTTAGAAACTTCGAAAAGAGTAAATGAAGCTCTAAAAAACAAAAAAAGAATTTGTGCTGTAGGAACCACTGTAATGCGTACTATAGAATCTGCTGTTTCATCAAACGGTAAGTTAAATGATTTTGATGGTTGGACTAATAAATTTATTTTTCCACCGTATGAATTTAGCATTGCCAATTGTATGATTACAAACTTTCATAAACCAAAATCAACCCTGTTAATGCAGGCTGCCGCTTTTGGTGGTTACGACTTTGTAATGGAAGCATATAAAGAAGCAATCAAAGAAAAATACAACTTCTCTTCTTATGGAGATGCTATGTTGATTATATAAAAGAGAACAATTTTTTAATATTTCAAAACCTCACAAATTTATGCTGAACATGATTCAGTATCTATGTGAGGTTTTGTGTATTTTTGCAGTAAATGAAATCAAAAAAGAAAGACATACGCGCTTTGTCAAAAGAGCAATTAAGAGATTTTTTTGTGGAAAATGGCCATAAAGCTTTTCGTGGAAATCAGGTTTACGAATGGTTATGGGGAAAAGTAGTGTATGCTTTTGATGATATGACAAACATTTCGAAAGCAACAAGAGAAATGTTACAAGAAAACTTTGTGATCAATCATATTGAAGTTGATCATATTCAACGAAGTAAAGACGGAACTGTAAAGAATGCGGTTCGTTTACACGATGGTTTGGTGGTAGAATCTGTTTTAATTCCGACTGAAACTAGAACAACCGCTTGTGTTTCTAGTCAAGTTGGTTGTAGTTTAGATTGTCGTTTTTGTGCAACTTCGCGTTTAAAAAGAATGCGAAATTTAAACCCTGATGAGATCTATGACCAGGTAGCAGCCATTAATAAAGAAAGCTTGTTGTATTATAATCATAAATTATCGAACATTGTTTTTATGGGAATGGGAGAGCCGTTGATGAACTATAATAATGTGATAAAATCAATTGATAAAATTACGTCTCCTGAAGGATTAGGAATGTCTCCTAAAAGAATTACCGTTTCTACTTCTGGTGTTCCAAAAATTATCAAAAAAATGGCTGATGATGAAGTGAAATTTAATTTAGCAGTTTCTTTACATTCTGCAATCGATGAAATTAGAACTTCAATTATGCCTTTTAATGCTACATTTCCTTTAAAAGATTTACGAGAGTCTTTAGAATATTGGTACGAAAAAACTGAGAGAAGAATTACGTATGAATATGTTGTTTGGGGCGGAATTAACGACCGAAAAGAAGATATTGAAGCATTGATAAAATTCTGTAGTTATGTGCCGTGCAAAGTTAATTTAATAGAGTATAATCCTATTGATGATGGCGAGTTTCAACAAGCAAGTCCGCAGGCAATAAACAATTACATTTCTAATTTAGAAATGCACGGGATTGTAGTAAATGTGCGTCGTTCTAGAGGAAAAGATATAGATGCTGCTTGTGGTCAATTGGCGAATAAAGAAGCGTAAAAATATCTTTTAAATTCTATACGTCTAAAATCGTATAAATTTATTTACTTTTGATACGCCTAAGGTTTGTCATTCCTACCTTGGCAAGAGTCCAAACCTTACTTGTTTAGATTCTTATTTTTCACAAAAGATACTGAAACTAGTTCAGCATAAATGAAACCTGTAGAGCAGATAAAACTTCCTATTAAAAATGAAATGGAACTCTTTGAAGAGAAATTCAAAGAATCTATGTTGACAAAAGTTCCGTTACTTAACAGAATCACCTACTATATTGTTCGAAGAAAAGGAAAGCAAATGCGCCCTATGTTTATCTTTTTAGTAGCCAAGATGGTTTCAGACGGAGGTTTTGATGAACGTACGTATCGAGGTGCTGCTGTTGTAGAATTAATTCATACAGCAACATTGGTACATGATGATGTGGTTGATGATAGCAACCAAAGAAGAGGTTTTTTCTCTATAAATGCACTTTGGAAAAACAAAATTGCCGTATTGGTTGGTGATTTTTTATTATCTAAAGGATTGTTATTGTCAATTGATAACGAAGATTTTGATTTGCTTAAATTGATTTCTATTGCTGTTAGAGAAATGAGTGAAGGCGAACTATTACAAATAGAAAAAGCAAGAAAATTAGATATTACAGAAGAAATATATTTCGAAATAATTAGACAAAAAACAGCAACTTTAATTGCTGCTTGTTGTGGAATTGGAGCGGCCTCTGTTGGAGCAAATCAAGAAACAGTTCAGCAAATGCGAAAATTTGGCGAATATATCGGCATTGCTTTTCAGATTAAAGATGACCTGTTTGATTATTCTGATGAAAAAATTGGCAAGCCAACTGGAATTGACATCAAAGAGCAAAAGATGACGTTGCCTTTAATTCATACGTTAAATACGTGTTCTAAAAAAGATAAAAAATGGATAGTCAATTCGGTTAAAAAACATAATAAAGACAAAAAGAAAGTAAAAGAAGTCATCACTTTTGTAAAAGAAAATGGCGGAATTGAATACGCAATTTCTAAAATGAACGATTACAAAAACAGAGCTTTGGCAATTCTAGAAAACTATCCAACTTCACCTTATAAAGATTCGCTTATACAAATGATTGATTACGTTGTAGAACGTAAAATTTAATTGCAGTAGGTAACACTTTGAAAGTTTACTCGTCTTAATAATAAGTAAACTAATAAAACAAAGTGTAAGTTAGCATTTATAGTTACCAAGAACAAAGTTTGTTTATAAATTTGCACTTTGTTGGTTTAAAGTAACCTTTAGTAATTCCTCAATAAAATCTCTCTTGTTAGACAATCTAGGTACTTTGTGTTGTCCGCCTAATTTTTGTTTTTGCTTTAACCAATTATAAAACAACCCTTGTTTTGCAATATTAATTTTTGGCATTGCTAACGTCATATTATTGTAGCGTTTTGCTTCGTAATCTGAGTTAATGTCTTTTAGTGCATTGTCTAGCAATTCAGTAAAATATTCTAAGTTATTTGGTGCATCTTTAAACTCAATCACCCATTCGTGTCCACCACTAGATTTTGCAGTCATAAAAATGGGTGCAACTGTATAATCTGTAATGGTTGCTTTTGTTTTTTTACACGCTACCTTTAGTGCTTCTTCAGCATTTTCGATAATTAATTCTTCCCCAAAAACGTTGATAAAATGTTTTGTTCTTCCAGTAATTCTAATACGATATGGATCAGTAGAAGTAAACTTTACAGTATCACCAATTAAGTATCTCCATAAACCGCCATTTGTAGTAATTACCATTGCGTAGTTTACATTTTTTTGAACTTCGGATAATGGAATTGCAATTGAATTTTCTCCATCATAAACCTCCATCGGAATAAATTCATAGAAGATTCCGTAATCTAACATCAACAATAAATCTAAAGAATTGTTTTTGTCTTGCAAACCAAAAAAACCTTCGGATGCATTATAGGTTTCAAAATATTTAAAATTGGCTTTCGGAATTAATTTTTTGTATTGTTCTCTGTACGGATTGAAGTTTACGCCACCATGAAAATAGACTTCTAAATTTGGCCAAACTTCTAAAATATTGTCTTTTCCAGTTTTTTCTAAAACACGATTTAATAATAACAACATCCAACTTGGAACACCAACTAAACTAGTAATGTTTTCATGAATGGTTTCATCAACAATTGCTTCCATTTTCGTTTCCCATTCGCTTAATAAAGCGGTCTCTTGTTTTGGAGCAGAACTAAAATCTGCCCAAAAAGGTAGGTTTTCTGTAATGATTGCTGATAAATCTCCGAAATACGAATTGTTGTCTTCGTAAATTGCAGAGCTTCCGCCTAATTTTAAGCCTTTTCCTTTAAACAATTGTGTTTCTTCATTGTTGTTGATGTACAGACACAACATGTCTTTTCCGGCTTTCATGTGGCAATATTCCAATGCTTCATCACTCACAGGGATAAATTTACTTTTGGCATTTGTAGTTCCGCTAGATTTTGCAAACCAATGAATTGGTGTTGGCCAAAACAAATTTTGTTCGCCTTTTCTACAGCGTTCTATCAATGGCTCAAAAGTTTCGTATTGTTGAATCGGAACCGCATTTGTAAAGTCTTTATAATCTCTAATTGATGAAAAATAATGCTCTTTTCCGAATTCTGTATTTTTTGCAGTATTCAATAATTTAAACAACAATTCGTCTTGAACATCTAACGGATATTTTAAAAATAGCTCAATTTGATGTTTGCGTTTCTTTAAAAACCACGAAATAATTGAATTTACTAAAGGGAACGACATTTGTTTTTACTTATTAAATTATAATTGTAAAATTCTTAAAACTTGCATTTTTATAGTAAGTTTGTTTACTAAGGATTCACAACGAGTTAAAAATACTAAATTCTTTTTATGAAATATCAAGGAGTTTTAAAAAAAATGCCCACAGAAAATTTAGAGACCATTCAATATTACTTAGAAATGGATGCTGATTTCTTAAATATGAATCAATTATTGGGTAAAAACGTAGAAATTTCTTTCGAAAATTACGAATGTTTAAATTGCCATTTAAACAAAGAAATTTTTCGTCAAGGGTTTTGTAAATCTTGTTTTTTTGAAACCCCAAATGCTGGAGATTGGATTATGAGACCAGAATTAAGTACGGCGCATTTAGGAATTGAAGACAGAGATTTAGCTTACGAAAAGCAAGTGCAATTAAAACCGCATATTGTGTATTTGGCAAATTCTAGCAACGTAAAAGTTGGTGTAACAAGAAAGCAACAAGTACCAACGCGTTGGATTGATCAAGGTGCACACGAAGCAATTGAAATTGTAGAAGTTCCGAATCGGTATTTAGCGGGAATTACAGAAGTTGCTTTAAAAGAGCACGTTGCCGATAAAACCAATTGGCGAAAAATGCTAAAGAATGATATTGTTGATGAAAGCCTTGAAACTTGGCGAGACAAATTAAAACAATACATTCCTGAAGAAGCAAAACCGTATTTTTTAGAAAATAATTCTGAAACACACTTGAATTTTCCGGTGAATAAATACCCAGAAAAACCTAAAAGTTTGAATTTAAAAAAGGAATTAAAATATACTGGAAAATTAGTAGGCATAAAAGGACAATATTTAATTTTTGAAGATCAAACCGTTTTTAACGTAAGAGCAAATGAAGGTTTGGTGGTAAATCTAAATATCAATTAAAATGAAAAAACTTCTTCTTTTATTGATTGTTTTCACATCTTGTAAAAAGGAGATTTATTATTATCCATCAGAAGATTTTTTTAAAAAAAATAATCCAAGAGAAATTAATATTGATGATTTAAATTTTGAGAAAATTACTGACTCAATTAGAAATGGACTTTATGAAAATAAATTTCACTTTCTAAAAATAGAAGATTCTAAAGCTATTTATAAAGTTTCTCCTTCTGCATATACTGGAGGTTATGTAAGAGTAAGAAACGGTCTTCTTTTAAGGAAAGATAGTGTTCATTTAAAAAAGGGAGTATCTCCAATTACTGAACTATCTAAAGGCTTAAAATCACATTACGAGAATAAAGGAAAAGATTTTTTTTATGCTTCATCATATAGGTTTGCTCATGTTCTCTTGGTATTAGAAATGCAAGAGAAATCAAAAAAACTAAAAACAGTTCTTTTAAATCTAGTTAAAACATATAATCAAACAGAAATAGAAAATAAGGATAGTATTTCTTTTAACATCGTTTTTGATTATCCAATAAAGCATCCACAGTATATTCCACCACCTCCAACAGAATTTAAAAACGAGTAAAAATGAAAAACAATTTATTAAAAGTAGCATTAGCACAATTATCTCCAGTTTGGCTAAACAAAGAAAAAACGATTGAGAAAATAGAAAAAACGATTGTAGATGCGTCAAAAGAAAACTGTGAATTAATTGTTTTCGGAGAAGCATTATTGCCAGGTTATCCATTTTGGATTGCTTTAACAAACGGCGCAGAATGGGATTCTAAAACGCAGAAAGAAATTCACGCACATTATGTTCGTAATTCTATCACCATAGAAAAAGGCGAATTAAATTCGGTTTGTGAATTGGCAAAAAAACATAAAATTGCTATTTATTTAGGAATTATGGAACGCGCACAAAATCGTGGCGGACATAGTATTTACGCTAGTTTAGTGTATATAAATCAAGATGGAGCAATAAAATCTGTGCATCGAAAATTACAACCAACTTTTGATGAACGTTTAACTTGGTCGCCAGGAGATGGAAATGGTTTGCAAGTGCATCCATTGAAAGAATTTACTGTTGGCGGATTGAATTGTTGGGAAAATTGGATGCCGTTACCAAGAACTGCTTTGTACGGTTTGGGCGAAAATTTACACATTGCAGTTTGGCCAGGAAGTGATCATAACACTAAAGATATTACACGATTTATTGCAAGAGAATCTCGTTCTTTTGTGATTTCGGTTTCTAGTTTAATGGCAAAGTCAGATTTTCCAAAAGATGTTCCGCATTATGATAAAATAATCAAAAATGCTCCCGAAACTTTAGCAAACGGAGGTTCTTGTATTGCATCGCCAAATGGAGAATGGTTGGTTGAACCTGTTTTACATAAAGAAGGTTTGATTATTGAAACCTTAGATTTTAATCGTGTGTTAGAAGAACGACAAAATTTTGATTGTGTTGGACATTATTCTCGTCCAGATGTTACGAAGTTAAACGTGAATCGTGAGCGTCAGAGTACGGTTTCGTATGATGATTTTTAAAAAAGATTTCCCAAATTAAATATCCGTAAACGATTCCATATTCCAAACCAACAAACCACAAATTTTCTTTCCAAGGAAGATTTGCATACGCTTGGTAACTTAAAATAATTACGAAACTCCAAACAATCGGAAAACGATATTTTGTAAAAACGGATAATAAAATCAGTGTTGCTAAATACCACGGATGCATGGTTGTTGTTGTAAAATAATAAAAAGACAATCCGAATAATAAAGCTGTAATTAATTCTTTTGGATGTGTATTTTTTCTAAAAAAAGTAATCCAACCTAAAAATAGAATTGTTAAAAGAGGAATGATTTTTCCAATTGTAGCAATTTCATTATAGCCTCTAAACAAATAACCAATTTCTCTAAAAAGGTAATAAAAACTTGCGTTGAATTCAAAATTTCTGAACCACAATCCAACAGAATTCATATAATTATTCAACAATTCAGATGAGTAAAATGGTAGAAAAAATAAAATGGTTGTTCCGATTATAATTAAATAAAATAGCGATAATTTTAGTAGTTTATTAGTTCTCGACTCCGCTCGAACGGACATGTTTTTGTCATCTCGAGCGGAGTCGAGAGATCTTTTTGTAAACCATTGTAAAAATAAAGGTAAAAACAACAACGGAATCAACTTCACTGAAATTGAACATGCAAATAGGATTCCTGCTAAAATTAATCTATCATTCAGTAGTAAATAAATACTCCAAATTAAAAAGAACAACATAACAGATTCAAAGTGTAAGTTACCTGTTAATTCAATAATTACAAACGGATTTAATGCATACAAAAAGATGTAATGAATTGGTAAGTTTATTTTTTCTAATATTTTTCTTCCGAAGTATATAATTCCGATGTCAGCTAGTATAATTTGGGTTCTCAAAACAATAACAGCACCCAAAATACTTTTACTAGCAAATAAAGAAGCGATAAAAAAACTAAGTTGATTTAATGGCGGATAATTGGTGTAATTGCTTCCGTTCAATTCGCCCATCCCAGCATACAATTCTGCTGCTTGATGTACAGGGAATTCTTGTTGATTTATAAAAGTTTCAGGTAAATATAAATACGGATTTAGTCCGTTTAAAAGCATTCTGCCATCCCAAATAAAACGATAAAAATCTTGTGATAAATTCGGAATTGCAAACAAGAAAATCAAACGAAATAAAATGGCTAAGCCAGTTAAGATTTTAATGTTTTTATTACCGTGTTTTAGAATGAAATAGAACACTGTAAAAAGCGAAATATATAGCAATAGTAAATTGGTGAAATCTGTTCTTTCTAATTTAAAAGCAACCAAAAAATAAAGTATAATTGATAGCCCTGATGCAATTAATAATCCTTTGTTTTCCTTCTTGAATATCATTATGCTTTAGAAAAAATCGATTTAAAAAACACGTAACCAAATCCGCAGAAAAGCATAAAGTGAAAAGGAAATAAACCAAAATCTCCACCTTGATTTCCAACGAAAAATGCGCTGTACATTCCGAAGACAAAATACAGTGCTAATAATCCTTCAACAATAACATGAATAGATACTTTTTTAGAAATGTATTTATTGTTTTTCCAGTTATCTTTTAGTGAATTGATGTTAAATTTTGGAGTTCTTATAAAATCACTTTTCTTACCAAAATGACCTTCTAAAACGGCAATAGTATTGTGTAGCGAAAAACCCATAACAATCGTAAAAAAAGTGAAAAATGCACCAATGTATTTAATGAATTTTTTAAACCCGCCACCGTAAATATTTTTATACATAAACCAATAACAAATAAAGAAAATGATGGAGCTCATTACAAAGAAACTCATCACATAGAAGAATGGTTTTAAATATTCGTATTCATTCTTAATGTACAACATCGGGATACTTAAAATAGCCACCAAAAATATACATGTAAACATGGAGCTGTTTAGTAAATGCAACAATCCATGAATTTTTGTTTTGGTAGAGATATTTTTATTGATAATGATGTTTTTCATCATCTTTTGAAAATTCTCTGCGCCACCTTTATTCCATCTAAATTGTTGCGATCTTGCTGCGCTAATAATTACTGGTAATTCAGCAGGAGTTTCTACGTGTTCTAAATATTTAAATTTCCATTTTTTTAGCTGTGCTCTGTAACTTAAATCGATATCTTCTGTAAGCGTATCTCCTTCCCAATTTCCGGCATCCAAAATACATTTTTTGCGCCAGACACCTGCCGTTCCGTTAAAATTGATAAAATGTCCTTGGCTATTTCTGCCTACTTGTTCTAACGTAAAATGAGCATCTAAAGCAAATGCTTGAATTTTTGTAAGCGTAGAATAATTTCTATTGATGTGTCCCCAACGCGTTTGTACAACCCCAATTTCTTTGTTTTTGAAATATGGAATAGTTTCTAAAAGCCAATTCTCTTTTGGTAAAAAATCAGCATCAAAAATAACAATAAACTCTCCTTTTGCAGTTTTCAAGCCTTCTTTTAAAGCACCAGCTTTAAAGCCTTTTCGGTTGGTTCTTTTGATGTGTTTGATGTCGATTCCAGCTGTTTGTAATTCTCTAATTTGTGTTGCAGTTGAATCTACAGATTCATCAGTAGAATCATCTAAAACCTGAATTTCTAATTTGTCTTTCGGGTATTTTAATTTTACAATGTTTGTTAGCAATCTTTCCATTACATACAATTCATTATAAACCGGAAGTTGTATGGTTACAAACGGAATTTCTTCAGGGTTAGAAAAGTCGAACTTCACTGAAGTGTCTTCTTTGTTTTGCGCTTTTAAATAATTTAAAAGCAAGTTGAGTTGTGCAATAGCGTACATAAAAATAAGTACCAAAGCAATCGTGTAAATGAGAATAATTATATAGGAAACGACGATCATTTAAAACTATATTTAAAAATCCAACCTAAAATTTTAACTCCTGCCATTACACTTCCTTTTACGGTTCCAGAAACTTTAGAAACACCGATTCGATTTCTGTATTTCATCGGAATTTCTACATAAGATAATTGCTGTTTCAATGCTTTTAATTGCATTTCAACAGTCCATCCATAGGTTTTATCTTCCATTTTTAGTGCTAGCAGTTTATCGTATTTTATGGCTCTAAAAGGGCCTAAATCAGTGAATTTCGCGCCAAAAAAAAGTTTCATTAAAAAAGTTGCTAACCAGTTTCCGAAAATTTGAGGAGCTGTCATAGAACCTTGTTCTCTAAGTCGTTTTACTCTTGCACCAATTACAAAATCAATGTCATCATTTATAATAGGATTTACAATCTCTGTTAATTGTTCAGGGTAATCTGAATAATCACCATCTAAAAAAACAACAATTGCTGGTTTTGTGTTTTGATTTGCGATGTAATCCATTCCTTTCAAACACGCAAAGCCATATCCTTTTCTATTTTCTTTTAAAACAGTTGCGCCAGCATTTGAAGCATTTTCTTCAGTTTTATCAGTTGAGTTATTACTAACAACAATAATTTCATCAACAAAAGATGGAATATCTTGAATTACATTTGCAATAGAATCTTGCTCGTTATAAGCAGGAATAATGACTTTTATAATCGACATTAAGTGTTTTTAAGTTGTGGCAAAAATACGATTGTTTGTTTAGTTTTTGTCATTTACTAACTTCATTAAATCAACATCATTTCCGAGTAAGATATCTGTTGGATTGATACGTCCTTTTTCTGGGCCATTTTCTAACTTTAAGACTCCTCGGGGGCAAACTGCAGAGCAAATACCACAACCAACACAACTAGAACGTACAATATTTTCTCCTTTTTGAGCATAGGCTCTAACGTCAATTCCTTGTTCACAATAGGTAGAACAATTTCCACAAGAAATACATTGTCCACCATTTGTTGTAATTCTAAAACGCGATTTAAAACGTTGAACAAATCCTAAATATGCTGCTAATGGGCAACCAAAACGACACCAAACTCTGTTTCCAAAAATTGGATAAAAACCTGTGCCAATAACTCCTGCAAAAATAGCGCCTATTAAAAATCCATAGATATCTTGAATAGATTGAGTTTTAATTCCCATTACTTGATCATCGCCAGAGAAGAAAGTGTACAACGCAAAACCTGTCATCACTAGAACAACAATTAACACAGAATGAATAATAATGCGTTCTGCTTTCCAAGATAATAAGGTTTTACTAGAGAGTTGCCTGTAAGGGTCGCCTAGAGTTTCTGCCAATCCGCCACAACCACAAACCCAAGAACAATACCATCTTTTTCCGAAGAAATAGACCATTACAGGTACAACAACGATTGTTAAAACAACTCCCCAAAATAATATAAACAACCCAAATCCGCCACTAGAAAGTAGTTCGTCTAAATTCCATTTAAAGAAAAAATCATAATCTAAAGGAAAAGCATTTTTAAAATCATACCAAGGTTTCTCAAAGCGAACCAAAATTTCTGGAATTAAAAAGGCAAAGACAATTTGAAAAAATAAAACAGACGTAGTTCTTAAAATTTGATATTTATTATGACGGTATTTAATATACATTCTCACAGCCATAACAGTCATTACAATACAATATAAAAAACCGTATAAAAACCATTGAGAGGCAAGGTTTCCATTTATAGATTCACTTATTGAATCTACTAAATATACCCAGTTTACAATATAATCTGGATAGAAATATAGCAGTATGTAAAATCCAACTAAAAAGACAAAAGCAAACCAACCAATCCAACCACGATTGGTGGCTGCGTTTAAGAAAATTCCGTTGTTTTTAATTCCTGGTTTTCCTAATAAAATTACATCCGGAATTATAAATAAAAGCGCACCGAGAATACCCAATCCAAAAGTTAAGAACCACATTAAAATTGGATTTTCTGCTGCAAATCCAGCACCTGCTATTTTAGCCAATTCAAAACTTAAACTATGCGGTTTTCCGTAAATTTTATATTGATATTGCTCGCCTTTTTTAGTCCAATTTTTTTCTGAATCGTATTTATTAATTAGAGCTTCATAATGCTCGTTTGAAACTTTGTATGCATTTCTAACTCGGCTAGAAAACTCGAAAATATTTATATTTTCTGATGTTACAACTGCTTTTTGAAGTTCATCTTTAATCAGTTCGTTTTTGTAGTTTTTTTCTTTGATAAAAGAACCAAATTCATCAGAAGTTAATGAAAATGAACCAGTAAATATTGTTCCAGTAAAGATGGTTAAACCAATTAAGAAAAGAAGTAAACCTGATTTTTTTATTGTCTTCATCTGTTTTGTCTATTGTTTTTTTTAATGTCATATGCGACATTCATTTAAACATTTTCTTAGGTGTAAATTTAGTTATGAATGCTTCATACTTTTATACGCTAAAGATTCTTGCCCAACTTTTTTTCTTCAATTGGATGTTTGTATTGTTTTCTTGATTGAATTTTACTACAATTTCTGGCTCGTGTAATTTGTAAAACTCAGGATCAAAATTTGCATCGGCTAAATGTTCTAAAACATAATTTATGGAGTTTTTTTCGGTCAAAACTTTGTCAAAAAATTCGTGACGCATTCTAATTCCGAAAGTATTGATGCCAATAAATTCTAATGTGTTTTTATCGTAATTGATATGAATACATTTTTTACCACTTTTATGCTCCCAATAAAAGTGAGCTTCATTTTCTTTTGGTTTTGGCCAAACCCAACCGTAGGTTTGGTATTCTATATCAAAAAATTTTGCAGAATTAAACCAATGCCCTGGGTTGTATTTAATTTTATTTCCACAAATAGTTTGCGCAACTGTTTCTCCCATCATTCTACCTGAATACCAAACTGCTTCAGTGGTTTTTCTATATCCAATTTGTTTGTGTTGTTCTGCACAATCTCCAATAGCATAAATATTTTTGATATTGGTTTCTAAAAACCGATTTACTTTTACGCCTCTGCCAATTTCTAAATCAGAATTTTTAAGAAAATCTACGTTTGGCGAAACCCCTGCTGTTAATCCAACAACGGTACATTCAATTTCTTCATTTGTTTCTGCAATAATTACCGATTTTACATTGCCGTTTTCATCAGAATTAATTTCTTTTAAATTAACACCTAAGCGCAAATCAATATTGGTATCTAATATCTCTTTATTAATCATTGCAGATGCTTCTTTTGGTAAAACATTACCCCAAAAGCTATTTTCTCTTACTAAAAATGTCACTGGAATGTTTCTACTATGGAGCATTTCTGCCAATTCAACTCCTATCAATCCACCACCAACAATTACAGCGCGTTTACAAATTTGATTATTTGGCGCATATTTTTCAAGATTATCTAGATCTTGTTTGTGATACATGCCCATTACGCCATTTAAATCTTGACCTGGCCAACCAAACTTGTTGGGTTTTGAACCCGTGGCAATTATCAATTTGTCAAAACTTAATTCTTGACCATCACTAAATTCAATTTTATTAGTATTTGAATGTACTTTAGAAACAGTTCCTTTTTTTAGGTTGATGCGATTTTTCTTCCAAAACCAAGGCTCATAAGGTTGTGTATGTTCAAACTTCATGTGACCCATATACACATACATCAATGCAGTTCTAGAAAAGAAATAATCTGTTTCTGCAGAAACAATGGTAATTTCTTTGTCAGAGTTTTTTCTGATGTGCCTTGCAGCAGTAACTCCTGAAATTCCGTTTCCAATAATAACAATATGTTCCATAAATTAGAGTGTTAGCAAATAAGTCGTATTGCAAGTTACAAACTTAATAACTTTCTTTTATTTATAATGATTAAAGACAGATTGAAAAAAAGTTTGGAATTAAATATTTTTTTCAACATACATTTTCTTGCATTCTTAAATAAATTACAATAAGTTTTACAATTCTATTTTTATTTTTTTCTTTAACATTATTGCTTTTTTCAAGGAAATACTGCTTTTTTAAAGAACAGCTTATAGCTATTTACGCATTCAAAATTCTTACGTATGGTTACATGGTTTTATATTTTATATATAAAAATTAGTTGTTACAAACAACATAGAGAATAGTGTCAATCACGGTCTGGGAATCTTGTAATATTAGACTGAGCTTGTTATTATAAAAAAATGCCTAATTTAGAAGCAATGAAAATCAACTCCTTCATTTTATTTAGTCTTATTTTTTTGCAATTTTCTTGTGTCTCAGAGCATCAAAAAGTAAATGGAATTAGTTTTGTAGCCTCAAGAGAACGGTTAGAGAATAAGCACGTAAAACCTGTTTTAAATGTAAATGCTAATTATGTAGCTTTAATGCCGTTTGGTTTTTTTAGAGATTTAAAAAATCCAACTATTATTTATAATTCAGAAAGGCAATGGTTTGGTGAAACTAAAAAAGGTATCGCACAATACTCTCAAGAATTTCAAAAGCATCCTATAAAGATAATGATAAAACCTCAATTATGGGTTGCTAAAGGCTTGTACACAGGTTTTATTGATATGGAAACGGAGCAAGATTGGAAAAAATTAGAAAATTCTTACGAGAAATTTATATTAGACTATGCAGGTATTGCTAAAAAAATAAATGCTGATATTTTTTGTATTGGAACTGAATTACAACTATTTGTTGCAAAAAGACCAGAATACTGGAAAGGGTTAATTGTAAAAATTAAAAAAATATATCAAGGAAAATTAACTTATGCTTCCAATTGGGATGAGTATAAAAGCGTTTCGTTTTGGAATGAGTTAGATTATATTGGTGTAGATGCCTATTTTCCATTGAGCGATCTCAAAACACCATCGGTTTTAGATTTTGAAAACGGGTGGAAACCACATAAAAATGAAATTCTAAAAGTGCATCAAAAATTTAAGAAGCCAATTTTATTTACAGAATATGGGTATAGAAGTGTTCACTTTACCGGAGAAAAACCTTGGGAATCAAACAGAACTCAAGGAAATATCAACTTAGAAGCTCAATTAAATGCTACACAAGCAATTTACAATCAATTCTGGAAAGAAGATTGGTTCGCTGGAGGTTTTATTTGGAAATGGTTTTACAATCATCAAAATTCTGGAGGCAAGAACAACAATCGATTTACACCGCAGAATAAACCAACGGAGACTTTATTAAAAAAATTATATGAAAATCAACGAATTAAATAAAATTTTAAAACATGATAAATGTTCTAAAATACTATATTTCAATAATTTAATTTTGGGATTATTCAAAAATTAACAAACATGAAAAAAGTTATTGTACCCGTAGATTTTTCTGAACACTCAGCACATGCTTTAAAAGCTGCTGCGCTATTGGCAAAAAGAAGTGATATCGAAATTATTGTTTTACACATGTTAAATTTAAGTGTTGTTTCTTTGAGTGAAAGTGCCAGCGATTTACAAGAGCAGTCTGTTTTTTACTTAAAACTCGCCGAAAAAAAGTTTAAGAAATTTTTAGACAAACCCTATTTAAAGGATGTAAAAGTTACTTCAATAATTAAGCATTATTTATCTTTCAGTGAAATTAATGCAATTGCAGAAGAAATAAATGCAGATTTAATATTGATGAGTTCTCATGGTGCAAGCGGAATCAAAGAAATTTTCATAGGATCCAACACAGAAAAAGTTATTAGACACGCTACAGTTCCGGTTTTAGTATTAAAAGAAGAATTATTTGATTTAAATTTTGAAGACGTTGTGTATGCATCTGATTTTTCTGAAAAATCAATTCCTGCTTATAAAAAAGCCTTAAAATTGATGGAGTTTTTTAATTCAGAATTGCATTTATTATATGTTAATTTACCCAATGATCAATTTAAATCATCTTCTCAAATGCAAGAAATGGCGGCAAATTTTTTAACCAAAGCAGGTCAGGATATCAGTAAATTAAAAGAAGTTTCTTTTGAGTGTGAGCACACAATTGAAAAAGGAATTTTAAACTTCTCTAATTTGATAGGTGCAGATTTAATTGTAATTAGTACCAATGGTAGAAAAGGAATGTCTCACCTTTTTGAAGGTAGTGTTGCAGAAGATTTGAGCAACCATGCAAGCTTGCCCGTTGTGACTATAAAAATTTAGAAACCTCTAAGAGTAAAATTGTTTTTCTATTTCTTTATTGGTGTCTTAGTGTATGCCGGTGTAAAAAAAACAGCATCTTTTTTATTGTCATTAACGGATTGGGATTACAGAAAATAAAAGTTAGTTTAGTTCTAACAACTTGCATTGATGTCGGTAATTATAAAGCAATGTATTTGAGTGCTTTAATAAATAATATGCAATAGTTTTTAAAAAAAAAGTAAACTGTTGGAAATGACATTCATTTAACAACAACCACCGCCATCATAATGAAAAGTAGAAGGAGAGAAAAAGATGTCGTCTCTTCCTAAATCTTGCAATGCTTTTGCACTTTTATCACAAATTGCTAAAGGTTGGTTTTTTAATAGCACATGTCCTAAACCATCATCAAAAAAATCTTCTTCACCATAATAAATAGCCGCTTTTCCTGTAAAAATACAAGGTCCATCTTTTGGCATCGGATCTTTAATTGCAGCAACTTCAATAGATTCTATATAAATTAATTCGTCTGTTGGGTAATTTTTCGGATCTAAAATTCTGTATGGTTTTCTAGCTCTAATTTCTATCGTTCCAAAACCAGCATCGGTTAATGCTTTTACATAATCGGCAATCGTTAAACTTCCACTTAAACAAAGTGCACGCAAACGCTCGTCATTACGTAGTTTATCATTCATTGGTTGCTCACAGGTTGGATCACTCATAACTAAACGTCCGTGAGGTTTTAAAACTCTGTACATTTCTGCAATCGCTTTTTGTAAATCATCCGACTTAAAAATATTGAATAAACAGTTTTGAGCAGCAACATCAATCGAATTGTCTTCGACTGGCAAATTCATGGCGTCGCCTTTTCGTAAATCAACAAAATCAGATTTGAACCAATCGTTTTGTTCTTCGGCAATTTTAAAGTTTTTACGGGATGCTTCTAACATTTCATCAACTACATCTAAACCAATTACACCTCCTTTATTTCTGTTAAAATACGCAAATTGTAACAATTCCATTCCGCCACCAACTCCAACATAAAGCATTTTTGGATTGTTTGTTAAATCGCGTGCATGTACGGTAGAACCACAACCGTAATTCATTTCTTGCATAATTCTAGGGATTTTTAATCCCGGTAATTCCCAAATAGGATTTGTGGTACAGCAAAGCCCAACATTTGGCGTTAAGGCTGCTTCTTTATATACGTTGTGTGTGGTTTCTAGGTAACTCATGTTTTCTTTCAAGATGAAAGAAACAAGAAACAAGACGTATTTTGAAATTTGTCTTTATTTTTGTTTCTAAAAATCTTGGTGCTATAAATTTAAAATTAATTCTTTAAATAATGTAATCATTTTTGGTTCTGCCTCACCAGCAACTGCAATGATTTCTGCAATATCAACAGGTTGTAAATTCTTCGGATCACATTCATCCGTCAAAACAGAAATTGCTGCACAAGGCAATGCTAATTGTTTGGCAACGATCACTTCTGGAACGGTGCTCATGCCAACCGCATCAGCTTCTAAAATTTGTAACATTCTATATTCTGCTCTGGTTTCTAATTGTGGACCCACAACACTTGCGTACATTCCTTCGTGCAATTGTATATCGTTTTGCTGCGCGATTTTTTTCAATTTAGAATTGATTTTTTTTGAATAAGGTGCTAACATGTCAGCAAAAATATTCCCAAAATCATAGGCACCTTTAAACGCTAATGGAGAGTTCCCTTGTAGGTTTAAATGATCTTCTAACAACATTAAATCTCCTTTCTTATATGAAAGATTTATAGCTCCAGCAGCATTAGAAATCAATAAAGTAGATATGCCTAAACCGTGCATGGTTCTAATTCCATAAGTAACTTCCCAGAGAGAATGCCCTTCATAAACATGAAAACGACCAGACATTACTACCACTTTTTTATTAGCTAATGTTCCGTAAATTAATTTTCCAGAATGAAACTCAACCGTTGCTTGCGGAAAATTTGGAATTTCTGAATAGGCAATTTCTTTTTCTATTTCGATTTCATCAACTAGTTTTCCTAAACCAGTTCCTAAAACAATTCCTATTTGTGGATTTGTAATTCCGTTAGATTTTAGAAAATCAATTGTTTCTTGTAGTTGCTTTTTTTTCATGTTTATGCTGAATTTGCTAGTGCTGAACTTGTTTCAGTATTTCAGTATCTTTTTATTTTATTGCTTTATTTTGTTTTACAATTTCCTGAATTCTAGAATTGTTTTTATAAAAATCGGAAGCAATTAGATCTTCAAAAGTATCAATATCATTTAAGGTTTCAATCAATGTCACTGAATGATTTTTTGCTTTTAATTCTTGTAAAGTTAGGGTTAATAAATTAGATGTGCTCCATGGTTTATCTTTAAAAATAGAGGGATGCATTTTAGACATTCCAACTAAATAGTAACCACCATCTTCTGCAGGACCAAAAACAATATCATTATTTTTAAGTTTTGAGATACCTGATTCAACAATCTCTTTTGAAATGGTTGGTAAATCAGAGCCAATTAACACAATGTTTTCATATCCCTCATCAAATCCATTTTGAAATGCTTGTTGCATTCTGCTTCCAAGATCTGCGCCTTTTTGAACAAATTTTTTGTCGTGTTTCCAAAACGATGGCATAATTTCGTTCGAAAAATAAATATGTCGCTCAATAGCCAATTTTAAGGTAGCTTTTTCTGTAGTTGTTACAAGATTTGAGTAGATATTATAGGCGTCAATATCTCCAATCGTTTTAGCTAGGCGTGTTTTTACCTGACCTAAAATGATGTTTTTTACAAAAATAATGACTAAATTTTTACTCATAAATTTTGATTCCTTTTTTTAGCTATTTGCTCCATTATTTGCTAAAAGTATGCACTTTTTCTGTTGCGTTTTAAAAAAATATTTTATTGTTACCTTGAGCGGAGTCGAAAGGTTTTTTAGTTTGATTTTTCAATTCATCAACATAAGCGTATTCAATACTTTCAGTATTGTATTTTTTCAATAGCTTTTTTTATTGATTGTCCGTTTACAGAAATTGAGAAAATAAAGATTAATATGTAGATTGTTTTTTTCATTTTAATAGGTGTCTCGACTCCGCTCGATATGACATTTAACTAAATTACGCTACAACTCCTTGGCAACTACTTCCAGCGCCAGCAGTACATCCGTAGCAATGTTGATTGATGATGATATCTCTATTTTGTAAAATTTCTTCGTTGTAATCTGCGATGTGTTTTATTTTAGAATTTACTTTTAAATTTAGCATTTGATTGAAATCACAGTCGTATAACTTTCCATCCCAACTTACAGAAATTGTGTTGGTACACATTACATTTTCTACTGCTGCTGGATTATACGCTTCAATTAAAGAATGCATATAATCTTCATAATTTTCTGAAGCAATTAAATAGTCTAAAAAACGGCTGATTGGTAAATTTGTAATAGCAAATAAATTGTGAAAATCAATATTAAAATCTTCTTTTAATGCTTTTTTGAAATCGTTTTCTAACGCTTTTTGATCACCAGGTAAAAACGCTCCTGAAGGATTATATACCAAATCTAATTTTAAATCAGAATTTTCTTTTCCGTAACCAACATTATTTAACATTTGTAATGCTTTGATTGATTTGTCAAAAACACCATCACCACGTTGCTTGTCTGTTTTTCCACGTGTCCAATGTGGCATAGAAGAAACAACATGAACATTGTGTTTTTTGAAAAAATCGGGCAAATCATGATATTTTTTATTCGCTTGGATGATTGTTAAGTTAGAGCGAACAATAAAATCTTTAATTCCGGCCTTTGAAGCTTCTTCTACAAACCATCTAAAATTTGGATTCATTTCTGGTGCACCACCAGTTAAATCTAAAGTATGCGCGTCCGTTTTTTTGATCACTTCCAAACATTGATTCATAGTTTCAATTGTCATAATTTCTTTTCTGTCTGGGCCAGCATCAACATGACAATGTGCACAAACTTGATTGCACATATAACCTAAATTTATTTGTAAAATCTCTAATTTTTTTGGGCGTAATGGAAATTGATTTGTTTCTTTTATTTTGTTTGCAAATGTTGATAATTCATCTTTAAAAATTCCATTAGATAGAATTTCCAATTGACGTTCCGTATTTGCTAAATCATTGTTTCTTGCTTTGAGTGATTTCTTCATACTGAACTTGATTTAGTTTCTTTTATCTGGTTGAGCGCATTCGAAACCTAATTACAACTTCTCGACTGCACTCGAGGTAAGATTTTTTGAGATTCCTGTTTTCACGGGAATAAGTGATTTACACAATGTTGTTTTACAAAATTAGTACTCTGCTTACATTTCTAATTTATTCACTTTATTCATCATTTGAACGCCGTGTACAAGTGTTGCGCCACTTTTTATAGCCGCACCAACATGCACGGCTTCCATCATTTCTTCTTTTGTAATACCGCGTTGTAAACCGTCTTTTGTATATGCATCAATACAATATGGGCATTGTTCTGTATGTGCAACAGCAAGGGCAATTAAGCTTTTTTCACGAGCAGATAAAGCACCTTCTTCAAATACTTTTCCGTAATAATCAAAGAATTTATTCCCTAATTCTTCACTCCATTCTGTAATTTTTCCAAACTTTCTTAAATCAGCAGGATCGTAATATGTTTTTGACATTGTATTTATTTAAAAAAATAAAGATACGATCTCTTGTTTAAATTTCAATCATTTAAGAACGATCTTATTGTTATGTTCTTGTAGATAAATAAGTTTTAGAATGCTTTTTTCAATAGTTAATTAGAAGTTTTTTGTTTTAGGAAAGTTCTATTTATAATCAATCAAATATCTTCAGGGTTTTACATCTTTTTTAAATTTAATTTTTTGAAACAACGTTTTTATAAATCTTTATTAGACCTTCTAATTGACATCAATTAACTATAAAAAAGTGAAATTTATTCATCTCAAGAATGAAGTAGAGGTTTTAAATCTGCTAGTATCTATTTGAGGATCATTGATTTTTTTAAGATGACTATACACGTCAGTTTACTTGATAATAAAGTAGCAACAGCTTCTGATAAAAATGACTATTTTTGCCAATATTAAAACAATTGATTATACAAATACACTATTTATGAAGGCATATATTTTTCCAGGTCAAGGAGCACAATTTACAGGAATGGGTTTGGATCTTTACGAAAAATCAACATTGGCTCAAGATCTTTTTGAGCAAGCAAACCAAATCTTAGGATTTAGCATTACAGACATTATGTTTGAGGGAACTGCAGAACAGTTAAAAGAAACGAAAGTTACCCAACCAGCTATTTTTTTACATTCGGTTATATTGGCAAAAGTATTAGGAGATTCTTTTAAGCCAGAAATGGTTGCAGGACATTCTTTAGGGGAATTATCTGCTCTAGTAGCAAATAATGTTTTGTCTTTTGAAGATGGATTGAAGTTGGTTTCTAAAAGAGCACTTGCTATGCAAAAAGCTTGTGAAATTTCTCCATCAACAATGGCTGCTGTTTTAGGTTTAGAAGATGCGATTGTTGAAGAAACTTGTGCAGAAATTGATGGTGTTGTAGTGGCGGCGAATTATAACTGCCCTGGTCAATTGGTCATTTCTGGAGAAGTATCTGCGGTTAAAAAAGCATGTGAAGTATTGACAGAAAAAGGCGCAAAGCGTGCATTGTTGTTGCCGGTTGGTGGAGCATTTCACTCGCCAATGATGGAGCCTGCAAGAGAAGAGTTAGCAAAAGCAATTGAAGACACTACCTTTAGCGAACCAACATGTCCTGTGTATCAAAATGTGCCAGCTAAAGCTGTTACAAGTCCGATAGAAATCAAAGAAAATTTAGTAGCCCAATTAACAGCTCCGGTTAAATGGACTCAGTGTATCCAAGCAATGATTGCTGATGGTGGTAAAGAGTTTGTAGAAGTTGGTCCAGGAAAAGTTTTACAAGGTTTAATGCGGAAAATTGATAGAAGTGTTGCTGCAAGTGGTGCAAGTATTGATGCTTAATAGAAGATAAATAAATTAAATATTTCCGCTTATTTTAAAGCGGATTTTTTTATTAAAACCATTTTTTTCTTTTAAAATACAACAACATCAAAATTGTAATAACAACCATTGCTCCAAGCATTATAAAGTAACTATATTTATAGTGTAATTCTGGCACAAAATCAAAGTTAGTACCATAAATACCTGCAATAAATGTAAGCGGAATAAAAACAACTGAGAACACAGTTAAGAATTTCATAATATCATTTAATTTTGTACTCACTATTGTGTGATATATATTTAATTGATCTGATAAAATTTCTCTATAACTGTCTGCAATTTCTACAGCATGATTGATGTTGTTTTGTAGTTCTTTAAAATGCACATGGTTTTTAGAATTGATAAAATCAGAATCTATTTTAGTTAAACTTACCAACATTTCTCTTGCTGGTAAAATGTTTTTTCTTAGGTAATTTAATTCTTTTTTGTGGTTGTTTATTGCATCAATAATTGATTTTTCTGAATTTTGCAACAGTGCAACTTCAAGGCTTTCAATCCTATCACCTAAAATACTTAAAATATAAATATAATTGTCAATAACAACATCTAACAAAGCAAAGAGTAAATAATCAGTGCCAGAATTGATAATCCTTTTCTTCTGTTTTCTAATTCTGTTTCTTACTGGTTCAAAAACATCACCTGTTTTTTCTTGGAATGACATTAAAACAGATTTAGTAATAATTAAACTTAAGTTTTCAAATGAAATTGAGTTTTCGGTATCATTTATTTGCAACATTTTAATTGATAAAAATAAGCAGTTGTCATGCTCCCGTACAACAGGTCTTGCGTGTGTATTCATTACATTTGCAATAATAAAATGATCGAAATGAAAGCTTTCAGCAATTTCTTGCATAATTTCAGCTTTGTCAATTCCATCTATATTAAACCAAGTAGTGGTGGTTTTCTCTTGATACGCTAAGGCTTCTTTTACAGAATTAATTGAGCGTTCTTTTACATTATTTTTATCGTAGTCTATAATTTTTAGAACTGTGTTTTCTGATTTCTTTTTACCAATAAATAGGAGTTCATCGGGTGAAACTCCAATTTCTTTTTGCTGCTTTTTTATAAATCTAGCCATGGAAAATAAATTTTTGAAATCAACTGTTTTGTTGCTTTATAAAAGGGAGGTTCTTTATTTAAACTTATTGCTTTTGTTGCCATTTCCATGCAGCGTCTAAGGCTTCATCAAGACTTTTTGTTGTTTGCCAATTCAGTACATTATTCGCAATTGTTGTATCTGCATAGGCTGCAGTAATATCGCCTTCTCTTCTTCCAACAATTTTGTAATTTAGTTTTGTGTTAGATACTTTTTCAAAGGATTTGATAACCTCTAAAACAGAACTTCCTTTTCCAGTACCCACATTAAAAAATTCAAAATTAGTTTTATTTTGCTTGGTAATGAGTCTTTTTAATGCAGCAATATGAGCCTTTGCTAAATCTACAACATGGATATAATCTCTTACTGCTGTTCCGTCTTTTGTTGGGTAATCATCTCCAAAAACAGCGAGTTCTTTTCTAATCCCTGCTGCAGTTTGTGTTATAAACGGAATTAAATTTTGTGGTGTTCCAAGGGGTAACTCACCTATTTTAATGCTTTCGTGGTTCCCAATTGGATTAAAATACCTCAAGGCAACGGCATTTAAACGATAAGCTTTACAGCTTTCTTTTATGATTTCTTCTCCTATTTGTTTTGTGTTTCCGTATGGAGATTCTGCTGGTTTAGTTGGTGCGTTTTCTGTAATTGGTAAATTATCTGCCTGACCATAAACAGTGCAGGAAGAGCTGAAAATAAAATGATCAATATTTCTATTGTTCATTTCTTGCAAAAGGTATACTAAAGAGCCAATATTATTTTCGTAATAATCTAAAGGTTTTTGTACACTTTCTCCTACAGCTTTATAAGCTGCAAAATGAATAATTCCGTCAATTGTATGATTTTCAAAAAAAGAATTTACATCGTTTTTAATGCGCAAATCTATTTTATAAAACTCAGGTTTTTTACCAGTAATAGCGTGTATGTTTTCTAAAACATCAATTGTGGTATTTGATAAATTATCAATAATTACAACATCAAACCCTTCATTTTGTAGCTCAACTACGGTGTGTGAACCTATAAAACCTAATCCCCCAGTAACTAATATTTTTTTCATACTATTTAAAGATTAGGATGTTTAATATCTAAAGCCTCAAAGATTTTTTCTTCTTTTGGTGTGATAAGAATCATGTAAAATAAAAGAACAACTCCTAAGATAATATATGCTGGTTTTAATAAAAGAATTAAAAAACAAGCTACTTCTAAAACGGTCCATTTCTGAATACAAGCACTTTGGTAAAGAGTAAATTTTTCAACTATTGAGCTTTCTTTTTTTATTTTGTTCACTGTTTTTTTGAACAAAAAATTACTCAATAAATACGCTATAACTGGCACAAAAGAATATCTTAAAAAGGCGTTGTCAATCTCTATGTTTGCTATATTTTTAAAGTCACCAATAAGCAAGTATGCTAAAATTACAAAAGCGCTTAGGGCTAAATGAATTATTTTAATTGTTTTTATTTTTGGGTTCATAGCTATTTATTTTTTAAACAAAATCTAAAATTGTTTTCGTAATAAATGTTAATTGATCTTTTTCTAGTTCTGTGTGCATCGGTAAAGAAATTACAGTTTGTATCAACTGATTGGTTACCGGAAAATCACTTTCATTATAGCGTTCGTCTTGATATGCTTTTTGCGCATGTAAAGCTACAGGATAATAAATTGCATTCGGAATGTTATTCTCTAATAAGTGTTTGTGTAATTCGTCACGTTTTCCGTTTGTAATTTGCAATGTATATTGATGAAAAACATGACAATTACAGGTTGCGCAAATTGCTCCGCAAGATTTGGTTGTCGGTGTAATTATGTTTGAATTATTTGCAAATGCTTGATTGTAATAACGTGCCGCATTTCTTCGAGCCTCACAATAACTATCTAATAAAGGTAGTTTTGCTTTTAAAACTCCAGCTTGAATTGAATCTAAACGAGAATTTACGCCAACAACGTCATGATAATAACGTGTGTACATTCCGTGATTTACAATTCCTCTTAAGGTATGAGCAAGCTCATCATCATTTGTGAAAATTGCGCCACCATCTCCATAACATCCTAAATTTTTAGAAGGGAAAAAGGAAGTTGTTCCAACATTTCCAATTGTTCCAGCTTTCTTCTTTGTTCCGTTTTTAAATGTATAATCTGCGCCAATGGCTTGCGCATTGTCTTCAATTACATACAAATTATGTGCTTTAGCAATTTCCATAATTGCATCCATATTGGCAACTTGTCCAAATAAATGAACGGGTACAATGGCTTTTGTTTTTGGAGTTATTGCTTTTTTTAATGCCTCAATATCCATATTAAACGTAGTAGCTTCTACATCAACCAAAACGGGTGTTAATTTTAACAATGCAATTACTTCAACGGTTGCTGCAAACGTAAAATCTGCAGTAATCACTTCATCGCCTTGCTCTAAACCCAAGCCCATCATTGCAATTTGCAAAGCATCGGTTCCGTTTGCACAAGGAATTACATGTTTTACATCTAAGTATTTCTCTAAATCGGCCTGAAAATCATGTACCAAAGGACCATTTATATATGCAGATGTATTTAAAACTTCTTCAATAGAATTAGTAACTGTATTTTTTATTTTTGAGTACTGACCTTGTAGATCAACCATTTGAATTTTTTTCATCTATTCCGTTTTATAAGTCTAACAAAAGTACAAAATTCTCTGTGTTTAACGTTGTTTCTTTTTTGAATGATTTTTCTGTTATCTTTGACAAAATTCAAATCTAATTTCATGAAAGTTTTCAAAAAAATTTTAAAAGTTGTTGTTGCATTAGTCATTTTAGTATTTGTTGGACTTTGGTTGTTTAGCAGAACTTTGCATCCAATGTATAATGGCGAATTAGATTTGGCAACTATTTCTGACGAAGTAACTGTGTATTACGATGATTATGGTGTTCCGCATATCAACGCTCAAAATCAAAAAGATGCATTTACGGCTTTGGGTTATGTGCATGCGCAAGACAGATTGTGGCAAATGGAGTTGATTAGAAGAATTGCTGCAGGAAGATTGGCAGAAATTTTTGGAAAAGATTTGATTAAAACTGATAAATTTTTCTCTGGATTAGGCATTGAAGAAGCATCAGCAAAAACCATAGAAAATTTAGATAAAAATTCTGAAGCCTATAAATTAACGATGGCGTATTTAGACGGAATTAATCAATTTATGGATGAAGGACCAACGCCAATTGAGTTTTATGTTGTTGGTGTTGATAAAGAAAAATACACTCTAAAAGATGTATATAATGTGTTTGGTTATATGGCCTTTAGTTTTGCAGCTGCTCATAAAACAGATCCAATTTTAAACGAGGTAAAAGAAAAATTAGGCACAACTTATTTTAATGAAATTAGTTTGTCTGATGTTAAAAATACGGAGTTAATTAAAAACGATAAAAAGCCAATTTTAACAGCAAGTGTTGCTTCTGCAATTCAAGATTTGTATAAAAAATTACCGTTAGCACCATTTATTGGGAGTAATTCTTGGGTTTTAGGGCCAGAAAAAACAAAAAACGGACGCGTAATTTTTGCAAACGATCCGCATATTGGATTTGCACAACCTTCAGTTTGGTATCAATCGCATGTAAAAACACCAGATTACGAAATGTACGGTTTCAATTTAGCGCTTTCTCCGTTTTCGTTAATCGGTCATAATAGAGAATATGCGTATGGAATGACGATGTTTGAAAATGATGATGTTGATTTTTATTTCGAAAAAGAGAATCCAAATAATCCGAATGAATATTTAACAGCAAGTGGATATAAAAAGTACGATATTATTGAAAAAAGAATCAAAGTAAAAGACGAAAAAGATACTGTTTATCAAATCAAAGTGAGTAATCACGGTCCAATTATGAATGATTTGATTGAACATGTTGATGAAAAAAGACCAATGGCAATGCAATGGATTTACACCAAATTAAATAATGAATTGTTAGAGCTTTCACATCAAATGTCACATTCAAAATCTTTGAAAGAATTTAAAAATGCTGCAAGTAAATTACATGCGCCAGGATTAAATATGATGTATGGAGATGCAAAAAATAACATCGCTTGGTTTGCAGCAGGAAAATTGTATAAATACAGAGACGGAATTAACACTAAAACAGTCTTAGATGGTGCTTCAGGAAAAGATGAAATTTTAGAATATTTCGATTTTGAAGAAAATCCGCAAGCCATAAATCCAAGCATAAATTATGTGTATTCTGCGAACAATCAACCAGATTCTATTAAAAACGGATTGTATCCTGGATATTATTTACCAGAAGATAGAGCGTTGCGAATTGTAAGTTTATTAAAGGATAAAAACGATTTTACAAAAGCAGATGTTGCCAACATGATTTACGACGTTACTTCAATGTCTGTGGTTGCAAATATCAAAAATTTAGAAACCGGAATTGATAAAACAGATTTATCGCCAAGTGAAAAATTAAGTTTAGATAACTTAAAAAAATGGAATGGTTTCTACGGAAAAAAGGAAGTAGCACCTACAATTTATAATCGATTCATTTACGAAGTTTTAGCGGCAACGTATCAAGATGAAATGGGAAAAAGTTTTGCGCAGTTTATCAATACACCTTATCAAGATAAAGCATTTGCAGAGCAAATTGTAAGAGAAGAATCTGTTTGGTGGGATGACGTTAAAACAACTAATAAAAAAGAAACAAGAACAGAAATCATTACAAATTCTTATAAAAAAGCCATTGCATTTTTAGGAAATCAACTCGGGGAAAATGTGCAAGATTGGACCTGGAACCGTGTAATTTCTGTTGAGTATCCGCATGCTCTAGGACAAGTTGCTGCATTGCGTAAATATTTTAATGTAGGGCCTTTTAAAACGCGTGGAGGAAACGAAGTGATTAACAATCAGATTTTTAATTTAGATAGCACAGGTGTTTATAAAATTACTGCTGGGCCTTCTACACGTAGAATTGTTGATTTTTCTGATGTAGAAAATAGTTTAGGAATTTTACCAACCGGTCAATCTGGAAATGTATTTAGCGATCATTATAAAGATCAAGCGCAAAAATATGTTGATGGCGAATTTATAAAAATGAAGCTAAACCAAAAAGAAATAGAAACTTCATTAAATGTATTGATTTTTAAGCCGAAGAATTAATTACATGCCGTCATTGCGAGGAACGAAGCAACATCATAAGTATGATGCGATACGTGGATAAAAGCAATTAAAAGGCGGGAATAGAGAGTAAAAAGAAAATTTAATAAATTTAGAAAATCCGAATTGGAATGATTCAAGCAATGGATGGATGTTTCAGTTTAATTAGTTTTTTAAAATTGAGAGATTGCTTCGTTCCTCGCAATGACGTTTTTTTTAATTAAATCTCTTTATAAACTTCTTCAAAAGGAACTCTAAATCGTTCTCCATACACCCCTTTTTCGGTTCTAATTCCGCAAGAAACAATCATGTTTATTTCTGCGCCAAAAGGTAAATTTAAAGCACGTTTTACACGCCAAGTATCAGAACCTTCCATTGGGCAAGTATCATAATTAATTGCCGCCATGCTTGTCATAAAATTTTGCGCTGCCAATCCAGCAGATTTGTGTGCAACAATGCGCATGTCTTTATTGCGAACTTCTCTGTATATGGGTTTAAAAAGCCCGGTAATTAAAATCATTAAGTATTTTATCCAGCCAAAAACTCCAAGAACATCTCCATAAACAAACGGAATTAATTTTCCGTAATAATTTCTACCCGTTTTTTCTCTACTGCTTTGTTCAGATTTCGGATTGTTCTTTCCAAAAACAGTATCTAAAAACTGTAAGTTTGATTTTGCACGTCTTTTCCACAAATCTTTTCTTACTACAAAAACTACTAGCTGTTGTGCGGTTTTTGCAGCATTTTGATTGAAACACAAAGGCGCCAATTTAGCAATCATATCTTTTGAAGTGATGTGGTAAAATTCCCACAATTGCATGTTACTACTATTCGGAGCCAAACTTGCTTGTTCAATACATTTCTTTACCAATGAAGTTTCTATTGGTTTTTCTGCGTCAAAAATTCTAACAGAACGTCTATAATTAATAGCTTCTGAAACTGTTTTTTCGTTTGTCATAATTGGTTTATGAAAGTAATTTCATAAAGGCTTTTAGTGTTTTTAACTTTCCTTTATATGGCGCGTATCTTATAGTAAGGTCTAACCAGTTATAGCGTTTTGTAATTCCTTTTTTGTGAGAAAAAACATCAAAAGTTTGTTTGCCGTGATAAGCGCCAACACCACTCTCTCCAACGCCGCCAAATGGCAAATTGTGATTTGCAAAATGAACCGTTGTGTCGTTAATTGTTCCGCCGCCAAAAGAATATTTGGCAATCATTTTATTGGTGAAGCTTTTCTTTTTTGTGAAAACGTACAACGCTAATGGCTTTTCGTATTTGCTTATTATTTTTTCTAAATCATCTTCAGATTCATAAGAAATCACAGGAGAAATTGGTCCAAAAATTTCACCTTTCATTACTTCGCTATCTAAACTTGGTTCGTCAATTAAAGTTGGCGCAATATAATTGTCTTCTCGATTTGTGTTTCCGCCAACTAAAAAGTTTTCGTTTTTTAACATGGCGTCTAAACGATCAAAGTTTCTTTGATTGATGATTCTTGGATAATCTGTAGAGTCTTCTGGATTATTACCATAAGCAATTTCAACCTCTTCTTTAAAACACGTTACAAATTTTTCTTTTACTGATTTGTGAATCAATAAATAATCTGGCGCAATACAGGTTTGTCCTCCATTAATGAATTTCCCCCAAACAATTCTTTTTGCAGTTAATTTTATGTTTGCAGATTCGTCAATTATACAAGGGTTTTTTCCGCCTAATTCTAGGGTAACTGGCGTTAGGAATTGCGCAGCAGCTTTAGCAACAATTTTACCAACTTGCACACTTCCTGTAAAGAAAATATAATCCCAACGTTGCGCTAATAATTGGGTAGAAACTTCTACGCCACCTTCAACAACTGCAACTGATTTTTGATCAAAAACGGCGTCTAAAACTTCTTTGGTTATTTTACTTGTAT
The DNA here is from genome assembly GCA_029238315.1 of Polaribacter sp. Classification (GTDB taxonomy): domain Bacteria; phylum Bacteroidota; class Bacteroidia; order Flavobacteriales; family Flavobacteriaceae; genus Polaribacter. Next base: position 35,831 of record JAQWGI010000032.1, on the reverse strand, counting down.
TTGGTGTTAATTCTGATGGTTTTAAAACCACGGTATTTCCTGCAGCAATTGCACCAATTAATGGAACTAAAGCCAGTTGATACGGATAATTCCAAGGAGCAATTATTAAGGTGGTTCCGTAAGGTTCTTTATAGATTTTACTTGAAGAAGGGAAGTTTAAAACGGCAGGCATTACGCTTTGTGGTTTTGCCCAATGGTGCATTTTTTTGATGGTCCTTTTTAAATCAGAAATTACAATCGATGTTTCTGTCATTACACTTTCATATTCCGATTTTTTAAAATCTAAATACAAGGCGTTAATAATGTCTTTTTCTCTTTTAATAATTTCAGAAAGCAACTTTTTTAAAAGCTCTTTTCTTGTTAAAATATCTTTAGTCTTTTGTGATGCAAAATGATTTTTTTGCGCTTGTACCAATGCTGAAATATTCATAAATATTTTTATTCTTGTAGTTTATTATTCATCACTGAAAACCATAATGGCGGAAATAAGGCTAAAATTACCATTCCTGGATAACCAGTTGGCATTTGTGGACTTTCTGGCAACGATTTTAAAATTTGATAATGTTTACTTCCGTTATAATGATGATCTGAATGACGTGATAAATTGAACAAAATTAATTTGCCAATTACATGATCTGAATTCCAAGAATGTGTTCTTTTTACCTTCTCATATCTGCCACTTTCAGATTGTTTTCTTAATAATCCATAATGCTCAATATAGTTGATACTTTCTAGTAATATAATTCCGATTACTGAAGCAATTAAAAAGCAATTCAATACAAATAATCCGAAGAAATAATAAATTGACGTCAATAAAATAACATTTGCGATTGTGTAGATAATCATTCGGTTTTGGATGTGAAACCAACTTCTGTCAGAGAGTTTTAAACGATTATTTTCTACTTGCCATGCTTGTCTATAACTTGTAAAGTGAGAACGCATATAGAAGGTGTAAATCCATTCATTTTTTCTAGCGGTTGCAGCATCTTTTGGGGTAGCAACATTCAGATGATGTCCTGCATTATGATACGGTAGAAAGTGAGTGTTTAATGAGCTTAATAATAAAATTTCACCTAAAAATTCATCAAATCGGTTGTTTCTATGACCAAGTTCGTGTCCAACATTAATACCTATAATTCCATTTAAAAGCCCCATTGCGATTATGCGTCCAGCAAGTTCGTAGGTTTTTAGTTGAGGTTCTTGAATAGCATAAAAAAACAAGTATAAAAAATATAAATGAACAGGGATTGTTGCATACAAAATATAGGTATATATTTTTTTTTCTTTCTCAATTTTCTCTTTCTCTCTAGAGAAATTAGAGATTGTTGGTTTGAAAAAAAACTCTGTAGCCGGAACCACAACAAATAAGAAAATTAAAGGTAAATAGGTAAGCCATCCTTGCAGGTTAAATGAATAGTATACGCTAATCGGGAGAAGAAATACAGTTAGAAATTTTAAACTTTTCATTATGTGATCAATGAGATTAATTTCTAAAGATACAAAATTATGTACACGAATCCCAAATAGGGTCTTCTGATAAAGGAGCTGTTATAGAAATTTTTTCTTTGCTTACCGGATGTGTAAAGTTAATTTTTCTTGCATGCAAATGAATGCTACCATCTTTGTTGCTTCTGTTGAATCCATATTTTAAATCTCCTTTTATAGGAGAGCCAGCTGTAGATAATTGACACCTGATTTGATGATGACGACCTGTTTCTAAATCTATTTCTAAAAGTGAATAATGATCAAGTTTCTTGATCGTTTTGTAGTGTAAAACTGCTTTTTTACTTCCGTCAATTTCTTTATTATATGCAGTTGATTTGTTGTTTCTTGGATTCTTTTTTAGGTAATGAATCAATGTGTCAGATGCTTTTTTTGGTTGATTTTTTACAACTGCCCAGTAGGTTTTGCGAATCGTTTTTTCTCGCAACATTTTGTTTAAGCGTTCCAATGCTTTTGAAGTTCTGGCGAAAATAATAATCCCAGAAGTTGGTCTATCTAATCGATGAACAACTCCTAAAAAAACTTCGCCTGGTTTGTTGTACTTCTCTTTAACATACTCTTTAACAACGTTGCTTAGAGGTTTGTCGCCAGTTTTATCGCCTTGAGAAATATCGCCAGCGCGCTTATTTACAACCACAATATGATTGTCTTCAAATAAAACTTGCAAATTTTCTTTAGTAGATAACATGGCTGTTATTTAAAATCATCAGCAACGTCTGTATTTACGTTTTCAATAAAATCTAAGACTTCTTTTCTTCCGAGGCTGGTTGAGGAAGAAGTTAAAAATGAATGGGGAAGCGTTTCCCAATGGTTCAATAATTTTTTCTTGTAAGAGGTAATCTGTTTATTAATTTTAGAACTTCCAAGTTTATCAGCTTTGGTAAAGGCGATACAAAACGGAATTTGATTTTCTCCCAAAAACTGCATAAATTCCAAATCGATTTTTTGAGGATCATGTCTGCAGTCAATTAAAACAAAGGTGCAAACCAGTTGTTTTCTTTCCTTAAAATAATTTTCTATAAAATATTGAAAAATAGTTCTTTTCTTCTTAGAAATCTGCGCATAACCATAGCCTGGTAGATCTACCAAAAACCAAGCGTCGTTAATTTTAAAGTGATTGATTAACTGAGTTTTTCCAGGTTTTCCTGAGGTTTTGGCAAGATTTTTTCTTTCCATTAACATGTTAATCAATGAAGATTTACCTACGTTAGACCTTCCAATAAATGCGTATTCAGGAATGTTTTCTTTTGGAGCTTTAGTAACATTACTATTGCTCATCACAAATTCTGCAGATTTAATTTTCATTTAACTAAATGTTTCTTGAAGTCAGCCAGTTGTCTAGAGAGCGGTTAAATTCTTCAGGTCTTTCCATCATAGCAGCATGCCCGCATTTATCAATCCAAATTAAATCTGAATCTGGTAAAAGTTTGTCAAAATCTACAGCAACTTCTGGTGGAGTTACTTTATCTTGTTTTCCCCAAATCAAACAAGTTGGTTGTTTCATTTTAGGCAAATCTTTGGCCATATTATGCCTGATAGCACTTTTAGCAATAGCCAATGTTCTAATCAATGAGTTTCTATCATTAATAACAACATAAACGTCGTCTATTAATGCTTCTGTTGCAATTGCTGGATCATAAAAAACATCTTGTGCTTTTTGAGTTACATAACCTCTATCTCCTCTCTTTGGATAACTATCTCCCATGGAGTTTTCATACAAGCCAGAACTTCCAGTTAATACCAAAGCTTTTACTTTTTCTGGGTAATGCTTGGTGAAGTATAATCCGATGTGTCCTCCTAAAGAGTTTCCAACTAAAACCACTTTGTCTAATTTTTTAAACTCAATAAAATCGTTTAAAAAAGCGGCTAAGTTTTTTACATTCGTCTTTAACAACGGCAGTGAGTAAAGTGGTAGCTCAGGAATTAGAACTTTGTAATTTTTTTTAGAAAAATAATTAAAAGTTTGGTCAAAATTACTCAATGCACCCATAAGTCCGTGCAATATCACAATTGCTTGTCCTTCACCAGCTTCTGCATATGTAAACTTATCTTCAGTAATTAAGTTTTCTGTCATGGTTTATTTTGATTTGACTTTGTGGCAAATGTAGTTTTTTTTTAGCACATAATCATTTTTAACTGAAGGCATAAAAAATGAAACCTATCTCCTCCATACTCAATATTTTACGTAAAAAACATTTTTTTGTAATAAAGTGGTGTAAAGTGGTAAAAAGTGGTAAAAAATTTCTATTTTTGAAAATCAATTCAAATTGAAAATAAAAAGAAATGAATCTAATCGGCACATACGAATGCAAGGCTGACGCTAAGGGTAGGGTGATGTTCTCATCAGCACTAAGGAAGCAGTTGTTGCCTGTTGTATCTGATGGGTTTGTTTTAAAAAGAGCTGTTTTTCAACCTTGTTTAGAGTTGTATCCGATCAAAGAGTGGAATTTAATGATGGATAAAATCAACAAGCTAAATCGATTTGTTAAAAAAAATAACGATTTCATTAGGAGGTTTACGGCAGGGGTAAGAGTAGTTGATTTAGATGCTTCGGGTAGATTGTTGATTCCGAAAGATTTATGTCAGTTTGCTGGAGTAGAAAAGCAAGTTGTGTTGTCTTCTGCTGTTAATATTATTGAGATTTGGGATAAAAATAAATACGAAGTTGCTATTGATGATGCGGCTTTAGATTTTGCTGAATTGGCAGAAGAAGTAATGGGAAATTCTGATGTAGATGAATTATCATAATCCGGTTTTATTAAAAGAAAGTGTTGATGCTTTAGGCATCAAAGAAAGTGGTGTTTACGTTGATGTTACGTTTGGTGGCGGAGGTCATTCAAGAGAGATATTAAGTCGTTTAGGGAAAGACGGAAGGTTGTTTGCTTTTGATCAAGATCCAGACGCGCAAGGAAATAAAATTGATGACGAGCGTTTTGTGTTGATTGCAGAAAATTTTAGACACATTGCTAGGTTTCTGAAGTTTTATAGAGTGAAAAAAGTAGATGGAATTTTAGCTGATTTAGGGGTTTCATCGCATCAGTTCGATGTAGCTGAAAGAGGATTTTCTACGAGATTCGATGGTGATTTGGATATGAGGATGGATCAAAAAAGTAAAATTTCAGCAAAACACATCATTAATAAATATAGTGAAGAGCGATTGGCGGATGTTTTGTTTTTGTATGGCGAATTAAGAAGTGCAAGAGCAATTGCGAAAGAGATAGTAGAAGCTAGGGTTGCTAAAGAAATTGAAACAAGTTTTCAGCTAAAGGAAGTATTGAAAAGACATTTGCCAAAGGCAAAAGAACATAAAATATTGGCTCAGATTTTTCAGGCAATTCGTATTGAGGTAAATCAAGAGTTAGAGGTTTTGAAGGAGTTTTTGAATCAGATTCCAGATTTGTTAAAAGAAGACGGAAGATTAAGTGTAATTTCTTACCACTCCTTAGAAGATAGGTTGGTGAAAAGATTTATAAGAACAGGTTTGTATTCAGGGGAGCCAGAAAAAGATTTTTACGGAAACACAAATGAACCTTTAAAAAAAGTAGGAAAATTAATTGTGCCTACTCAAGCAGAGGTAAAAATAAATAATAGAGCTAGAAGTGCTAAATTAAGAATAGCAACATTAAAGTAATGGCAAGAGTAAGGAGAAGTATTTACGATTTATTACGTGGAAGTTTTTTAACAGATGCTTCTGCTTTTAAGAATTGGCGTATTATCATTTTTGTTGTAAGTCTCTTCTTAATTATGATTACCAGTGGTCATAGTGCAGATGGTAAGGTGATTGAAATTGCTGCGCTAAACAAAAAGCAACGAGAATTTAGAGCAGAGTATGTAGATACAGGTACTATTTTAATGAGAATGAGAATGGAATCAAACATTCGACAGAAGGTGAAGTTAAGAGGAATACTTCCTTCACAAACATCACCGCAAAAAATAAGAATCATCCGTAAATAAAAAGAACCTTGGCAACTATTAAAAAAAGCATATTAAACAAACTATATATAGTCACTGCTTTAATGACTCTTTTTTTTATTGTTATAATTGGAAGAATAGTTAACATTCAGTATGTGCAAGGAGATAAGTACAGAGATTTATCTGTAGCTAGCACTGTTAAAAATGATACTATCTTTTCTAATAGAGGTAATGTATATGCGGCCGATGGAAACTTATTGGCAACTTCGATGTACAAGTATACAATTAGAATGGATTTGGTTGCTATAAAAAGTGCTGTTTTTGAAAAAAACATCAAAGCATTATCGGTCTCACTTTCACAATTATTAGGGAATTCTTCTTCTTATTATCAAAAGAAGCTTAGAGAAGCTAGAAAAAGAAAAAATCGATATTTATTGATCGCAAGAAATTTAGGGTACAACGATTATATGAAAATGAGACAATTTCCCATTTTTAAATTAGGGCCCTATAAAGGTGGTTTTATCACAGAGCAAAAAACTGTTAGAGTTAGGCCTATTGGTAAAATTGCAGAAAGAACAATTGGGTATGATGATTACAGAGGTGGAGCAGGAATTGAAGGCGCTTTTACTAAATATTTAGAAGGAGAAAATGGTTGGAGATTAAAGCAGAAAATAGCAAAAGGTCAATGGAAGCCCATTAATGATGTTAATGAAAAAGAGCCTATAGATGGTAGGGATGTAATTACAACTATAAATGTTAATATTCAAGATATTACACATCATGCATTGTTAAGGCAAATGGAATATTTTGAGGCAGAACATGGTAGTGCAATTGTAATGGAAACTGAAACAGGAGAAATTAAAGCAATAGCAAACCTGGGTAGAACATCAAAAGGTACTTACTATGAAAAGAGAAATTATGCAGTTTGGGAATCTCATGAGCCAGGTTCTACGTTTAAATTAGCTAGTTTAATGGCGGCTTTAGATGATAAGGTTATTGATACTTCTACAGTGGTTGATACCGAAAAAGGAATTTTAATGCTGCACGGAAGTAAAGTAGAAGATTCTCATAGAGGAGGTTACGGAAAAATATCTGCTGCGCGTGTTTTTGAAGTGTCTTCTAATGTTGGGATTGTAAAGTTAATTAAAGAGCATTATGATGACAATCCAATGAAGTTTGTAAATAAAATGAGAAGCTTTGGATTGGATAAAAAACTAGGTTTACAAATACAAGGAGAAGGAAAACCTTTTATTCCGTTTCCTGGAAATAAAAGAAATCCTTGGAATAAAATATCCTTAGAATGGATGGCGTGGGGTTATGGAGTTTCATTAACACCATTGCAAACACTAACTTTTTACAATGCAGTTGCCAACAATGGTCAAATGGTTAAGCCAAAATTTATTAAAGAATTACGTGTACAAAATAAAACTGAGAAAGTTTTCGATAAGGTAATTTTAAAAGAAAAAATTGCGAGTCAAGAAACCATTGATAAAGTTAGAAAAGTGCTAGAAAATGTCGTTGTAAAAGGAACAGCAGATAATATCTATTCTCCTAATTTTTCGATGGCAGGTAAAACCGGAACGGCAAAAAAATGGATTGATGCATATACTGATAAAGATGGAAAACGTATCAACGGTCATTACTCAAATAAGTATTATGTAGCTTCTTTTGCAGGCTTTTTTCCTGCAGATAAACCTAAATATTCTTGTATTGTTGTTGTTCATAGACCTAAAAAAGAAAAAGGATATTATGGTGCTACTGTTGCAGCTCCAGTTTTTAAAGAAATTGCTCAAAAAATTTATACAACTACTCCGGTTAACACTCAGAGCGTTTCAGATTTACCAGAAATTTCTGAGTTAGATACTGCATACAAATCTTACTACACAAATCTGCAAAAAGAGCATCTAGTTGTGCCAGACGTAAATGGAATGTCTGGAATGGATGCTGTTGCTTTGTTAGAAAACTTAGGTTTTAAGGTGCGGTTTAATGGTGTTGGAAATGTAATAAAACAATCTATTCGAAAAGGGTCAAAATTTAAAAAAGGAGATACAATTCTTTTAAAACTATCATAATACGTTGAAAAAATTAAAAGACATATTAGTTCAATTAAGCACCAAAGAAATTATTGGTACTACAACTCTAGAGATCAACTCTGTTCAGTTTGATTCTCGCAAAGTTGCCCCTAACGATTTGTTTGTTGCGCAAAAAGGAGTTACTGTTGACGGTCATTTATTTATTGATAAAGCAGTTTCTTTAGGTGCAACAGTGATCGTTTGTGAGGTGTTTCCTGAGATTTTTTTCCCAAATATTACATATATAAAAGTAGACGATGCAAATAGTGCATTGGCAATCTTAGCCGCAAATTATTATAACAATCCTTCGTTAAGATTAAAATTAATTGGTGTAACAGGAACCAATGGTAAAACTACAATTGCTTCTTTGTTGTTTCAATTATTTAAAAAAGCAGGTTTTAAAGTTGGCTTGTTGTCAACTGTAAAAGTGGCTGTTAACGATAAAGAGTTTGAAGCAACACACACAACACCAGATTCAATTACTATTAATTCGTATCTGGATACAATGCTAAAAGAAGATGTTACCTATTGTTTTATGGAGGTGAGCTCTCATGGAATTCATCAAAAAAGAACACATGGTTTGCATTTTGAAGGTGGTATTTTCTCAAACCTTTCACACGATCATTTAGATTATCACAATTCGTTTGCAGCATATAGAGATGTTAAGAAATCATTTTTTGATATGTTGCCAAAATCAGCATTTGCTTTGGTAAATATAGACGACAAAAATGGTTCGGTAATGTTGCAAAATACGAAAGCAACTAAAAGAACTTATGCGCTAAAAACAATTGCAGATTTCAAAGGTAAGGTATTGGAAAAGAGAATGTCTGGCTCTTTATTAACAGTTAACGGAATAGAGATTTGGTCTAAACTCATTGGAACATTTAATGCATATAATTTAGTAGCTATTGCAGGAACTGCAGAATTGTGCGGCTTAGAAAAATTAGAGATTTTAAGATTGATTAGCGAATTAGAAAGTGTAAACGGACGATTTCAGTATACAATCTCAAAAACTGGTATTACGGCAATTGTAGATTATGCGCATACACCAGATGCTTTAAAGAATGTACTAGAAACCATTTCTGATATTAAAGCCGAAAAAGAAAAAGTTATAACAGTTGTTGGTTGTGGTGGAGATAGAGATAAAACAAAAAGGCCAAAAATGGCAAAGATTGCTTCGCAATTAAGTAGTCAGGCAATTTTCACTTCTGACAATCCAAGAACAGAGAATGCGCAAACCATTATTGAAGAAATGGAAGTTGGTGTTTCTGTAGAAAATTTATCAAAAACAATATCAATTGTTGATCGAAAACAAGCAATAAAAACAGCGTGTAAGTTTGCTGAAAGCGGAGATGTGGTTTTGATTGCTGGTAAAGGGCATGAAAACTATCAGGAAATAAATGGGAAACGATCTCATTTTGATGATTTAGAGGTTGTGACCGAATGTTTAATGCAATTAAATAAGTAAGAATGTTATATTATTTATTCGAATATTTAGAAAATCAATTCAATTTAACTGGGGCAAGTGTTTTTCAGTTTATCACATTTCGTGCTGCTTTAGCATTTATATTTTCTTTGTTGTTTTCTGCTATTTATGGAAAAAAAATCATTGATTTTTTACGAAAACAACAAGTTGGAGAAACCGTTAGAGATTTAGGTTTAAAAGGGCAGACAGAGAAATCTGGAACTCCAACAATGGGCGGGATCATAATTATTTTAGCAACACTAATTCCAGTTTTATTACTAGCTAAATTAGATAATATTTATGTAATTATATTGCTAATCACAACACTTTGGATGGGTTTTATTGGTTTTGTAGATGATTACATTAAAGTATTTAAAAAAGATAAAGACGGTTTAAGTGGTAAGTTTAAAGTGTTGGGACAAGTTGGGTTAGGAGTAATTGTTGGCTCTTTGCTTTATTTTCATCCAGAGGTTACTATTAAAGAACAATTGCCGGCAGATCAACAAATTGTTCAGCAGAATGGTAAAATACAAGTTTTTGGAGATGCACATAAATCAACAAAAACGACCATTCCGTTTTTAAAAGATAACGAATTAGATTACTCAAAAGCACTAAGTTTTTTAGGAGACGGATATCAAACGTATGCATGGATTATTTTCATTTTCATCGTTGTTTTTATTGTAACAGGAGTTTCGAATGGCGCAAATTTAACAGACGGAATTGATGGTTTAGCAGCAGGTTCATCTGCAATAATTGTTGTCACATTAGCGGTTTTTGCATGGGTTTCTGGTAACATCATTTTTGCAGATTATTTAGATGTAATGTACATACCAAATTCTGGTGAAATGACCGTTTTCATTTTAGCGTTCGCAGGTTCATTAATCGGATTTCTTTGGTACAATACTTTTCCAGCTCAAGTTTTTATGGGGGATACCGGAAGCTTAACTATTGGCGGAATTATCGCAGTAATTGCAATTTCAATACGTAAAGAATTATTGTTGGTTTTCTTAGCAGGAATCTTTGTGGCAGAAAACATGTCGGTGATTTTACAAGTGAGTTATTTTAAATATACGAAGAAAAAATTTGGAGAAGGAAGACGCATTTTTAAAATGTCGCCTTTGCATCATCATTATCAAAAATCGGGATATCACGAAAGTAAAATTGTGACGCGTTTTTGGATTGTTGGAATTTTATTAGCGGTGTTTACCATTGCAACATTGAAATTGAGATAAATGAAGAGCATTGTAATTCTTGGCGGTGGAGAAAGTGGTGTTGGAACAGCTGTTTTAGCGAAACAAAAAAACTATGAAGTATTTGTTTCTGATAAAGGAAAAATTGCAGATAAATACAAAGAAGTTCTTTTACAAAATGAGATAGATTTTGAAGAAAATCAACATACAGAAGCAAAAGTTTTTAATGCTGATTTGGTGATGAAAAGTCCAGGGATTCCTGACAAAGTTGCGTTCATTCAAAAATTGATTAAAAAGCAAATACCTGTGATTTCAGAAATTGAATTTGCAAGTCAATTTACTACTGCAACCATAATTGGAATAACAGGATCAAATGGAAAAACCACCACAACATTATTAACGCACCATGTTTTAAAAAAAGCGGAACTTAATGTAGGAATCGCAGGAAATATTGGAGATAGTTTTGCGCAACAAATAGCAGAACAAAACTTTGATAAATATGTGTTAGAGTTGAGTAGTTTTCAGTTAGACGGAATCGAAAATTTTCGCCCGCATATTGCAATAATTACCAATATAACGCCAGATCATTTAGATCGATATGAGTATGATTTTAAGAAGTATGTTGATTCTAAATTTAGAATCACAAAGAATCAAACAAAAGAAGACTATTTGATTTATGATGCAGATGATGCAGTATCAAATCAATGGTTAAAAGAAAATAAAACAGAAGCGCAATTAATTCCATTTTCAATTGAAAGAGAATTAGAATTTGGCGCTTATATAAAAGAGAATACAATTATAACAAAATTAAATACAGAACAATTTACTATGCCACTATCAAACTTAGCCATACAAGGTAAACACAATGTAAAAAACGCGATGGCTTCTGCTATGACTGCTCAATTATTAAAAGTAAGAAAGCAAACAATTAAAGAGAGTTTATCTAATTTTGAAGGAGCAGAGCATCGTTTAGAAAACGTACAGAAAGTAAAGGACGTGCAATATATTAACGATTCTAAAGCAACCAATGTGAATGCAACTTTTTATGCTTTAGAATGTATGGACAACCCAACAGTTTGGATTGTTGGTGGAGTAGATAAAGGAAATGATTACCATGATTTATTGCCGCTAGTAAGAGAGAAAGTAAAAGCAATTGTGTGTTTGGGTGTTGACAATAAGAAAATTGTACAAACATTTAGCAATGTTGTTGATATGATTATTGAAACAGCTGGTGCAGAAGAAGCGGTAAAGGTTTCTGCAAAATTAGCGACAGCAGGAGATACTGTTTTATTATCGCCAGCATGTGCTAGTTTTGATTTGTTTGATAATTACGAAGACAGAGGAAGGCAATTTAAAAAAGCGGTAAGATCAATTTTATAAAATAAGTGTTAGAGATTTTTAAACATATAAAAGGAGATAGAACCATTTGGTCTATTGTTGCAGTATTAGCAATTTTTTCGTTTATGCCAGTTTACAGCGCAAGTACAAACTTGGTATACGTTGTGGGCGCTGGATCTACATTTGGATATTTAATAAAACACCTAATTTTATTAATTATGGGTTTTGTAATTATTTATGGAGTTCATAAAATTCCATACAGATATTTTAGTGGAGGTTCTGTATTGATGTTGCCAGTTGTAATACTTTTATTGATATATACATTATCTCAAGGAACAACCATTGGTGGCGCAAATGCAAGTCGGTGGATTCGCATTCCGTTTGTTGGTGTTGGTTTTCAAACATCAACCTTGGCAGGACTTATTTTAATGGTCTATGTTGCTAGATATCTGGCTAAAAATAAAGAACAGATAATACAATTCAAAGAAAGTTTATGGCAATTGTGGCTGCCTGTAGCTTGTGTTTTAATATTAATTTTACCAGCAAATTTCTCTACAACCGCAATTATTTTCACCATGATTCTTGTGCTGTCTTTTATAGGTGGGTATCCTTTAAAATACATTGGTTACATATTAGGAATCGGTGCACTTATTTTAACATTATTTGTTTTAACAGCAAAAGCATTTCCAGATGCAATGCCAAATAGAGTAGCTACCTGGGAAAGTAGAATTTCTAATTTTTCGAAATCAGATGGAATTGAAGGGTATCAAGTAAATAAAGCAAAAATAGCGATAGCAACAGGTGGTTTAACAGGTAATGGACCAGGGAAAAGTGTACAAAAAAACTTTTTACCGCAATCATCATCAGATTTTATATATGCAATTATTGTAGAAGAATATGGATTGATAGGAGCATTTTTAGTGCTGTTTATTTATTTTTTACTACTCTTTAGAATCGTAATAGCTGCCAAAAAAGCCAATACGGTTTTTGCATCCTTATTGGTAATTGGTGTTGGTTTGCCAATAATTTTTCAGGCAATGATAAACATGGCCGTAGCTAGTAATTTATTTCCGGTTACGGGTCAAACATTACCGCTAATTAGTAGCGGAGGTACTTCTATTTGGATGACGTGCTTTGCATTGGGCATGATTTTAAGTGTAAGCGCATCAAAAGATGAAACAGAAGAAACAATTCTAGATGATAATCCTTTAGATATTTTACATGAAACAATCGATTAACATCATAATAAGTGGCGGTGGAACTGGCGGACATATTTATCCAGCAATTGCCATTGCAAATGAAATAAAACTGCGTTATCCAGATGCAAATTTTTTATTTGTCGGCGCAAAAGATAAAATGGAGATGGAAAAAGTTCCGCAAGCTGGATTCGAAATAAAAGGCTTGTGGATTTCTGGAATTCAAAGAAAATTAACCTTTAAAAATCTATTATTTCCTTTTAAATTGATAAATAGTTTGTGGAAAGCAAACGTAATTATTAGAAAATTTAAACCTGTAATTGCAATTGGAACGGGTGGTTTTGCAAGTGGGCCAACGTTAATGGTTGCGAATAAAAAAGGAATTCCGACTTTGATACAGGAGCAAAACTCTTTTCCTGGAATTACTAATAAATTATTGAGTAAAAAGGCAGCTGTAATTTGTGTTGCTTATGATCATTTAGAGCGTTTTTTTCCGAAAGATAAAATAGTAAAAACAGGGAATCCAGTTAGACAAGATTTATTGTCAATTCATCATAAAAAAGAAGAAGCTAACAAATTTTTTAAACTAGAAAAAAAGAAGAAAACAATCTTGGTTCTCGGTGGAAGCTTGGGGGCAAGAAGAATCAATCAATTAATAGAAGCACAGTTAGATTTTTTTAACGAACAACAAGTGCAGGTTCTTTGGCAATGTGGCAAATTATATATTGATGATTATCTGAGGTGTCAAGAGAAAGAAAATGTGCAAGTGCATCCGTTTTTAAACAGAATGGATTTAGCATATGCAGCTGCAGATATAATTGTTTCTAGAGCAGGAGCAAGTTCTGTTTCTGAATTGTGTATTGTAGGAAAGCCAACAATTTTTATACCGTCACCAAATGTTGCAGAAGATCATCAAACAAAGAATGCAAAATCAATTGCAGACAAACACGGTGCAATTTTATTAAAGGAAAGTGAGTTAGATACTTTTACAATTGTGTTTGAAACGCTTATGAAAGACAAAGGAAAACAACAAAGTTTGTCAGAAAACATAAAAAGTTTAGCATTGCCAGATGCAACAAGTCAAATAGTTAACGAGATAGAAAAACTAATAAAACTGTGAATCTAAAAAACATTCATAATGTATATTTTGTTGGTATCGGCGGAATCGGTATGAGTGCTCTTGCTCGTTACTTTAAAGCAAACGGTAAAAATATTGCTGGGTATGATAAAACGCAAACAGCGATTACAAATGATTTAGAAGCATTAAGGATCGCAATTCACTTTGAAGATGCGGTTGCTAATATTCCGAAAGAGTTTTTATCAAAAGAAAATACCTTAGTTGTTTATACGCCAGCAATTCCGAAAAATCATTTAGAGTTTAATTTTTTGAAAGATGAAGGTTTTATCATTTTAAAACGAGCAGAAATTTTAGGAAAAATAACTGAGAATACTTTTTGTTTAGCGGTTGCAGGAACTCACGGAAAAACAACTACTTCGTCAATATTAGGTCACATCATGCAGCCAAGCAAAGCGACTTCTTTTTTAGGTGGTATCGCAGAAAATTATAATTCGAATTTAATTCTAGGAGAAGATGAAATTTCTGTAGTTGAAGCAGATGAGTTTGATCGTTCATTTTTGCAGTTATCACCAAATATAGCGTGCATTACTTCGATGGATGCAGATCATTTAGATATTTATGGAGCACATGAAGAATTGATAAAATCGTTCAATGATTTTTCTGGTAAAGTTTCTAATAAAATGATTGTTGCTAAAGGATTACAAATCCCAGGCTTAACCTATGCTATAGATGAAGATGCAGATTATAAAGCATTCAATTTAAAAATTGAAAAAGGAAAATATATTTTCGATGTAAAAACACCAAATGATGTTGTGCAAGATATTGAGTTGAGTTTGCCAGGAAAACACAATGTAATGAATGCTTTGGTGGCGTTGGCAATGGCAAATGAATATGGAGTTTCGCTCGAAATAATTAAAAGTCAATTGAGTTCGTTTAAAGGTGTTCAACGTAGATTTTCGTATAAGATAAATACAGAAGAATTGGTTCTGATTGATGATTATGCACATCATCCAACAGAAATAAAAGCAGTACAAGATTCGATAAGAGAAATGTATCCAGATGAAAAGGTGTTAGCGATTTTTCAGCCGCATTTATTTAGTAGAACAAAAGATTTTGTAGATGACTTTGCAGTAGAGCTTTCTAAGTTTGATGAGTTATTTTTATTAGACATCTATCCGGCAAGAGAAATGCCAATAGAAGGGGTGCATTCTGAATGGCTACTAAATAAAATCGAACTAAAAAATAAAAAACTAATATCTAAGGAAAATGTTATTAAAGAAATTAGAAAAACACCTTCAAAAATAGTTGTAATGATTGGTGCGGGAGATATTGGTGTGTTAATTAATGATGTAGTAAAAGAATTGAAAAATAAAGGAATAAGTTAAATGAAGAGAGTAATTACATATTTGTTTTCTTTAGTGTTGATAGTATCTTTGGTGTTTTTGTATAGTTTCTCTTCGGTGAAAAATTTGAACAAAAAAATTAAAAAAATTGACATCGAATTTTCGGAAGGAAACAACAGTTTTTTAACTCAAGAAATGGTTAATAAATTGTTAATACAAAATCATGACACACTTAAAAACCAACCAAAATCTGTTATAGATTTACAAGAGTTAGAGCAAACGGTGCTTTTAAATCCATATGTAGAAAACGCAACGGTTTTTTACACAATTGATGGTGTTCTAAAAGCGAAGGTAAAACAACGTACTCCAATAGCTAGATTCTATGCAAATGATAGCTCTTATTATATTGACAATAAAGGATTTAAATTCCCTTTGTCTGAAAATTATTCGGCAAGAGTAATTTTAATAACGGGTGCGGTTGATGTTGAAAATTTACAAGAATTTACAAAGTTTGTAAATGAGATTTCTGCCGATAATTTTTTAAAAAAAGAAATTATTGGGATACATAAAACGCAGGAAAAAGAATTTATTTTAAGCGTTAGAAGCGGATCATATAAAATTGAGTTTGGTTCTTTAGAAGAAATGAAGATTAAATTTAGAAAGCTAAAAGCTTTTTACAATAAAGCATTTGTTGATAAAACAATAAATCAGTACAAAATAATAAATTTAAAGTATCACAACCAAGTTGTGTGCGCAAAATAAACAAGATGGAAAACAATAAAATAGCTGTAGGTCTAGATATTGGTACAACCAAAATTGTTGCCATGATTGGTAAAAAGAACGAATACGATAAATTAGAAATTTTAGGTATTGGTAAAGCTAAAAGTTTGGGTGTAAAACGTGGAGTAGTAAGTAACATTACGCAAACAATTCAATCCATTCAACAAGCTGTTGAAGAGGCAGAGAGTGTTTCTGGTCAAACAATTGAAGATGTGGTTGTTGGTATTGCTGGTCAGCATATAAGGAGTTTGCATCACAGTGACTATATTACCAGAAATAATGCCGATGAAGTTATCGATGAAAATGATATTGATAACTTAGTAAATCAAGTGCACAAACTGGTTATGCTTCCAGGTGAAGAAATAATTCATGTGCTTCCACAAGAGTTTAAAGTAGATAGCCAAGGAGAAATTAAAGAACCAATTGGAATGTACGGTGGTAGATTAGAGGCTAATTTTCATGTGGTTGTTGGGCAGGTTTCATCAATAAGAAATATTGGTAGGTGTGTAAAAAGTGCTGGTTTAGATTTGTCTGATATTACCTTAGAACCTCTTGCATCTGCATCTGCAGTTTTAAGTCAAGAAGAAAAAGAAGCTGGTGTCGCTTTAATTGACATAGGTGGAGGAACAACTGATTTAGCTATTTTTAAAGATGGGATTATTCGTCACACAGCAGTAATTCCATTTGGAGGAAATGTAATTACAGAAGATATTAAAGAAGGTTGTTCTATTATTGAAAAACAAGCCGAATTATTGAAGATTAAATTTGGTTCTGCTTGGCCTGGAGAAAACAAAGAAACAGAAATTGTTTCGATCCCAGGATTAAGAGGTAGAGAACCCAAAGAAATTACGTTAAAGAATTTGTCTAAAATTATACACGCAAGAGTTCAAGAGATTATAGAACATGTGTATTTAGAAATTAAAAACTACGGACATGAAACTGCAAAAGGAAAATTAATTGCAGGGATCGTTTTAACAGGTGGAGGTGCTCAATTAAAACACTTACGCCAATTAGTAGAATACATTACAGGTATGGATGCCAGAATTGGATATCCAAATGAACATCTAGCAGGTGATTCTGACGATTCATTATCAAGCCCCTCTTATGCAACAGCAGTTGGTTTGTTAATGGAAGGTTTAGAGAAAGAAGGTAAGGAGTATGAAGCAGAGCAAGCGTTAGCTGATGTGGTTTCTACAGAAAGTAATGAAGAGGAAGTTGAAGCGAATACTTCTGAAGAAAATCAACAAGAAAAAACTGTTGAAAAAAGAAAATCATTTTTTGACAAGTTTACAGAGCGTTTCAAAGAGTTTTTAGATAACGCAGAATAGAAAATAAAAAATAATAGATAACCCATAAAAATAGAAAAGTTATTATGAGCGAAGAATTCGATAACATTTCATTTGAAATGCCTAAATCACAGTCTAATGCCATTAAAGTAATTGGTGTTGGTGGTGGTGGAAGTAATGCTGTAAATCACATGTTTCAGCAAGATATCAAAGGAGTAGATTTTGTCATTTGTAACACAGATGCTCAGGCACTAGAAAACAGTGCAATTCCAAACAAAATTCAACTTGGCGCAGATTTAACATCTGGATTAGGCGCAGGAGCAAATCCAGAAGTTGGAGAAAAAGCTGCTCAAGAAAGTTTGGTAGAAATTCAGCAAATGCTAAGTACACAAACCAAGATGGTTTTTATCACGGCCGGAATGGGTGGTGGAACCGGAACTGGGGCAGCACCAATTATTGCTAAGATAGCCAAAGATATGGACATTTTAACAGTAGGTATTGTTACAATGCCATTTCAATTTGAAGGTAGAATGCGCTCAAAACAAGCTCAAGTTGGAATCGATAGCCTTAGAGATAACGTAGATTCTTTAATTGTAATTAACAACAATAAATTAAGAGAAGTTTATGGTAATTTAGGGTTTAAAGCAGGTTTTTCAAAAGCTGATGAGGTTTTATCTACTGCCGCAAGAGGAATTGCAGAAGTTATTACGCATCATTACAAACAAAATATTGATTTACATGATGCAAAAACGGTACTCTCTAATAGTGGAACTGCCATTATGGGTTCTGCAAAAGAAGCAGGAGTTAATAGAGGGAAAAATGCAATCGTAAAAGCATTAGATTCGCCTTTGCTTAATGACAACAAAATTGCGGGAGCTAAGAATGTATTGTTATTAATTGTTTCTGGATCAGATGAAGTAACGCTTGATGAAATTGGTGAAATCAATGATCATATTCAGAATGAAGCAGGTTATGATGCCAATATTATTATGGGAATTGGAGAAGACGAAGCTCTAGGAGATTCTATTGCGGTTACTATTGTAGCAACCGGTTTTGCAGCGGATCAACAAAGTACCATTACAAATACGGAGGTAAAAAAAATCATTCACACATTAGAAGATGAGCAAAAAGCAACCTATAGTTTTTCAGAAAAAACTGTTGACAAGGCTAGTACTTTTGATATGCCATTATCTTCTAGGCCAGAAGCAAAAATAGTACATGTTCTAGAGGATGATACAGAAGAAGTAGAAGAGAAATTTTCGTTAACTAATGCAGTAGATTTTATTTCTAATATTGATGTTGATTATGATGAAATTAAAGCAGATGCAATTTCTGAAGATGATTTTATTATAACCAATGCAACTCCTGAAATCGAAGAAGAAATACATGAGGTTGAAATACCAATTAAAATGGAAACATTGTTTGATTTGCCTCTAAATGGTGTTGAAGAGATTAAAGCAGATGCTAAAGAAGTTCGTTTTGATTTATCTTTAGATGCTGTAAATGAAATTGAGGTTGAGGGCGTTACAGAGATCGTTGCAGAGAAAAATAATACGGTAGAAAAAAGGTATCTTTTAGAAGATTTTAATGCGGCCCCGACAATCGGAAAGAGCTCACAGATTAATCAAACAGAACCTCAAGAAGTTGAGGAAGAAGAAATGATTTTTACCTTAAAATCTAAAGAGACAAAAGTTGCTGAAATAGAAACAGTATCTGAAGAGATTTCTCCTTTGAGTATTACCATTTCTGAATTAGAAAAAACAGCTGAATTGCGCCGTAAAAAAATGAAAGGGTTTAATTATAAATTTACAGATCAGGTGAATAAAAATATTGATGAAATTGAAAAACAACCTGCATACAAAAGAATGGGCGTAAATTTAGATGCTATTAATTCTGATTTAAGCAAATCTAAAACTACATTAAGCACTGACGCAAATGATGATGCACAATTAAGGTCAAACAATTCATTTTTACATGATAATGTAGATTAATAATATCAGTTTTTTTTTTGAATATACAATTAAAGTTCTTAAGAAATTAAGAACTTTTTTTATGCGTATATTTGTGCTTCCAAAAAAGAGAAAAATGAGTTTAGAAAAACAAATAATGGACCAAATGAAAGCAGCAATGAAGTCTAAAGATGCTGTTGCATTACAGGCATTAAGAGCTGTTAAATCTGCAATTCTATTAGCGAAGACAGAAACTGGAGTGCAAGCAGAATTGACTGAAGAACAAGAGTTAAAGATTGTTCAGAAACAAGTTAAGCAACGTAAAGACAGCGCAGATGTTTTTATCAAACAAAACAGACAAGATTTGGCAGATCCAGAGTTGGAAGAGTTAGCAATTTTAGAACAATTTTTACCAGAAGCATTATCTGAGGAAGAAGTAGAGAAGATTGTGATAGCTGTAATTGAAAAAACTGGTGCAAGCGGCATGAAAGATATGGGAAAAGTAATGGGGTTGGTCTCAAAAGAATTGGCTGGACAAGCAGATGGTAAAACAATTTCTAGTATTGTTAAAAAGAATTTAATGTAATTTTAAATAAAGGCTCCATAGTTCAACTGAATAGAATATCAGATTTCGGCTCTGAGGGTTGCAGGTTTGAATCCTGCTGGAGTCACAAAATAATAAAGTCAGATACAAATTGTATTTGACTTTTCTATTTAAAATACTACTTTAATAAATTTTAAAGCCTGATTTTTGTCATAAATAATTCTCTTTTTCAACTGGATATTTGTACTAGAATTTAAAACCAGTTAAAAATGAAAAGAAGAGAGTTAGTAACCAAAATTATGTCTACTGAATTAATAACCTTAAATCACTCAAACAATTTGGTTGATGCAGAAAGATTATTTAAGGAAAATAGTATTCGCCATATACCTGTTGTAAATGGAGAGGATATTATAGGTATGTTAAGTTTAACAGACTTGTTGCGTGTTAGTTTTGTTGATACGTATCAAGACAATGGAAGTAATGTAGATACGGCAGTTTTTAACATGTTGTCTATAGAGCAAGTGATGGCAAAAAACCTTGTTTCTGTATCTTCAACACAAACAATTAAAGAAGTTGCAGAGGTGTTGGCTATAAACGAGTTTCATGCTTTGCCAGTTATTGATGATCAAAAATTAGTTGGAATAGTGACAACTACTGATCTACTGAATTATTTATTAGAGCAGTACTAATATTCATTTTTTTGTCGATAAAAAACCTCGAAGAGCTTCTTCGAGGTTTTTGCTTTCTGTTGTATGTACTTTGATTATAAAAGCTTTTTAAGCCTGTAATTGCATCTATGAGTGTCTTCTAGCCCTAAAACTGTAATCAATAACAAACTAGTATTCTCAATTTAGAAATTGTAAAAATATTTTAGAAATAAGTGCCAATAAAGTCAGAGCACCTCTTAAATACCGATATTTTTTTATTTTAAATAACTTAATACTTTGTGCTTGATGATAACATAAAGATGTCTGAAATTGAGTGTTTGAAGAAAATAATGGTATGATGATATATTTAACAGAACAATACGACACATCAAGAAATATGAACGTAACCCTGAAAATGTTCTTAAAAATAATACCAAAGCAAAAAAGAAACACAGTTAGTAGTGTTAATTATAACAAATTGAGAACGCATTTTAGTTTAAATTTAAAAGATTTAGTAAAATACATCAAAGGTGAAAATACCGAACACCTATTTAACGGAATAATTTTATATATTTGAATATCCCCCCAATTTTTTAAAACATCTATAGTTTAAAATGCGCTCTGCCGTCATAGACGATAAAAAAATAATTAGAAAGGTGTGCGTTAATTATAAAAAAGATCAACATGTAACTTAGTTACATTTAAACTATTCTAAAAAGCAAATGAAATGAAAGACATTAGAATCATTACAAAAAACAACAAAAAGATAGATAGAAAAGAGGCTATAAAAAGAATTGGTGGATACGGTAAATATGCTGCCTTAACTGCACTTGGAACTTATTTAATTTTATCTCCTCAAAAAGCCCAAGCAACAAGTCCAAAGTCACCAGGTACAGGTTTTTAATATGGGGAATTAAGAAATGGCTATTTTTATTAAGTCTCCGATTTTTAAATTTTTAAATTACTAAAAATGATTCAAGCAAATAAAAATTTAAAAATATTTGTATGCATACTATTCTTGCAAAATATAGTTGCCCAAAATCCAAGTACATTATTTCAAAATTGGGTAGATGCTCAAATTAATAGTACTACACCTACTTTGCCTACATTTAGTTATGCTGGTTTTAAAAATGGTGAAGAAGCATTACCAAGCACTTTTTCTCAACCTATTTTTGACATTACAAAAGCTCCTTATAACGCCATTCCAAATGATGGCATATCTGATAAATCAGCAATAATGGCTGCAATAGCTAGTGCAGAAGGAAGTGTAAATGGAGGTGTTATTTATTTCCCTCCGGGAAGATTTATAATTAATGATAAAACAATCGACAATGAAAGTCAATTGATAAAAATTACCAAAAGTAATATTGTTTTAAAAGGAAGTGGCTCTGGTGTTGGTGGTACAGAATTATATCAAAAAGACTTTGTACCTCACCAAGAGCAAGAAACAAAACCCTGGATCAATCCATATTTAATAGCTTTTACAAGCGATTATAGTTTTACCAAATCAAAACTAGCTGATGTTACAGGTAATGCAGAAAGAGAAACGTATACACTACAAGTAAGTAATACAGATAATATTCAAGTTGGTGCTTGGGTAGAATTATATGTTAAAAGTACTAGTGCTAATTTATTAGCTGAAGAACTTTCGCCTTATTCTACATCAGATCTTTATGAGCCAGAAAATTTAGGGATTGCAAATGAAGGTGTTGTTATTAGTGAATATCATAGGGTAGCGCATAAGACAGCAAATACAATCACTTTTAAAGAGCCTTTACACAGGGCCGTAAATTCAATTTATAATTGGGAAATTAGAAGATATGAGCCCATAGAAAATGTAGGTATTCAAGATTTAAAATATACAGGTGGATATATTTGGGATTTTATTCATCACAAAGCACCAAGGGAATTATTTCCAAATGAGCCAGAAGCTACTGAGAATGCATTTTTGAGCGATGCTGCTTGGAGTGGTATAAGTTTTGACCAGGTGGCGAATGGTTGGCTTCGAAATGTTACTTTTTCTAATGTTTCAAGAGCAGCAACATTAAAAGCATCAGCTTATTGTACCGCACTAGACAATACTTATTTAAATAATCCAGGCCACAGCTTTATAAGTACAAATAGTTCTACGGGTTGTTTTATTGGTAAAAACATTGATTTAAGCTCAGGGATTTGGCACGGATCAGGTGTGTCTGGTACTTCTATTGCAAATGTTTTTTGGAAAAATGAGCATCCTACGAATGGGAATTCGGGGTTGGAAAATCACGGTAGTCAACCTAGATCTACATTGTATGATGTTTGTAAAGGTGGGATCTTTTTTAATCAAGGAGGGGCTACAGGATCTTTACCAAATCACTTGAGGCATATGGTTTTATGGAATTTTGAAGGAGTCTCTTATCGTGAAAGCAACATAAAGTCTTGGAGACCAGGCTCTGAAACAAGATATTCAAAGTTTTTAATGCCTATTGTTTCAGGTTTAGAAGGATTTACAATGTCATCAGAGTCAAATCAATTCCAAGAGAATGAGTCTGAAGGAATGCATGTAGATGAGTTGTCACTCTATGAAAAACAGTTAGCATACAGATTGGGGTTTTTACCGAAATGGATAAACTACAAGCAGTCTAAAACTAAAATTATTTTTTCAGAAGATTTTGAGTACTCAAATTCGGGCAATGGTTTTAATGTAAAATTTATTGATGAAGGAGGTTTTCCTAATGCTACTCAGTATAATGGTATAGTAAATAGGTTAAATGGTAGTAGTTTACCTACCGCTGCTAGTTCTAATAACCTTTTTTTAGCAACAGAAGATAGGCAAGTAATGACAATTCCTGGAGGTGAAATAGCAACTCCTACAACTATTAGAATCCAAGGTACATCAGGTGGTGTAAATTACCCAGTGGATGTATTTGTGGTTTTTAATACTATAGATTTAACGAATTCAAATCCAATGATTAGTGAATATGATGCATATAAATATGTGAGTTTTTGGACAAGAAGAGATTTTAACACTGGAGATATTGCAACAATTTCAATGAAAATCTCTACAGATTATACAGGAGATGTTGAAACAGCGACTTGGCAAGATTTATCAATTGTGTCCGGAAATTTAGAATTAGAAGGAGATCAAAGAACTTTTGTAAAAGCAATAGCAGATTTAACTTCTTATGCAAATGGACTTAACGGTACTAGTATAACAATAGCTGTTCAATTTAAGGGAAGTGATACAAATACAGGTAATTTAAGAAATGGTTCTTTTTAAATTGCTGATTTACAGATTTTTACACAAAACACAAAGCTTGAAGACACATGGCATGGGAAAATAAATTCAACATTTTTAAACGCTGGTAATTGGGCTTCTAAAGCGGCACCATCAAGCAATACAAATAACATTCTAATTTTAAAGGATGCACAAAATTTTCCTACAACGACAAATCCAATTAATCTAAATCAAATTACGATAGAGTCTGGAGCTTCTTTTATTGCAAACAATACAGTTATTGGAAAAACAATTTTTGAAAGAAACTTAATTACTCCCATTGCAACAGGTAATTTAACAATAGATAACCTTGAGGGTTGGCATTTGATTTCTGCTCCAGTTAATAATGAAACGTATGACTCTCAATGGGCTAAAATCAATAATATTGCTTTAGGAAGTGGAAGTAATATCGGAATTGCAATTTATGACAACAATACACCAAATAAATTTGTTTATTCTAATGGAAGTTCTAAGCCTTTTGTACCAGGTAAAGGCTATTCAGTTAAAAGAGCGTCAACAGATAATATTTCTTTAGAAGGAGATATGATTGTAGATAATGTAGACAATGTTGCTATAACTTCTGGTTTTAATTTAATAGGAAATCCATTCACGGCTTTTATAGATACTGAACAATTTTTAACTTTACCAGTAAATGATCATTTATTAGAATCACAACAAATTTGGGTGTGGAATTCAGTAACAAAAAATTATGAGGTCAAACTTTCTAGAGACAATCCATCATTTAAAATAGCTCCAGGGCAAGGCTTTTTCATAAAAAGTAATACATCTGGTAATTTATCTTTTAAAAAGAACATTAGAGTTCATCAAACTACAGATACATTTTTAAAGAGTATAGAAACTCAAGAGTTAACATTAAAAATTACTGCTAATGCTGTACAAAGGTTTACAAAAATTAGGTATTTAGATACAGCAACAGGTGCTTTTGACAATGGCCTAGATGGTGAAACTTTTACAGGTACTTCAAATACATTGGATGTTTATTCTCAGTTGCTAGAAAATAATAATGGAAAAAAATACCAAGTACAATCGATTTCTAATACAGATTATGAAAATAAAGTAATTCCAATAGGTGTTGTTTCATCTTCTAAAAAAGATGTTGTTTTTTCTGTTGCTGCTAAAAATATTCCGAGTGGTTATAATGTATATTTTGAAGATAGATTAACAAAGGCAATTACAAAATTAAGTGCTGCTAATGAAACTTATAAAACAACAGTTAGCGCATCAGAAAATTTAAATCGTTTTTATCTTCACTTAAAAAATTCATCAATTTTGAGTGTCGAAAGCGATACTTTATTAGATATTCAAATTTTTAAATCAAAAGATGTTTTAAGAGTTAATGGATTAAATCAAGGAAATGTTGAGTTGCAATTGTTTAATGTTTTAGGGAGTCGTATTTTATCAGCTAAGTTAAAAGTTAGCTCAGATCATTCTATTCGTTTACCCAGCTTAACAACAGGGATTTATATAGTTAAGGTAAAAACAGATGAGGGTAGCTTTACTAAAAAAATTATTTTTTAAAAGGTAATGTTGTTACATCATTACAAACAATTCTTTTTTGCATTTTTCTTTGTTATAGAAAATTCCTTTTAATAAAATCACGGTCTTGAGAATGTTGATTTTTTTAAAAATATTTAGGGTGTTCTATTTTAGGTAATTAATTTACTAATGCCTTTAAGTTTGCAATTGTATCTATTGGATTGTTGCTTTTAAAAACATAACTTCCGGCTACTAAGATATTTGCACCAGCCTCTATAAGTTTGCTGGCATTCTTATCTGTAACCCCGCCATCAATTTCAATTTGACAATTTGATTCAGAAAATTCTATCAATTGTTTTAATTGACGTACTTTTTTATACGTATTTTCAATAAAAGATTGACCGCCAAAACCAGGATTTACACTCATAACACAAACCAAATCTAAGTCTGCAATAACATCTTCTAAAACGGCAATTGGTGTATGGGGATTTAATGCAACTCCTGCTTTCATCCCTGTTGTTTTTATAGCTTGTATTGTTCTGTGTAGATGTGTACAGGCTTCATAATGTACCGTTAAAACATTGGCTCCTAAATCTGCAAAAGTTGTAATATATCTATCAGGATCAACAATCATTAAATGAACATCAATTGTCTTTGTTGCATATTTAGAAATTGCTTGTAAAACAGGCATTCCAAAAGAGATATTCGGTACAAAAACGCCATCCATAATATCAATATGAAACCAGTCAGCATCACTATTATTAACCATTTCTATATCGCGTTGTAAATTGGCGAAATCTGCTGCTAAAACTGAAGGTGCAATTAAATTACTCATCTTGTTTGTTGTTGTGTTTATTAGTTGCTGCAAAGATACTTAAAACTGTCATTGCTTTCGGTTTTTTGTTAGTAGAATGAATAAGATTTTTTATTGTTCTTTTCCATTATTATACAAACAAAGAATCTAGACTATTTTGATTTTTTTGAATTCTAGGATTGCTTCAAAAAAAAACTCCCGAAATTAATTCGAGAGTTTTTAAATTTATTTGATTAACCAAGGTAAGTCATTAATATTTTACTTCTAGAAGTATGTTTTAATCTTCTAATTGCTTTTTCTTTTATTTGACGAACACGCTCGCGCGTTAAATCGAAAGTTTCACCAATTTCTTCTAACGTCATTGGTTGGTGTTCTCCTAAACCAAAGTATAGTTTTACCACATCTGCTTCTCTTGGAGTTAAAGTTTCTAAAGCTCTAGAAATTTCTACTCTTAAAGATTCATGTAATAAAGATCTATCTGGATTTGGAGATTCTCCTGAGTTTAATACGTCGTATAAATTAGAATCTTCTCCTTCAATTAAAGGTGCATCCATCGATACGTGACGACCAGAATTTTTCATTGATTCTTTTACGTCATTTACAGTCATGTCTAATTTCTTAGCAATTTCTTCGGCACTTGGCGGACGTTCGTTTTCTTGCTCTAAGAAAGCGTACATTTTATTAATCTTGTTAATAGAACCAATTTTATTTAAAGGCAAACGTACAATTCTTGATTGTTCTGCTAATGCTTGTAAAATTGATTGACGAATCCACCAAACGGCATAAGAGATAAATTTAAAACCACGTGTTTCATCAAAACGTTTTGCAGCTTTAATCAATCCTAAATTACCTTCATTAATTAAATCGGGTAAAGTTAATCCTTGATTTTGATATTGCTTTGCAACAGAAACAACAAAACGTAAATTTGCTTTTGTTAATTTTTCTAAGGCAATTTGATCACCAGCTTTTATTCGTTGTGCCAACTCTACTTCTTCATCAGCAGTAATTAAATCTACCTTTCCAATCTCTTGTAAATACTTATCTAACGATGCAGTTTCTCGATTAGTAACCTGCGTGGTAATTTTAAGTTGTGTCCTTTATTTTACTGGTTTTATTTAGTGGTATTTATACCTTTCATATGCTTATACGTTTGTTTTTTTCTTTTTGTTACAAAAAGGTGGTTTTTTTAAAAAAAATTAAAAAATGATGATTCGCCACTCACATCTTTTCTGGGTGTTTTATGTTTTAATTTAATTCATAAATTTTTATCAAACTATAAATGCTATTAAAATTTTTTGGTTTGTTTTGAGCAATTTTTGTTTAAATTCAAATATGTATTATTTTTTAGTTAATCATAAAAACAAAAAATACTACTAATTCTATCTAAAATTATTTAGAGAAAAACATCAAGTAAATAGAATGGAGTCTTTTTTTTGGTCTAATAAATATAACAAACACTAATAAAAGCTCATTTTAAATATGCTTTTGCTTAATAAAAGAAATAATTAAAAAAAAACATAAATATTGATATTTTTTTATTAACTTGCTTAACGATAGGTATTGGGGGATTTCTATCAAAAAAAAAGGCCATTTACTTCGGTAAATGGTCTTTGATTTTGTGTCAACTTTTGTTTTAGAACAACCCGTTTATTTGAGCGTCTATTCTGTCTATTATATAGCCTAAATCTTCTTGGTTGTCTACGAAATCTAAATTATCTACATCTATTACCAATAGTTTCCCTTTAGTATACGTAGAAATCCATGCCTCATAGCGTTCATTAAGTCTGCTTAGGTAGTCAATACTAATAGAGTTTTCATAATCTCTACCTCTTTTATGAATTTGTCCAACTAAATTTGGAATACTAGAACGTAAATAAATTAATAAATCTGGCGGAGTAACCAATTTTTCCATCAGTTCAAAAAGAGAACTGTAATTTTGATAATCTCTATTGGTCATTAATCCCATCGCATGAAGATTTGGAGCAAAAATATGCGCATCTTCATAAATGGTTCTATCCTGAATAATTTTTTTACCAGTTTCTCTCAATTCTAAGATCTGTCTAAATCTGCTATTCAAGAAGAAAACTTGAAGGTTAAAAGACCATCGTTCCATTTCTGCATAGAAATCATCTAAGTACGGATTTTCTTCTACAGATTCAAAATGAGGCTTCCAATTGTAATGTTTTGCTAATAATTTTGTTAAAGTGGTTTTACCAGCTCCAATATTTCCCGCAATGGCTACGTGCATAATTTATGATTTCTAAGATGTTTAAAAAACGGTCGATAAAGTTAACAAAAATTTAGGACTGGCAATGCATTTAACAGATCAATTTATGTCCGTAGCCTCTAACATTCACAATTTGAATGCTTTCGTCTTGTTTTAATTTCTTTCTAATTTTGCAAATAAAAACATCCATACTTCTTGCATTAAAAAAATCATCATTTCCCCATAATTTATTAAGGATATATGTTTTTTTGGAAATTGTATATTTGTTTTGTGCTAAGATAAAAAGTAACTCAGATTCTCTATTTGTAAGTGTAGTTTCTTTGTCTTTAAAAAGTAATGTTTGTTTTGTTTGATTAAAATATCTGGATTTTTTTCTTTTTCACAGAAAAAGATTCTTTCTGTTGTAACTTATGGCACTAAAGTTTTAATAGTAAAACAATTAACTTTTCCAGATGATACGGTAGAATATTTAAAATCGATTAATAGGAAAGATTTCAAAGCTATTTTTTAAAAAAAAATAAAGATGATGAAACAATCCTATTAACATTTAAAGTAAATTTACTAGAATAATAAAATAAAAGGTTTATTAGGTTTGGTGGGGAATCAAAAAATAATGTTATCTTAATTAAGAATGTCAAAAAAAAGCTCCAAATAGTTAATAAAAGTAATTGATAGAAATAAAAAATAACAACAATGAGAAATTTAGTATTGATCGTGTTTTTGGTTACATCATTTGTAATAAATGCGCAAAGTTTTCAAGGAAAAGCAATTTATAAAACGCACCGAAAAGTAGATATGAAAATTGGAGGAGGTCCGGGTGGCGCTGCAATTAGTGATGCTCAAAAAGCGCAGTTTGAAGCAATGATGAAAAAACAGTTTCAAAAAACTTTTGTATTAATTTTTGATAAAGATGCATCAATTTATAAAGAAGAGAAAAAACTAAATGCTCCAGCTGGGATACCAGTAAATGGCATGAAAGTTATGGTTATGGGTTCTGGTGGTGGAAGTGATGTGTATTATAAAAATACAAAAAAGAATAGTTTTATTAATAAGACAGAAATCATGGGGAAACGTTTTTTAATAAAGGACAAATTACCAAAATACGATTGGAAATTAACAAGTGAAACAAAAAATATTGGCGTGTATACTTGTTACAAAGCTACTTATACAAGAGAAGTTGAAAGAACAAATATGACTGTTGAAGATGGTGAAGTGAAGGAGAAAAAAGAAAAAGTAGATGTGGTTACAACTGCTTGGTATACACCAACTATTCCGGTTAGTAATGGCCCAAGTAATTATTCTGGATTACCAGGTTTAATTTTAGAAATTCAAGAAGGAAAACAAACAATTATTTGTTCTGAGATAGTAATGAACCCTGAAGATAAAGTCAAAATTGAGGAGCCAAAAAAAGGGAAAAAAATTTCTCAAAAAGAATATGAAAAAATCATGGCTAAGAAATCTAAAGAAATGATGGATCAATTCAAGTCAAGAAGAAATAGTAAAGGAAATAGTATCGAGTTAAAAATTGGTGGTTAATCAAACTTTTTATTTTTTAAATTTTTCTTTATCACTAATAGTAATTTTAAATTGTGCTACTCTGTTTTTTAACATTAGTATAACAGTTTGTTTTAATTTATTTTAACTACTTTTGTTTAGTGAAAATGTAAAATTATTAAACAAAATTTTTATCATAAGAAATATTTTAATTTTTTTTCAATTACACCAATTACAACAATTACTGCTAATTCAGAAGCTAATTTCAAAAGGAAACAAGTTTAAACGCAGAGTTTAAAAAAAATAAAAACAAATTTTTATGAAAAAATATGTATTTGCAATCTTCATATTAGTTGCTTCTGCCTCTAATGCTCAAGTTAAAGTGTCAGGAGTTGTAAAAGATAGTATTGGAGAGCCTTTAGAAATGGCCAACGTCATAGCCTTAAATAAAACAACAAATATTTTAGATTCTTATGGTTTTACAGACTCAAAAGGAAACTATAAATTAACATTAAAAGAAAACACTACGTATAGTATAAAAGCAAGCTACATAGGTAATAAAACTTCAGACGTTACTATTAATACAAAATTAGTAGATATTGTTAAAGATATTATTTTGATGCCAGATAACACTTTAGATGAAGTAAGTATCACTTATAAAATACCAGTAACTATAAAAGGAGATACGCTTGTTTATGATGCAGATTCTTTTAAGGTTGGTACAGAAAAAAAGCTTGGAGATGTTTTAAAAAGATTGCCAGGTGTAGAGGTAAATGCGGATGGAGAAATTGAAGTTGAAGGAAAAAAAGTTGGTAAAGTTTTAGTTGAAGGAAAAGAATTTTTTGATGGTGATTCTAAAATTGCTGTTCAAAATATTCCTGCAAATGCAATTGATAAGGTTCAAATTCTTAAGAATTTTAGCGAAGTAAATCAATTAAGTGGTGTGCAAGATAATTCAGACAACTTAGCTTTAAATATTCAATTAAAAAAAGGAAAAAAGAATTTTTGGTTTGGAGAAATTAATGCTGGTTTTGGAGATAATAATAGATTTGTTGCAAATCCAAAATTATTTTATTACAACCCAAAATACAGTGTTAACTTAATTACTGATATGAATAATATTGGTAAACAACCATTTACAAGAAGAGATTATTTTAGGTTTACAGGCGGCTTTAGAGCTGGTGGTGGATCAGGTACTGGTTTTAATGTAGCATCTACAGATATTGGTTTTTTAACATTACAAAACAACAGAGCAAAAGAGTTAGAATCTAAGTTTGCAGCAGCTAACTTTAGTTATTCTCCAAAGAAAACACTAGATTTAAGTGGTTTTGCAATTTATTCAAACTCAAAAACAGAACTAGAGCAAGGTTCTACAAGAAGTTATATAACTAATGGTTTAACAGAATCAACAACGAGTAATTCATCTCAAGAATCTAATTTAGGGTTGTTTAAGTTAAGTGCAAGTTATAAGCCAAATGTAAATAAGCAATTTGATTATGATATTTTTGGTAAAATTTCTGATCAAACAGAAAATCAGTTGTTTACATCGTCTCAAATTCCAGGAAATATTTTACAATCTCAAAGTCAAAATCCTTTTTCTGTAAATCAGAACATTAATTATTACTACACATTAAACGATAAAAATATTTTTGCTTTGAGTGCGCAGCATCTTTGGCAAGATGAAGATCCGTTTTATAATGCCAATTTACAACAGTTGTCTTTTGCAAATCTATTAACTTTAGCTACTCCAGCTAACGGAACCCCTTATGATGTTTCTCAAAATAAGCGCGTAAAAACAAATAAGTTAGATGCAAAATTAGATTACTTTTATGTAATCAATTCTAAAAGTAATTTAAATATCAATGTTGGTGCAACAATTAGTGATCAACAATTTAATTCTAGTATTTTTGAAACACTAGGAAGTGTGAAAAACTCAATTACAGACCCAACTACATTAAATGATGTTACGTATGCATTTAATGATTTATACGCAGGTTTTGAATATAAATTTATTACCGGAATTTTTACTTTTACTCAAGGAGGAACTTTTCATTCTTATTCTGCTAAAAACACGCAGTTAGGTTCTGTTAGAGACGATAATTTTACAGAGTTTTTGCCAAATGCTTCCATAAAATTACAATTAAAAAAATCTGAAACATTAAGGCTAACATACTCTAAACAAGTAAGTTTTACAGATATTAATAGTGTAGCAGAAGGTTATGTATTTAATAACTACAACCGTTTGTATTCTGGTAATAGAAATTTAGAAAGCTCTCATTCTCACAATGTTAATCTAAACTATTTTAGCTTTAATATGTTTAACTATACAAATGTGTTTGCATTTATTAATTATAGTAAACGAGAAAACGCAATTATTGGGAGTATTTTGCCAGTAGGTGTAGATCAAATATCTACATCAATTAATACAGCTTTCCCTAACGAATCTTTATCAGGTAGAGTTAATTTTCAAAAAACATTTGGTAAATTAAAAAGTACTTTAGGTGCAAATGTTTCTTTGTCAAAATCAACAAATACAATTGCGTTTTTGAACGATACAGATAATAATCCTAATACGCCGCCTGTTAGAGTTGAATCTGAAAGAGATTCAAGGAGTTTTTCTCAAACTTATAACGTTGGTTTAAGTTCTAACTTTAGAATAGCGCCAAATTTTGATTTTGGATATAGTGTAACCATAAACGACTACAATCAAGGTGGGAATGTAAATAAATTTTACACACACAGTCCTTACTTGAATTTAGATATTTTGTTACTAAAGAACTTTACGTTTACATCAAGGTATACCTATTATGATTACAAAAACGAAACACAAACATTAAATAATTATAGTTTCTTAGATTTAGATCTAACGTATCAAAAGAAAGAAAGTAAATGGGAGTATTCTTTAGAAATGACAAATGCATTTGATACTACATCCATAAACAGAGACAGTACAAATGCTATTTTTAACAGTACTTCTACTTATGTAGTTCAGCCAAGATTTATGGTATTTACTGTAAAGTATAATTTATAGATGTTATTTAAGTTAAACCAAAAAAGCGAATAGAAATATTCGCTTTTTTTTATGAAATAAATAAAGAGAACGCTTATTTAATTTTTATTAGATTTAGAGATATTTTGGTTGTTATAAATAATCACCTTAAAATTGCTGGGTAAAAAATTAACAAATAGTCAATAAATTTAAAAAAGCTAATCTTTTTATTATGAGAAAATATATTCTTTTTATAGTGTTGGTTGCACAATTTATTTCATGTAAAAATCAATCTAAAGAAGATTTTTCTGATGTAATTATTCATAATGCAAATATTTATTCTTTAAATTGGAGTGATCCAAGTTTGGAAGGAGAGCCTGCATTAGACGCGCCTTTTAAAAACGGAAAATGGTATTTTGATGCTCAGGCAATTGCTATTAAAAATAATTTAATTCAATTTGTTGGATCAGACAAAGAAGTTCAAAAATACATTGGAAAAACTACTAAAATAATTAATGCAAACAAAGCTATTGTAATTCCGGGTTTAATTGAGTCTCATGGGCATTTACAAGAGTTAGGTGAAAAAAACGAAGCTATCAATCTAGAAGATTTAACCAAACAACAAATCTTAGATTTAATTATAAAACGAGCTAAAGAAACTCCAAAGGGAGAATGGATTATTGCTTCTGGTTGGGATGAAGCCGTTTTTGCAAACGACTATCCAGATATGACTAAGTTAAGTCATAAAACCTTAGAAAACCCTGTTGTTCTAATTGGTTTAAGGGGGTTTGGAGTTATGGGTAATAAGTTGGCTTTTGAAAAAGCTGACATTACAAAAAATGTGATTCCAGAAAATGGAGGAGAGATCCTTAAAGACAGAAAAGGCAATTTTAAATATGTACTTTTAAATAGCGCTAAAAAATTACTTTTAGATAAAATTCCCAAGAAAAGCTTGGAGCAACAAACTAGAATTATGCAATTTGGTTTTAACGAAATGTTGAGACTTGGTTTTACAACAACACATCATGCTGGCGTAGAAGAAAGTCATATGGAGGTTTATGAAGGTTTATTAAAAAATAATATGTTGCCAATGCGCGTGCATGCTTTTATAGCAGCAAGAATGTATAATGTAAAATTGGTTGATAAATGGCTAAAGAAAGGGCCTACTACAAATGATGCTTCTTTTTTACAAGTACGAAATTTTAAAGCATATTATGATGGTTCTTTAGGTTCAAGAGGAGCAAATTTTATAGAAGATTATGCTGACAAGAAAAATCATACAGGAGTTGGTGGCAAGGCTTACGGATTCCATGAGGATATGATAGTAAAAGCATTAGATGCGGGATTTCAGTTGGCAATTCATGCCATTGGAGATAAGGCAAATAGAGATGTTTTAGATCTGTACGAAAATTATTTTAAAACAAATCCAAATTCAAAAGATTTGCGTCATAGAATAGAACATGTTCAAGTTGTGCATCCAGATGACTTTTCTAGATTTTATCAATTAAATATTATTGCTTCTATGGAGCCAGCACATGCAGTAGAAGATATGCCATGGGCAATTGATAGAGTAGGAGAGCTACGCGCAAAAGGAGCATATGCATGGCGAACTTTACGAAATAATAACGCAACAGTTATATTTAATTCAGACTTTACAGGTTCTGATCCTAGCTTTTTTTATGGAATGTATAGTGCAATAACTAAAAAGAAAAAAGAGCAAGAAAAACAATGGTTTCCTGAACAGGCATTTAGTAAAGAAGAATCTTTAAGAGCCTATACTATTTGGGCTGCTTATGCAGCAAATCAAGAAAAACTTACTGGTACAATAGAAGTTGGTAAGTGGGCAGATTTAACCTTTATGGATGTTGATGTCTTAAATGCTACTCCAAAAGAAATCCTAGAAGGCACTGTTTTAAAAACAATGATAAACGGAAAATTAGCTTTTGAAAAGAAGTGATTTTCTAGATAAAAAAACCTCAAACAAATTTGCTTGAGGTTTTTTATGAATTCTAATAAAGTTTTAAAACCCAAAGGCATCTTTTACTTTGTCTACGTAATCTAGTTTTTCCCAAGTAAAGGTTTCTACTTCTTGTGAAACAGTTTCTCCCATTGGATTAGAAAAAGTTACAGTTTTAATTTCAGGCGTTCTCCCCATGTGTCCGTAAGCTGCGGTTTCAGAATATATTGGTGTTCTTAGTTTTAAGCGCTGCTCAATAAAATAAGGCCTCATGTCAAAAATGTTTTCTACAATTTTACTAATTTCTCCATCGGTTAAATTTAAAGTAGAAGTTCCATACGTTTCCACATTAATACTTGTTGGTTTTGCTACACCAATAGCATAAGAAACTTGCACTAAAACTTCTTTACAAACTCCTGCAGCTACTAAGTTTTTGGCAATGTGTCTTGTTGCGTAAGCTCCAGATCTATCAACTTTAGATGGATCTTTTCCGGAGAAAGCACCTCCTCCATGCGCTCCTTTACCACCATAAGTATCTACAATTATTTTTCTACCTGTTAGCCCAGTGTCTCCATGTGGCCCACCAATAACAAAGATTCCTGTTGGATTGATGTGATACGTAATTTGATCTGTAAATAATGCCTGAATATTTGCTGGTAATTTTGCAATTACACGTGGAATTAAAATATGTACAATGTCAGATTTAATTTTATCTAACATAACCGTTTCGCTTTTGTCAAAATCATCATGTTGCGTAGAAATTACAATAGCATCTATTCTTTGCGGAACATTATCATCAGAATATTCAATAGTAACCTGACTTTTTGCATCTGGGCGTAAATAATTAATTTCTTTATTTTCGCGTCTTAATTCTGCTAATTCAATTAGCAATCTATGCGATAACTCTAGAGCCAATGGCATATAGTTTTCTGTTTCATCAGTTGCGTAACCAAACATCATTCCTTGATCTCCTGCGCCTTGCTCTTCTTTGTTAAGTTTGTCAACTCCTTGGTTAATATCTGGAGATTGTTCATGAATTGCAGAGAAAACACCACAAGAACTTCCATCAAACATATACTCACTTTTTGTGTAGCCAATTTTATTGATTACATCACGTGCTATTTTCTGAACATCTAAATAAGTTTTAGATTTTACTTCTCCAGCTAAGACAACCTGTCCAGTTGTTACCAAAGTTTCGCAAGCAACTTTTGAATCAGCGTCAAACGCTAAAAAATTATCGATTAATGCATCAGAAATTTGATCTGCTACTTTATCTGGGTGTCCTTCTGAAACA
>JAQWGI010000022.1 GCA_029238315.1 Polaribacter sp. | reverse complement strand
AGAAACATCTTCTCCTTGTGCTTTTACTTTTCCGTCTGCATCAACTTCTACACCTGGTAATTTTTTTAGTAAATCCTCTACTGTATCATCAACTCTAACTTTAAATGCTTTTGCATTAAATGCCATTGTATCTTTTTTAATTGTAATAGGAATTACTGCTGTAATATTTACTTCATCTAACGTATTATCTGCTTCTTTTAAAGTGATCGTTCCGTAATCTAAAGACTTCCCTTTAAAATCAATTGTCTTTTGATATACTTGATACCCTAATAAATTAATTTGAAAAATTCTTTTTCCTACAGAAATCTCTTTTACCTTAAAATTCCCTTTTATGTCAGTACTTGTATAACTAACTAAAGTAGAGTCTGCTGCATTTAACACCGCAATAGAAGCAAATTCTAAAGGGTTTTTTTCTTCATCTATTACCCTACCAGAAATGCTTTGCGCAATTGTACTTGTTGAAACTAATAATAACATTGCCATTATTAGTTTGGTTGTAATTGATTTAATCATTTTTTTATTTTGTTTGATTTAATTAACAAGCTATTTTAAATAGCTTCAGCTAAGACTCAGTATAAGTACAAAGGTTTAATAGCTATTTTTATTTTAATATTTCTTTAACATTTGCCAATAGCAACAACTACAGCAATTAAGGCGCAAATGTAGGATGCTTACTTTCATATCAAACTTTTTTTAACATTCTTTAACATGAATTTAAGTAAAATTAGAAGTTGAATATTTTTCTTTATCTTTAAAAGAAAAAATGCTAGTTAAAGTTTATGGTAGCGCCGTCTTCGGCATAGAAGCTACTACAATTACTGTTGAAGTAAATATTGATAAAGGAATTGGGTATCATTTGGTGGGTTTGCCAGACAATGCAGTTCGTGAAAGTTCCTATCGGATTTCCGCTGCCTTGAATAACAACAATTACAAACTTCCTGGGAAAAAGATTATTATTAATATGGCGCCAGCTGACATTAGAAAAGAAGGTGCTGCATACGATTTAACATTAGCAGTCGGAATTTTAGCCGCTTCCAAACAAATTAAATCTGAACATATTAATGAATATATTATTATGGGAGAACTTTCTTTAGACGGAAGTTTACAACCTATAAAAGGCGCTTTGCCAATTGCGATAAAAGCCCGGGAAGAAGGATTTAAACATTTTATTTTGCCAAAAGAAAACGCAAAAGAAGCTGCAATTGTAGATAATGTAGAGGTTTTTGGAGTTGATAATATTTTAGAAGTCATCAATCATTTTAATGGTGATAAAAAATTACAACCAACAATTATTGATACACGTGCTGAGTTTTATAAAAACATCGATTTTCCTGAATTTGATTTTTCGGATGTAAAAGGACAAGAATCGATTAAACGTTGTATGGAAATTGCTGCTGCTGGTGGGCATAATATTATTCTCATTGGTCCTCCTGGATCCGGAAAAACAATGTTAGCAAAAAGATTGCCTTCAATTTTACCACCAATGACATTACATGAAGCGTTAGAAACCACAAAAATTCATTCGGTTGTAGGGAAAACTAAAAATAATGGATTGTTAACGCAACGCCCATTTAGAAGTCCACATCACACAATTTCAGATGTGGCTTTGGTTGGTGGTGGACAATATCCACAACCAGGAGAAATCTCGCTATCTCACAATGGTGTTTTATTCTTGGACGAATTGCCCGAGTTTAAACGAACCGTTTTAGAAGTAATGCGACAACCTTTAGAAGATAGAGACGTAACTATTTCTAGAGCAAAATTCACAGTAACATATCCTTGTAGCTTTATGTTGGTGGCAAGTATGAATCCGAGTCCGTCTGGATATTTTAACGACCCAAGTTCACCAATGACCTCTTCTCCTCAAGAAATGCAACGTTATTTAAGCAAGATTTCTGGGCCTTTATTAGATCGCATTGATATTCATATTGAAGTAACTCCTGTTCCATTTGAAAAACTAACTGAAGAACGAAAAGGAGAATCTTCTGTAGCAATTAGAAAGCGAGTTACTGCGGCAAGAGAAATTCAATCTGAACGTTTTACTGAATTAGAAAACGTGCATTACAATGCACAAATGAATGTAAAACAAATCAGAAAATATTGTAAACTTTCAAGCGAAAGCATGTCGTTATTAAAAACCGCCATGGAAAAATTAAACTTATCAGCAAGAGCGTACGATCGTATTTTAAAAGTTGCTAGAACTATTGCAGATTTAGCTGCTAAAAAAAACATTACTCCAGCACATATTGCCGAAGCAATACAATACAGAAGTTTAGATCGTGATGGTTGGTTGGGTGGTTAAAATAATTAATAAAATTTATATATATTTGGAACTGATTTTTTAGATAAAACTAATGTTATACTAAAATATAATAGGATATCATCAGAATTTATAACTAGTAAGTCTACATTAAAAAACAACAAAACATGAAACAAATAATTTTATTGGCCTTTACAATATTGCTTTTGGGAACAAGTTGTCAAAATCAAAAAGAAACTTCAAACACCTTTTCTCTAGATGTTTATGTCGACTCTTTATTTCAAACAAGTGTAGATAGCTCTCAAATTGCTGGAGCCTCAGTACTTGTGTATAAAAATGGGGAAACCCTGATTAAAAAAACGTATGGATATGCTAGTTTAGAACTTTCTGTACCTGTTCCTAAGGAAGGTGTTTTTGAAATTGGCTCTGTCACAAAACAGTTTACAGCTGCTGCTATTCTTAAACTCATTGAAGCAAAAAAACTTTCATTAGATGATGATTTCACTAAATATTTGAAATTCGATACTAAAGGCAGAAAAGTTACTATTGATCATTTACTTAATCATACTTCAGGTATTCCAAGCTATACTGCTTTTTCAGAATTCGGAAAATTCATGATTCAGGATCTACCACGAGATTCTTTAGTGCGATTAGTAGAGTCAAAAGAATTTATGTTTGAACCAAGTGAAGCATTAATCTATAATAACTCAGCTTATTACTTTCTTGGATTAATTATTGAAAAAGTAACCGGACAGAAATACGAAGAGTATTTAAAGGAGACATTTTTTGGCCCTTTAGGAATGAACAGCACATCATATAGCTCAAATTCTGGAATAGCTAAAAATAAAGTGTATGGATATAGTTATTCCCCAAATGGACTTATGCAAAAAGGATATTTAAATCACAAGTGGCCATACGCTGCTGGATCACTTTCTAGTAATACCAAAGATCTACTAACTTGGATGACTGCGCTACATGAAGGAAAATTATTATCAGAGAGCCTATACAAATCACTAATTACTCCGGGTCAATTAAAGGATGGATCCAGTGTTAATTATGCGAAAGCTTTGGTAAATTATTCAGATTACGGGAATCATAGAATTGGTCATGGAGGAGGTATTAATGGTTTCTTAACTGATACTAGATATTTTCCAGAAGAAGATTTATATATTATTTGCTTAGTGAATACAACCGGCCCTAAAGGTGCAAGTTTCTTTGCAGATGAAATTTCTTGGAAATTACTAGATAAGAAACCACCTTTAGGTATACCATTAGATTTAGACACGAAACAATTAGAAGGAATTTATAGTGGTGCTGTAAGAGGGGCATATAAATATTCCATAGAAGTAAAAACTATTGCTAATGGTTTAACTACTAAAGCAATAGGGCGCCCAAGATTGGACTCTCTTACTACATATATTGGTAATAACACTTGGGCTAGTGGTAATGATAAATTCATTATAAAAAATAATGAGTACCGGATTGTTGGTCCTTCATATTATTACATTCTAAAAAAGGAAAAATAATAACGAAGATTAACAATATAAAATGCATTTCTATTAATCTCCTGTTTTCATTAATTCAAAAACTATGAAAAAACACTTTCTAATACTTGCCTGCATTACAATTTTATTTTCATGTAATCAAAAACCAACTGCAGATTTCTTAATACAAAACGGGACTATTATCGACGGTCTTGGAAACCCAGCTATTAAAGGTAATATATTGATTAGAAATGGAAAAATGGAATTTGTAAAACTAGGGGCAAACATTAATGCTAACAAAACAATAGATGCTACTGGATTAATTGTAGCACCAGGCTTTGTTGATGTTCATAATCATTCAGATGTTGGCATCTTTGATTCTATTAATAAACTAAATGAGGGATTCATTAGGCAAGGGGTAACAACTATTGTTGGTGGTCCTGACGGTAATTTTTCTCCAACAGTTTTGAGGCAATTAATTGGCGCATATAAGACACAAGGAATTGGAACAAATACAGCTTTTTATATTGGTCATAATGGTATTCGTAGAGAGGTGATGAAAAAGGATCAGAAAAGAGCTCCAACTTTAGACGAATTGAATCAAATGAAAGCATTGGTTAAAGAAGGGATGGAAATGGGAGCAGTTGGTTTATCTACTGGCTTAATGTATGATCCGGGAATGTATAGTAAAACTGAAGAAATAATTGAATTAGCAAAAGAAGTTACTGCTTATAGAGGCATCTACGATTCTCATGTTCGGAATCCTGTTCATGCTTTTGTTAAATCTCATCGAGAAGTTATTGAAATCTCAACCAGTGCAAATATAACTGGTAAGCTAGGCCACCTTAAGGCTGTAGGCTTGCATAATAATGGAACAATGAGTGAAATTATTTCCATGGTTGAAAAATATAGAAAGGATGGTTATACTATTGTATCAGATCAGTATCCATATAATGGTGCTCAAACTGAAGCTTTAAGAGCAGTAATTATAATTCCTTCAACTATGAAAGAAGCTGCTATTATAAATGTCTTAAAGAAGGAGGGCGAAAACGACAAGGCTTTAGATCTATTAAAATCAACTTTATCAAACAAGTCCAAAAGAACTCAAATTAAGAAGACAAGTGAAGAAGGTGAGAATGGAGGATTTGCTTGGCTAAAAGCGACTGGTTATTCTAGTATGAGGATAACTAGTAGTGCTGATTATCCTGAACTTGTTGGAAAATATTTATCCCAAATTGCTGAAGAGAAAAAAATGGATCCATTCGATTTAGTATGTGATTTGATTATTAACACAGAAGAAAGATCTTATATTACTTTAGGTGGTATTAATGAAAAAGATGTGCAAACATTGCTACTTCAACCTTGGAATATGGTGGCCAGTGATGGTACATATGTAAAACACTCTACTTCATCTGGTGGGCATCCTCGAAGTACTGGAACATTTCCAAGAGTTTTAGGACACTATGCACGTGATTTAAAATTACTTTCATTAGAAGAAGCAATACGTAAGATGACGTCTTTACCTGCTGATGTAGTCGGATTTAAGAATAGAGGTAGAATTAAAAATGGACTACCAGCAGATATTGTAATTTTTAACCCTGAAACAATTATAGACAACTCCACTTTTGAACAGCCAAATTTATATTCTAGTGGTGTAATCCACGTATTTGTGAATGGAGTTCCTGTAATGCAAAATGAAAAAATGACTGGAAATGCACCTGGTAAGTATTTGAGCCTAGTATCTAAAGATAAGTAATAATGAAAATAGAAAAAATTGATATCTATACATTAAATGTTAGTATAAAAATACCGATTAACACACCTTTGGGTGCAATAGATAAGGCTGAAAATGTGGCCATAAAAATTACAACCGACAAAGGTCTAATTGGCTGGGGGGAAGCGAGTCCATGTGCAATGATTACTGGTGATACTCAAGAAA
>JAQWGI010000018.1 GCA_029238315.1 Polaribacter sp. | reverse complement strand
AAAACGTGTAACTAATTGATCGTTAAATTTTGGATCCGGTAAAAGAATTCTTTTTTTCGCTCTTCTTTTTCTCATGTCTTTACATTAAAAAAGTTAATAAATTACTTCTTTGGGCGTTTTGCACCATACTTTGATCTACGTTGAGTTCTTCCCTCAACTCCCGCTGTATCTAAAGCTCCACGTACTACGTGATACTTTACTCCTGGCAAATCTTTTACCCTTCCTCCTCTAACTAATACTATCGAGTGCTCTTGTAAATTATGTCCTTCTCCTGGGATATATGCATTAATCTCGTTACCGTTTGTTAACCTTACCCTTGCAACCTTACGCATTGCTGAGTTAGGTTTTTTAGGTGTAGTTGTGTAAACACGAGTACATACTCCTCTTCTTTGAGGACATGATTTTAAAGCAGCCGATTTACTCTTCTTAGTTATTTTGGTTCTTCCTTTACGTACTAATTGTTGTATCGTTGGCATACTAAAATGTTAATAATTACGTTTTTATTTATAATTTGTCTCTTTTTAAGAGTTTGCAAATGTACAAATTATTTCTAATTATTCAAATATCAGTGAGTTGTTTTTTTTAAATAAGATTTATTTTTTTGACTTTCACAAATTTCAACCTACTTTTAAGCCTTCATAATTTAATGATTTTGAAGAAAAATAGTACACCTTATATATATATACTTTTTTTTGCATTTTTTGTCAGTAATTTTTACGGGCAAAATAGCAATATTTTCCACCTTAAAATCAAGAGTAATGATACTACAGAGAATAGGGTTATAAAAAGTATTGACTATAAGAAAGAATTTAAACACTATAAAAACCTTCTCAAAACAAAAGACAGTGTTTTCTCTTTTTTAAAAACAAATGGGTTTTACACGTTGTTTACAGAAACATATCAACAAAACAAAGACACTTACTCTTACACTATCAATCTTGGCAATCAAATTAAAGAACTACATGTCAAAATAGATTCAGAAGATTTTAAACTCCTTAAAGCATTAAACCTTAGCATCAAAAATGATTTCCTAATTATTAAAAGCAATACTTTAAACACAACTCTAAATACCATCAGCAACCACTTAGCTAAAGAAGGCTTTTTATTCTCTAAAGTAAAACTAATTCAGTTCAAGACTAAAAACCAAATTTTATTCTGCAAACTGTCTTTAGAAATATCAACCAAGAGAGCGGTAGATAAAATAATTGTTAAAGGATATCGTAATTTCCCCAAAGCTTTTACAAAACACTATTTAAATAAAAAAAAAAACAACGCTATCAACAAAACAAGACTCAATGAGATTTCTGAAAATATAAACCAATTAAGTTTTGCTTCAGAGACAAAAAAACCAGAAATTTTATTCAGTAAAGATTCTACCATAATATACACCTACTTAAAAAAAGAACAAGCAAATAAATTTGACGGATTGATTAGTTTTTCAACAGAAGAGAGTAAAATAAATTTTAGGGGGTATGTAAATTTAAAATTAATAAATAGCTTAAATAAAGGAGAAGAAATAAAAATAAACTGGATGGGTAATAAAAGCAAACAAGATTTTAGCATTCACGCAAAAATACCGTACCTTTTTAACAGTAAAGTTAGCACAGAAGCTTCTTTTAATTT
The DNA here is from genome assembly GCA_029238315.1 of Polaribacter sp. GTDB lineage: Bacteria > Bacteroidota > Bacteroidia > Flavobacteriales > Flavobacteriaceae > Polaribacter. Next base: position 8,252 of record JAQWGI010000018.1, on the reverse strand, counting down.
ATTTAAGAATGATGCTGTTTTCACAAATAGCTATTCTCAACTGAAACTAATGTACCCTTTGACTAGATCTATTGACGCATCTGTAACTTACCATTCAGAAACATCAACGAGCAACATAAGTATAGACAGCATTTCTAGCTACAAGAAAAAGTTTGCTGGATTTGGTTTTAATTACAACTCCTTTAAAAAAGAGAAGTTAACTGCTGATATTTCAGTTTTATTCGGAACTAGAGAATCTGAAGTTAAAAACAGTCAGGTAATTTTAAATTTCAACCTAACAAAACGAATACAGGTTTCTGATAACAAAATACTATTTTTAAAAAACAAAAGTGCTTTCTTATTTTCAGACACCTACTTCACAAATGAATTATTTAGAGAAGGAGGTATAAATAGCATCAGAGGATTTAAGGAATTAACGCTATCAACACCAAAATTCTCTTTTATAACAAGTGAGTTAAGGTTTATGCAAAAAAACGAATCCTTTCTCTACAGCATTCAAGATGTTGGTGTTTTCTCAATAAACAAAGAAAACAACATGTTATATACTCTTGGAATTGGGTATAACTATATAAAAAACAATACTTCTTTTGACATTTCTTATGCATATGGATCAACCACTGAGAGCGCAAACACCAATAATTCACCATTATTATCAATTAAAATATTATCTATTTTCTAACGTAACTTGCTTATTACAAGCTTTATCACATAAATAATTAACATTTTTTAGCGTTTTAGTTGTGTAATTAACTTTTATTTATGATTTTTGGATTTAATTAATTCAAATAATTACACAATGAAAACAAAGTTTAATGGAATTTTAACGCTTTTATTAGCGTTGGTAGTGCAAATATCATTTGCACAAGAAAAGACTGTTACTGGTACCGTTTCTGATAACTCAGGAGCATTACCAGGAGTAAGTGTCCTTATTAAAGGTACAACTACTGGAACAGAAACTGATTTCGATGGTAAGTATTCAATAAAAGCTAAAACAGGAGACGTTCTTAGTTTTAGTTATTTAGGATACAAAACTGTTGAGAAAACTGTTGGATCTTCTAACACCGTAGATGTTACTATGGCAGAAGATGCAAATGTACTAGAAGAGGTAGTAGTTACCGGTCTAGGTATTAAAAGAGATAAAAAAGCCTTAGGGTTTTCTCAGCAATCTGTAAAAGGAGAAGAGTTAGTGAAAGCAAAAGAAGTAGACATTTCTAATGCATTAGCTGGTAAAATTTCTGGTGTACAGATTGTAGGTAACAACAGTTCTACTTTTGGATCTTCTCAAATTAAATTAAGAGGTGAAACAAACGTTTTGTATGTTGTAGATGGAGTAAAAGTATATGCTTCTTCTGATATCAACACAGACAACGTTGCTGACATTTCTGTATTAAAAGGTGGATCTGCAACAGCGATTTATGGTCCTGATGGTAGAAACGGAGTTATTGTTATTACAACAAAACAAGCAGAAAAAGGTGCAGCTACTATTGATGTAGATTACGCAATGACTGTAAACTCTGTAACTAACTTACCAGAAATGCAAAACGAGTATGGTGGTGGTTACAGTCAAACATTCCCAACTTTCACTTACAATGCAGCTACAGATCCAGCATCTTGGGCAGCATTTAATGGACAAAAAACTCCTGAATATTATGCAGATGAGTCTTGGGGTCCTAAATTAGACGGAACAATGGTTCGTCACTGGGATTCATGGATTGTTGGAGCTCCTACTTTTGGAGAATTAAGAGCATGGTCTCCTACAACAAGTGACATTGAAAATTTTTATGATGTTGCTGTAACTCAAAATGCTACTGTATCTTTTAACAAAGCAGATGAGAATTATTCTGTTAGAACTGCTGTTTCTTACTTAGAGCAAAATGGTGTTATTCCTAACTCTAGTAGAAAACAAACTAGAATTGCTTTAAACGCAAAATATAATATAACTGACAAGTTTGAGTTTTACATTAACATGAACTACGACAGCAGACAGTTATTAAATAATCCAGATCAAAATTACGGGAACTTAGGTTCTAACTTTAACCAATGGTGGCAAAGACAATTAAATTTTGACAGATTAAGAAACTATGAGCAACAAGGTAATTTGGTGTCTTGGAACATTAACAGTCCTCGTAGTACAAAACCTTTATATTGGGATTCTCCATACTTACACTCATATGAGAATTTAAAGCATAACAACAAAGATGCTGTTTACGGTAAAGTTGGAGCAAATTATACGTTTAATGACAACCTTACATTTACTGCAGAGGTTAGAAGAACGTTTAATTCATACCATAATGATGATAGAGGAACAACAAAAAGTTTATTAGATCAATCATTTTACTCAGAGTCTCAATCTAGAGTTACTCAAAAAGAGCTTTTTGCTATGGCAAACTATAACAACAAGTTTATGGACGATAAGTTAGATGTTGATGTTATTGTTGGTACTGAAATCACAGAATATGAATCTAAAGGATTAAGTGCTTCTACTTCTGGTGGATTAACAATTCCTTTATTCTACAACTTAGCAGGTTCTAAAGATCCAGTTAACACGTCTACTAGTATTACACAATGGGAATCTAGAGGTATTTTCTCTAAAGCTTCTGTTGGATTTAAGAACACTGTATATGTAGACGCTTCTTATAGATTAGACTGGAGATCTACTGCGAACCCAGATGCAAATAGAGTTGAAACTTACGGTTTTTCTGCAAGTGTTTTAGCGCATAAATTGTTGCCTAAAAATGACCTTTTAAATTTTGCTAAATTCAGAGCTGGTTATTCAACTTCTCCTTTCTTCCCTGGTCCATACCAAATTTCAAGTATTTATAATGTTGGAACTTTGTATAATGGAAACGGACGTTTAAGCGTACCAACTACACAAGCTAACCCTCTATTAGAAGGTGGTGTTAGAAAAGAGTTAGAAATTGGAACAGAAATGTTTTTCTTAAACAACAAGTTAGGTTTAGATATTACATACTTTAACAGAAAAGATGAAGGTATTCCTGTAAGAGTTCCTTTAGATGGTTCAACAGGATATAGTGGTGTAACTGTAAATGCTGGTAAGACAACTTCTTCTGGTATTGAAATTGGATTATCTGGAGATGTAATTAGAACAGAAGACTTTACTTTTGGTGTAGCTTTAAACTTTGCTACATTATCTAAAGTAGTAGATTTCATTTACGAAGGTGTTCAGGCTAGAGATATTAGTACATATACTTCTAACATGAGATTACAAGAAAGAGTTGGTGAAGAATGGGGATTATTCTACGGAAGAGGTTTTGCAACTGGTGCTAACGGAGAAACAATGTTTACTTCAAGTAATGCTTTTGCAAGACAACCAAACAAATTTTTAGGTTCATTATTACCTGATTTCACAGGAGGTTTAACTACAAACTTTGATTACAAAAACATGAGCTTAAGCTTAGGTTTTGATTTCCAAGTTGGAGGTAGATACTACTCTAGAACAGAAAGATATATGGATCACTCTGGTTTATCAATGTATACTGCTGGTCTTAACGACAAAGGAAACCCAAAAAGAGATCCTGTATCTGCAGGTGGTGGTGTTCATATCGTAGGTGTATTACAAACAGGTACAGATGCTGATGGAAACCCAATTTCTGATGGTACTGTAGTTGACAAGTATGTTGAAGCTTCAGGGCATTACTCTCTTGCTAACTTAGGAAATATTTACGAAAACAACTTACATGATGCAACTTATGCAAAATTAAGAACTATTAGATTTAACTATAGCTTAAACAAAAGTTTTGTAAATAAATTAAATATCAAGTCTGCTTCAATTGGAGCATTTGCTAATAATGTTTGGTTAATATACTCTGATCTTCCTTGGGTTGATCCTTCAGAACTTGAAAAAAGATCTGGAATCAACTGGGCTGAGAACGGTACATTACCAAGTACAAGATCAATAGGATTGAACTTAAAATTAACATTTTAAACTATAATAAAATGAAAAAAACAATTAAACAAATAGCTGCCTTTATGTTTGCTGCTACAGTCATCAGTTCATGTGACACTGTTGATTTTGGAGACATAAACGATAACCCAAACGGGCCTACAGCTGCGATTACTTCGCAACTGCTATCATCAGCACAAACATCTGTATCTTCAGTTATTACATCTGTGAGTGGAATTAATTATGTACAGCATATTACAGAAGGACAGTATCCTGGACCATCTAGATATCAAGGTTTAACTTTTAGTTATAACGGATGGTACACTGGACCAATTCAAAATTTGAATGAGATTATTAAGGTTAATGAAGACCCTGATAAAGCACCTATTGTTGCTTCTTTTGGAGACAATAATAATCAAATTGCTGTTTCTAAATTATTAAGAGCATATTTTTTACATTATATGACAGATACTTGGGGTGCATTACCTTGGTCTGAAGCTTTTAAAGGTATTCAAGGAACACAACCAAAGTTTGACACTCAATCAGAGCTATATACGTATATGTTTGCTGAAATTGAAGATGCTTTAGGTAAAATCAATGCAAATGCAGGTCCTTCTGGAGATATACTTTTTGGAGGAGACATGGATAAATGGGCTACTTTTGGTAACACATTAAAAATGACAATGGCATTAAGAATTTCTGATGCTGATGCTGCTACCGCTAAGACTAAGTTTGAACAAGCTGTTGCTTCTGGTAAATTAATCACTAGCAATTCTCAAAACTTAAGGTTTACTTATGGTTCTGATGAAACAAGTGATAACCCATGGGAAGATAGATTTTTTAGTCGTGAAGACTACTTGATGTCTGTAACAATGATGGGCTTTTTAAATGCTAAAACTGATCCAAGAAAATTCAAATACACTAAGCCTGCACAAAATTCTGCAGTTCCTGATGTATATGCTGGAGCACCAAATGGAAAAGTTAATGGTAACACAAAAGATTTCGCATTTATTACTGATACAGTAATTGGAGACCCTACTTATAAAGTAGCAATATACACAGCTGCACAAACTCACTTTTCTTTAGCAGAAGCTGCATTGAAAGGTTGGAATGTTGGTGGTGGTACTGCTGCTGCTCATCAAAAAATGGGTATTGAAGCGTCTATGATGGACTGGGGTGTTGCTGCTGCAGATATGAATACATATACTGCTGCCAATGCTGGAGCTACTATGGCAGATATCGCTTATGAAAAATACATGGCTTTATACTTGAATGGACCAGAAGCTTGGGCTGAGTGGAGAAGATTAGATTCTCCTGCTTTAACACCTTCTACTTATGCGTTAGATCAGAGAATACCTGTAAGACATGCATATGATCCATCAGTTGGTGATAATAACCCAGATAACTATGCTGCTATTATTGCGTCTCAAGGACCAGATAACTTACACACTAAATTATGGTGGGATAAAAACTAAATTATAGAAATGTAATTTAACTTTTTTCAAAGTTAAAAAGCTGTAAAGAGAAATCTTTACAGCTTTTTTGTGCTAAAAATTTAATGTTGAAAATTAACATTTAATTAAAGATTGTGTTTAAAATGCTAAATAAAATAATAATAAATGTTAAAAAATTGGGAATTTTAAGAAATAATTAAGATTTTTGTCACAATTAATTCAAATAATTATACAATGAAAACAAAGTTTAATGGAATTTTAACGCTTTTATTAGCGTTGGTGGTGCAAATCTCTTTTGCATAAGAAAAAACCGTATCTGGTACAGTATCAGATGATTCTGGAGCATTGCCGGGTGTTAGTGTTTTAATCAAAAACACAACAGTAGGTACAGAAACAGATTTTGATGGAAAATACTCTATCAAAACTAAATCTGGAGATGTTCTAGTATTTAGTTACTTAGGATATACATCTGTTGAAAAAACAGTTGGTAATAGTAACACAATTGATGTAACCTTGAAAGAAGATGCAAACGTACTTGATGAAGTAGTTGTTTTAGGTTATGGAACAAAAACTAAAAATGAACTTACTGGTAGTGTTGTAACTGTAAAAGCAGCACAAATTAGAGATGTGCCAGTTGTATCAGTAGATCAAGCATTACAAGGTAGAGTTGCAGGTTTACAGATATCGAGTACTTCTGGTACTCCTGGAGCTGTTCAAGATATTCGTATTCGTGGTGCAGGTTCTTTAAGTGCAAGTAATTCTCCACTTTATGTAATTGACGGTGTTCCTGTAGTTTCTGGAGATTTTTCTGGAAGTGGTGCAAGTAGTTCTTTAAGTGTATTAGCATCATTAAATGCTGCTGATGTTGAAAGTATGACTGTATTAAAAGATGCATCTGCTACTGCTGCTTATGGAGCAAGAGGATCTAATGGTGTAATTGTAATTACAACTAAAAAAGGAAAACAAGGAAAAGCTAGATTTACTTTCTCAAGTTCATATGGTTTTCAAAACGAAGCAAATAATAACAGAAAACCTTTAACTGCTGCTCAAAGAGATGAGTTAATGGTAGAAAGTGTATTTGCATGGGCTGGACCATTTTTTGGATGGACAACTATGGATCAAGCAAAAACTTATTCAAGAGCAACCAATAGAGGTTCTGTAACTTCTTCTGGTTGGGATGGCACAACCGAGCATGGATGGGGAGATTTAGTAGCAAACAAAGATGCTACAGTACAGAATTACAACTTCTCTGTTTCAGGTGGTAACGAAGAAACTTCTTATTATGCTTCTTTAGGATATAACGAAACTGAAATGTTAGTTATCGGTGATCCTTTTAGAAGAATTTCTGGATCTGTTAGTTTGACAAGTAAATTAAGAGATAATGTAAAATTATCTCAATCTATTAATGTTTCTAACTCAAAACAAAATCCAGTATTAGAAAATGGTTCTTATTTTGGTAACCCTTTCTTAACTAGATATTATATGAATCCATTTTTCGCACCATATAATGCGGATGGAACTTTAAATATTACAAATATTGGAAGTTTACATAATACTTTATATAGAGAAAAACATAACGTAACTTACAATAAGTTAACTCGTATGTCTAGTAATACTAAAATTGACATTAATTTAATGGAAAACTTAACATTCTCTACTAGAATGGGATTAGATTTTGTATTAAATGAGTACAAAAACTACAATAACAGATATAATGGAGATGGTAGAAATGTAAATGGTAATGTAAGTGTTTCTGATAGTAAAAACTTTAACTGGGTTACTCAAAACTCATTAAATTATAAATTTAACTTAGATAAGCATAACTTTGATGTAACTGCTCTTTTTGAGTATCAAAAAAATCAAAACACATTTTTATCTGGTTACGGAGAAAACTTCTCTACAGATGGGTTAACGAATATAGCTAGTGCTGGTGCAAACTTTGATGCTAGTTCTTCTGAAAGTGACTGGATTAATGTTTCTTACTTAGCAATGGTTAACTATAACTATGACAGTAAATACATTGTAGATTTCACATATAGAAAAGAAGGATCTTCTAGATTTGGAACTGGACAAAGATTTGGTGATTTCGGATCTGTTGGTGCAGCTTGGAATGCTCATAGTGAATCTTTCTTAGAAGACTCAATGTTCAATACATTACGTTTAAGAGCATCTTGGGGTATCACAGGAAACTCTGGAATTGGTTTAAACTCTTACCAAGCTTTATTAGCATATGACGCTGATTACGCAGGTAACGGAGCTATTTACCCAAGTCAATTAGGTAATCCTTTACTTACTTGGGAAAAAGGAAACACTTATGACATAGGGGTTGATTTTGGTTTATGGAATAATAAATTATCTGGTAACGTTGCTTACTTTAACAGAAGAACTTTTGATTTATTACAATCTGTGCCTTTATCACCTACAACTGGTTTTACAGGACAGAATACTAATATTGGAGAAGTATTAAATACTGGTATTGAGGTAGAACTTAATTATGACATTTTTAACTCTAATGATTTCAATTGGTCTGTATCTGCAAACATGGGTACTGTGAAAAATGAAATTACAAAGTTAGCTAAGAACTCTATTGGAGATGACATTAACCCAATTGCAACAAGTCCTACAAGAGCTTCTGTTGTTGGAAAACCTATTGGGGCTTGGTTCATGAGAACTTGGGCTGGTGTAGATCCTGCAACTGGAGAACCAACTTGGTATGTTGATGGTATTAGTGGAGCTGTGACTTCAAACTACAACTCTGCTGCTAGAGCTTATCAAGATGACAAAAGTTCTTTACCAACTTATAATGGTGGTTTATCAACTCATATTGAATATAAAAATATATTCTTTGATGCAACTTTATACTTCACTGGAGGTAATAAAGTTTATGAAAACTA
>JAQWGI010000007.1 GCA_029238315.1 Polaribacter sp. | reverse complement strand
AGCATTTAAAGTTAGAGTTGATGATACAGTAGAGGATTTACTAAAAAAATTACCAGGTGTAGAAGTTGATGCAGACGGAAAAGTAAAAGCACAAGGAGAAGATGTTTCTAAAGTGTATGTAGATGGAAAAGAGTTTTTTAGCGGCGATCCTTCTGTAGCATTAAAGAATTTATCTGCAGATGCAATTAAGAAAATTGAATTAATTGATGAAAAAAGCGATAAAGCTAGAGTAACAGGAGTTAATGATTCTAATCGTTCTAAGGTAATTAATTTGACTTTAAAAGATGATAGAAAAGTAAATGCTTTTGGTAAATTTCAAGGTGGTTACGGTTCTGATGATCGTTATTTAACAAGTTTAAATTACAATCGTTTTTCTCCAAAAATGCAAGTTTCTATTATTGGTAGAGCAAACAATGTAAATAGTTCTGGTTCAGATATTTCTCAAATCATGTCTTTCGGTGGTGGAAGAGGAGGTTTTAGAGTTTCTAGAGGTGGAAGTGGAGGTAGTTCTTCTGGATTTATTACTACTGGTATTGGAGGTTTTAATTTAGGTTATGAACTAAAAAAGAAGCAAAACTTAAATGCAGATTACTTTTACAACTATACAAATTCTGAATCTGGAAATGTGTTCTCTAAAAGAACTGAGTTTGTAGGTGGTCAACAATTATATTCAGAAAGAAAATCTACTAGTGAAAGTGAAACAAAATCAAATAAAGCTAATTTTAGCTTTATAGACAGGTCTAGCGATTTAAGAACAATAACACTTAGAGGTAGAATAAACTCAAGTAATACAACTGGTAATAGTTTAAGTACCTTAGATGCTTTTGCTCCAGATAGTAAAACTGTAAAAGAAGTTCTAAATACTGGTGTTTCTAATAGTGATAATAACAGTAGTAATGGTAGTGTTAATTTAGATTATATTCAAAGATTCAACAAAAAAAGCAAACGTAGTTTTGAGTTAGAATTCGATTTTTCTTCAGATAAAAGCGACAACACAAGTGGAAATACAAACACAAAGGATTACGCTGATATTTTAAAGACTGATGAAAAAACAGAGAATAAACAAACAAGTAATAATAAAGGAAGTAATATTAATTTTGAGTTGCAATATACTGAGCCTTTAAATGACAATCATTTTATTGAAGTTGGTGGTGGAATGAGAGTGCAGAATGAAGATGAGTATACAAATCAAACTTCACTTTTAAACGGCACTACAAATGCTGGATCTACCTTTACTGCAGATTTATTTGAAGAAAAAACAACCACTTATGGTTCTGTAGATTATAGATATAATAACGAAAAAACAACGTTAACTATTGGAACAGAATTCCAAGAGCAAAAGCAAGATTTTGGATTGACAAATATTTCTGCATTGAATAAAAGTTATTCTAGTATAAACCCATCATTTAGATTTAGATATCGTCCAAAAAGAGGAAGTTGGGTTGTGTTTAGGTATAGTAAGTCATTAAACTTACCAAGTTTAAGTAGAGTTTCTCCGGTAGTAAATAACTTTAATCCTTTATATATTAGAACAGGAAATCAAAACTTAAGTCCAGAAACAAATCATTCACTATTTGGAATGTATGGTAACTACAACTTTGCTACAGGATTTAGCTTTTTTGCCCATTTAAGTTATAATAAAACTAATGATGCAATTGTAAATACTGAAAACACAGATATTGCAACAAGAGTTAGAACAAGCAGCTATGTTAATTTAGGTGATAGAGAGAACTTTAGTGTAGATGTTAATTTTGGAAATAGAATTAAAAAATTAGATGTTAGATATAACTTAGGAGTAAATGTTGCTACTAATAATTATCAATCTGTAATTAATAATGTTAACAATAAAACGAATACGAATACTACAAGTTTTAGAATGACGTTAGAAAATAACAAGAAAGATAAATTAGATTTAGCAGTTGGTGCAAACATTTCTAAAAATAATACAACATTTTCTGGAACAACTTCAGATAGAGAGTTTGTGCAGCAATCTTATTATATAAAATCTGATTGGAACATCACAAAATCATTCAATTTTAATACACAGTATAAATACGATATTTATACGGATAGTAATTTTGGAACTGATCAATCTGTGCCAATTTGGAATGCTTCAATTTCGTACAATTTCTTAGAATCAAAAGCAATGAATTTAAAGCTAACAGCATTAGATTTATTAAACAAAAATGTTGGGTTCTCTAGAAGTAGTTCAGATAATTACTTTGATGAAACAGTTAAAGATGTTTTAGGAACTTACTATATGGTAAGTTTAACGTATACACTTGGTACTCCACAAAGTAAATCTAGAGGTAGAGGAGGAAGAAGAATGAGACATTAATTTCAATATATGTTATAAAAAAAGGCAGCTACGAAAGTAGCTGCCTTTTTTTTATGCTCTCTTTAATTATTAATATTTAGCAGGTTTTCCTTTAGAAGCACTTGCTTTTATAAAGCTTCTAATATCATCATTTGCTGCTTTCAAATCTGGTTTGCGTAAATACATCATATGTCCACTTCTGTATCCTTTAAAACTCATTCTATCTTTTAATTTCCCACTTGGATCTAATTGCCACATCGTATATTTTGAATTAAAATAGGTCGTTGCACCATCATAATATCCAGCTTGAAATAATACGTTTAAATATGGGTTTGTTGCCATTGCTTTTCGCAACTCTTCACGTGTGTTATTGTTTCTAAAATCCCAAGGATGTACAGGGCCAAACATATTGTATTTTACATCTGTTTTAAAATTTAAATGTTCTTTTAAATACATATTTATCGCTGGTGTAAATGAGTGCAACCAAGAAGTTAATTCTGAATTATAATCTGGAGAATCTCCAGCTTCTTTCTTATCGATTCCCATATATCTAGAATCTAACCTTCCAATGGTTTTACCGCTTTTATTACGAAGTAATTCTTTCCAAAAAAAACTATTTGGAATTTCTAAATTGTGTTGTAAAATTACTTTTTTAGACAATCCTGTATAGTAAGACATCTTTTCTGCAATTTGATTTTTCTCAGTAGCACTGATAAATCCACCTTTTGCAATTGCAGGCATTAAAGAATTGATAGCAAAGCTTTCTGATTCTGGTAAAATTTCTAATAAATCTTTATTTTGTAATGCAGGC
>JAQWGI010000017.1 GCA_029238315.1 Polaribacter sp. | reverse complement strand
GGAACATTTCAATACCAGTAATTGTAGAAGTTAATTTCTCAGCTCCCATACCAATGATCTCAACAGGATCTCCAGTGTTTGCAATACCAGTTTCGATACGACCTGTAGCTACAGTTCCACGACCAGTAATAGAGAATACATCTTCAATTGGCATTAAGAAATCTTTATCAACCTCTCTTAATGGCTCTTCGATCCAAGAATCAACAGCATCCATTAATTCCATTACAGAATCAACCCATTTTTGCTCACCGTTTAATGCACCTAATGCAGATCCAGCAATAACAGGCCCATTATCACCATCGTACTCATAGAAAGAAAGTAAATCTCTAATTTCCATGTCTACTAATTCTAATAACTCCTCATCATCAACCATATCTACCTTATTCATAAATACAACCATTCTAGGAATTCCTACCTGGCGACCTAATAAGATATGCTCTCTTGTTTGCGGCATTGGCCCATCAGTTGCAGCTACTACTAAAATAGCTCCATCCATTTGCGCAGCACCAGTTACCATGTTCTTTACGTAATCCGCGTGACCTGGACAGTCAACGTGAGCGTAATGACGATTAGCTGTTTGGTATTCTACGTGAGATGTATTAATTGTAATACCTCTTTCTTTTTCTTCTGGAGCGTTATCGATCTGATCGAAATCTTTTGCTTCAGACAAACCTGCATCTGCTAATACTTTAGTAATTGCAGCAGTTAATGTTGTTTTACCGTGATCAACGTGTCCAATAGTACCGATGTTTAAGTGTGGTTTTGAACGATCAAAAGTTCCTTTTGCCATGATTATTAAATTTTAATTCTTAGTTAAATATATTTAGTATTAATTTTATTCTATTTCATTTGAGCCAGCGACGGGAGTTGAACCCGTGACCTCATCCCTACCAAGGATGCGCTCTACCAACTGAGCTACACCGGCTAAAAACTAGAGCGAAAGACCGGGTTCGAACCGGCGACATTCAGCTTGGAAGGCTGACGCTCTACCAACTGAGCTACTTTCGCATTCTATTTTTAATCCTTTGTTTTTCAATTGAAAAACTGTTGTGGTGAGAGCAGGATTCGAACCTGCGAAGACGTAGTCAGCGGATTTACAGTCCGCCCTCGTTGGCCGCTTGAGTATCTCACCATTGTTTCAATGAACTTTTGTTTTTTTGAGCCGATGAAGGGACTCGAACCCCCGACCTGCTGATTACAAATCAGCTGCTCTAGCCAGCTGAGCTACATCGGCTTATTGCATAAAAAAACAATCCGCTATTTCTAACGGACTGCAAATGTATTAAAGTTTTTTTTATTTCTAAAACTTTTTTTATCTATTTTTTTAATTTTTAAATAGATACTGAATCTCTTAATTTTTCTTTCGATTTTTTTAACTGTCTTTTTAATGAATCTACACACGTACTAACTCCTTCTTCAAAAGATTTTGTTTCTTTCTTTACGATCAATTCACTACCCGGAATATTTATTTTTACTTCTGAAATTTTATTTTCTTTATCACTCGTGTTCTGAACTTTTAAAAAAACTTCCGCATCAATAATTTTATCATGAAATTTTGATAAACTGGCTACTTTAGTTTCAATGAATTTTAACAAACCTGAATCTGCATTGAAATTTACGGACTGAATAAATACTTTCATATAACTTTACTTTTTATGGCTCCTAGGATGAGCCTGGTTGTACACTTGTTTTATCTTCTCTAAACTATTATGTGTATAAACTTGGGTTGACGCTAAGCTTGCGTGTCCTAACAATTCTTTAACCGAGTTTAAATTTGCCCCTTGATTTAGTAAATGTGTTGCAAAAGAATGCCTCAGGATATGTGGACTCTTTTTTACTTTCGAGGAAACATTACTAAAGTAATTATTTATTACTCTATAAACAAGTGTTTCGTATATTTTCTTTCCTTTTATCGTAATGAACAAAGTTGGAGTAGCTGAATTGATTTCTTTTTTTAACGGCAAGTATTCTTGTACAGTTGAAATCACTGAAGGAATTAAAGGAATCAACCTTTCTTTATTTCTCTTACCTAAAACTTTTATAGTTTTAGATTGAAAATTAATTGATGTTAACTTAAGATTAACCAATTCTGCTCTTCTCATTCCCGTAGAATAAAACAACTCAACAATCAAGCGATCTCTTAGCGATTTGAAATCTTTGTGTGTTTCTAACCTCTCTATGACGTTGCTGATTTCTTTATAGGTAAAAGGAACCTGTACTTTTTTTGAAACTTTTAATGATTTGTGTTTTACTAACGGATTTGAAGTGATTTGAGAAGTTTTTTGTAAAAATTTATAAAAAGATTTCAGAGAACTTATTTTTCTATTAATTGAATTATTGGTCAATCCCTTTTCTACCAAAACTACTATCCAAGACCTAACTTGGCCGTAATTAACCTCTGTAAGGCTCCCAATATCATATACATCTTTACAAAACTCATAAAAAGAAGTAAGATCTTTTTTATAAGCAACAACAGTATGTTTGGAGTATTTTTTTTCTAAAACTAGATACTCTAAAAAAGAAGCAATCATTTATCTATTTATTGATGTTTTTCAAATTTACACATATATATTATAGTAAAAAGTTTAAGACAAAAAAAATCCTGCCAAAATTGACAGGATTTGTATTTTAATATTGGATATCTCTAACCAACTTCTTCTTGAGTTCTTAATCTTTGAACGTAAGAGGCTTTTATGTTTTGAGCTCTTTTCGCTACAGATGGCTTTGTAAAATGCTTTCTGTTACGTAAGTTTTTCATTGTTTTGGTACGATCAAATTTTCTTTTGAAACGTTTCAAAGCTCTATCGATATTCTCTCCTTCTTTTACTGGTATAATTAACATATGTTGGCACCTCCTTTCATGTCGTTCTTTAAATTGGTCTGCAAATGTACAGACAATTTATGAATACACAATTTTAATTCGGATTTTTTATTATTAAATTAATAAATCTTTTTTCTACAATCATTTTCGCAAAATGATCTCAAAAACTAAGTAGCTGGCTTATAATCTTTCTTGTCGATAATCATTTTTGCGAATGAAAAAACATTTTCGCAAAATGATCTCAAAAACTAAGTTACTGGCTTATAATCTTTTTTGTCGATAATCATTTTTGCGATAATTTCTTTCAAAATTTCAGAAGTTCCACCACCAATCGGACCTAATCTACTATCTCGAAGTAAACGCGCCATTGGGTAATCTTCCATATAACCATAACCTCCTAACAACTGCAAACTATCACTAATTACAGAATCTGCCATTTTGGTTGATAACATTTTGGCCATACTCGCTTCTTTAACAACATACGTACCATTGTCTAATCTTTTTGCAATTGAGTAGTTAAACTCTTTACACATTTCTACTTCACTTGCCATTTCTGCTACTTTATGACGCAAGGCCTGAAACTTATCTAGGGTTTTGCCAAACGCCTGACGTTCACTCATGTATTGTATTGCATATTCTACCGCATATTCTGCTCTAGCATGTGCATTAATTGCCATAATTAAACGCTCTAAAGCAAAGTGCTGCATTATATAAGGAAAACCTTTTCCTTCTTCTCCCATTAAATTATCTGAAGGAATTACAACATTATCAAATGCAATTTCTGCAGTATCTGAAGCCCGCCAGCCCAACTTATTTAATTTTGTTGATGAAATACCTGGTGTATCTCTATCCATGATAAAAATACTCATTCCTTTATGTTTATCTTCTAAATTTGTTTTTGCTGCAACTACTAAATAATCAGAATAAACTCCGTTTGTTATAAAGGTTTTAGAACCATTAATTACATACGAATCTCCTTTTTTAACAGCAGTTGTTCTCATTCCTGCAACATCAGAACCTCCAAATGGCTCAGATATACACAAACAACCAATTTTATCACCATTAATACTTGGCGTTAAATATTCGTTTTTGATTCTATCATCACCTTCTTTTGTAACGTGAGTCATTGCTAGATATACATGTGCCCACATAGCAGCTGCAAAACCACCTGAATTAATTTTCTGTAATTCTTCTAGAAAAATAATGGTATAGAAAATATCTAAATTTAACCCACCATATTCTTCAGGAGAATTCAAACCAAAATAACCCATTTCACCGAATTTCTTCCAGATAAAACGTTCTATTGTTCCAGATTCTTCCCATTTATCAATATGCGGAACTACTTCCTTTTGTAAAAAATCACGAAAACTCTCTCTAAACGCATCGTGTTCTTCAGTAAAGTACATGTTATTCATAGTTGTAATTTGCTTTTTTTGTTGCCTGTTTATTTAGCTTCCAAATATAGAATTATTCTCTCATATTTATCTAATGGAAATCCTGTAATTTTCTTTAATTCTTCAATCGATTGTATTTCTGCAACTTCATCTCTTAATTCAAAAATTTTTTTACACAATTCATAATCAATATATGGATTAGAAAGCACCTGTTTAAATGTAGCAGTATTTACATTTATTTTTTTGATGACTGGCTTTTCAACGATTTTAAAAACTGCTAAAATATTTTCAGCAATATTTGGTTCTAATTTCCATACTTCTTTTAGTTGATTTAGAATTGAAAAACCATTTAACATATTTCTATATTTGATAATTCTTTCCGCCAAATATTCATTAACTCCCTTGATTGTTTGAAAATCTTTTGCTGTTGCAGAATTGATATTGTTTGTGGAAATAGTTACGTTTAAATCTTTCTTTTTTAAAGGTGATTTTTCAACAACTTTATTTTGCTGTTTATTAAACCACTCTGGAAATTTAAAATAGGGAGAAATAAGGTTTAACAAACTATCAGAAACTTTTGTGATTTTCTGAAACTGACTAACCGAATTGATAAACTTATTACTTTCTCTAAAAGCAAGTAATCTATCAATTTCATTAAGCGACATTCCTAATTGTGATCCTTTATAATCGTTGATGTAATTTGGATTGAAAGGATATATTTTTGGTTTTCTTTTTTCAATTTCAACTTTTTTGAGTGAATCGATTTTTGCATTTAACACTAAAAACTCATCAGTATTAAACATTTCTTCATCATTTGAAAAATCAGCAAACGAATATGTAATTTGTAACACAACAATAATTAAAAGCAAAAAGAAAACCCCATTTCTTTGGCTTTTGTTATACCAGAAATGGGGTTTTAATATTTTCATGATTCTTTCTTATTTTTATTATACCTTACTGGATAATAATCATATAAAAGGCACACAAATGCACTATTTGTTTTATTGAATTACGCATTCATACCTTTAATTGCATCTGTATATCTCTTTAATTGTTTCTTAACTACTGGGAATAAGAAATACAATCCAACCATATTAGGGAATACCATTGCAAAAATCATTGCATCAGAGAAATCCCAAATAGATTTCATACTTGCAGCAGCACCAATTACAACAAATAATAAAAATAATAATTTATATGTTATATCTGCTTTTTTACCTCTTCCAAATAAATATTTCCAAGATTGTAATCCGTAATAAGACCAAGATATCATTGTAGAAACTGCAAATAATACTACAGCGATTGTTAAGAATACATTAGAATAAGGAATGTATGCTTCAAATGCTTTTGCGGTAATACCTGCTCCTTCAAAAGATTCTCCATCTATCATAACAGCTCCAGCTCCATCTCCTCCGTACTGGAATATTGTTGCTCCAGAAGCATCGCCTCCAAAGTTAAAAATAATAATAACTAAAGCAGTCATTGTACAAATTACTACTGTATCAATAAACGGCTCTAACAACGCAACTAATCCTTCAGAAGCAGAATATTTAGTTTTTACAGCTGAATGCGCAATAGATGCAGAACCAGCACCAGCTTCGTTAGAAAAAGCTGCTCTTTTAAAACCTACTAATAACACACCAATAAAACCACCAACACCAATTGCTGTTGGATTAAATGCTTCTCTAAATATTAATGCAAATGCATCATCAATTAATGAAAAGTTTGCTCCTAAAATATATAAACAAGCCAACACATATAAACCTGCCATAAAAGGCACTACTTTTTCTGTTACCGTTGCAATTCTTTTAATTCCACCTATAATTATAATTCCTACTAAAATTGCTAATAGAACTCCAATAATTGCTCCTGCCGCTGAACTCTCTAATCCTAATAACTCTTTTAAAACTACAGTAGCCTGGTTAGATTGCGCAGCGTTACCACCACCAAAAGAACCTCCGATACAAAAAACAGCAAAAATAACTGCTGCTATTTTACCAACCATTTCAAATCCTCTCTCTTTTAAACCTTTACTAATGTAATACATTGGACCTCCATAAATCGTTCCGTCTTCTCCAACATCTCTGTATTGAACACCTAAAGTGCATTCTACAAATTTAGTAGACATCCCTAAAAATCCACAAACTACCATCCAAAATGTTGCTCCTGGCCCACCTAATGCGATTGCTAAGGCAACTCCTGCAATATTTCCATTACCAACAGTTCCAGAAACAGCTGTTGCCAATGCCTGAAAGTGTGTAACTTCTCCTTCTTCACTTTCGTCTTTAATAGTATCTTTTATGTCTCCATCAACCGCTAAATTTGAACCTGCAGAATGATGATCTAATTCATCATATTTCCCTCTTACTACATTGATTGCAGTTTTAAAGTGAAAAATATTTGGAAATTTAAAATACAATGTAAAAAATGCAGCAGACCCAACTAACAAAAGAAGTACAAAAGGAATTTCAATACTTTCATTTTTATAAATTGGAAAAAAAATCACACTGCTAAAAAAGTCTGAAATAGGCTTAAATGCTTCATCAATCTTTTGATCTAATCCTTTTTCTTGCGCAAATGTTAACATTGGAATTGCTAAAAAAAGCAACGAGAGAATTTTTTTCTTCATAATATAAATATGTTAGTTTATTTAATTTAGTTGACCGCAATATCATAAAAAATTGCTCTTTTAACAACTTTTATGCCTTAAAATTAAAGATTACTTTAGTTTTAACTTAAAACGCTGCAAATCTTCTTTAAATGTTTTTGGATAAAAACCTAAAACCTGGTTTGTTTTAGTTAAATCAAATCCGGTTGTTTTTGGTCTCTCTGCGACTTGATTTAATGTTGCTGTAGAAATCGGCCTTATCAATGATGTATTTAATTCAAAAGCAGCTGCAATTTCGAGGGCAATTTCAAAAATACTTAACAGTTGATTACTTGAAACATTAAAGATTCCAGTTGCTTTTTTATCAATCGCAATTTTACAAGCCATTGCCAAATCTTCTACATAAGTTGGCGCTCTAAATTGATCATCAACAATGGTAATTTCTTTATTTTTTTCTAAAGATTCTTTTACCCAAAGTACAATATTGCTTCTACGCATTTTTTTCACCAAACCATAAACTAAAATTGTTCTTAAAATAGTAAAATTGATGGATGTTTTTTCTAAAATTTTTTCTGAAAGTAATTTTGTTTTTCCATAATAGCTTAATGGATTTGGAGCATCTGTTTCTGAATAATCTCCTTTTTTTCCATCAAAAATAAAATCAGTAGAAATGTGAATTAAATGCGCTTTTATTTGCAAGCAAATAACTGATAAGTGCTGAACTGCATTTACATTTAAATCATAACAACCTTTTTTATCATTTTCGCAAGCATCAACATTGGTCATTGCAGCAGTGTGAATTATAAATTCTGGCTGAATTTTTAATATTTCATCAAACAATACATCTTTGTTTGCGATATCAATATTTAGGTATTCAAAATCGGTTCTTCCACTTCTGTTTTCTCCTTTTGAAAACCCAAAAACCTTATAATTTTCTTTATCTTTTAAAAGTAATTCAATTAAACTCTGGCCCAATAAACCGTTGCTTCCAGTGATTAAAACTTTAGTCTGCATTAAAACAATTTTCTGAGTTTTACAATTTGTTCTGGCTTACCAAGAACAATTAACATAGAATCTGCTAATAACTTAATGGAAGCTTCTGGATTGATCACGTAATCGCCATCGGAAGTCTTAAAACCAATTACAGAACAACCTGTCTTTTTTCTTAAATCTAAATCTAAAATTGTTTTTCCAACATATTCTTTTGGTAAATCATTCACGGCAACCTCTTCTAAATTAGCAGTTGTCTCACCTTCAATTGTTAAACGATCTACAAATTCTATTACATCTGGTGTAACCACTAATGATGCCATATGAGCGCCTCCTAATTTATCTGGCATTATAACATTGGAAGCACCTGCAATTTTTAATTTACTGTAAGAAGATTCATTGGAGGCTCTACTAATAATTCTACAATTATTACTTAATTGACTAGCGGTTAAAACCACAAATAAATTATCTGCATCTGAAGGCAAAGCGGTTATTAAGTTGCTTGCGTTCTCTATACCTGCTTTTACTAACACTTCATCTGTTGTGGCGTCACCTTCAATATACAATACACCTTCTTGCTCAAGAGTACTTATCAATTCTTTGTCTTTTTCTACAACTACAAATTTTTGCTGATA
Source organism: Polaribacter sp. (assembly GCA_029238315.1). Classification (GTDB taxonomy): domain Bacteria; phylum Bacteroidota; class Bacteroidia; order Flavobacteriales; family Flavobacteriaceae; genus Polaribacter. The sequence continues at coordinate 161,872 of JAQWGI010000017.1, read as the reverse complement.
ACTTCTTAGTTTATTAATGGCTTGCATTCCATTTCTTCCATAACCACAAACAATAGTGTGTTGTTTTAATTTATCTATTTTCTGTTGCACTTTTTTACGTTTTAATTGTTTAAAAAACTCTCCATTTGCTAAAGCTTCTGTAAATGATGAAACTGCATAACCAAATAAAGAAAGACTTGTAAGAATTAGAAATATGGTGAAAACTTTTTCTTCTGTATTCATTGGATGCAACTCTCTAAAACCAACTGTAGAAATGGTTATTACAGTCATGTAAAGCGCATCGATAAAATTAAAATCAGACAACGTCATGTAACCAACTACTCCAATTGATAGAATAGATAGCAAAAAAAATAACGCTTTATAAAATTTAGATTTTAAGCTTTTCATTATAAATCAAAAACTGAGCTTCGTTTGGTATAAATCATATCTTTTAATCGCAATACAAAAGCAAGCACTAAATACAATGCAAAAGACAAACCAACAGTTACAAAAGAAATGTAGATAAAAAACAATCTTACATTTAAAGCACGCATACCCAATCTATCTGCTAATCTAGAGGAAACAGCAAAACCATGGCGTTCAAAATAATGTCTAACGTTGTGTATAAATGTCATAAAAAATATTGTTAACGCAAGATAATACATAAAGATGAATTGCTATTAGCTTTTAAGTAAAAAATAAATTGGTTTGTGTAACTTTGCTTTTTTCTTAAAATTTTTCACTTTTGAAACAACAAGAATATATAGGAGTCTTTGGAGCTAGAGCACATAATTTAAAAAATATTGATGTTAAAATTCCGCGAGAAAAACTAGTCGTTATTACGGGTTTAAGCGGTAGCGGAAAATCTTCTTTAGCCTTTGACACAATTTATGCCGAAGGACAACGAAGATACATTGAAACTTTTTCTGCCTATGCTCGTCAATTTTTAGGAGGTTTAGAAAGGCCTGATGTTGACAAAATTGACGGACTTTCTCCTGTAATTTCTATTGAACAAAAGACTACAAATAAGAGTCCGCGTTCTACCGTAGGTACAATTACAGAAATTTACGACTTTTTACGATTGCTTTATGCAAGGGCTGCTGATGCATATTCTTTTAACACAGAAGAAAAAATGGTTAGTTACTCTGATGAAAAGATTAAAGAGTTAATTCTATCTGATTTTAATACTAAAAAAGTTGCCGTTTTAGCACCGCTTGTAAAATCTAGAAAAGGACACTACAGAGAACTTTTTGAACAAATTTCTAAACAGGGATTTGTAAAAGTGCGAGTAGATGGAGTTATTGTTGAAATTACAAAAGGAATGCGTTTAGACAGATACAAAACACATGATGTTGAAGTTGTAATTGATAGAATTTCAGTAAATAATTCCGTTGAAAAAAGATTAGAAGAAACTATAAAAACAGCCTTGTATACAGGTAATAATATTTTAATGGTAATTGATTTAGAAACCAATAATCCAAGATATTTTAGCAGAGATCTAATGTGTCCCTCAACCGGAATTGCATATCCTAATCCAGAACCAAACACATTCTCATTTAATTCACCTAAAGGCGCCTGCCCTTCATGTAATGGTTTAGGAATTACAAATCAAGTAAATCTTAAAAAGGTAATTCCAGATGATTTAGCTTCCATAAAAAATGGGGGAATTATTCCTTTAGGAGCACAAAAAAATAGTTGGATTTTTAAGCAGTTAGAGTTAATTGCAGAACGTTATAATTTTAAATTAAACGATCCTATTAATAAAATACCCAAAGAAGCCTTAGACATAATTCTAAACGGAGGAAACGAGAAATTTGACATTGCCTCTAAAACGGCAGGCGTAACTAGAAATTACGAAATTGATTTTGAAGGAATTATTGCTTTTATTAATAATCAACATAAAAATAGCGAATCTACCTCTATAAAAAGATGGGCAAACGGTTTTATGGATGAAGTTTCTTGTGCAACCTGTAACGGAAATCGTCTAAAAAAAGAAGCACTGTATTTTAAAATTTTAAACAAAAACATTAGCGAATTAGCTAAAATGGATGTTACAGAATTAGCTATTTGGTTTGACAATATCGAAAAGAAATTATCAGAAAGACAACGGAAAATTGCTGGAGAAATATTAAAAGAGATTAGAACTAGAATTCAGTTTTTGCTAGATGTAGGTTTAGATTACTTAAATCTAGACAGAACTTCAAAATCTTTATCTGGTGGAGAAGCACAACGCATTCGTTTAGCCACTCAAATTGGTTCGCAATTAGTAGGTGTATTATACATTTTAGACGAACCAAGTATTGGATTGCATCAAAGAGACAATCAGAAACTAATTGATTCATTACTTAAATTACGAGATATCGGAAACTCTGTTTTAGTTGTAGAACACGACAAAGACATGATAGAACATGCCGATTTTGTTTTTGATATTGGTCCTGGTGCTGGAAGACACGGAGGAGAAATTGTAAGCGAAGGAACTTTCGAGGAATTAAAAAAGTACGACACATTAACTGCGGATTATATCACAGGAAAAAAAGAAATTGCAGTTCCTACAAAAAGAAGAAAAGGAAACGGAAATAAAATTGAATTAAAAGGCGCAACCGGAAATAATTTAAAAAATGTTTCTGTAGATTTTCCTTTAGGAAAAATGATTTGCGTTACCGGAGTTTCTGGAAGCGGAAAATCAACTTTAATAAACGAAACTTTATACCCTATTTTAAATGCTCATATTTATCGTGGCGTAAAAAAACCAATGCCATATAAAAGTATCAATGGTCTAGAAAGCATAGACAAGGTTATTGATATTGATCAATCTCCAATTGGTAGAACTCCAAGATCAAATCCGGCAACGTACACAGGAACTTTTGGCGAAATAAGAAGTTTATTTGCGAAAACTCCAGAAGCTGCAATTAGAGGCTACAAACCTGGAAGATTTTCATTTAATGTAACTGGAGGAAGATGCGAAACGTGTCAAGGTGGCGGAGTTCGAGTTATTGAAATGAATTTTTTACCTGACGTTCATGTAGAATGTGAAACCTGCCAAGGAAAACGTTTTAACAGAGAAACGTTAGAGATTCGTTACAAAGGAAAATCGATTGCTGATGTTTTAGGAATGACAATTGATGAAGCTGTTGTGTTTTTTGAAAAAGTACCAAAAATCCACAGGAAAATAAAAACCATTAAAGATGTTGGTTTAGGATATATTACATTGGGACAACAATCTACAACGCTTTCTGGCGGAGAAGCTCAACGTATAAAATTAGCAACAGAATTATCTAAAAGAGATACCGGAAATACTTTTTACATTTTAGATGAACCCACAACTGGATTGCATTTTGAAGACATTAGAGTTTTAATGGGCGTTTTAAATAAGTTGGCAGACAAAGGAAACACCGTTTTAATTATAGAACATAATTTAGACGTTGTAAAACTGGCAGATCATATTATAGATATTGGTATGGAAGGCGGTAAAAAAGGAGGAAAAGTTTTATGTACAGGAACACCAGAAGAAATTGCAAAGCATAAAACCAGTTACACAGCTAAATTTTTGAAAAAGGAATTAAAATAATAATGTCATACTGAGCGAAGTCGAAATATTGAAAAAAGAACTAACTTAGCATGTTTGCCGAAAAATTACTTTAGACAACAAAATAGTATTAAAAAAATAAAAAAGAAGATAGATTATGAATCCGAAAGAAGATAGAAAAGTAAGAGAAAAATTAGATAAAAAAACCTGGAATCAAATAAAGACAAACGATTCTTGGGCCATATTTAAAATCATGTCTGAGTTTGTAGAAGGTTATGAAAAATTAAGTAAAATTGGACCCTGTGTATCTATATTTGGATCTGCAAGAACAAAACCAGAAGACCCTTACTATAAGCTAGCAGAAGAAGTAGCATTTAAATTAACTCAGAATGGATTTGGCGTTATAACTGGTGGTGGCCCCGGAATTATGGAGGCGGGAAATAAAGGTGCTCATAAAGGAAAAGGAACTTCTGTTGGCTTAAATATTGAATTGCCTTTTGAGCAACATGACAACCCTTGGATTGACAATGACAAGAATTTAGAATTTGACTATTTCTTTGTTCGTAAAGTAATGTTTGTAAAATACTCACAAGGTTTTGTTGTAATGCCCGGTGGGTTTGGTACAATGGACGAACTATTTGAAGCAATTACTTTAATTCAAACCAAAAAAATTGGTCGTTTTCCAATAGTTTTAGTTGGTAGAGATTTTTGGAGCGGTTTGTTAGATTGGATTAAAAAAACTTTAATTGCTGAGGGAAATATTAGCGAAGAAGATTTAAATTTATTTAGAATTGTTGATACTGCAGATGAAGCGATAGATCATTTAAATAAGTTCTATACAAAATACAGTTTAAAACCAAACTTTTAAAAACAGTTGCATACTTTTTTTGATTTTTATTTATTTATAAAGTACAATCATTTTTAAAAAATCAATTTCGACTTGAAACTGAAGTTAATATTTTTTTGCCTCCCAGTATTATTCTTATCTCGTATTTGTGCCCAAACAAATTCGATGAAAATCAATGCTGTTTTAGATGAAAAAAATGATGTTTTAAAAATTCAGCAAGAAATAGTTTACTTCAACAACTCCAACCAATCTTTGAAAGAAATATATCTTCATAATTGGGCAAATAGTTTTAAAGATAAAAATACACCTTTAACGAAAAGATTGATTGGTGATTATGACAAATCACTCTATTTTGCAAAAGATAGTGAACGCGGTTTTAGTAAGATTTTAAACCTTTCTGTTGATTATGAAGGTATTCAATTTACTTCACAAAAAGATGCAGAAGACATTCTTAAAATCGAATTAAATAAGGTTTTAAAACCTGCGGATTCCATTGTTATAAAAGCATCGTTTACAGTTAAAATTCCAAGTTCTCAATTCACAAGTTATGGAAAAACAGCAACTGGTTATCATCTGCGATATTGGTATTTAACTCCAGCTGTTTTCACAAACGAATGGCAATTAATGAGTAATTTAAATACTGACGATTTATTTATCAATCCTACCAATTATAATATCAAAGTTGAAGTTCCAAATAATTATTTTCTAACTAGTAATTTAACGCAGGAAAAAGAAAATTCTATTTACAATTTATCTGGAAACAACAAAACAGATATAATTTTAAGCATCAACAAAATAAACAATTACACAACTTACAAAACAAATAAAATTGATGTAATTACAGATGTTTTACCAAAAGGAATCAACAAAAAATTAACTTCAGATATTTTAAACAGAGAACTCTTTTTTATCGAAAAGTATTTAGGTCCTTATCCACATAAAGAATTATTGCTGGATGAAGTTTCTCAAAACAAAAATCCAATTTACGGCCTCAATCAATTGCCTAAATTTTTAAGTCCATTTTCTGATGTATTCGACAGAGATATTACTTATTTTAAAGCGATTACTAGAAAATATTTAGAAAACACTTTGCTTTTAAACAGACGAAAAGATTATTGGTTGATAGACGGGATTCAAACCTTTTTAATGATTGAATATGTAAAAGAATTCTATGCTGATGTAAAATTATTAGGAACTATTTCTAAAGTTTGGGGAGTAAGAAGTTTTAATTTTTCTAAGTTAGATTTTAATGATAAATATCCATTTGTATATCAGTTTGGCGCACGAAAATTTTTAGATCAAGCACTAACTACAAGTCTCGATTCTTTATCTAACTTCAACAGAAAAATTGCCAACAAATACAAAGCTGGTCTTGGTTTACAATATTTGAAAGGGTATTTAGGCGACTCTATTATCAAAGAAAGTTTTACTGAATTTTATTCAACCAATCAATTAAAAATAAGTTCAAGCAAGGTTTTTAATAAAATTATTTCATCAAAAACAGACAAAGATTTAACGTGGTTTTTTGGAGATTACATTCGTACCAATAAAAAAATTGATTACACAATTAAAAAAATAGAAAGTACCTCAGACTCTTTAAAAATAAGCATTAAAAATAAAAGAAATATCACCGCACCAGTTGCATTATATGGTGTAAAAAACAAAAAAATTAGATTCAAAAAGTGGCTTACAGGAATTGACTCTACAAATACAATTACCATTGCAAAAGGCAACTTTGACAAAATAGCGTTGAATTACGAGCAATTATATCCAGAATACAACACCCTGGATAACTGGAAAAACATTGAAAGAAGCGTTCTAGATAAACCAATTCAATTAAAACTAATTAAAGACATCGAAGATCCATATTACAATCAATTATTTTATCAACCAGAATTAGGTTACAATTTTTATGATGGAGTTACCCTAGGCTTAAAACTACACAATAAACCCATCCTGTCTAGAAATCTTTCTTTTAAACTAGTCCCTTCTTATGCTACAAAAAGTAAAACTTTAACTGGCTTAGCATCGATCATGTACAATCAGTATTTTGAAAATTCAAAAATACAACATATTGTCTATGGGGTTTCTGCCAGTAATTTTCATTACGCACCAGAACTATCTTATGGTGTTTTTGCTCCCTATATTTCTACTATTTTCAAAAGAAAAAGCCTCCGAGACGTAGGTGGTAATTCTTTAACCGTAAAATATGTAAATATTCATAAAGAAACTGCAAAAGAAACAATATCAAATGAACAAGACATTTACAATGTTTTAAATATAAAATATATCAATTCTAAACCAAATATTATTGAAGGAATTTCTTATGAAGTAAACACAGATATTTCTTCAAATTTCACAAAGTTTTCTACGGATATTAGATACCGAAAACTTACTGCAAAAAACAGACAGTTAGATTTTCGTGTTTTTGGCGGATTCTTTTTAAACAATAAAACTAGCGGAGATTATTTTAGTTTTGGATTAGACAGATCTTCAGATTATTTATTTGAAGAAAACTACTTTGGAAGATCTGAAAGCTCAGGGATTTTTAGCCAACAAGTAATTATTGAGGATGGTGGATTCAAATCTGTGCTACCAACTAGATTCGCTAATCAATACATGATGTCTTTTAATTCTAGCATAGGTCTTTGGAATTGGGTAGAATATTATAACGATGTGGCTTTTCTAAAAAACAAAGAGCAAGATGTATTTTTTGCTTATGAAAACGGAATCCGATTTAATTTTATTCACAATATTTTAGAAATCTACTTTCCAATGTATTCTAATAATGGATGGGAAGTTACCCAAGAAGCCTATCTCTCTAAAATTCGCTTTGTATTAACTGCAAGACCATCTACAATTTATAACTTTTTTAGAAGAGGCTTTCTTTAAATGTTTATTTTTTGTTGATTTCGTATTTTTTTGTTAATATACAACTCTTAATTACGATATTCTCAACAAAATAAAATATTTTTAAATTTCAATCAAAAAACCTACATTTGCAAAAGTCTAAAAATTATATCATTATGTCTCAAGATACAGCCGTTTCAAATTCTACTAATTTATCTTTTAACGATTTTAAAAAAGAAGTTTTAAACGATTATAGAATCGCACGTGTTAGTAGAGAATGTAGCTTATTAGGACGTAGAGAAGTTTTAACAGGAAAAGCTAAATTCGGAATTTTCGGAGACGGAAAAGAAGTGCCGCAATTAGCAATGGCAAAAGCTTTTAAAAATGGAGACTTTAGATCTGGTTATTACAGAGATCAAACATTTATGATGGCAATTGAGCAACTAACTGCACAACAATTTTTTGCAGGCTTATACGCTCACACAGATATCAATGTAGAACCAATGTCTGCTGGTCGTCAAATGGGCGGACATTTTGCTACGCATTCTTTAGATGAAAATGGAGATTGGAAAAACTTAACCAAACAGAAAAACTCTTCTGCAGATATTTCTCCAACTGCTGGTCAAATGCCGAGACTATTAGGCTTAGCACAAGCTTCTAAAATTTATAGAAATGTAAAAGGTTTAGAAAAATTTACAAATTTTTCTAATGAAGGAAACGAAGTTGCTTGGGGAACAATTGGTAACGCAAGTACTTCTGAAGGTCTATTTTTTGAAACTATAAATGCTGCTGGTGTTTTACAAGTACCAATGGTGATGAATGTTTGGGATGATGAATATGGAATTTCGGTTCATGCAAAACATCAAACAACAAAAGAAAGTATCTCTGAAATTTTAAAAGGGTTTCAAAAAGAAAACGATACAAACGGATATGAGATTTTTGTTGTAAACGGGTGGGATTATGTGCAATTAATTGATGTTTACAATAAAGCATCAGAAATTGCGAGAACAAAACACATTCCGGTTTTAATTCACGTAAAAGAATTAACACAACCGCAAGGGCACTCTACTTCTGGATCTCACGAAAGATATAAATCTCCAGAACGTTTACAATGGGAGCAAGAGTTTGATTGTTTAAACCAAATGCGAAAATGGATTTTAGAATTTCAACTTGAAGATGAAGACGGAAACACGCTAAAATTTATCGATTCTGAAGAAGAATTAAAAGCCATTGAAAAAGAAGCAAAAAAAGAAGTTTCTTTAGCAAAAAGAAATGCTTGGAATGCTTTTACAAATGAAATAAAAACAGAGGTTGCAACTGCCGAAGCTCTACTAGAAAAAATTGCTAATAAAAGTAGTAATGGTACTTTTATTACAAAATACAAAAACGATTTAACTGCAATTGCAGAACCTATCAGAAAAGATATTTTAGTCGCTTGCCGTAAAACATTACGCTACTTGAAAGATGAAGAATTTGCTGAGAAAATTGAATTGCAGAACTTTATAAAATCTTCAATTGATAATGCTGCGGTAAAATACTCATCACACTTATTAAGTGAAACGGCACTAGCTACAGAAAACGTTATCGAAGAAAAACCAACCTATGCAGCTAAACAAAACTTAGTTGACGCGCGTGTAATTATGCGTGATAATTTTGACGCCATTTTAGCAAAACACCCAGAAGTTTTAATTTTTGGTGAAGATGCTGGTCATATTGGTGATGTAAATCAAGGTTTAGAAGGTTTGCAAGAAAAATTTGGAGAACTGAGAGTTTCTGATACAGGTATTAGAGAAGCAACTATCTTAGGACAAGGAATTGGTATGGCAATGCGTGGATTAAGACCTATTGCAGAAATACAATATTTAGATTATTTATTGTACGCTTTACAAATTATGAGTGATGATTTAGCAACGTTGCGTTACCGAACTTTTGGTAAACAAAAAGCGCCGTTAATTATCAGAACTCGTGGTCACAGATTGGAAGGAATTTGGCATTCTGGATCTCCTATGGGCGGAATCATAAATAACATTCGCGGAATTCACGTTTTGGTTCCAAGAAACATGACAAAAGCAGCTGGGTTTTACAATACTTTATTAGAAGGAGATGATCCAGCTTTGGTTATAGAGTGTTTAAATGGCTATCGTTTAAAAGAAGAATTACCAACCAATTTAGGAGCCTTTAAAACTCCTATTGGTGAAATAGAAACGATTAAAGAAGGAACAGACATTACTATAATTTCTTACGGATCAACTTTAAGAATAATTGAAGAAGCAGCTAAAGAATTAGCTCAAGTTGACATTAATGTAGAAATTATTGATGCGCAAAGTTTATTGCCTTTTGATGTAAATCATGATACGGTAAAGTCGATTGCAAAAACAAATAGATTATTAGTAGTTGATGAAGATGTACCTGGCGGAGCTTCTGCATATTTATTACAAGAAATTGTAGAAAACCAAAATGGATATCAATATTTAGATAGCAAACCGCAAACATTAACAGCAAAAGCGCATAGACCAGCTTACGGTACAGATGGAGATTACTTCTCTAAACCTTCTTCTGAAGATGTTTTTGAAAAGGTTTACGAAATGATGCATGAATCGAACCCTACAAAATACAAGAGTCTGTACTAAGCTCTATTTAAAATAACATTACCTATTGCGCATTGTAAACAACGTTTCTTTGCGCAATAATTATTTTTAAGCTGTAATAAAGCCTGTGTTTCAAAAGCATTTTTAGAACTTATTTTCAACTTACTAAACCTATCAATAATCGAATTTTTTTCTGGTTTTAATTCTTGAATTAATGACAAAAACGCTGTTTCATCTACCACACCTCTACTTTTTAGATAGTTAAATTTTAATGGAAAAATTGTATTTATGAGTAATAAATCTACAAAGGATTTTGTGAGTTTTTTGGATGTTTTTTTTGACACTGTTTTAAACGTAAAATGTATTTTCCAAAAATCATTTAATTCAACTGAAAACAGTTGATACATTGTTTTTAAATCAGAAGTTGCTATCAATTTTGAAAACAAATTTTGTTGCTTGTAATATAAAAAGACCAATTGTGCAATTCGTATTGTTGGAAAATTTGTTGGTCGCATTCTAAAAAACTGAAACTGTCCATTATGAATTGGTTTTAAATTAAATTTGTGCTTTAAGTACTTATATTCAGTTTTTAATTTATTTACAAATTTTTCTTTAGATGTTTCTTCCAAAAAACCAGCTTGTCCAAAAAATAATGCCTGTAATTTAAAAACATCGTTTTGCAGCTTTCTAACAATCGAAAAATCAATTGAATTTGCAAAATTTAAAAAGGCTTCTGCATTTGTTTTCAAACCAAAATTCTTGGCAAGTAACTTAAACAAAACCGCTTCGTAATTATTATTAGAATTGCTCAACAATTGATTAATTAAGATTGATTTTTCTTCTAAACGCTCAAAAAACAAACGTTCTTTCCAATTGTCAAGCACAAAGGAATCAATGGTTTTTATTGACTTTTCACAAGGAATCCAACGCTGTTCTTTAGAATACAGACTTTTATAATTCAACAACAAATCATCTGCAACTAACTTAGCAATATTTAACGTTGGCAAAGGCAAGTTATTCATTCCAAAAACTGCCACATCGTCTTCCCAAACTACATGTAGAATAACAGAATTATAATTAGAATCCTTCTCATGTTGATGGACATACCAATCAGAAGAATGAATATGAATCTCAACATGTCCAATCCATAAAATGTTGTCAACTTTAATTTTAGCGTTTAAAAAATCTGGTCCTGCATTAAAATTATGAATCCCAGGAAAAACAATTTCAATTGCATTAAATTCTGTTGTTTGTAAATCTGATGCAGAAAACAATTGATGCTTCCATAAATAATGAAGAAAATCTTCTTTCATAGCAATATACTTATTCTTTTTCGCATATCAAGTTACAAAAATATTTCTATACAACTATTGGCATTTATTATCATCTGTATCAGCATAGCTGATTATTGTTTCTTATTTTTGCAGCATAAATAGATATACAATGAATAGTATCAAAAATTTAGAATGGCGCTATGCAACAAAGAAGTTTGATGCAACAAAATCACTTTCAAATTCACAAATAAACACACTTAAAGAAGCTTTCAATTTAACGGCTACATCTTATGGATTACAACCTGTGAAAATGATTGTGATTCAAAATAAAGAAATTCAAAAGCAATTGGTTTCTCACTCTTGGAACCAACAACAAATTGCAGACGCATCTCATGTTTTGGTACTATGCATTCCAAAAAAATACACAACGAAAGATGTTGATAATTATTTTTCTTTAATAAAAACTATCAGAAGTACACCTGATGAAGTCTTGAATCCATTTAAAAAGATGCTTACAAGTTCTATTGAAAATAAAACACATGAGGAGTTAAAAATTTGGAACACTAATCAAGCTTACATTGCATTAGGTAATTTAATGACTGTTGCTGCAAATGAACAAATAGACACGTGTCCGATGGAAGGATTTATTCCTGAAAAGTACGATGAAATTCTAAATCTCAACAAACACAACCTAACCTCTGTTTTGGTAATGCCTGTGGGATTTAGAGCAGAAGATTGTTTTATGAAAGACCTAAAAAAAGTACGTAAAAAAACAGCAGAAGTTGTTATTGAAATCAACTAAATTTAAATCCTTAAAAAACTCATCATGAATACAGAAATAAGAAACCTAGAACCAAAATCCGTCTGGAATAATTTTACAAATTTAAATGCAGTACCTCGTCCGTCAAAAAAGGAAGAAAGAGTGATTGCCTTTATGGTTGATTTTGGAAAAAAATTAAACCTAGAAACTGTTGTTGATAATGTTGGAAACGTTATCATTAAAAAACCAGCAACTACCGGTTTTGAAAATAAAAAAACGGTTGTAATGCAAAGCCATCTAGATATGGTTCATCAAAAAAACGCTGATACAGTTTTCGATTTTGATTCTCAAGGAATCGAAATGGTTATTGATGGCGATTGGGTGACTGCAAAAGGAACAACATTGGGCGCAGATAATGGCCTAGGAGTTGCAGCAATTATGAGTGTTTTAGAATCTAAAACCATAGAACACCCTGCAATTGAAGCCTTATTTACTATTGATGAAGAAACAGGTATGACAGGCGCAAAAGGATTAGAATCTGGATATTTAGACGGCGAAATTTTGTTGAATCTAGATACTGAAGAAGATGATGAAATTGGAATGGGTTGTGCCGGAGGAATCGATATTACCGCAAAAAGAACCTATAATGAAGAAACTGTTTCTGATAACTGCGCTGCTTTTATCATTTCTGTAAGTGGATTAAATGGTGGGCATTCTGGAATGGATATTCACAAAGGATTGGGGAATGCTAATAAAATAATGAATCGAATTTTATTTGATGGTTTTGAAAACTTCGGATTAAGAATTTCAGAAATCAATGGCGGTAGTTTGCGCAACGCAATTCCAAGAGAAAGTAAAGCTACAATTGTTATTGACAATATCTCTAAAGAACCCTTCTTTTTTGAAATAAAAGAACTAATACACAATATTAAATCAGAATTTAAAAGTATAGAGCCTAATTTATCTGTAGAAGTTTCTGAAACAAATCTTCCAGAAAAAATCATGAATTTAGGTATTCAAGAAGGATTTATAAGGTCGGTTTATGCTACTTTAAATGGTGTTTACAGAATGAGTCCAGATATTAAAGACTTGGTAGAAACCTCAAATAATATTGCTAAGGTTGTAGTTAAAAATGGTGAAATTTCCGTAAAATGCTTAACAAGATCTTCTTCAGAAACAAATAAAATAGATGTCGCAAATTCAATTCGATCTGCATTTGAATTGGCTGGACTTGAAGTTAGTTTCTCTGGTGAATATCCTGGCTGGTTGCCAAACATAAACTCTGATATTTTAAAAATAGTAGACAGTCTGTATGAAAAACTACACGGAGAAAAAGCAAAAATCGCAGCTTGTCATGCTGGATTAGAGTGTGGTATTTTAGGACAGAATTATCCCAAAATGGATATGGTTTCTTTTGGACCTACAATTTTAGGAGCGCACTCTCCAGACGAAAGAGCAAGCATTTCTTCTACTCAAAAGTTCTGGAAGTTCTTATTAGAAATTCTTAAAAACATTCCGAATAAATCCTAAAAAGAATTAGAAAAATAGCTCATAACTTTACGATTTTCTCTCTACAATAATGTTTATTATCTTTAATAAAATAAATATAAAAACTTTAAAATAAGAGTCTTACGTTTTTATAGCAATGTTAACATCTTTGATTTTAAATAACAACAAATAATCGTATTTTTACTTTTTATATAATCGTTTTATTGAATGGGGAAAATTATTGCAATTGCAAATCAAAAAGGTGGTGTTGGTAAAACAACTACAGCCGTAAATCTAGCAGCTTCTTTAGGTGTTCTAGAAAAAAAAATACTCCTTATTGATGCAGACCCCCAAGCAAATGCATCTTCTGGATTAGGCATAGATGTTGAAAATGTAGAAATTGGAACGTACCAAGTTTTAGAGCATACGGCATCAATAAATGAAGCCATTCAAAAAACTACGTCTCCAAATGTAGATATCATACCTGCACACATTGATCTGGTTGCCATTGAAATTGAATTAGTAGACAAAGAGCAACGAGAATATATGTTGCAAAAAGCCTTAAAAAAAATAACAAACACCTACGATTATATTTTAATTGATTGCGCACCGTCTTTAGGCCTAATTACCCTAAATTCTTTAGTTGCAGCAAATGCTGTAATCATTCCAATTCAATGTGAATATTTTGCATTAGAAGGTCTAGGTAAATTGTTAAACACCATTAAAAGTGTTCAAAAAATACACAATCCTAACTTAGATATTGAAGGACTTTTACTAACGATGTTTGATGCTCGTTTGCGTTTATCAAACCAGGTAGTTGAAGAAGTAAGAAAACACTTTAGCAGTATGGTTTTTGATACAATTATTAGAAGAAACACAAGATTAGGAGAGGCACCAAGTTATGGAGAAAGCATTATTGCTTATGATGCTACAAGCAAAGGTGCTGTGAATTATTTAAGTTTGGCAAACGAAATTATTAAGAAAAACGTATAATGGCAAAAGCAACAAAAAAGCAAGCCTTAGGAAGAGGGCTGTCTGCATTACTAAAAGAAAGTTCTGCTGACATCAATTTCGCTTCAGATAAAAATGCGGATAAATTAGTTGGAAATATTGTTGAGATTGAATTACAAAACATTGAAGTAAATCCTTTTCAACCAAGAACCTATTTTGATGAAGATGCGTTAACAGAATTAGCTAATTCTATCAAAGAGCTTGGAGTTATACAACCTATTACAGTTCGGAAACTAGAAGGAAACAAATTTCAGTTAGTTTCTGGTGAGCGAAGATATAGAGCTTCTAAATTAGTTGGTAACGGAACAGTACCAGCATACATTCGAATAGCAAATGACCAAGAAATGCTAGAAATGGCTCTGGTAGAAAACATTCAACGTAAGAATTTAGACCCAATTGAAGTAGCGTTATCTTATCAACGGTTAATTGAAGAAATTCAGCTAACACAAGAACAATTAAGTGTTAGAGTTGGTAAAAAAAGGTCTACCGTTACAAACTATTTGCGTTTGTTAAAATTAGATCCAATTATTCAGACCGGAATGCGAGATGGATTTATTTCTATGGGACACGGACGCGCATTAATAAATGTAGATTCATCAGAAGATCAACTAAATATTTACACCAAAATTGTTAAAGACAAATTATCTGTTAGACAGACAGAAGAATTGGTTAAAAATTTAAAAGCCGGAAATACAAGTGTTAAACAGACGAAACAAATTCCAAATTTTGTAAAAGAATCTATAACAGAGTTAAATTTATTCTTTGGCAGTAAAGTAGAAGTGAATACTAACGCTAAAGGAAAAGGAAAAATATCAATTTCTTTTAAATCTGAAGAAGAATTTCACCGCATAAAAAACTTACTTAAATAGTGTTATCACTAAAAAAAATACTTTTTCTTTTAACTGTACTTATATCAATTTCAATAAGTGCACAAAAAGATTCTACCCAAGTAGATGATATTAAAATAAAGGAAAAAATCAAAACAAATAGCAACTATTTTAATCCTTTATCGCCATCTAAAGCTGCGTTTTACGCTGCTATTTTACCTGGCGGAGGACAAATTTATAATAAAAAATATTGGAAAGCACCTATTGTTTGGGGTGCAATGGGCACAAGTATTTATTTATATCTAGATAACAACAATGAATACGACCGTTACAGAACAGCTTTTAAAATGCGTGAAGCAGGCTTGCAAGACGAGTTCACAAACAATGATGGTTCTTTAACCATATCTAGAAACGGGCTAATAAGTGCACAAAAAACATTAAAAAATAATCGAGATCTTGCTTTATTAAGCACCGTTATTTTTTACGTATTACAAATAGTAGAAGCAAGTGTAAATGCACATTTATTACAATTCAACACAAACGACAACGTTTCTTTTACTCCAACAATGAGTTACGATACAAGAAACTATGAAATTCCTAAATTTGGACTCTCTTTTAAATTTAATTTTTAGATGAAAATAGCTTTATTAGGATACGGAAGAATGGGTAAGGAAATTGAAAAAATTGCTTTACAAAGAGGGCATACAATTGTTATCAAATCTAAAGCTGATTCTACATATAATATTTTAGAAGCAGATGTTGCTATTGATTTTAGTGTTCCTAATTCTGCTGTAAATAACATTTCTAATTGTATTGAAAATCAAATTCCAGTGATTTCTGGAACTACTGGTTGGTTAGAAAATTATGACAAAATGGTTGATTTATGTAACGAGAAAAATGGTGCTTTTATTTATGCTTCGAACTTTAGTTTGGGCGTAAATATTTTTTTCGAACTCAATAATCAATTAGCAAAAATGATGAATACTTTAAGTGATTACAACATCACAATCGAAGAGATTCATCACACACAAAAATTAGATGCACCAAGCGGAACAGCTATTACACTGGCAGAAGGAATTATAGAAAATAGTTCAAAATTAAACTGGAAATTAAACGGAAAAGCATCTGAAGAAATAATTCCGATTGCATCAAAAAGAATTGGTGATGTTCCCGGAACACATCGTATAAATTATGATTCTGAAATAGATTCTATAGCAATAAAACACACAGCAAATAACCGAAAAGGTTTTGCTTTAGGAGCTGTTGTTGCAGCAGAATGGATTTTGAACAAGAAAGGTGTTTTTACAATGAAAGATGTGTTAAACATTGGTTAAAGAATGTAACAAATTTTAGAGTTTTTCTCTAATTAATATAATATTGTCTTTTCGAGTGCGATCGAGAAATCAAAAATAGGTTTCGACTAAGCTCAACCAGACATAAAAAAAACAATTATGACATTTACAGAGTGGTTTTTATTCTTCATAACAATACAAGTAATTCACTTTTTAGCTACTTGGAAATTATATATAAAAGCTGGCAGAAAAGCTTGGGAAGCAATTGTACCTATATACAACGCAATTGTATTGATGCAAATTATCAATCGCCCAAAATGGTGGACAATCTTATTGTTTATTCCAATTATAAATCTATTAATGTTTCCAATTATTTGGATAGAAACGTGTAGAAGTTATAGTCATCATAAAAAATTAGACACAATTTTAGCTGTAGCAACATTGGGTTTTTATTTATTTTTTATCAATTATTTTTCTAAAAACAATTATGTAAAAGACAGAAGTTTAGACCCAAGAAGTGCGCTTGGAGAATGGATCAGCTCAGTTGCATTTGCAATTATTGCCGCCACTTTAGTACATACTTATTTTATGCAACCCTATACAATTCCGTCTTCATCATTAGAAAAAACATTGTACGTTGGTGATTTCTTATTTGTAAGTAAATTCCATTATGGAGCAAGAGTTCCAATGTCTGCAGTTTCTGCTCCAATGGTTCATGATACAATTCCTGCTATTCCAATTCCTTTAACAGGAATGAATTTAACTTCTTCATTTAAATCCTATGTTTCAGACTCTAAAGATCAAGATTCTTGGTTAAATAAACTGGCATTACCATACATGCGATTGCCGGGAATTCAGAAAATTAAGCGAAACGACATTGTAGTTTTTAGTTGGCCGGCCGATTCTTTAAATTTAATGTGGGGAGATACATCCGGGAAATTTACCTACAAACCACTAGATAAAAGAACCAATTATGTAAAACGTGCAGTTGGTATTCCGGGAGACTCTTTAGAAGTAAGAGATGGTTATGTATATATCAACGGAAAAAGAACGGTATTGCCAGACAGGGCAAAACCGCAATATTTTTTTACGGTTGATACTGGCGGAAAGCAATTTAGTCAAGGCGCATCAAAAAGATACAATATTAGAGAATACGGTTTTAGAAACGGAAAGTTTATTTTAAATTTAACAGATGATGAAGCTGCATTGATAAAAAACAATCCGATAGTAAAAAGTGTTATAAAAAATATAGAACCAAAAGGCACTTTTAATAAAGATTTATTTCCGCATAGTCCTCATTATTTATGGACGAATGATAATTACGGCCCCATTTACATTCCTAAAAAAGGAGAAACGGTTGAGTTAAACGAAAAATCAATGCCTTTTTACGAACAAGTTATCAGAAGATACGAGCACAATAACTTATCAATTGTAGGTAATGATTATTATCTAAATGGTAAAAAAGCGACTTCTTATACATTTAAACAAGATTATTATTGGATGATGGGAGACAACAGGCAAAACTCTTTAGACGCTCGTTCTTGGGGTTATGTTCCGTTTGATCATGTAGTTGGAAAACCAGTATTTATTTGGTTAAGTTGGGATCCAGACGCTAAAGGATTCGCTAAATTTTCTTCAATTCGTTGGGACAGAATGTTTACCACTGTTGGTGGTGACGGAGAGCCAAGATCCTATTTTAATGTTTTCTTGATCTTATTAATGGGTTATTTTGCAGTTAATTATTACCGTAAAAAGAAAAAAGAAACCAAATAAAATGGCTTTGTTTTTACCAACTTACTTCTCTCCTATTTCACAATATAAAGCTATTGTAAATTCAGAAGTAATACTTTTTGAGACAGAAGACAACTATCAAAAACAAACCTATAGAAATCGTTGCTATATTTATGGGCCAAACGGAAAACAATTATTAAATATTCCCGTAAAACATACTTCTAAATCTTCTAAAAGAAAAACTAAAGACACTTTGGTAGACAATACTAACTCTTGGCAGAAACAACATTTAAAATCGATACAAATTGCGTATCGAAACTCGCCTTTTTTTGAGTTTTACCAAGATGATATATTATCGATTTTCAAAAAAGAATACACCTATTTATTAGATGTAAATATAGATACGTACTTGTTCATTACCGACGCAATACAAATCAATCAACAATTTAGTAAAACAACAGAATACGATGTTTCTACAGAAAACGATTATCGTTCTTTAGCAAATGCTAAACGAAAACACAACTATAAATTTGACAGCTATATTCAAATGTTTGATGATAAATATGGTTATTTAAAAAATTTATCAATATTGGATTTACTTTTTATGGAGGGTCCAAATGCAATTAGCTTTTTAGAATAAAATGGATTTAAAGTTTTTAATACATTACGGCTTTCATTTTATTGTTCCTGCACTTGTAGCTTTAACTTTTTTTAAAAAAAACTGGAAGAAAGTATATCTTGTTTTTATTGCAACAATGTTGATCGATTTAGATCATTTATTAGCAACCCCAATTTTTGATCCAAATAGATGTAGCGTTAATTTTCATCCGTTACACAGTTATTATGCTATTGCTATTTATTTCTCTTTATTAAGTTGGAAAAAAACGAGAGTATTAGGAATTGGATTGCTACTACACATTCTCGCAGATACTATTGATTGCTTTTTATAAACTTATTGATAATAGTATTTATATCTGAAGATATATTCAATTTATAAACAAGAATCAAATAACTAACAGATATTAAAGCTCCTTTTAAAACAATATTTAAAATTGGATGCAAATTAAAATTCCAAAAGAAAAACATACTGTAAACTGCAGTTAAAATCAATAATAGATAAACCGTTTTTCTAGTAAAAGGGTAAATGTTAAATCTCTTTTTTACATACCAAATCTTAACAGTATTAAAAAACAATAAAACAATTAAAGTAGATAAAGCTGCGCCATTCATTCGATATAAAGAAATCAACCAATTATTTAAAAATATCACAGCTAATGCCATTGCAATTGCATAGGGCAACAGTATTTTATAGTGCTTAGAATTAGATATAATTGCTCCGTTGTTACCTAAAGCCATGGTGTATAATTTAGCAATAGAAATCATAAACACCACCCAAACTCCTTGCGAATATTTTTCATCAATCAATAAATATCCTTGATCTATATTTAGGTTGATCAACAAGAAAAACAACCCACAGATTAATAAAAGATTTATAGAAGTACTTTTATATAATTTATAAATTTCTGTTGCATTATCTTCATTCAATGCTTTTGCTGTAATTGGCTGAATAATTTGTGCCATTGCTCTTCCTGGAGCTTCTAATAAAGAAGCAATATAAACGCCAACAGAATAATAAGCCGTATAGGCAATTGCTTCTTTTTGCGGAATCATAAACTTATCAATATCTAACAAAATTGCCCCAGCAGAACCTGCTAAAATAATATAGGAAGCGTATTTAAAAACTTCCTTATAATTAGTTGGCAGTTGAAAAGTAAACTTTGGTGTGTATAATTTTAATGCATACAATAACATTACAAAAGCACGAATAAAATACGCTCCTGTTAAGCAATAAATGAATTCAACTTGATCAATTACCTCTAAAAAAACCAACATCAAAAGAATCGTTACAGCAATTCTAGAAAACATTTCTTTTAAAATATTTCCAAAAACAGATTGCATTTGTACTTTTGCCCACGCGTAAAAAATCTCAAAATAAGCAGTTGCAATCGCTACTAAATAAATAACCCATGTAAAATCTTTTATAATTGGATTTTTTATCGATAAAAAAGAACTAATTTGTTCATAAAAAACAGTTCCTATAAAACCAAAAGGTATGGCAATAATTAATGGAAATAATAACGAAGCACTTAAAAACTTATCTCTTTCTATCTTTGAAGTGTAAGACGAAAAGAATTTAACAATAGAATACTGAACACCAAAAGCCGTTAGAGGCATTAATAAATTTGCAGTTGACAGTAAATAGGTTACTAAGCCATAATATTCTCCTGTTAAAAAATTAGTGTATAGAAACAACGCATTTACACCTCCAATTCCGAATGCCGCGAAAGTAACAATAGTATTTTTAAATGATTGTTTTAATACAACTCCCAATAGAAAAATTATTTAGTTAATAATGCTACAATTGATTGATGAATACTTTCTCCAACTTGATTTCCATACAATTCAATATTGAAATCTATTGTTGCTGTTTTATACTTATTAAAAGCATTTACTATTTTAGATTGATTACTACCCACAATTTCTGCAAAACCGTTTTCTACCAATTCAATCCATTCTGTTTCTTCTCTTGCAATAATGCAATATTTTTTATTAAAAAATGCTTCTTTTTGCAATCCGCCACTATCAGAAATCACCATTTTACAGTTTTTTAACAACTCTAACATGGCAAAATATCCAACAGGATTAATCAAGGTAATATTTGGTTGAATACTCTGTTGCTCTAAGATTTTTTTTGTTCTTGGATGCAATGGCAAAACCACTTTACATGCTGAATTAATTTCTTCTAAAGCAGCAAAAATCGATTTTAATTTATGTACATCATCGGTGTTTTCTTGTCGATGAATGGTTGCCAAAACAAATTTGTTTTCTTTTAAATTTAAATCAGAAATTATTGATGATTTATCAGCTGATGTTTTACTATAAAATGCAACAGCATCTTTCATAATATCACCAGTTCTTTCCATCTTGATTGGCAAGTTTTCATAACCTTCATTTCTTAAATTTTTGATAGCTGTTTCTGTTGGGCAACATAATAAATCAGAAATTCTGTCTGTTAAAATCCTATTTACCTCTTCTGGCATTTTCATGTTAAAAGAACGTAAGCCAGCTTCTATATGAATAACCTTTATATGTAGTTTTTTTGCTGCTAATGATCCTGCAACTGTAGAATTAGTATCTCCATAAACCACAACAGCTTCAGGTTTTTCTTTGATAAGAATAGTTTCAATTTTTTCTAACATTTGACCAGTCATTGCTCCATGTCCCAGGCTATTGATCGCTAAATTATAAGTGGGCTTTGGTATTTCCATTTCTTCAAAAAAAACGGCACTCATATTGGCATCAAAATGTTGCCCAGTATGAATGATTACTTCTTCAACTTGATGGTGTTCTTTGATTACCCTGCTTAAAACAGCAGCTTTTACAAATTGTGGTCTTGCTCCTAAAATAGTGACTATTTTTTTCATGAAATTACAAAACTGTTTCTTTAATAATATTAGCAAGTTGCTCAGTTAAAGCCTTACGATGATACTGCTCTATATTTTTAGAATTTGAGTGTAAACTTCCATTTTTAAAGGAAGTATACATTTCTAAAATTGATTTTTTTAGATTTATTTCATCATCAAAATCTACAATTACTCCTGCATTTGTTTCATAAATAATCTCTGCCAAATCTCCATCAGATGGACCAATAGCTAAGATAGGGCGTTTTGCTTGTAAATACTCAAATATTTTGCCAGTAATAATTCCTTTAGCACTTTTTACTTTATTAACAGACAATAGCAATACCTGAGATTTCTGTTGATGCTTTTTAACTTCTTGATGCGAAACATACCCAATATCTAATATATTTCTGATTTTATATTTTTCTAAATCACCTTGAACCTCTAAAGCAATTTTACCAACAATGTTAATCTGACAATCTGCAGCAAAATCGGCGTCTTCCTTACCAATTTCTGAAATAACTTTCCATAATAAAGTTGGGTTTCTATCTGCATTCATTAATCCAACATGTGTAATTGTAAACTTGGTATCTAACGTATTCTCTAAAGAATCTACTTCTGTATCAAAACCATTGGTTACTATCTGGATTTTATTGATAAAGTTCTTAAAACCATCTTTCATGGTTTTTCCAACAACCAAAACAGTATCTGATTTTTCAAGCACTTCTTGCTCTAGTTTTTGATGAATTTGAATTGATTTTTTTGTTAAAGGCAATTGTTCAAAATAGTCTATTTCTGTCCAAGGATCTCTAAAGTCAGAAATCCATTTTACATCAATAGCGTTCTTTAACGCTAAACCAATTAAATGTAAACTGTGTGGCGGACCAGAAGTAATAACTGCATCTACGGGATGTGCTTTTAAATATTTTTTCAAATACTTTACAGACGGCTGAACCCAATACTTTCTTGCGTCCGGAATAAAGTAATTTGCTCTTATGTATTGAATTACTCTTCCAAAAAATGTTGGATTCGGATTTAAAAAACCAGCCGCTTGTTGCGTTTTTCCTTTTGTAAATAAAGAAAAAATAGTTGATGGCTCCAAAATAGATTGTTTCAAAATTGTAATATTTCCTGGAATTTCTTTCTCTAAAGAGGTATCTAAGATTGGGTATTTTGGCTGAGCTACTGTATAAACAATTGGCTCAATACCAAAATCTTGCAAGTATTTCACAAATTTCAACCAGCGCTGTACGCCAGATCCGCCAGAGGGCGGCCAATAATATGTTACAATTAATACTTTCAATTCTTTAAATTATCATATAATTTGATCAAATTTTTTGAAGTAAACTCCCAGTTTAACTCTCCATTTAAAGATACATCATTCCCTTTTTTTGACTTCTGAAGCGCACTATCATAATCTGAATAAATGGCTGCAACAGAATTTGCAAAACTTTCAGGGTTTTCTGACTCAAAACAAGAACCAATGTTAAATTGATTGACCAACCTTTTCATTGGAGCGCAATCAGACACTAACAATGGCTTTCCAGATAATAATATCTGAAAAAACTTATGTGGAACGGCACTCTCTGTATGTTCATTTGAAATGTGCGGAATGATGTTTATAGAAGAATTATTCATAATATTTACCACACTTGTAAAAGGTTCACTTCCTTTAATCGTTACAAAATCTTGTAAGTTATTTTGATTTACTAAATTTTGTAAATGATTTCTAACATCTTTATTTGCCGGACCCACCAAAACAAGTAATGCATTCGGGATTTTTCTAGCAATATTTTTCATCCCTAAAATTGCGGTATGCAAACCTCTGTGAGGCCCAAAACCACCAACATATGAAATGATAAATTTGTTTTCTAACCCTGAGAAATAACTAGCAACTGAGGTGTCAAAATTATTTACAAATGTTTTCTTTTCAGAGTTAGGCACAATGATAATTTTATGTCCTGAAACTTGATGCTGCTCAATTAAACGCTGCTTCATTTCATCAACAACAGCAATAATAACATCAAATTTTTGAAGAATTCTAGCTTCGTATGTTTTCCAACGATTATAATTAAAGAACAATTTGTTCTTTAATCTAATTATAGGGTTTTTTCGCCAAGCAAACCATGTCATTAATGCTGCCGGATAATTCTCGTGCAAATCTAATACTGTTTTTAAATGATATTTTCTTGCTGCTAAGAAGGCCGTTTTAGCCAATGGTAAATCATGAACATGCAATACCTCAATTTTATTCTCCTTGATAAAATAAGGTAATTCTTTTTTAAAAAAAGGATGCATAAAACTCACAGAAGCAATTACATCTACTATACCTTCATGTGATAAATTTTTATATGCTATTTTACGAATAACTTGAACACCATTAACAACTTCATATACTTTTTCATTTGGATTTCTTTTGCACAATACAAAAACAGCATGATTGTTTTCTACGAGAGATTCTGCTTCTTTACGAACTCTAATATCTGCCGGATAATTTCCGTTTAACAACATTCCAATATTCATAAAGTAAATTTATTTTTTCTTTTTGTAAAAAAACCATCCAACCGGAATAACCAATAACATAAAATAAGAAATTAAGGTAATTGTGTTACCTTTTGAAATTATAGTAGGTTCAAACCTAAACTCAATGGTGTGTTTTCCTTTCGGAATTTCCATTCCTCGTAGCACGTAATTTACACGGTAATGTGGAGTTAATTGACCATCAATGTAAGCGTTCCATCCATCTTTATAATAGATTTCAGAAAATACTGCAAATTGTTTTTTTACTGTATTAGATTCATAAGATAATGATGTAACGTTATGTTTTGTTAATTTGATTGTTGCCAAAGAATCTTTCTCAAAATTATTTTGAAGTTGAAACTTACGAACATCAATAACAGCCTCCTTTTTTGTTTTTAAGCGATCTAAAGCCATTATTTCTTCATCTGCAGATGATACTAATTTTAAATTTTGAACAAACCAAACATTCCCATTAACCTCAGCATTCATTTGTACACTATTAGTACCTTCTGAAGACTGAACAATAAAATACTTTGTATTTAACATGTTTAAAACCTCCATATTATTTTTTGCAATTTGATAATCAAACAATTCTTGATAACGTCCCATTTTTGCAGCATGATAACCGCCTATTGAGTTATGGAAGTAAGATGTTCTTCCGTCTTGGAGTATACCTGCAGCAATGTTTGCTACTCGATAGTAACTTTTGTCTTTTAATATTTGCTTATCAACTGCACTTAACTGAAAAGGTTTTTCAATATTTCTTGCTTTTTCAAAAGATTGATTGTTAACGTATTTTAAATTAACCGAAACTAAATCAAATAAAACAATAATTGTAAAACCAAGTATTGCTTTTGTTGTATTTACTTTGTTTTTAAGGAAAAACCATAAAATTAATGCTGCAATAAAAACCAATATTAAAGAACGTAAACTATCTTGAAATAACATTGCTTTTCTATCTGAAACTAGCGCATCTAACAATCCAGGTATTTGTTGATAATTAGCATCTCTTATTCCTTCAAATGCAAACAAACTAGATCCAAAAAACAAGAAAAAAACTAAGATTCCTCCCAAAATATAAAATGCTTTTTTTAATGCATTTTTCTTTTCATCCAAAGAAACTTCTTTAGAGAAAAACTCTTTTAATGCTAAAATTCCTAATAGCGGAATGCAAATTTCTGCAATTACCTGTATTGAAGAAACAGCTCTAAACTTATTGTATAACGGAATGTAATCAATAAAAAAATCGGTAAGAAATTGAAAGTTTTTACCCCAACTTAAAAGAATAGAAAAAATAGTTGCAGCAACCAACCATTTCTTAATAGTTCCTTTAACTAAAAATATGCCTAAGAAAAATAAAAACACCAAAATTACGCCTATGTAAGCGGGTGCTTCAATATAAGTTTGAGTTCCCCAATACGTTAAAACCTGCTTAGATGCCTGAGAAGCTTGCACTGCTCCAACTTGAGGAATTGACTTTAAGGTTTCGTAAAAATTAGAATTATTCCCTAAACTTTCATACGTTCCACCACCCATAAAACGTGGAATAAATAAATTAAAAGTTTCCGTTAAGCCGTAACTATATTCTGTAATATATTCTTTAGATAAACCTTCTGTAACTTGTTTTGGAGATCCATTTGGTTCAATTGTTAATTCAGTTTTTCCTCGTGTACTAAAATCTGCATATTCTTTCATTGCCATTAAACGCGTAGAGTTTACACCCAATCCTAAAATCATTGCAAAAACAATAACTACTGCTTGTTTTACTATTGGCAAATAACTTTTTTGTTGAATTGCCTCTAGTAGTTTTACAACACCAAGAATCAACAAAATAAATCCAAGATAATAAGTCATCTGTGGATGGTTAGCATGGATCTCTAATGCCATCGCAATTGCCGTTACAATAAACCCGAGTAAATATTTCTTTTGAAAAACCCATAAAACACCAGCCATAACCATTGGCATATATGCAATAGCGTGTGCTTTTGCATTATGACCTGCTCCAAAAATAATTATCAAATAAGTAGAAAAACCAAAAGACAAAGCGCCTAAAACAGCTAATTTCCATTCTACTTTTAAAGCTGCTAAAAGCAAAAAGAATCCTAAGAAGTATAAGAAAAGATAATCTGCTGGTCTGGGTAAAAAACGTATTGTGGCATCTAAAGACCTTATAAAGTCATTTGGATAATAAGCACTTAATTGATAGGCAGGCATTCCGCTAAAAGCAGCGCCAGTCCAATAAGGCTCTTCTTCATTTTCCAATCTATAATCTACAATTTCTTTAGACATTCCTTTAAATTGAGTAATGTCTGTTTGCTTAATTTTTTCTCCTTTTAAAACAGGATTAAAATATAATATAGAGGCAATGATAAAAACTAAAATTGCAGCTATATAAGGAAAGGTTTTATTTATTCTCATCTTCTACTTCTTCGTACTCAACATATTCTCCAACAGAATTATTGCTTTGATTTTTATTTTGAGGTTTTTTATCGATCACAGTCTCTCCAACTTTCACATTCGTTTGCTGATGACTTTGTTGATGATTTTGAGCCTTTTCTTGCATCTTATTTACCATCTTTTTTATCAAAAATGGCGCAAATAATTTTGCCAAAAATTTGAATACATAATATACCAATAAAATAACAGCGATTGTTCTTAACACACCCATTTGTAATATAATTGCTTTTAATTGTTCAAAAATAACAATTTGACAGCAACTATAACGTTAAGATTCTATAAAAAGCAACATGATTTTAAATAAGTACTTTCTTAACAACTTCAAATATATTTTTTGTTGTAAGCTTGTACCTATTTAAAAGAACAAAAAAATACTGAAATCCTTTTTATGAATAAAAAAATTATTCTTTTCTTTTTAATATGCATCAACGCTATTGCAAATGCACAATACACCAGTGTTATAAACTCTAACAGACCAGGCTTTTCTGAGAGCCCATATGCTGTTGGTAAAGGGATTTATCAGTTAGAAACTGGTTTTTTTTACATCAACTCTAATACTGTTAAAACTTTTAGTATTCCGAATACTACTGGGTTCAATATCGTCTTTAGAACAAGTATTTTAAGTAATAAACTAGAATTCAATTTAAACACTTCTATTCAAAAAGACAAAGTTGCTTTTAAAAATATATTTACATCAAGCTACGAATCAACTGGAATTAGCGAGCTTTCAATTGGAGCTAAATACTTAATTTATCATCAAGAATATGATGATAAATCTAAAGAAGTTCGAAGCTGGAAAAGAAGAAATGCGTTCGACTGGAAACGTATAATTCCTTCTGTTGCTTTATATTTAGGAGCACATCCAAACTTAGTTAATGATAATTATAAATTAGATGGAGCTACCTATAAAATTGGAATTCTATTCCAAAATAATTTATCAAGGGAGTTAAATATCATTACAAACTTTTATATTGATCAAATTGGTAATAGCTACAAAGAATACGCATATATTATTACAGGAACCATGTCGTTTAGCAATAATTGGAGCACTTTTCTAGAGCATCAAGCAAAATTTGACACTTATGAAATAAATAATAATATTGGTATTGGATTGGCCTATTTGTTTAGCAACAATTTACAAATTGATGTTTCTACTCGTTTAAAATTTAACAAAAACTCTACAGGAGTGTTCACTGGCTTAGGTTTTTCTTACCGCTTTGATAGACATTTTGCTAAGTATTAATTTTTTAAATAATATTGCGGTGAAAATTTAAAAAAATCAAACACAAAAAGAGATAATTTATTTGTTTTTAAAGTGTCTTTTGTATCTTTAACCAATGATAAAAATAAAAGAGATTTCTACAAAAAAGGAGTTAAAACAATTTGTTACTTTTCCTTTTTCATTATACAAAAACAACCCATATTGGGTACCTCCAATTATTAAAGACGAGATAGAAAGCTTTAATAAAAATACAAACCCCGTTTTTAAACAAGCTCATGCTCAATTCTTTTTGGCTTACAAAGAAAGTAAAATCGTTGGTCGTGTCTGTGCAATTATCAACAACTACGAAGTTGAAAAGCAAGGTGTAAAAAAAATGCGTTTTGGCTGGTTAGACATGATTGATGATCTTGAAGTAACAAAAGCTCTATTAGCAACAGTAAATGAAATTGGCAACAAGCATAAACTAGAATATATTGAAGGACCAATTGGTTTTAATAATTTAGATAAAACAGGCGTTTTAATTGAAGGTTTTGATCATATTGGAACGATGATTACTTGGTACAATCATCCGTATTACAAAATACACTTAGAAAAACTAGGGTATAAAAAAGAAAAAGAATATCTAGAAAATAAATTTAAATTTAAAAGTGTTGATGCTGTATACTACAATAGAGTTAGTAACATTATCAAAAAGAGATTTGAATTAAAAGCTTTAGATTTCACAAAAACAAAAGAAATTATGCCTTTTGTAGATGAAATGTTTACTGTTTTTAGCAAGACTTACTCTAAGCTCTCTACGTATGTGCCAATTTCGGATGCTCAAATAACGTTTTTTAAAAAGAAATACATTAGTTTTATCAATCCAGAGTATATTAAATTTGTAGTAGACAAAAACAAGAAGCTTGTAGCGTTTGCGATTGTAATGCCCTCTTTTTCTGAAGCATTACAAAAAGGAGGAGGTAAATTGTTTCCGTTTGGTATTTTTCATTTATTAGATGCTAGAAAAAATGCAAAAGATGTTACATTTTATTTAATTGGAGTCGACCCTTCCTACCAAAACAAAGGAGTAACCGCAATATTATTTGATCAATTTACAAAAACTTTTAGCGAAAAAGGAATTGTAAATTGTATTAGAACACCAGAACTAGAAGAAAACGAAGCAATCAATAAAATTTGGAAGAATTTTAATCCAATTACACACAAAAGGCGAAGAACTTATAGAAAAAATATTCAGTGATCAGTGAACCTATTTTTTTAAAAATAATATCACAACAAAACTGTGCACCTTTGCGATTCTAAACTTTGAATTTTTGAAACTTTGAAACCAAAAAAAAATGCAATTATTTTATAATAAAGACCTAACTAGCAAAGATTCTCAGTTTACTTTTGATAAAACCGAAAGTAGACATATTGTAAAAGTGTTACGAAAAAAAAATGGAGATATTTTACAAATTACAAATGGTAAAAATGAGTTATTTACCGTAAAAATTTTACTGGCAAACGACAAAAAGTGCTTGGTAGAAATTATACGCTCAGAAGTCATTCAAAAACCTTGGAATTATAAATTACATGTTGCCATTGCGCCAACAAAAAGCAACGACCGTTTAGAATGGTTTCTAGAAAAAGCAACAGAGATTGGCATTGATGAAATTACACCAATCATTTGTGCAAACTCAGAAAGAACTGTTTTAAAAAAAGATCGATTAGAAAAAATTGTACAATCTGCCATGAAACAATCATTGAAGTTTGTAGTACCAAAATTAAATGAATCCGTTAAATTTTCTGATTTTATGAAACAAGATTTTGAAGGCGACTTGTTTATTGCGCATTGCGAAGAACAAGACAAAAAATCTTTTTCTAAAGAAATAAAACCAACTAGAAATATTACCATTTTGATTGGCCCAGAAGGTGATTTCAATCCAAATGAAATTAAGAATGCAATTGCACAAAAATTTATTCCTGTAACTTTAGGGAAAAGTAGGTTACGCACAGAAACAGCTGGCCTTCTTGCTATACAGACTGTTGCGTTGATTAACGAAATAAATTAAAGTAGTAATTCATTATCTTGCCATAAACCCAATCCAATTAATGAAACAATTTTTATTCATTTTTCTTATTAGTTTTTCAATAAGTGCCTCTTCCCAAGAGTTAGCAGTTTTAAAATACAACGGCGGTGGAGATTGGTATTCAAATCCAACAGCTTTACCTAATTTAATTAAATACACGAATACAAATAGCAATACAAACATCAAAAAAAATCCAACTTTTGTAGCCATTGGAAACATTGATATTTTTAAATACCCAATTGTTTTTATGACAGGCCACGGAAATGTATATTTTTCTGACGATGAATCAAAAAACCTTCGCAATTATTTAATTTCTGGCGGATTTTTACATATTTCTGATAATTATGGTTTGGATAAATTTATAAGAAGAGAGCTGAAAAAAGTTTTTCCTGAATTACAATTTCAAGAAATTCCTAAAAATCATCCTATCTACAAGCAAACATTTACATTTAAAAACGGAATTCCAAAAATTCATCAACACGATAAAAAAGCTCCACAAGGATTTGGCTTATTTTATGAAGGAAGACTCGTTTGCTTCTACGATTACGAAACAGATTTAAGTGATGGCTGGGAAGATGCGATTGTACATAATAACTCGAAAGAAACAAGAGAAAAAGCCCTAAAAATGGGCGCAAATATTATTGAATATGCTTTTAAAAACTGATCAAATTATAGATATAGACGCCATTAAAATTAACTTTGATTCTAGCGGATTATGGGTGCTAAACATTGCTATCGGAATTATTATGTTTGGTGTTGCACTTGGTATTCAAATTGATGATTTTAAACGCTTATTTAAAAACCCTAAAATTGTTTTTGTTGGCGTTTTATCACAGTTTATTTTGTTACCTGCTGCTACTTTTTTAGCAATTTTAATTATAAAACCGCATCCAAGTTTCGCTTTAGGGATGATGATGATAGCCGCCTGTCCTGGTGGAAATGTTTCTAATTTTTTTAGTAAAATGGCTGGAGGAAACGCTGCCTTATCAGTAAGTTTAACTGCATTTGCAACATTAATCTGTATTTTTATGACCCCTTTTAACTTACAGTTCTGGGGAAGTTTATATGGGCCAACAGCTACAATCTTAGAAACCGTTAGCCTAAATCCTTACGAACTATTTAAACTTGTTTCTTTAATTCTTGGAATTCCTTTAATTGCAGGAATGCTTGTAAAGCACTACAACTCTAAAATGGCAATACAAATAGAAAAAGTATTAAAACCTATTTCTATGTTGGTTTTTATTGCTTTAATTTTTATTGCTTTCTCACAAAATTTAGACGTTTTCACAAATTACATTCACCTAGTTTTATTCTTAGTTATCTTTCATAATATTTTTGCATTTATCATTGGCTATTTTACTGCAAGTATTTTTGGCTTGAGTAAAAAAGATAAAAAAACAATAGCTATGGAAACGGGAATTCAGAATGGTGGCTTAGGCTTACTATTAATATTTGGTTTTTTTGAAGGTCTAGGAGGTATGGCATTGTTAGCGGCTTTTTGGGGTATTTGGGATGTCTTTTCTGGAATGGCTTTGGCTACTTATTGGGGAAGAAAGAAATAGTAGTTACAAAACTTTAAGGTCTCAAATTCTATTATTTTCACAAACTTTTCACCTTAATACTTTGTAAGTTTCAACCTTTGCTACCCTTTTAATGACACACTTGACCGCCGTCTACCATTTCGTGAATATGTATTGGAGAAACATACGGAATTCCTAATCCCATTCCGCGCAAAATAAAGAGTACTGCAACTATAATAACTGCTACAGGAATAAATTGTTGAATTCTTTTTCGAGCCAAACCAGTTGTATAGTTTCCAAGATAAACAAAGGCAGTCATTAGAGGAATTGTTCCTAAGCCAAAAAGTAGCATATACATGCTTCCTTCTATAACACTTCCTGTTGCTATGGAGGCAAAAACTGCCATATAAACCAATCCACAGGGCAAAAAACCGTTTAAAAAACCAATCGTAAAAAATGTATCAGTTCTTTTCTTTTTCAGCTCTTTTCCCAATTTATTCTTTACCCCAGAGAGTAGTGTATATATAGTTTTAGCAATACTAAAATTATGAACTATTTTTTTTGGTAACACCACACTTAAAATCATTATAACACCTATAATAATTGATAAATATTGCTGAAAACCAAAGAAATAAAAACCTTTACCTAACAGACCAAACAAAAAACCTAAAAATCCGTAGGTAAATAACCTTCCTAAATGATATACCGTAATTTGTAAAATTCTTTTGCTATTATTTTTTCTATCAACAGGCAACATAAAAGCAATTGGCCCACACATTCCAATGCAATGAAAACTTCCTAAAAGTCCAAATATTATAGCAGAAAAGAGCATTTAATAAAACAGTTCTTTTTTAAATAAGTAATTCTGTTGATTGTAATTCCAATCAACAATGATGTTCCAACGACCATCCAATAACCGTTTGTCAGGCATGAGCAAATAAGATGAATCTGAAACTACTAGTTGTGTTTCAAAATCCAATTGTTTATTAGATGGTCTGTATAGGAACACTTTTCCTTTGATTTTTTTGGTGTTAAATTCTTTTGGGAAAATAATTTTCAATCCTTCTTTAACACGTTGTAGTGTAATGTTATTTTTTAATTTATTAGCATTTTCTGTTGCCTCAATTTTTTTCTGAAAATTTAACTCCTGCTTGTAATAATCATTTGCAACCAAATCATGACTGTATTTATTATTTGCACTCATAGAAATTACGAAATATAAAATAAAGCTTATAAAACCTATAAAGGCAAGCAAAACACCAAATCCCCAATTAAACTTAATTTTCATTTTTTTTATTTTTTTAGCGATAATTTCTAGGTCCTAAAAAGTTTGTTTCTGCAGTCTCAATTAATTTATCTCCGCTATAAACACCCACTTTAAGTGCTATTTTATCTTTATCTAATAAAGAACTATGAATTTCTATAAATAAGGTTCCTTCAGCCAATCCTTGCTTAGGAACAACAAAGTCTTTGTGTGTAACCAATTCAATTTTTCCTTTATGAGATAATAATTTATAATTTACGTTTGTTATTTCTTTCGTAGTTTTATTAATCACTTTAAAAGTATAAACATTGCTAATAATACCTTCTTCTTTATGTTGATATAGTTCTCCGGGCAATCTTAAAATTGTGGCTTCAACATCGTTTCTTAAAAACAACATTCCTATTAATATACCTACTAAAATAAATAACACCGCAGAATACCCTTTGATCCTAGCAGTAAATTTAAAAGGTGATTTTTTCTCAATGTTATCTTCACTTGCATATCGAATCAATCCTTTCGGCAACCCAACTTTCTCCATCATATGATCACATTCATCAATACAAGCTGTACAATTAACACACTCTAGTTGCGTACCGTTTCTAATATCAATTCCTGTTGGACAAACATGTACACATTGCTTACAATCAATACAATCTCCTTTTCCAGAAGCAACTCTATCTTCGTTTTTCTTAAACTTGGCTCTTCCAGTTTCTTTTTCCCCTCTTACAAAATCGTAAGCAACATTAATTGTTTTATTGTCTAGCAATACACCTTGTAATCTACCATAAGGACAGGCGATTATGCAAACCTGCTCTCTAAACCAGGCAAAGATAAAATAGAAAACACCTGTAAAAATTAACAAAGAAATTAACGTGTTTATATTCTCAAAAGGTGAGCCAGTAATATATTCAATAACAGTATCCCCTCCAATCAAATAGGCTAAAAACACATTGGCTATTAAGAAAGAAATGATAAAAAAAACACTCCATTTTAAAACTCTTTTTTTAATTTTTTCGGCATTCCATGGTTGCTTTTGTAAACGAATTTGTTTTCCTCTATCTCCGTCTATCCAATATTCAATTTTACGAAACACCATTTCTAAAAAAATGGTTTGAGGACATATCCATCCACAAAAAATTCTACCAAAAACAACAGTAAACAAAATAACAAAGACCACTCCAATTATCATGGAGATCACCAACAAATGAAAATCTTGAGGCCAAAAAGGAAATCCGAAAATATTAAATTTACGCTCTAAAACATTAAACAGTAAAAACTGATTTCCGTTTATTTTAACAAAGGGAGAAGCTAATAAGAACAGTAACAAAAAGTAACTTACATAACTTCTATATGTATAGAACTTACCACTAGGTTTTTTTGGAAAAACCCAAGAACGTTTCCCTTCTCTATTAATGGTCCCAATACTATCTCTAAATTTTTCGTTTTTAGGTGTTTCCATTATATTATTTTATTAACCTTTACTTTAACTTACTCTTTCCAGATATCTCCTTCTGGTTTTTTAGGATTTGCTGGTGTTGTTCCTTGAAGAGAAACTATATAACTAGAAACTTTTGCAATATCTATGGGTTTTAAAATTTTATCCCAAGCGACCATTCCTTTGCCATCTCTACCACCATTAGAAACGGTTGTAAAAATATTTTTGATTCCACCTCCTAAAATCCAGTTTTCATCTGTAAGATTAGGCCCAATGGATCCACCACCATCTGGAAGATGACAGGCTGCACAATTTAAATTGTAAATGGCTTTTCCTCTTTTTAAATCTTTTTCATCCGTTAATAAAGTAACGGTAGATACATCTACTAAATCCGTGGCTGTTTCTTTGTATTTTTCTAGGTTTGCTTTTGCTTCTGCAACTGCTGTATTGTATTCATGTATCTGGTTTTCTCCATCAAAAACATGAAAACGAACTAAATAAACAACAGCAAAAATAATAGTTGCATAAAACATATAAACCCACCAAGGTGGCAAAGAATTATCTAACTCTTTGATCCCGTCATAATTATGATCTAGAATAATTTCTTCCTCTTCATCTATGTCTTTAGATTTTGTCCATTTCTGTAATATTTGATTGACCCAAACACCAAAATTATTATGAGGTGTTTTTTCTGTAACACCATTCTTTTCATCCTCTAAAAGTTGCACTTTTTTTAACACTACAATTAACAACCAAGCAAGCATTAAGAGTACAAGTAAAAATGTAGTAATTACCAACCAAGGCAATGGGTTTTCTAGAAAATTATATGGCTCATTATAGCTTTCAGAAATTTCGGTAGCCAAATATGGCATAAAAAAAATGAATGAGACAGATACGATTGCTATGATATATTTTTTCATTTTAATAGCTGTTTTTAATTATCTAATGGAATTTGACTAACTGTTTTGATGTACGCTTTTTTAGATGTAAAAACCCACCAAAAAAGCACTACAAAAAAAGCAAAGAATACTAATAATGAAATCATAGGATAAATCTCAATTCCCGTAATACTTTCCATATGATTTTTTACAAATTTTAACATGATTTCTTATTTTTTATTAATTAATAAGGCTTGTACATCTTTTACTTTAATATCTGTACCAAGTCTTTGTAAATAAGCAATTACAGCAACAATTTCTCTGTTTCTCATTTCTATAAATGGCTCGTTATTATCTTGTGCATATTTCTTATCTGCTTCGTAATTTTTAACAAAATCTGGATCTGCATATAAGTTATTTTCTATTTTTTCTCCTTGATCTAACATGTGTTGTTGCGCATTTGCAATTTCTTCTTCTGTATAA
Organism: Polaribacter sp.; assembly: GCA_029238315.1. Classification (GTDB taxonomy): domain Bacteria; phylum Bacteroidota; class Bacteroidia; order Flavobacteriales; family Flavobacteriaceae; genus Polaribacter. The sequence goes on along the minus strand of JAQWGI010000017.1, from coordinate 126,393 downwards.
GGCACCCCAAGCTTTACCATCGTTTTCATCTTAAGCTCTGTGTCAGACTTATCTAACTCGTTTTTAATGAGCCATTTATAACCTGGCATGATTGAGCCTGGAGAGGTACTTTGTGGGTCGTACATATGATTTAAGTGCCAACTATCGGAATATTTACCACCTTCTCTGTGCAAATCAGGCCCTGTTCTTTTTGATCCCCATAAAAATGGATGATCATATACAAACTCTCCTGCTTTAGAATATTCCCCATAACGCTCTACTTCACTTCTAAACGGCCTAACCATTTGAGAATGACAACCTACACAACCTTCTCTAATGTAAATATCTCTTCCTTCTAACTCTAAAGGGGTATAAGGTTTTACACTAGTAATTGTAGGAATATTAGACTTCACTAATAAGGTTGGAATGATCTGTACTACTCCACCAATTAAAATAGCTATAGTTGCATAAATGGTTAATCGAACAGGTTTTCTTTCTAACCAAGTATGGTAGGTTTCTCCTTTTACTCTGTGTTTAGAAACTTTTTCTAAAGCTGGTGCTTCAGCCAATTCGTCTGTAACTTCACTTCCAGACTTTACAGTTCTAATAATATTGTAGAGCATAATTAAGGCACCAATAATATACATAGAACCTCCTATTGCACGCATCCAATACATTGGAATGATTTCACTTACGGTTTCTAAAAAATTACCATAAGTTAATGTACCGTCTGGGTTAAATTGTTTCCACATAGAAGCTTGAACAAAACCTGCAACATACATTGGGAGTGCGTATAAAACAATTCCTAAAGTTCCTATCCAAAAATGTGCATTTGCTAATCCTTTAGAGAATAATGTTGTTTTAAACATTCTAGGTACTAACCAATAAATCATACCAAAGGCTAAAAAACCATTCCAAGCCAAAGCACCAACATGTACGTGAGCAATAATCCAATCAGAAAAGTGCGCAATTGCGTTTACATTTTTAAGCGACAACATAGGACCTTCAAAAGTGGCCATACCATAGCCTGTAATTGCAACGACCATGAATTTTAAAACAGGATCTGTTCTAACCTTATCCCAAGCCCCACGAAGCGTTAATAAACCATTAATCATTCCACCCCAAGACGGAGCAATTAACATTACAGAAAATGCGACTCCTAAGTTCTGCGCCCAATCTGGCAAAGAAGTATATAATAAATGATGTGGACCTGCCCAGATATAAATAAATATCAACGACCAAAAATGCACAATAGATAAACGATAAGAATATACAGGTCTATTTGCTGCTTTAGGAACAAAATAATACATCAATCCTAAAAAAGGTGTTGTTAAGAAAAATGCTACGGCGTTGTGTCCATACCACCATTGTACCAATGCATCTTGAACTCCTGCATAAACAGAGTAACTTTTCAAAAAACCAACTGGCAAAGCCAAACTATTGAAGATATGTAATACTGCAACCGTTACAAATGTTGCCAAATAAAACCAAATAGCAACATATAAATGTCTTTGTCTTCGTTGTAAAATAGTCCAGATCATATTGGCACCAAAAGCAACCCACACTAATGCGATTGCAATATCGATTGGCCATTCTAATTCGGCATATTCTTTAGAGGTTGTATACCCTAAAGGCAATGTAATTGCAGCCGCTACAATAATTAATTGCCATCCCCAAAAATTAAAATTACTTAAAAGATTACTAGCCATTCTGGCTTTTAATAATCGTTGCATTGAGTAATAAACTCCTGCAAAAATGGCATTTCCCACAAAGGCAAAAATTACTGCATTGGTATGTAAGGGTCTTAAACGCCCAAAACTTAACCACGAAATACCGTCAGTATAGTTTGGGAACATAAACATAAAAGCTAGCATCAGCCCAATACTAAACCCTACTATTCCCCATAGTAAAGTTGCGTAGATAAACTTCTTTACGATTTTGTTATCGTAATAAAATTGTTGCATTTCCATAATTAAATTGTGTTAGTATCTGTTTTTAGGTTGTTCTTTTTATCATTCACAAGCTCATCATCAAATAACATTCTAACCGATGGTGTATACGAATCATCATACTGACCTCTTTTTACCGAGTAAATAAATGCTATAAAAAAAATGATTGCCACTAAAATACTTAGTGCTAGAAGTAAATATATTACGCTCATATCTGCCTGATTTGAATTTCAAAATTACTGTTCATTATTGATCTATAATATGACATTTGTCATGTTTAGTTCTTTTTTTTATAATTTATACTGTCATTGAAAACAATGCTGTTTCTGGCTTATTTTTTTGCAAGTGCATGTCAAAAGCCATACAAATATTACGCACATAAGGTCTTGCATGCTCTGGAATATGGATTGAATTTTCTTTAATTTCAACCAAGTTATCATTTTCCATTTCGGTTAACAAAGCTGTCTGCTTTTGAAGATCGATGCTCTTTTTATCAACTTCATTCCATGTTGTTTTAAAATGACACATTAAATTTAGAATGTGTTTACGTACAATTAAATCTTCTTCAGATAATAAGTGCCCTCTAAAAATGGGTAATTCCCCTTCATTTACTATCTTTTGATATTCTTTTACGGTTTTAACATTTTGAGCAAAAGCATACCAAGAATCTGAAATTGCAGACATTCCAAGACCAATCATTAATTGCGTTTTATTAGCGGTATATCCCATAAAATTTCTATGCAATGTTTTTTCTTGAGTGGCTTTAAAAAGCGAATCTGTTTGCAATGCAAAATGATCCATTCCTATTTCTATATATCCCAATTCTGCAAATAGCTTTTTTCCAACTTCATACAAAGCTCTTTTTTCATCATCTTTAGGAAGATCTTCATCATTAAAACCTCTTTGACCAACACCTTTTACCCAAGGAACATGAGCATAACTATAAAATGAGATTCGATCTGGCTGTAACTGCTTCGTTTTATTAATGGTTTCAATAATATTTTCTTTTGTTTGAAATGGCAATCCAAAAATTAAATCATGGCTTACAGATGTAAAACCAATTTCTCTAGACCAGTTGGTTACATTTTCTACATTTTTAAAAGGCTGAACTCTATGTATTGCTTTTTGCACAATTGGATCATAGTCTTGTACACCAAAACTAATTCTAGTAAATCCTAAATCAAATAAAACCTGAAGTTGTTCTTTGGTTGTGTTATTAGGATGACCTTCTAAACTAAATTCATATGCCTTATGTTTAGCTGCATACACAAACAATCCATCAATCAGTTTTTTAAGTTGAGTACTTGCAAAAAAAGTAGGAGTTCCTCCTCCTAAATGAATTTCTTTAATAATTGGCTTTTCAGGCAGCAGATTAACATATAATTTCCACTCTTTTAAAACGGTAACTATATAATCCTCTTCTACTTCGTGGCGTTTTGTAATGTGTTTATGACAAGCACAAAACGTACACAAACTCTCACAAAAAGGTAAGTGAATGTAGAGACTAATACCTTCTGAGCTATTGGTTTCTTTAAATGACTTCTGAAAGCTTGAAGTCCAATTCTCTAGAGTTACTCCTTCTTTATTCCAATACGGAACTGTTGGATAACTTGTGTATCTTGGACCCGGGATGTTGTATTTTTGTATGAGTGAATTCATTATTTAATCTTTTAATTTTCTTCCTAAAATATTGGTCATTACCGTTGTAAATACTACAATAGTAATTGAGCTCAACGGCATTAAAATAGCTGCAATTACAGGCTCTAACTGACCTGTTACTGCAAAATACAAACCGATTATATTGTAACACAAAGACAACGCAAAACTGTATTTTATAATTTTAGTTGCTTGTTTAGACAATGTTAAGTAGGTTTTGATATTTTTAAAATTGCTAGCATCTAAGATGGCGTCACAAGCTGGCGAAAACACATTGATATTTTCTGATAATGAGATTCCAACATCACTTTGCATCAAGGCTCCTGCATCATTTAAACCATCACCAATCATTAAAACTTTATTTCCTTTTTCTTGTAATGATTGAATGTATGTTAATTTATCTTCTGGCTTTTGATTGAATAAAAACTGTACTTTTTTAGGTAGTTTTTTTTCTAAAAACACCTTTTCGCCTTCATTATCACCAGATAAAATAGACAAACTAAAGGAATGTTCCAGGGTTTGAAATAATTGTTCCATGTGTTTTCGATAAGAGTTTTTAAACACATATTTTCCATAATATTCACCGTTAAAACGAACATGAATTGCAGTTTCAAATTGATTCTTATCCATGTCAGCATCTACAAATGAGAATGAACCCACTCGTATTGTAAGCATATTATGTGTAGCTTCAATTCCTTTTCCAATAATTTCTTTTACACTTTCTAACTGCTGCTGATTTACATCATCAAAAGAATTATAAAGCATTCTGCTTAATGGATGATTTGAAATACGAATAACATTCTGCAACAAATGCTTTTCTTCCTCTGAAAATGGTTTTCCTACATAACAGATTTCACTCTTTTGAGTAGATGTTAATGTGCCTGTTTTATCAAAAATAACAGTATCTATCTTTGCCATTTTTTCAATAATTGAAGCATTTTTAAGATAGAATTTTTTCTTACCTAAAATGCGTAGTAAATTACCTAAGGTAAATGGTGCTGCTAAAGCAATAGCACAAGGACACGCTATTATGAGTACCGCTGTAAAAACATGTAATGCAATGCTGGGATCGATAAACAACCAAAAAATAGTGGCTATTGTAGCAATTGACAAAACAAATATGGTAAATCGTTTACTTATGGTATCGGTTAATGATTTGAACTTTGAGGTGCTTTCTTTGTTAAAAACATCGTTACTCCAAAGTTGTGTTAAATAACTTTGCGAAACAGATTTTACAACCTCCATCTCTATAATTCCGTTTAACTGTTTACCTCCTGCAAAAACTTTATCACCAGATTTCTTTTCTACAGCAATAGATTCTCCTGTAACAAAACTGTAATCTATGGTGGCATTACCTTTTATTAAAATTCCGTCAACTGGAATCAATTCTTGATTTCTAATTAATAAGCGATCTCCTTTTTTTATCTCGTAAATCTGAGTGTTTTCTTCAGATAAATCAACGTTAATTTTTGTAACTGCAATAGGGAAATAAGATTTAAAATCTCGCTCAAAAGACAGAAAACTATATGTTTTTTGTTGAAAAAACTTACCAATTAACAAGAAAAAAACCAAGCCTGTTAAGCTATCGAAAAATCCAGAACCTAAATCTAAAATTACATCTGTTACACTCCTAACAAATAACACCACTACTCCAAGTGCAATAGGGACATCGATATTTAATATTTTAGATGTTACTCCTTTATAAGCTGATATAAAATAATCTTTTGCAGCATAAAATACAACAGGAATCGAAAAGAATAACATCAACCATCTAAAAACATGTTTGTATTGCTCTAACCAAAACTCATTCACTTCAAAATACTCTGGGAATGATAAAAACATTACATTACCAAAAGCAAATCCGGCCACTGCCAATTGATACAATAAAGTTCTATCAATACTCTTTTTTCCTACTTCATAATCTTCCAAACTAATATAAGGTTCGTAACCAATAGCACTTAAAAGCAATACAACCTCTTTTAAGCTAGTTTGTGCAGCGTTATAGGTAATTCTAATCGTTTTTTTAGGAAAGTTAACCTGAGAAGCAACGATATTTTCTTGTAGCTTATGTAAATTTTCTAACACCCAAATACAAGAACTACAATGAATGTGAGGAATAAACAAAGACACAACTTGCTTATTATTGTCGTTAAACTCTAGAAGTTTGTCTGTAATATTTTGATTGTCTAAGAAATCATATTTGCCTAAAATATCTTCAGGAATTGCTCCTGGATTTTGATCTAAATCATAATAACAGGTTAAATCATTCTCAGAAAAAATTTCGTAAACAGTCTTACAACCGTTACAACAAAAAGTTTTTTTGTCTTTGGTAATTAAATTATCATCGCAGCTATTACCACAATGATAACATACTAAATTGCTCATATTATTTACTCTAAATGCCTGGTACAAATGTCTAAGATTACTTTAGTTTATTATATGATAATTGTCAGTTTTTATATATATTTGAATTAAGATTATTTTATACAACCCCATGAATGAGTAAATGTGAGCAATGTATCGTAAGGCAATTAAATTCATTAAAATCGCTAACCAAAGACGAATTAATTAGAGTTTCTTCTTGTAAAACTTCTAGAACGATAAAAAAAGGAGAGGTAATATTTGACGAAGGAGATCACATTAATGGTCTTTTTTGTATCAGTGATGGTGTTTGTAAAGTTTCTAAAATGAGTTCCAACGGTAGAGATCAAATTATCTATTTGGTAAAAAAAGGAGATATTTTAGGGGAACGAAGTTTAATTAATGATGAAGCTGCAAATCTAAAAGCTACGGCAATTAATGATATGGAAGTCTGTTTTATTCCCAGAGAAGAAATTGTGAGTGATTTATCTAAAAACCCTAATTTTTCGATGAATATCTTAAAAGACCTTGCAGATTCTTTAAAGAAAGCAGATAATGTTTTAGTAGATATGGCCCAAAAAACAGTAAAACAACGGTTGGCTGAAATGCTTATTAATCTTGACACAAAATTTGGCCATGATACAGACAATGTACTCAACATTCATTTATCTAGAGAAGATATTGCAAATATTATTGGTACAGCAACAGAATCTGCAATTCGCTTACTTTCAGAGTTTAAAAAAGAAAAAATTATTTCTCTAAAAGGCAAAAACATTACTATTATTAATACTCCAAAGCTAAAAAAAATAGCACAAGGATTTTAAATCTTTTCTTTTTTGAAAAATATTTGGTACAACTTTATTAGAAGTTACATTAAACTTGGATTGTTTTTTTACACAAAAAAAATAAAAGTTGTTGGCAAAAAGAATATTCCTAAAAAAGGAGCTGTACTTTTTGCCGTAAATCATCCTAACGGATTATTAGACCCTCTTTTAGTAACAACCACAGCAACAAGAAACACGCATTATTTAGTCAGAGCTGCTGTATTTAAAAAACCGCTTGTTAAAAAGTTTTTAGCTACTTTGAATCTTATGCCTATTTATAGAATTAGAGATGGTGTTAAAGAACTTTCTAAAAATACAGAGGTATTTAATGACTGTTTTAAAATTTTAAAAAAAGGAGAGGCTCTTATGATTTTCCCTGAAGGAAGTCATGATCAAAGAAGAACTGTTAGAAATTTGAGTAAAGGATTTACCAGAATTATATTTGGTGCGTTTGAAAAATATCCTGATCTAAAAATCACTATAATCCCAGTAGGAATTACCTATCAAAGTGTGAGTAGCTTCCCTTCTGAGGTTGCAATACATTTTGGAAAACCAATCTTGGCAAATACACTTTATAATAAAGATGAACTAAACAGTTCAATTCAAACTATAAAAGAAGCGGTCTCTAGTCAATTAAAAGATTTGTCTGTTCACATACCTGCAGATGATAACTATCAAACTACTTTAAAAACACTCAACTTAAAAAACATTGATTTCACAGATGTTTGTGAGGCAAATCGCATTATTAAAACAAACAAAAGGACCACCAAAAGAGTTCGCATAAATGTTGTAAAACCACTTTATTACATCCTTATTATTAATAGTATTTTTCCCTGGATACTTTGGAAAATAGCAGCTAAAAAAATTGATGAAAGGGAGTTTGTTGATACCTTTAGAGTTGCAATTGGGATTACACTTTTTCCTGTTTTTTATTTAATTCAGGCTTTCATTTTGTACAATTTTTACAACTTTAAAACCGCAGTACTTTACTTATTAACCACGTTAATAGTCCAATTAATGTACACAAAATTCTCTACAACATCGATTACGGAAGAATAGCATCTTGAATTACTTGTTGAATTCTAGTTCTTATATTCTCAGTAATTAAGCTATTATTTTCCATGGTTGGATAAACGCGGTTAGACAAAAAAACATACACTATTTTACTTTTAGGATCCGCCCAAGTATAAGTTCCTGTAAATCCACTATGACCGAAACTTTCGTCAGAAACACAACCACAAGTTGCCTCAATTTCCGGATCTAATTGTGGCTTATCAAACCCTAATCCTCTTCTTATGTTTTGGTCTTCGTAATACCGTTGATTAAACTTTTTAACGGTGGTACTTTTTAAGAATCTTTTACCCCCATAATAACCGTTTTGCAAATACATTTGCATAATTTTTGCAACATCATTTGCGTTTGAAAAAACTCCGGCATGACCGCCAACCCCTCCTAACATAGCAGCCCCCATATCATGTACATAACCTTGTAGTAATTGATTTCTAAAATAAGTGTCTTTTTCTGTTGGAACTATGTCATTTTTTTGAAATTTGTTAAGAGGCAAGTAACTCGTTCTATTTGCACCCAATGCGGCATAAAAGTTATCTTCAATTAAATCATTTAAGGGCTTATTGTATTGTTTTTCTAAAGTTTTTTTTAAAATATAATATCCTAGATCACTATACTTATATCCTTCTTTATCTCGTTGCGCTACTTGTTTTATTTGCGAAAAAATAGAATCTCTGTAAGAGGTTTTCAAAAACAAGTTATCTGCCACTTTTATACTGTAATTTCTATTGCTTTTGAGCCGATAAAATGATGGTAAATTCTTATGAGTAATACTATCTTGCGTTAATTTATAAAACGGAATCCATGCTTTTAACCTTCCGTTATGTGATAATATCTCTTTTATCGTTAATGTATCTTTATTGGTGTTTTTAAATTCGGGTAGTAGTTGTTTTAAAGATGATGCTAATTGAAGCTGACCATTATCTATAGACTTCATAACCATTGGTAGGGTTGCTAGTATTTTTGTTAAAGAAGCAACGTCATAGACATCTGAATTTTGTACCTTTAAAAGTGTGTCATTTGTATGATATCCAAAACTTTTTTGATAAATAACGTTTCCTGATCTTGCTACTAGAACCTGCAAACCAGGAGCCATTTTTTTTTTAACAATCTCTTTTGCAAAACTATCTATTGCTGACAGTTTTTTTGAAGACATTTTTACTTCTTCTGGCAATCCATATTGCAATCTGCTTAAAGTTGTCGTAAACAGACCAAAACCTTCTTTAAATTTTTTATGAATTGAAACAGGTAATTTTCCATTCGCTTGAATCGCTCCAAATAGTTGTTGTGCAGATATTTCTTGAGCAATTTCACTATTCTGATACGAAACTACGATTCCTTCTATTGCATCAAAAGAAGCAAAATCTAATAAACTGTATGGACTTGCAAAAACATCTAAAATTACCTTTTTCTTTTTGGCTATTTGTTGAATTTGTGAAATGGCTTCTTTTTTAAATTTATATCCTTTCCAAGGATGTAAATTTGAGGTGTGATATCCAATAATTACTAGATTATACGGCTTTAATTTTGAGAGTAAGTCTGCTGTATTATTACCAGTTACAACATCTACTTTTGTATAATTATTAAGCATTGTTACAAATGGGGTATTGGTATCATTTCCAAACTTTACATACGCAATTTTCTTTGCATCTAAATTCTGAATAGGTAAAATAGTTTGCTGGTTTTTAAGTACCGTAATCGAATTTTTAACTAACGCTCTGTGCAGTAACACATCTGTTTTTGTATTTAAATCTTCCTGTAAGTTTTTTAAATCTATTGGTGTATACTTGTGCAAACCTGCCCAATATTTTGCTTTTAAAATTTTACGTACAGATTCGTCTAATCTTGTTATCGTTAATTTTTTATCTTTAATTGCTTTTAAGAAAAAATCCATTGTTTCTGGAATTTCATGCGGAATTAATAACAAATCATTACCTGCTAAAATGGCTGCTAAATTAATTTCTTTGGATGTTGCATAATTGGCAGCACCTTTCATGTTTAATCCATCTGTAATAATTAGCCCTTTATACCCCATTTTTTCTTTAAGTAAATCTGTGGTGATTTTTTTAGATAAAGAAGAAGGCAACGCTTTACTAGGTTCTAATTTAGGAATACTCAAATGTGCAGTCATTACACTGGCAATATTCTCATCAAACAGTTTGTAATAAGGATACAATTCTAGAGAATCTAAACGTTGCATATCAAAATCTACTACTGGTAATGTATGATGAGAATCTGCTGCAGTATCTCCATGACCTGGAAAGTGCTTGGCATTTGCCAAGACTCCAAAACGCTGCATTCCACGTGTTAAAGCAATTGCTTTTTCGGTTACATTCTTTTTATCCTCACCAAAAGAACGATTTCCTATAATTGGATTTTTAGGGTTGGTGTTAATATCTACAACAGGTGCGAAATTAATATGAATCCCTAATCGATTTGCATGTTTACCTAATTGTTCCCCAAATTTTTCGATCAAAGTATTATCTCTAACAGCACCCAAAGTCATATTCCAAGGATACCGAAATGTATGTTCTAATCGCATATCTAAACCCCATTCTGCATCAATAGAAACTAACAGTGGATATTTAGACATTGCTTGATATTTATTTGTCAACTCTGCTTGTCTCTTGGGAGTTCCTTGCATAAAAATTAAATTACCAGCATGATATTTTTGTATCAATGCTGCTACTTTTTTTTCATTCACAGTATCGTTTGTAGAATAGGCTTGTACTATAAATAATTGACCAATTTTTTCTTCAGTGGTCATTGCATTTAAAATGGTATTGACCCATTTTTCTTGTGCTTGTTTATCCTTCGTTATTAAAGGATCCTTAATTTGAGCATGTGTTGCCGCAATACTAAATATAAAAAGTAAACTTGCTAATTTTCTCATACCATTAATTTAAAAAACGATTATGCCAGCTTTTACCTGCAGGAATTTCCCAATTAGTAGCAAACTCTTCTTTTGTTTGAACCATATTATTAAACACAATCGTTTCTTTAGTAACTTTCTGCGCTTTGGCAAACTCTTGAAAAGCTGCTAATTGTACGATATTAATATTCGCTCCGTCTCTAAAAGAAACATGTAACTTATTCATTAAATCTATTTGTAATTCGTTCTCTAACTCTTTTACAAATCGAACTGAAGCGTCTATAGAACATCCAGAAACATTGTTAAAATTTTCATCAACTGCCAATACTAAAAACTGACTATATCTTATTGTAAAAGAACCCCTTAAATTATCTCCATGTCTAGTCCATTGTTCAATAAAAGCTGTAGCCTTTTTTGAAATAAAATCAACTTCTTGTTCTGTAAAAACACGATCTGATTGGTAGATCCATACTCTAGAATTATTTGGTAAATTCTTATATTCTGTAAACATTACTTTTTAATTTATTAGATTTAATATGCTTAGATCGTACACATCTATATATCAAAAAATTATTTTAGATTAAATTTTTGCTGTAAAGCTTGCAACTTTTCTTCATCTGTCATTGTTTGTTTTGGCATAGACATGCGTTCTTTAATTTCTCTCAAAACTTTTTTTGTATACAATGGGAAATCAGCACTTTGCATCCAAGCGTTATATCCTGGGTTTTCTTTAAAAACATCTTCCACCGTTCTTCCTTTGTATTTTCCGAAGGAAAAAATTTCTTGTTCTTCTTCATTCATTAAAATAAAACCAGCAAAATCGGCTCTTTTTCCATGAGTAGAAAACGCGCTTAGATCAGCTACAGAAGTTCCAATATCACTATACTTTTCTAATTGGGCTAACAAGATTTCATATGTTGCGTTGGTATCTGCTTCTGCTCCATGAGCGCCTTCTAACTCTTTACCACAATAAAATTGATATCCAGCACCTAATGTTCGTTGTTCTTTTTTATGAAAGATAACTTGCACATCAATGGCTTTTCTGTTATTCATATTGAAATCAATACCCGCTCGCATTAATTCTTCTGCTAACAAAGGAATATCAAATCGATTTGAATTAAAACCGGCCAAATCACATCCTTCAATTAGCTCACTAATCTGAGGCGCTAATGCTTTAAATGTTGGCTCAGTAACTACTTGTTCATTTGTAATACCATGAATATCTGAAGCTTCTTTTGGGATTTCAACTTCCGGATTTACCAACCAGGTTTTACGCTCTTTATTGCCATTAGGAAACACTTTTAAAATTGCTATTTCAACAATTCTATCTGTTCCAATATTTACACCTGTTGTTTCTAAATCAAAAAATACAATTGGTTTTTCTAAATTTAATTTCATTCTTCTCTGTTCTGTGTCTATAATTAAAATAAATTACACGCTAAAGGTATGGAAAACCGATTAATTTAAGTCTTATTACTTTCTTAAATTCTTCTAAATTTAATGGCATTAAAACAAAAGCATTTGTTGATTTAATTTGTACCCTAGCTCAATTTTAAGTATCTTTCGTTTTATCAAAAAAACAATCTTCCCTAAGTTAAAAAAATTACAACAGTAATTAAAAACAAAATCAAAGAGGATAAAATGCCTAAAAAAGGAAAAGCAAAAAACACAAAAAACAAGGCCAAACACTCTAAATTAATGGAGCGAAAAATTAATAAAGTCAAGCTAGAAAAACAACTCACCAAAACACGCTTAAAAGCAATCATAAAAAAAGCAAACTTAGAAAAAGGGAATGATTCAGCTTAAATTAAGATATTATTTTGGGTTCTTGATCTCTATCCCTTTATTGCCAATATTATTTTTTCAAGGAAAAACCATTCAAAAAAAAGTCCCTAAACTACCGGAAGCAATAGAACCTGAGGGATATATTGACAATAGCTTTGTCAAAGATTTAAAAATTATAACTATTGGAGAAAGTACGATTGCTGGTGTAGGTGTTGTAAAACATAAAAACGGATTTACAGGTGCTTTTGCCAAAGAACTATCTAAGAACTTACATAGAAACATATATTGGAGTGTGTATGCAAAAAGCGGATATACAGCAAACTTAATTGCTAAAAAAATCCTAGCAAAAATTAAAGAAAAAAAAGTAGATCTTATTGTAATTGGTCTTGGAGGAAATGATGCTTTCACCTTAAATTCGCCTAAAAAGTGGTCTATGGCTATTAATCATTTGATACAATTACTACAAAGTAAATTTCCAAATACTCCAATTTATTTTACTAACATGCCTCCAATAAAAGAATTTCCAGCTTTTACAAAAGCTATTAAATTTGTCATTGGTAATTTGGTAGAAATTCTTGGAGATTTTTTAGAACTTAATGCAAAAAAGCAAAACAATGTTTATTATAATAAAGAAATAATTACTTTAAAAAAATGGAGTAAAAAACATAAACTCCCCTCAGATAATACTAAGATTTACTTTAGTGACGGTGTGCATCCATCTGAAATTACCTATAAGATTTGGGGAAAAGAAATGGCGAAATTTGTTGCTGAAAAGCAAAAATCTCAAGAGTAAACTTGAGATTTTAAATAAAAATTATTGTTGTTTTTATTGATCAATTGAACCTAAAACCCGCTTCATAAATGTATTTAAAGCTTCTTTTTGAGTTTTACCTTCCTTAATCATTTTATCAACTTCTAAAGCGCCATACATATTAGAAATAAGTTCTCCCAGCACATCTAACTCCTCGTCTTTCAATGAAGGTACTTCTGTTAAAGCTTCTAAAGTTTCTATCGTCTCAATAACATAATCTTGATCGTTTTGTTCGATAAAGTTTGTTAAGTGTTTTATAACTGGTAATTTCATTTTTGTTGTTTATAAGGATGAATAATGAAACGCAACTGCTTTATGAAACAATTTCGTTAACCAATTCTTTTAAAACCTCAAACTTATTTGTTTGAGTTTGATTTACAAACGCACCATCAACAAAAGTTGCAAAAGTTGGCAAATTACTTACATCTGCTAATTTTCTACTTTCGGTAAATTGTTCTGCATCTGCAATTACAAAAACTGTATCTTCATTTTCAGAAGCTAGTTTTTTAAATTTAGGCTTCATAATTCTACAGTTTCCACACCAAGTTGCTGAGTATTGTACAACTACTTTTTTATTTTGATTTACGATTTCTTGTAAATTATCTGCTGTTAATTCTTGTAACATATTGCTTATTTTTTTGATGATGAATTCTAAGTTAAAAACTCAGAATTCATCATTGAATTTTATTTCTTAATGAGAAGCTAAATAATCTGCAGTACCTTTTGCGTTTGCTTGCATTGCATCTTTTCCTTCTTCCCAGTTTGCAGGACAAACTTCTCCATGTGATTGAACGTGTGCATAAGCATCAATTAAACGTAAATATTCATTTACATTTCTACCAACTGGCATATGATTGATTCCTTCATGAAAAACAGTTCCTTCTTCATCAATTAAATAAGTAGCTCTGTATGTTACATTGTCTCCTTCTACCTGAATTGTTTGTGTCGCTTCATCAAAAGTTTCGTTAGAAATATCTAAAATTCCTAAGATTGATGATAAATTACGATTGCTATCTGCTAAAATTGGGTACGTAACACCTTCAATTCCTCCGTTATCTTTAGCAGTACTTAACCAAGCAAAGTGTACTTCTGGAGTATCACAAGAAGCACCAATTACAATGGTATTTCTTTTTTCAAACTCACCAATTGCAGCTTGAAACGCATGTAATTCTGTTGGACAAACAAATGTAAAATCTTTTGGGTACCAAAACAAAACAACTTTCTTTTTGTTGTTTACTGCTTCTTCTAATACATTTACTTTAAATGTATCACCCATTTCATTCATTGCATCTACATTTAAATCTGGAAATTTTTTACCGACTGCTGTTGCCATTTTTTATAATTTTTAAATTAATAATTTTCTACTACAAAGATACCAAGCATCACTCTTGAAAATAAAAAAAGTTGATGTTAATTTTTTATATCTACATCAACTTTATTTATATTAAGTTTTATAAGTGATAGATTTAAGCTATTTACTTGCAAATAACTTCACATCGTTCTCAGAAACTTCTTTTTCACCAAGAATGATTAAACGCTCAACAACATTTCTAAGTTCTCTAATGTTGCCCGTCCAATCATATGCTTGTAATAATTTAATAGCAGTATCAGAAAACACTTTCTTTGCATCTCCGTGTTCTTCTGCAATTTTTTGAGAAAAGAAGGCTACCAACAACGGTATGTCTTCTCTTCGTTCATTTAAAGCAGGAACTTTAATTAATATCACTGCTAATCTATGGTATAAATCTTCTCGAAATCTACCTGCCGAAATTTCTTCTTTTAAATCTTTATTTGTTGCTGCAATAACACGCACATCTACTTTAATATCTTTATCTGACCCCACTCTAGAAATGCTGTTTTCTTGCAAAGCTCTTAGTACTTTTGCTTGCGCAGACAAACTCATATCTCCAATTTCATCTAAAAAAATAGTTCCACCATTAGCTGCTTCAAACTTACCAGCCCTGTCTTTATTAGCACCTGTAAAACTCCCTTTTACATGGCCAAAAAGCTCGCTTTCTATTAATTCAGATGGAATCGCAGCACAGTTTACTTCGATCATAGCGGCCTTTGTGCGATCAGATTTTTCATGCAACCAATGCGCAACCAACTCTTTACCAGTTCCGTTAGGACCGGTAATTAGAACTCTTGCATCAGTAGCGGCTACTTTTTCTATGATATTTTTAATGTGAGAAACAGCTTCACTTTCGCCGATCATTTGATAGCCTTTACTCACTTTCTTTTTCAATCGCTTATTTTCAACAACCAATTCTTTTTTATCCAAAGCATTTCGAACTGTATTTAACAAGCGATTTAGGTCTGGTGGTTTAGAAATATAATCAAATGCACCTAAACGCATCGTGTTTACAGCAGTTTCTAAATCTCCATGTCCAGAAATCATTACTACAGGAATTTCTGGTTTAATTTTTTTTGCTTTTTCTAACACTTCTTCACCATCCATTTTTGGCATTTTTATATCACAAAAAACCAAATCATAATCTGTGTTCATAATCATTTCAATACCCTGCAAACCATCTTCTGCTTCATCTACATGATAGGTTTCACTTTCTTCAGATATAATTTTTTTAAGAACTCTTCGTATTGCAGCTTCGTCTTCTATGATTAAAATTTTTGGCATATTTTTCTGGTGTCTTAGTTTTAAAAAATCAATTCCTCTAAAACTATTTAATTATACTTTTAGTCTCTACTTCTATTTTCTCTCAAATAGGTGTACATCTCTTTGAGGAAAAGGAATCTGAATATTATTTTCTCTAAATAGTTTATCAATTTCAAAACGAATATCACTCTGAACAAAACGAACTTCAAAGCTATTATTGATGGTAAATGTTACTCTAAAATCTAAAGAACTTTCTCCAAAATTAGTAAACAACACTCTGGGCGCTGGTTCTTTTAAAACAGCAGAATGTGTTTTGGCGGCATCCAATAATAACTTCTCTACAAGTTTTACATCACTACCGTAAGCAACACCTACATTTATTCCTTCTCGTGTTTCAACGCCGTTCTCCGTCCAATTGTACAAACTATTGGTTAAGTACAAATGATTCGGAATTACCAACACTTTATTATCAACCGTTACAGCCCTTGTTGTTCTTAAATTTATTTCTTCAACCCTTCCAATTTTCCCTTCTAACTCAATAATATCGCCAACATGAACAGATTGATCGATCAAAATAAAAATTCCTGAAAAAATATCTTGAAACAACGTTTGCAAGGCCAAACCAACACCAATTAAAAGTGCTGCTGAAGCTGCAAATATTGCTGTTACATTTACACCTGCATTGTGCATTGCAAGTAAAAAAATGATTAAATAAATGATCCATTTTAGATAACTAAAAACAGAAACAAATTTTGCCTTATCGTTATCTGGTAGTTTTTTTGTAATAATTCTTCGCATCAATTTTAATAAAAACGAAGAAATTAGAATTGCCAAAAGGGCTACTAAAATAGCTTTTACGCTTATGTGAATTTCTTCGCTAAAACGAATTTGATAATTTAAAAAATCGATTATTTTTTTCATCTTTTAAAAGTAGATTTTAACCTTTATATTTTAACCATTTATACAAATCTTTATAACCTGGTTTTTTCCCGTACATTAATATACCAACTCGGTAAATTTTGGCAGCCATCCAAACCATGAAAACAAAGGTAAACAATAATAGTGCCATAGAAATAGCAATTTCATACCAAGGTACTCCAAAAGGAACACGCATTAACATTACAATCGGGCTTGTAAAAGGAATCATAGAAAATATGGTGGGAATTGTACCATGCGGATCTGAAATTACAGTTGCAAAACCCACATAAACCCCTAAAATTAAAGGCAGCATTATTGGCAACATAAACTGTTGTGTATCTGTTTCGCTATCTACAGCTGCACCAACAGCTGCAAAAAGAGCACTGTATAAAAAATAACCTCCAAGAAAATAAAAAATAAATAATATAAATAACGTTACCAATGGCAATCTAAAAATTTCTTGAATCAACAGCTGTACTTTATCTGCTGAAGCTTCTTTACTGATAGCATCTAGTTGTGCTGGATTTATTTTTGCAGTTTGTACTTCCGACATACTAACGCCAAAAACAGACGAAGCAATCATACTAATAATTAGTAGAAGAATTCCCCAAATAAAAAACTGTAACAAACCCGCTGTTGCATTTCCTATAATCTTTCCTAACATTAATTGAAAAGGCTTTACTGAAGATACAATGACTTCTATAATTCTAGTTGTCTTTTCTTCGATGACACTTCGCATTACCGAAGAGCCATAAATAATAACAAACATCATTAACAAATAACCAGCAATGCCGCCTACCCCTATCTTTAACCAATTGATTAATTTAGAAGATTTTTCACCAGAAAAATTATACATTTTAATTTCTGTTACAATTTTTGATGCTTCTATTTGATTTAAATCAATACCAAAACTAGTTAGTTTTAAATTTTTAAATTTAAGTTCAATCGTATTCTCCAACCTTTCTATTAAAGAATTATTTGGCGATTCTTTTGAGTAAAAAGTTATTGATTTTGCTAATTCTTCTAGACCTTTATTCTCTGGTATATAAACAACACCGTCATAATCGCCATCTTCAACTTTACGTTTGGCCTCTTTAATTCCTAATAAAGTAAAATCCTCAAAATGATACGATTTAGCATCTTTAAAATCTGTTTTTGTAAACAATTTAGATTCGTCTACATAAGCTACTTTTTTTATTTTTTCATCGTTTTTTTTACTCAAAAAAAACACTAAAAAACCAATACTAACCATTAATAGCGGACTCAAGAAGGTCATCATTATAAATGATTTATTTTTCACTTTCGCTAAGAACTCTCTTCTAATAATTAATTTTAATTTTCTCATTACTTAGCTATTTTTGTTTACTGCTTCAATAAATATTTCGTTGGCGCTTGGTACTAGTTCTAGAAAATGCTGAACATCTCCATATTGAGTTAATAGCGATAATAAGTTGTTTGGCGATTCTGTCTTTGAAATTTTTACATTTGCCGTAAAACCATCACTCAACATTTTAAAATCTGTTGGTAAAACCTCATACTTTTCTTTTAAAGCAAGCGCTATCAGTTTAGGATCTTTTGTTTGAACGCCGATCTGAAATGTATTGGTTCTAAATTGACGTTTAATATCATCTAATTTTCCGTCAATAATTTTATTTGATTTATCAATTAAAGCAATATAATCACACATTTCTTCAACAGACTCCATTCTATGTGTAGAGAAAATAATGGTAGCACCTTCTTCTCGCAATTGTAATATTTCTTTGGCTATTAATTGAGCATTTATAGGGTCAAAACCAGAAAAAGGCTCGTCAAAAATTAATAATTTAGGCTGGTGTAAAACTGTGACAATAAATTGAACTTTTTGGGCCATCCCTTTAGAAAGCTCTTCTATTTTTTTATCCCACCAAGCAGCAATATCAAATTTATCAAACCAATATTTTAAGCGTTTCTTAGCTTCACCTTTAGACAAGCCTTTTAATTGCGCTAAATACAAAGCCTGTGCTCCAACCTTCATGCTTTTATACAAACCACGTTCTTCTGGTAAATAACCTATATGCGCTACATCATTTGGCTGCAAGGGCCTACCATCTAAAAAAATTTCTCCACTATCTGGTAAAGTAATCTGATTGATAATTCTAATTAATGAGGTTTTTCCAGCTCCATTTGGACCTAATAATCCAAAAACACTTCCTTTTGGAATTGTTAAAGACACATTATTTAATGCTCTAAAATCTCCGTAGTTTTTGGTGACATTTTTTATTTCTAACAAGTTGCTCATGTAGTTATTTTAAAAAAGAAATTACTTTCTTTTAAGAAAAACAAACTTAGCGAAACAGATTGAAAGATTTAAGATTCGAAGCATAAAATAAACTAACCAGCTTTAAAAAAGCGTACAAAAAACAATTTTACCTGTTATTGAAAACATCTTAATATTATATATCTTTGTACGATCAATATTTTTTTGATAAAAATTCAAAAAAGAACATACTGTAATTATAAACCCCCAAAGAGTATCTTAAAATGATATATGATTTAGTTTATCTTATCTGCATCACATTTTCTTTTTTTGTAGGCTTTTTCTTATGGTTTAAGTTATCTCCAAAATATTTTGTTTTACATATAAAAACCTTAGCTGCATACTTTGCAATTAATGCACTTTGTTTTAGCTTTTATTTAATTATAAAATATGAGTTCATAAAAGAATTCGCATTTCTTTACAAAACAACTGCACCAATAACATATTTAATTGCACCTGCGGCTTATTTTCATATTCGTTTTTTAATTTCTAAAAGTCTTAAATTTAAATACTCTGATGCAGCACATCTTATACCATTTTTTGTTTTTTTAATAAGCTATACTCCTTTTTATCTTCAAGGTTTTGAAACGAAGCGTATATATATCGATTTGGTATTGGCAGATTTTAATAGAACACATATAGATAATGTGGGTATCATTCCTGAGGTCTTTAACTCCATTGGAAGGTTAATACATCCAATTATTTACATTACACTTCAATGGATACTAATAAAATCTTCAAAAGCTAAACTACTAAAAGACAAAGAAATAACACTTTACAAATGGGGCATAAATTTTATACGCTTACAAACAGTTTTCTTTACTAGCTTATTAATTACCGTAGCTACTTCTGTTTCTTTTTTTCCAGAATTAGGTAATGAGTTTTACGAAAATATATCCATTGTTTTTACTACTGGTTTCTTTTTTATGTTAAGTATTTATTTATTCTGGAATCAGAAAACATTAGACAAACTAAAGTATTTTATTCCAAATGAAACCACTCAAGAAAAAAAAGTTGCATTAATAGAACTTCATCAAATTTCTGATTTGGTATATGAAAAACGTTTCTTTTTAGGTAAAGAAAATAATTTATCTGGTATTTCAAAAAATATAAATCTCTCTAAAAACGAGCTTTCTAAACTCATCAATTTAGACAATTCTAGTTTTAATAGCTGGATTCATAAAATTAAAATTCGCTATGCCAAAGAACTAATCAAAAAAGGGTACCTAAACAGTTATTCCATTGAAGCTTTAACAAAAGAATGTGGCTTTAATTCTTCGAATACTTTTTACAGAGCGTTTAAAACGCTAACAAACCACACTCCCAAATCCTATGCTGCTTTGTATAGCACACCTGATTATTTTGTTGAATAAAATTTTTACACATTCTCTGCCAAATGAGCAATGACAATAAAAAAATAACATCTTTAAACGTAATTATAAACTTGTAACGAAAACTGCCGTTACAACCACTACTCAATCTTCACAAAACGCTTGGTTACCATTGCATTGTCTTTGACAATTTTTACTAAATAAACACCTGGTTTTAATGCTTGTATTGCTATGGGACTTGCTGAACTGTAATTATTTATTTGTTTTATCAACTTCCCTTGGGTATCAAAAATCTTTACAGCTGCTGACGCAAACTCAAACTGTATTTCTAATACATCTTTTGATGGGTTCGGATACAACAACACACTACTAGAAGCAAAGGTGTTGTCTGAAACGCTTAACGTACCAACTATTAAATCTTGTGAAACTGGCGTGGCAGACTTATAGTTATTGGTGCCGTTTTGACTTGCTGTAATTGTTACTGTACCTCCTCCAACAATCGTTAATTCATTGCCTGAAATTGTTGCAATTGCTGTATTTGAACTCGAATAAGAAATCGGTAAACCTGAGGAAGCTGTTGCTTTTAACCTAAAGCTTGCATCTCCATAATTAACAGTACTCAAGGTTTCAAAAGTGATCGTTTGACTTGCTTGTGTGATGGTAAAAGTATTAGATACAAATGTCAATGCATAGTTTGTATTTTCAAAATCACTAACAATCTCATAAACTCCAACATCTTCTCCTGCTGTTCTTGTTAAACCTCCTGATAAAATATCAGTACCTATCAATTCTTCGGATAAAGTAGACGTTAATTCTGGATCAGCTGCGCCGTAGACTTTTGTCTTCAGATCTGCTGTTACTGTAATTGGTTTCTTGGTGATAACAAAATTTACTGGATTTAATATAAGGGTATAATTATCATTTGATAAAGATGAAACTATTGAGTATGCTCCAACCAACTCTCCTCCTATTCTTTTTAGGCTTCCAGTAAGTATATCATTTCCTAATAGAGCTGAGTCTAATGAGTATGTCAAAGCTGGGTCAGCTGTTCCGTATACTTTAGTGGTAGTATCAGCTGTAACCATAATTGTCTTTGGAGTAATATCAAAATTATTTATTATCGATACCTCATAATTATCAGAGTTTATATCCAAACTAAATTCATATGCTCCTACATTTTCACCCGGTGCTCTAGTAAGTGTTGTTGGAATCTTTTCATCTTCTAAAAAATGAAAATCCGAAATAAAGCCATACTTAAATACAGGATCATTTTCTCCATATATCTTCGAATCAGCAATACATTCTATGGTTATGGCTCTTTTTGTAATTGTAAATAAACTTTCTACTAATTGAATTTCATAATTAGGATTTGATAAATTGCTTAAAATCTTATAAGTACCAACTCCTTCACCTGGAGCTCTATATAGACTACCCTCAAATATGTCTGAACCTATGAGTCCTTCTGGGGTATACCTTAAAGCTGGATCTTCTTCTCTGTAGGTCTTGCTTAAAGTATCTGCCGTTATTTTTACTTCTTTTTTACCAATAGTAACCGTTTTGGTTTGTTCAATGGTATAATATCCATTGGCTTCTGTAAATATTGCTTTCACAATAACATTTCCTGCTTTTGTTGGGGTAAAAACATTTTTATTAGGTCCAGACAATTTAGCATCTCCTGTACCTCCTTTTTGAATTTCGTACACAAAACTTCCTGGTAAATGACTATCAGAAGTTACCTGGTCTTGATTATTTGTTGCAAACTCTAAAGCAGTACCATAAGTTACCGTTTCATCTGATAAAGTAATTTCAGGCAACGTTTCTAGTTGATAATCTTTCCAATAAGGATGGTTTTTATACTCCTCTAATTGTGCTAAAGGTACAATTACTCGAATACTTTTGTTCGTACCAAAAACCGAATACTCTACACCTCCCAATGGCTGAAAATCTAATAATCTAGGTGTATCAATAATGATGTATTCAAAATAATTAGCATTCTGTTTAAATGCATATTCATTTACATTGAAATGTTCGTTATGAAATTTTAGATATTTTAACTTGTTTCCTAAAAATGCATAAGCCCCTACATGATCTAGAAATTTTGGCAATGTTAACGCTGTTAACTCATTGCCTGAAAACGCGTATTCTCCAATAGATCTTAACTCAGAAGGCAGCGTAAGGCTTGTTATTGGGTTACCTTTAAAGCTTGCAAAACTTATTTGAGAAATCTTATCTGGAAATACTACTGTTGATATGTTGTTGTTTTGAAAAGATTCAGTACCTATAAATTCTAAACTCTCTGGTAAATTTAAACTAGTAATCTCATTGTTTTCAAAAGCATTGTCTCCTATACTACGAAGACCATTGGGTAGGGAGATACTTGTTAAACCATTACCTTTAAATGCAGCATTCCCTATAGATACTAAACTCTCTGGAAAATTAATAGCAGTTAAAGAATGGCCTTCAAAAGCATTCATTTCTATTTCTTTTAAGGAATTTGGTAAAGTTATTGATGTTAAAGGTTCATTTATCTGTATTTTGTTAGAAAACGCATCTCCACCAATAGCACTTACAGTATACGTTTTAGACAAGTAATCTACCGTATTTGGAATTACTATTTCACTATCAATTAAATCACAACCTACAACTTTTACTGTATAAGGTGCTACCGCAGAAATAACTTTATAATTAAATCCATCCTCTGCAGAAAAATATTCGACTGGAACAATAGAAAATGTACCTGCCTCAAATGTAATATCATATTTATCATTCGCTAATGAAGAACTTATTGCGTAATCACCTATTTCTTCTCCAGCTTCTCTAGACAAACTTCCAGAGAGCACATCATCTCCTAATAAACCTGGAGTTAGTGTATAAGTCAATTCAGGGTCATCTGTACTTTTTAGTTTTACAACATTATCGGCTATAATAGTTATCCTTTTTTTTCCAATAATATATTTATTTACACCTATAAAGGTTATGTTGTAATTGGCATTGGCTAGCGTAGAAGTAATATCATAGGTACCTATCTTGTCTCCTTCTTCTTTGGTTAGAGCTCCTGTAAATGAATCTCCAGCTACAATTGCAGGACTTGTAGTGTAAGTTAAATCAACCTCATTATCTCCGTAAGAAACATTTTTTACATCTGCAGTTATGGTAATCTTCTTTTTTTGTATTACATAATCTGCACCCACATATCGTGTAATATACGAGGGATGAGATAAGGTAGAAGTAATAGAATAAGTACCTACTGTACCTCCAGTATTTACCGAAAGTTTTCCAAATAATTTATCCGACCCCACTAAATCATCACTAAGCGTATAGGTTAAAGCTACTTGCTCGTCTCCATAAGTAACTAATTTTGAATCGGCAGTTACAGTTATTTCTTTTTTTGTAATGGTAAAGTCTGCAGTAACAAATGTAATCTCATAATCTGGGTGAGACAATGTACTCTGTATTGCGTAAGTATTAACTTCTTCACCAGATGCTCTTGTTAAGCCTCCTGTTAAGGTATCTTCATTTAGTAAGTCTTCTGATAAAGTATAGGTTAATTCTGGATCTTCTTCTCCATAAAACTTAGTCTTTGCGTCCGCTGTAATAATTAAGTCAGCTTTTATTACCTTAAGTATGCCATTTACATATGAAATATCATAGTTACTAGTCACATCATTATCTGCTTCATCTTTAATTACTACAGCACTGGCTGTGTTAGCAATAATACCTGCATTGGTAATAGTACTTGTCATAGTAATACCGGTAATGCTATGCCCTTCTTTAAGCAAACCTGCTGTAATAGTATAGTTACTAGTTGTTAGTGGAGTTCCATCAAAGGTTTTAGTAGCATTAGAGGTAGTAATTTGTAGTGAGTTCTTAGTAATCATTACTCTTTGCTCTCCATCTTGAGAGACCGCTACAAAACGGCCTTTACCGTAGGTTACGGATAACCACTTATTATCCTCGGTCGCAGGTGTTAAATTCCAAGATACTCCATCATCAGAATACATTACCTTATTGTTTCCACTGGAAGCCACTGCTACAAAACGACCATTACCATAAGTAACCGAACGCCATTCATTTGTTTCTGGACTAGCTACTTGCGCCCAATTCATTCCATCAGAGGAATACATAATACGACCATCTAAAGAAACAGCAACATATTTACCATTACCATAGGTTATCGAAAACCAAGAATTAGATCCCTCAACATTGGTTGCCGTCCATATTTGTCCATCATCGGAATACATAACTCTATTATTACCGTTTGAAGCCACTGCTACAAAGCGTCCATTTCCATAAGTCACTGATCGCCATTCATTTTGAAGAACTCCCGTTGAAGCTTTCCAACTTAACCCATTATCATCTGAGTACATTACTCTATTTGTACCATCGTAAGATACAGCAACAAAACGACCATTACCGTAAACTACAGAATGCCAAGAATTTAGCTCAGTTGTTTCTACAGAAGACCAGTTTGCTCCATTATCTGAGTACATAACACGTTTGACTCCAGTTCTTGAAACAGCTAAAAAGCGTCCGTTACCGTAAGTTATGGATTGCCATCTATTAGTTTCAGCAGCATTTGAACTTGACCAAGTTTCACCATCAACTGAGTGCATTACTTGATTAGTACCGTCTAAGGCTACTGCTACAAAACGATCATTTCCATAAGTTATTGAACGCCAATCAATAGCTTCGGAAGCCGTAACACCATACCAATGACTTGTTTTTAAAAGAGGCGCTTCAGCTACCGTAAAAGAAAAGGCTTCCTTTGATGCAAGTACCGCCCCATTAGTACTAGCTATATTTGTATTTAGCGCTACATGAATAACTTCACCATCTACTAAATCTTCTGAAGGATTAAAGCTTGCCGTCATTCCGGAAACACTCCAACTTCCCGCAATAGAACCTGATTGTTGACCACGGACCACGGCATTGGTAGTAGTAAAGGTAGCTTGGTCTAGCTCAAAATCAAAAGTCAGCGTAATGTTTGTGTCTTTAATAATACCTATGGCATTGGCTGTTGGCCTTTGTGCAACCAATAATATTTCATTAACATCGGTAACGGTTATCGTTACTGTTTCACTCGCCTGATTGACACCATCACTGGCAATAACTTCGATTAAATACGTATTGTTTGCATTGCTGTCTACTGGCACTTCAAAATTGGGTGGTGTATTAAAGCTTACTGCACCTGCTGCTGTAATACTAAAAAGTGACTCATCATTGCCCGTGCCTAGACTATAGTTTATGGGATTCGCATCAGTAGCTGCTGCAGTATATGCGATGCCCACACCATTCTCGGCAAATGTAGTTGTCGTCGAAGAAGTAAATAACGGGGTAGTAACATCAACTATCGTAATTGTAAATGCTTGATCAACGGTACCTCCATTTCCATCATTGGCGGTCAACGTTATGGTATAATCTCCTGCTACCTGACCAGTGGCATCACCATTGAGCACAAATACAGGGCTAATCTTTCGGATTCTATGATTATTACTATCTGCTGCATAGACATTGCCTGAGGCGTCTACCGCTACACCTCGGGGGTAGTTAAATTGAGCAGCAGCACCTGTACCATCGGCAAAACCTTGTCTTGATCCTGCCAAAGTACTCACCACTCCTTCTGGAGTGATTTTTCGGATTCTACCATTATAAGTATCAGCTACATAGACATTGCCTGAGTTATCAACTGCTACATCTCGGGGATGAAAAAATTTAGCAGCAGTACCTGTACCATTGGCAAAACCTAGGCTTGATCCTGCCAATGTACTGACAACTCCTTCTGGAGTGATTTTTCGGATTCTATTATTATCCATGTCAGCTACATAGACATAACCTGAAGCATCTACTGCTACGCCTACGGGATTATCAAATTTGGCAGCAGCACCTGTACCATCAGCAAAACCATAGCTTGATCCTGCCAAAGTACTGACCACTCCTTCTGGAGTGATTTTTCGGATTCTATGATTAAAAGTATCAGCTACATAGACATTTCCTGAGGCATCAACTGCTATACCGTTTGGATATTGAAATTTAGCATCAGCACCCGGACCATCCCCATAACCTTTGATTGATCCTGCCAAGGTACTAACAGCTCCTTCTGGAGTGATTTTTCGGATTTTATTATTATCCAAATCAGCTACATAGACATTTCCTGAGGCATCTACTGCTACGCCTGAGGGATTATTAAATTTGGCAGCAGCACCTGTACCATCAGCAAAACTCTTGCTTGATCCTGCCAAGGTGCGAACTTGCCCCTCATTGCTAAGAGACAACCAACTTGGTAAGTTTGCACTGGTTACAGTTACCTGGTTACCATTAATATCGCTTGCAGCAATTGCATAAGTATAAGTTGAATTGTCATTCACTGTTGTGACCGGACTAGAAGTAAACGCTGGTGGTTCATTAACATCGGTAACGGTTATCGTTACTGTTTCACTCACCTGATTGACACCATCACTGGCAATAACTTCGATTAAATAGGTATTGTTTGCATTGCTGCCTACTGGCACTTCAAAATTGGGTGGTGTATTAAAGCTTACTGCTCCTGCTGCTGTAATGCTAAAAAGTGACTCATCATTGCCCGTGCCTAAACTATAGTTTATGGTATTCGCATCAGTAGCTGCTGCAGTATATGCGATGCCCGTACCATTCTCGGCAAATGTAGTTGTCTTCGAAGAAGTAAATACCGGGACAGTAACATCAACTACCGTAATTGTAAATGCTTGATCAACGGTACCTCCATTTCCATCATTGGCGGTCAACGTTATGGTATAATCTCCTGCTACCTGACCAGTGGCATCACCACTGAGTAGAATTTTACGGTTGATTTTTCGGATTTTTTGATTTTTTGTATCTGCTACATAGACATTGCCTAAGGCATCTACTGATACACCAAAAGGGTAGTTAAATTTAGCAGCAGTACCTTGACCATCAGCAAAACCAAAGCTTGATCCAGCGAAAGTGCTGACCACCCCTTCTGGAGTGATTTTTCGGATTCTATGATTATAAGTATCAGCTACATAGACATTGCCTGAGGCATCTACTGATACTCCAAAAGGATTGTAAAATTTAGCAGCAGTACCTGTAGCATCCGCAAAACCTTTGCTTGATCCTGCCAAAGTACTGACCACTCCTTCTGGAGTGATTTTTCGGATTCTATGATTAAAAGTATCGGCTACATAGACATTGCCTGAGGCATCAACTGCTAAACCATTTGGATATTGAAATTTAGCAGCAGTACCAGTGCCATTGGCAAAACCTTGGCTTGATCCTGCTAAAGTGCTGACCACTCCTTCTGGAGTGATTTTTCGGATTTGATGATGATAAGTATCACCCACATAGACATTGCCTGAAGCATCTACTGCTAAGCCATAAGGAAATTGAAATTTAGCAGTAGCACCTGTACCATCAGCAAAACCTTGGCTTGATCCTGCTAAAGTGCTGACTACTCCTTCTGGAGTGATTTTTCGAATTCTATGATTAAAAGTATCGGCTACATAGACATTGCCTGAGGCATCTACTGCTACGCCTGAGGGATTATTAAATTTAGTGTCAGCACCCATGCCATTAGCAAAACCAAAGCTTGATCCTGCCAAGGTGCTTACTTGCACCTCATTGCTAAGAGACAACCAACTTGGTAAGTTTGCACTGGTTACAGTTACCTCATGGCCTTCAATATCGTTTACAGAAATTACATAAGTATAGGTCGAATTGTCATTTACCGTTGTGACCGGACTAGAAGTAAACACTGGTGGATTATTAACGTTAAAAGAAAGAGCAGCACCATCAGTAAAGTTACCATAATTAGTACCTGCTATATTCGTATTGAGTTCTAAGTGAATGAACTTGTCGTCTCTCAAATCTTTGGTTGAGTTAAAACTGGTTAGATTTCCGCTTACGGTTGGGCTTTTTTTGATAGCCCCTGATTGTTGGGCCGAAACAACTGAGTTTGCCGAAGTGAATGAAGTTGTGTAAAATTCTGAGTTAAAGCTGGGTGTAATGCCGGAATCTTTAGCATTCCTTGTATAACCTTTAATTGGTGCTTTAGCCTCATCAGTATTTAAAATTTTAAAGTCATAATCACCTACTGTAAATTCTTGTGAATTTATAGATAAAATACAAAAAAATAAAAATAAACTACGTAAAAAATAATTTTTCATTGGGGGATTTATTTTTAAATACAAACAGGCAAATATATGTTCTGAAACAAAAAAAACAGCATACTTATCACCTCTTGTTATGTCAAAACAGCATTTTGACATAAACTTTAACAGAGTAAACACAGATGCCTAAAACATATAAATTGCTAAAAATTAATTACTTAATAAATAATTTACTATGCATGCATAATTTTTTACTGATTTACTATGCGTGCATAACAATTTTTTTATACATTTGTATTTATGGACAAAAATTTTTCTATAGATCATCAATTAAGAGCAACTTGGCAAGCAGTTGCTAAGCTATATAATGAGCAAGCTGCAAAGCACAACAGTACTATGTCTACTGCCTTTGTATTGTTAAATATTGATTATGAAAACGGAACACCCTCTACCGCATTAGGCCCTCTAATGGGTATGGAACCAACCAGTCTTTCTAGAATATTAAAAAACATGGAAGATAATGGAGCAATTTCTAGAGAAAAAAATCCGGATGACGGGCGAGGTGTTTTAATAAAACTAACTGAATACGGAAAAGAAATGAGAGAAGTTTCTAAAACATCGGTCTATCAGTTTAATAATGTTATAAGAGAAAATGTTACCGAAGAAGAACTAGAAAACTTCTTTAAAGTAACAGCAACCATAAATAAATTAATAGCTGACAAAATGATTTATAAAAAATCAAAAAAAGAAAGCTTTATAAATTACACAAATGACTAGAAGAATTAAAAAAATAGCTATTATTGGTTCTGGAATTATGGGAAGCGGAATTGCTTGTCATTTTGCCAATATTGGTGTAGAAGTGCTTTTGTTGGATATTGTTCCTAGAGAATTAAACGACAAAGAAAAAGCAAAAGGTCTTTCACTAGAAGACAAAGTTGTTAGAAACAGATTGGTAAATGATGCGTTAACTGCTTCTTTAAAATCAAAACCATCACCTATTTATTCTCAAAAATTTGCGGATAGAATTACTACAGGAAATATTGATGACGATTTGCATTTAATTAAAGATGTAGATTGGGTAATGGAGGTTGTGGTTGAACGCCTAGATATTAAACAACAAGTTTTTGAAAAGATTGAAAGGCACAGAACTCCAGGAACTATTATTTCTTCAAATACCTCGGGTATTCCTATCAATTTTATGAATGAAGGGCGTAGTGAAGATTTTCAAAAGCATTTTGCTGTTACTCACTTTTTCAATCCACCTAGATATTTAAAACTCTTTGAAGTAGTTCCGGGTCCAAATTGCATACCAGAAGTTACAGATTTCTTAATGTCTTACGGAGAAAAATTTTTAGGCAAAACTTCTGTGCTAGCAAAAGACACACCTGCTTTTATTGGAAATAGAATTGGAATATTCGGAATTCAATCTTTATTTCATCAAGTAAAAGAATTAGGGTTAACGGTTGAGGAAGTAGATAAATTAACTGGGCCAGTTATTGGTCGTCCAAAATCTGCTACTTTTAGAACTGTAGATGTTGTTGGATTAGACACATTGGTACATGTAGCAAACGGAATTTACGAAAACTGTCCAGAAGACGAAGCACATGAATTGTTTAAACTTCCTGATTTCATCAATAAAATGATGGAAAACAAATGGTTGGGTAGCAAAACTGGACAAGGTTTTTATAAAAAATTTGTAAATGCAGATGGAAGAAAAGAAATTCTAACTTTAGATTTAGACACCTTAGAGTATCGTTCTAAAAAAAGCGCAAAGTTTGCAACGTTAGAATTGACAAAAACTATTGACAAACCAATTGATCGTTTTAAAGTATTAGTTGGTGGAAAAGACAAAGCAGGTGAATTCTACAGAAAGAATTTCGCTGCCATGTTTGAATATGTTTCGAATAGAATTCCGGAAATTTCTGACGAAGTGTACAGAATTGATGATGCCATGAAAGCAGGATTTGGTTGGGAAAATGGTCCTTTCGAGATTTGGGATGCTGTTGGTGTAGCAAAAGGAATCGAAATTATGAAAGCAGAAGGAAAAAAACCTGCTGCTTGGGTAACAGAAATGTTAGCAAATGGTTCTACTTCTTTTTATTCTGTTAAAGAAGGTGCAACTTTTTATTATGATATCCCTGCTAAAACACAAACTAAAAAACCTGGTCAAGATTCGTTTATCATTCTAGATAATATTAGAAAATCAAACGAAGTTTGGAAAAACTCAGGAGTTGTTATTGAAGACTTAGGAAACGGTATTATCAATTGTGAATTCCAATCTAAAATGAACACCATTGGTGGTGATGTTTTAGCTGGAATTAATAAAGCGGTAGATTTAGCCGAGAAAGATTTCCAAGGATTAGTTATCGGAAATCAAGCACCAAATTTCTCTGTTGGAGCAAACATTGGAATGATTTTTATGATGGCTGTTGAACAAGAATATGATGAGCTAAACATGGCTATCAAATATTTTCAAGACACCATGATGCGCATGCGTTATTCATCTATCCCAACGATTGCAGCTCCACACGGAATGGCATTAGGTGGTGGATGTGAATTATCTATGCATGCAGATAAGGTGGTTGCAGCTGCAGAAACCTATATTGGTTTGGTAGAATTTGGTGTTGGTGTGATTCCTGGTGGTGGTGGTTCTAAAGAAATGGCCTTGAGAGCATCTGATCTATTTCACAAAGGAGATGTGCAATTAAATGTATTGCAAGAACATTTCTTAACGATTGGAATGGCTAAAGTAGCTACCTCTGCATATGAAGCTTTTGATTTAGGAATTTTACAAAAAGGTAAAGATATCGTAGTTGTTAATAAAGACAGACAAATTGCAGAAGCTAAAAAACATGCATTGTTATTAGCAGATGCAGGATATACACAACCCGTTAAACGTAAGGATGTTTTAGTTCTAGGAAAACAAGCTTTAGGTATGTTCTTAGTTGGAACCGATTCTATGGAAGCAAGTAAATACATCTCTGAGCACGACCAGAAAATAGCAAATAAGTTAGCATACGTAATGGCGGGTGGAGATTTATCTGAACCAACCAAAGTATCTGAGCAGTATTTATTAGACATAGAACGTGAAGCCTTCTTAAGTTTATGTACAGAGCGTAAAACCTTAGAAAGAATTCAGCACATGTTAAAAACAGGAAAACCGCTTCGTAACTAAAGTTACTCGAGCTATTAGCCTATAGCGGTTAGCTATTGGAAAATAAATAATACGAATTGCTAAAAGCCAAAAGCGATTAGCCAAAAGCTAAAAAAAATGAAAACAGCATATATAGTAAAAGCATACAGAACTGCAGTTGGGAAAGCTCCAAAAGGAGTATTTCGCTTTAAAAGATCTGATGAGTTGGCAGCAGAAACCATCAAATACATGATGGAAGAATTACCAAACTTTGACAAAAAACGTATTGATGATGTAATTGTTGGTAACGCAATGCCAGAGGGATCCCAAGGATTAAACATGGGACGCCTAATTTCTTTAATGGGATTAGATATTGTTGATGTCCCTGGAGTTACCGTTAACCGTTTTTGCTCTTCTGGATTGGAAACAATTGGAATGGCAGCTGCTAAAATTCAAGCCGGAATGGCAGATTGTATTATTGCCGGTGGTGCAGAAAGTATGAGTGCAGTACCAATGACAGGCTTTAAACCAGAACTAAACTACGATTTGGTAAATTCTGGTCGTGAAGAATATTATTGGGGAATGGGAAACACAGCTGAAGCTGTTGCAAATCAGTTTAATGTTTCAAGAGAAGACCAAGACGAGTTTGCATACAACTCGCATATGAAAGCCTTAAAAGCACAAGCTGAAAATCGTTTTCAAGATCAAATTGTACCCATAAAAGTAGCTCAAACCTATATTGATGCTAACGGAAAGAAAGCAACAAAAACATATACAGTTACTAAAGATGAAGGACCAAGAGCAGGAACTAACAAAGAAGCATTAGGTAAATTAAGAGCAGTTTTTGCACAAGGCGGAAGTGTAACCGCTGGAAACTCATCACAAATGAGTGACGGAGCTGCTTTTGTTTTAATAATGAGCGAGGCAATGGTAAAAGAGTTAAATCTTGAGCCTATTGCTAGATTGGTTAACTATGCAGCAGCAGGCGTAGAGCCTAGAATTATGGGAATTGGGCCAGTTGCCGCGATTCCAAAGGTTCTAAAACAAGCAGGATTGCAACAAAAAGATATTGAATTAATTGAATTAAACGAGGCGTTTGCGTCTCAATCTTTAGCAGTTATGCGTGAGTTAGATTTAAATCAAGAGATCGTAAATGTAAACGGAGGTGCTATTGCTCTTGGGCATCCTTTAGGTTGTACAGGTGCTAAATTGTCTGTGCAATTATTTGATGAAATGCGTAAAAGGAACATGTCTGGAAAATACGGAATGGTAACTATGTGTGTAGGAACAGGACAAGGTGCAGCTGGAGTATTTGAGTTTCTTAAATAACAATAAAGACTAAAAGAGGCAAGACATGTAATTATGAATTACTTCGAAACAATAAAATTAAAAATGATTTCAAGATTTCAATCTGGACTTAAAAGCTTTAAAGTCTTGATTCTAGCTTCTTGATTCTTAAATCAAATAAATTATGAGTACAGAAAATAAAGATTTATTAAGAGGTGGTCAGTTTCTAGTAAAAGAAACAAACTGTGAAGATGTATTTACTCCAGAAGATTTTTCTGAAGAGCAAATTATGATGAAAGAAGCGGTAATGGAATTTAATGATCGTGAAATTATTCCGCACAGAACAAGGTTTGAAGCAAAAGATTACGCACTTACAGAAGATGTGATGCGTAAAGCTGGTGAACTAGGATTTCTAGGAGTAGCTGTTCCTGAAGCTTATGGCGGAATGGGAATGGGATTTGTTTCTACCATGTTAACATGTGATTATATTTCAAGTGGAACCGGGTCTTTTAGCACTGCTTTTGGTGCACATACAGGAATTGGAACCTTGCCAATTACTTTGTACGGCACAGAAGAACAAAAACAAAAATATGTTCCTAAACTGGCTTCTGGAGAATGGTTTGGATCCTACTGTTTAACAGAACCTGGCGCAGGTTCTGATGCTAATTCAGGAAAAACTACTGCCACTTTATCTGAAGATGGAAAAAGCTACAAAATTAACGGGCAAAAAATGTGGATTTCAAATGCCGGTTTTTGTAGTTTGATGATTGTTTTTGCACGTATTGAAGACGATAAAAACATTACTGGTTTTATCATAGAATATGATGGTGAAAATCCAAATGGTATTACTCTTGGTGAAGAAGAACATAAATTAGGAATTAGAGCATCCTCAACGCGTCAAGTATTTTTTAACGATACTTTAGTTCCTATAGAAAACATGTTAGCGGGTCGTGGTGAAGGGTTTAAAATAGCCATGAATGCCTTAAATGTTGGACGCATTAAACTAGCTGCTGCTTGCTTAGATTCGCAACGTAGAATTACAAGTATAGCTGTAAATTATGCTAATGAACGTAAGCAATTTAAAACATCAATTTCTGAATTTGGTGCTATCAAATCTAAAATTGCAGAGATGTCAACAAACGCTTATGTTGGTGAATCTGCATCATATAGAGCTGCAAAAAACATTGAAGATAGAATTGCAATGCGTGAGGCAGATGGAAACTCGCATCAAGAAGCAGAGTTAAAAGGTGTTGAAGAGTACGCAATTGAATGTTCTATTTTAAAGGTTGCTGTTTCGGAAGATGTTCAGAATTGTGCTGACGAAGGTTTGCAAATTTTTGGAGGAATGGGTTTTTCTGAAGAAACACCAATGGAATCTTCTTGGAGAGATGCAAGAATTGCTCGTATTTATGAAGGTACAAACGAAATTAACAGAATGTTATCTGTTGGAATGTTGGTTAAAAAAGCCATGAAAGGGCATGTAGATTTATTAAATCCTGCTATGAAAGTGCAAGAAGAGCTTATGGGAATTCCTTCTTTTGATACACCAGATTTTTCTGAACTATTTGCTGAAGAAAAACAAATTTTAGAAAATCTAAAGAAAGTTTTCTTAATGGTTGCTGGAGCTGCACTACAAAAATTTGGACCAGAATTAGAAGAGCATCAACAATTGCTTACTGCTGCATCTAATATTTTAATTGAAATTTACATGGCTGAATCTGCACTTTTAAGAACAGAAAAAAATGCCAAACGCTTTGGCGAAGATTCTCAAAAAGAACAAATTGCCATGACTCAATTATATCTATACAATGCTGTAGAGATTATCAACAAAAGCGCTAAAGAAGGTATCGTTTCTTTTGCTGAAGGAGATGAGCAGCGTATGATGTTAATGGGATTAAAACGATTTACAAAGTATACAAATTATCCAAATGTAATTGCATTAAGAAATACAATTGCAGAGAAAGTAAAAGCAGAAAATAAATACTGTTTTTAAAATATTAAGGCCAATTTACTAAAGTAGTATATCATATTAGTCAGAATATTTTATAGACTTAAATTGGCCTTTAATAAGTTTCTTTAACTTTTTATAAGTTTTAGAATTTAGTTGTTTGTTAAAGACCGTTAGAGAAATCTAACGGTCTTTTTAATTCAAAAAAAAAGAGGTTACATCAGCAACCTCTCTTTTAACTAGTAAAAACTAATTTATTCTAAAGCACCTAAATAGCGTTCTGCATCTAAGGCAGCCATACAGCCTGATCCTGCAGCAGTAACCGCTTGTCTATACTCTTTATCTTGAATGTCTCCAGCAGCAAAAACTCCTGGTAAATTTGTTTTTGAAGATTTTCCTTTGGTAATTAAATACCCAACATCATCCATATCTAAAACTCCTTTAAACAAGTCTGAATTTGGTTTATGACCTATTGCAATAAACGCTCCTGTAATTGCAATATCATGTTTTTCTTTTGTTTTGTTATTTACAATTCGAGCCCCTTCTACAACAGACTCACCTAATACTTCAGCTAACTCAGAATTAAATAATACTTCTATATTTTTAGTTTTATTTACTCTGTGTTGCATTGCTTTTGAAGCTCTCATGGTGTCTTTCCTAACCAACATAGTAACTTTGTTGCAAATATTTGCTAAATAAGTAGCTTCTTCAGCCGCTGTATCTCCTGCTCCAACAACAATAACATCTTGTCCTTTATAGAAAAAACCATCACAAGTTGCACATGCAGAAACTCCTCCCCCCATTAAGCGTTGTTCGCTTTCAAGTCCTAAATATTTTGCAGTTGCACCTGTAGAAATAATAATTGTTTCTGCTTCAATCTCAGTAACTTCATCAACAATTATTTTATGTATTCCGCCAACTTTATCACTTAAATCTACTTTAGTAACCATACCAAAACGAACTTCAGTTCCAAAACGCTCTGCTTGCTTTTGTAAGTCGTTCATCATTGCAGTTCCATCTGTTCCGTTTGGATATCCAGGGTAATTATCAACCTCTGTAGTTGTAGTTAACTGACCTCCCATTTGCATTCCTGTATACATTACTGGTTTCATATCTGCTCTTGCCGCATAAATTGCCGCCGTATAACCAGCTGGTCCTGAACCAATAATTAAACATTTTATTCTTTCTGCCATTGTTTTAAATTTTATGTATGCAAATGTATTTTTTTTAAATTATTATTTAAAAAAAATTAATGATAAATTAAAATAGTTTTATAATGAAAATCAATACTATTGTTAAATACTACTTTGGAAGAATTTTTACGATACCTAACTGCTCAATTCCTGCATACAAAAAACCATCATTTCCTTGCTCAATCGATCTAATTCTTCCAAGGTTTTCTAGTATCTTTTCTTCTTTCACAACTTTACCATTTTTTAAAGTACAATAAGAAATGTACCTAAATTTTAATGAGCCTACAAGTAAATTTCCTTTCCAATCAGGATATTTATCCGAATTAACAAAAGCCATTCCACTAGGAGCTATTGATGGTGTCCATTGATGCAATGGGTCTTCCATTCCTTTTATAGAGGTTTTATCTGTAAATTTTGTTCCTATATAATTGATTCCAAAACTGGCTTCTGGCCAACCATAATTTTTTCCTTTTTTTACAATATTAATTTCATCTCCACCTCTTGGACCGTGTTCATGAGACCAAATTTCTCCTGTAAACGGATTGATCTCCATACCTTGTGGATTTCGATGCCCAAAACTATAAATAGCCGTTTTTGCATTTTTAGAATTTATAAATGGATTGTCTTTCGGGATTCTTCCATCATCATAAAGTCGGTATATTTTTCCACCATCTCTAGTAATATCTTGAGGGTTTTCATCTCTATTACCCCGATCTCCGATAGAAAAATACAAATATCCTTTTCTATCAAATGCAATTCGAGCCCCAAAGTGTTGACCTCTTTTAGTATTTGGACTTGCTTTGTACAATACTTCTTGATTGATTAACCTAGTATCCTTTAGCCTAGCACGCATTAAAGTTGTGTTGGCTCCTTTTCCCATTCCCGATTCTGATGCGTAAGTAAAATAAATCCAACCCGTTTTTTTATAATTTGGGTGTAATTCAATATCCATGAAACCACCTTGACCTTGCTCTTTTATCTTTGGGAGTCCTGTAATATTTATTTTTTCTCCATTTATAAAATGAATTAATTTGCCCTCTTTCTCAGTTATTAACATTGAATTATCTGGTAAAAATGTAAAACCCCAAGGAATTGTTAGATCTGAAACTATTAACTCATAAGATTTATTTTGTTGTTTTACTGATTTGTTTTTTTTAATAAAACTCAACAGACAA
This sequence comes from Polaribacter sp., assembly GCA_029238315.1. Taxonomy (GTDB): domain Bacteria; phylum Bacteroidota; class Bacteroidia; order Flavobacteriales; family Flavobacteriaceae; genus Polaribacter. Next base: position 89,091 of record JAQWGI010000017.1, on the reverse strand, counting down.
ATACTCAATAAAACCAAACCAAAAACTACTTTTAAATTCTTCATAATATCGCTTGTTTTAAAAATAAAAAGATTTCACAATATAGAAATAATATGGTATGTTTGCAATCCGATATTTTCGGGGTGTAGCGTAGCCCGGTCATCGCGCCTCGTTTGGGACGAGGAGGTCGCAGGTTCGAATCCTGCCACCCCGACTAAAAGCTGAAACTTTTTTTGTTTCAGCTTTTTTTATACCTTAAACAAATGTTTACTGTCTATATCCTTTTTTCGGAACAACTTCAAAAACACTACGTGGGTTATACTAGTAATAATGTTGAAAAAAGGCTTCTAGAACACCTTTATAATCACAAAGGGTTTACCGCCAAAGCTTAAGATTGGAAAATAACATTTAAGAGTTCTCTGAATTCTAAAAGTAATGCAATCGCACTAGAAAATAAAATTAAAAAACGTGGTGCTAAAAGGTATATGAACGATATCGCGTCACGCTTAAGCGTGAAGGTCGCAGGTTCGAATCCTGCCACCCCGACTAAAAGCTGAAACTTTTTTTGTTTCAGCTTTTTTTTATAACTTAAACAAATGTTTACTGTCTATATCCTTTTTTCGGAACAACTTCTTTAAATTTTAATTTTCAACTATAAAATAAGCTCTGTAACTAATGTTACTAAATGAAATTTAAAATAATTATAAATTTGAAAATAACACAAAAACAGAAAACATGATTATTGAACAAATATACACAGGTTGTCTTGCACAAGGTGCTTACTATATTGAAAGTAATGGAGAAGTTGCTATTATTGATCCTTTGCGTGAAGTATCACCATATATTGAAAGAGCAAAAGCTGCAAAAGCTAAAATTAAATATATTTTTGAAACACATTTTCATGCTGATTTTGTGAGTGGACATGTTACGTTGGCTAAAAAAACAGGAGCCTCAATAATTTATGGACCAAATGCAGAAACAAACTTTGATGCAATTATAGCTAAAGACAATCAAGTATTTACCCTAGGTAATATTACCATAACAGTACTACACACCCCAGGGCACACAATGGAAAGTTCTGTTTTCCTTTTAAAAGATAAAAAGGGAAAAGACCATGCTATTTTTAGTGGAGACACCTTGTTTTTAGGTGATGTTGGAAGACCAGATTTAGCACAAAAAGCTGGAGAAATCACAGAAAAAGATTTAGCAGGCTTTTTATTTGATAGTTTAAGAAATAAAATAATGCCACTAGCAGACGATGTAATTGTATATCCGGCTCATGGTGCAGGTTCTTCTTGTGGTAAAAATCTAAGTAAAGAAACTGTAGATACTTTAGGAAACCAAAAGAATACAAACTATGCGCTTAGAGCAGACATGACTAAAGATGAATTTATTGAAGAAGTAACAGATGGTTTATTACCACCTCCACAATATTTTCCGCTAAATGTTAAAATGAACAAAGAAGGGTATGACGATTTTCAAGATGTTTTAACAAGAAGTGCACACGCTTTCTCTCCTGAATTATTTGAAAAAGCCGCAAATGAAACCGGTGCTATTGTGTTAGATGTTCGTCACCAAAATGATTTTGAAAAAGGACACATTCCAAGATCAATATTTATTGGGTTAGACGGTAGCTTTGCTCCTTGGGTAGGCGCGTTAATTGCAGACATAAAACAACCAATATTATTAGTAACTCCAAACGGAAAAGAAGAAGAGACAATTACAAGACTTTCGAGAGTTGGTTTTGATCAAGTAATTGGATATTTAGAAGGAGGTTTCAATGCTTGGGAGAAAGCTTTAAAAAATTACGATACAGTAGATTCAATTACAGCAAAAGATTTTGAACAGACTTCCAAAAATTCTAAAGTTGCTGTTTTTGATGTTAGGAAAGAAGGTGAGTATTTATCTGAACATGTAATTGATGCTCTTAATACTCCATTAGATTATATTAATAATCATTTATCAGAATTCCCAAATAATCAAAATTTTTATTTGCATTGTGCAGGTGGTTATAGGTCTATGATTGCAGCTTCAATCTTAAAAAGTAGAGGAATTCATAACCTCATAAATATTCAAGATGGATTTGACGCTATCAAAGAAGAAGATATTAAGATATCTGATTATGTTTGTCCGTCTACCCTTTAAAACTTAACGAAAATGAAAAATTTAACTCAAGAAGAGTGGAGAACTCAATTAGTAAAAGATAGAAGTGCTGTTATTATAGACGCTAGAACTAAAGAGGAATGTAGCTCTGGAATAATTAATAAGGCCATTATGATTGATTTTCTTCAACCAGATGTATTTGTAAACGAAATTCAGAAATTAGACAAATCTAAAAACTTCTACGTGTATTGTAGAAGTGGAAACAGAAGTGGAAAAGCTTGTGCCATGATGGATGAAATGGGTTTTAATGAAACCTACAACCTTTTGGGAGGTATGAATGAATGGAATTCAGAAAAAACAAATCCTATTTAAGCCATATAACTAGTAACATATATATGTTTTTATTTCTCATTTTTTAATTGATCACAACTTACTTTTGAAATCTATCACCATTACATTGTTATTTTAAAATAATCAAAAACACATACTTATGTAACCTTTGTTACATTAAGTACAATATCTTTCGATTATTTTTAGGAAATTAATAAAATAACTAAACAAATGGCTTCACATCATCAAATTTTAATAATTGGAGGAGGAACTGCTGGTATTATGACAGCTGCTCAATTATTAAGGAAAAACAAAAACTTAAACATTGGACTTATAGAGCCCTCAGAAACTCACTACTATCAACCAGCATGGACATTGGTTGGTGGAGGGACTTTTGATTTTGAAAAGACCAAACGTTCAATGGTTAGTTTAATTCCAAAAGGAGTACAATGGATTAAAGATTATGCTACAACTTTTGACACAGAAAATAACATTGTACACACAAAAACATCTGGCCCAATAACCTACGATTATTTAGTTGTAGCACCAGGTTTAGTTATGGCTCCAGAATTAATTGAAGGACTACCAGAAGCATTAGAAAAAGGAGTTGTCTGTAGCAATTACACAGACCCGAAACATACTTGGGAACAGATAAAAAACTTTAAAGGTGGCAACGCTGTTTTTACACAACCGACAACACCTATTAAATGTGGTGGAGCACCTCAAAAAATTGCTTACTTAGCAGCAGATTATTTCAGAAAAAATAAACTATCTAACAAAACAAATGTAATTTTCGCAACTCCTGGAAGTGTTATTTTTGGTGTTAAACCCATAAAGGAAACTTTGATGAAAGTAATTCATCGATACGGAATTCATTTTAAACCTTTTTACGCTCCATTTAAAATTGACGCTGATAAAAAAATAGTGTATTTCAGAAATACAGCTCCAGAAGAAAACAAATGTGTAATTATGGAAGATAATACACTTGGAGAAAAACTATCTGGAGATACTGTTATAGAAATGCCTTTTGATATTCTTCATCTTGCTCCCCCACAAACAGCTCCTCAATTTATCAAAGAATCTAATTTAGTAAATGAAGCTGGTTGGCTTGATGTAGATCATCACACACTACAACACAACAACTATTCAAACATCTTTGGTCTTGGAGACGTTGCAGCGTTACCAACAGCAAAAACAGGTGCCGCTATTAGAAAACAAGTCCCTGTTGTTGTTGATAATATTTTAATTCTGATAAAACACAACAGACTAGGAGAAAAATCTTACAACGGTTACTCCTCTTGTCCTTTAGTTACCGGATACGGAAAAATGACTTTGGCTGAGTTTGATTATGACGGAAACTTCACTCCAGATCCAAAACTAAAACAGATGTTAGTTTTTAATAGTGCAAAAGAGCACTGGAGACTTTGGATGCTTAAAAAATTTGGACTTCCATACTTATACTGGAATAAAATGATGAAAGGATTGGATGTTTAAACGGTATTAATTTAAGGTTTTAATAAAGAGGTAATACTTAGGTATTACCTCTTTTATATTTTATCAAGACCAGCTAATGAAGTTGTTTTCAATTTAAGAATTTTAAAAACAATTATCAACTTAATTTTTAAACTAGTAGTATGCATTAAAATTATAGAGATTTTCATAAAAACAATGAAGCTTCTTTTTTATTAAAAAAAAATAAAAAAAAGTTTGTCAATATCAGAAATCATAATATATTTGCCACGCTAAAAAATAAGCAAAAGCCGATGTAGCTCAGCTGGCTAGAGCAGCTGATTTGTAATCAGCAGGTCGGGGGTTCGAGTCCCTTCATCGGCTCTTTAAAGTCCTTTCAAAAGAAAGGGCTTTTTTTATGCTTACACTTGAACCAATTTTTATTAAATTTGTTCACAATTATCATTCATAAAATAACTGAATCACATGCTTATAATTGGAATTGCAGGAGGAACTGGAAGTGGTAAAACTACTGTTGTAAATAAAATTGTTCAAGAACTTCCAACAGACGAAGTTTGTGTTATTTCTCAAGATTCTTATTACAAAGCAACAGATAATTTAAGTTATGAAGAAAGAACAAAAATCAATTTTGATCACCCAAGAGCAATTGATTTTGAATTAATTATTCAGCATTTAAAAGATCTAAAAGCAGGAAAAACTATAGATCAGCCAATATATTCTTTTGTAACACACAACAGAACTAAAGACGTTGTTAAAACACATCCTAGAAAAGTAATAATTGTTGAAGGTATTTTAATTTTTAACAGTGAAGAATTAAGAAGCCTATTTGATATCAAAATATTTGTGCATGCAGATACAGATGAACGCTTAGTTAGAAGAATTCGTAGAGATATCAATGACAGAGGTAGAGATGTAAACGAAGTATTAAGTCGTTATCAAGATACTCTAAAACCAATGCATCAGCAATTTATTGAACCTACAAAAAACTTTGCAGACATTATCATTCCAAACGACAAACACAACAATGTAGCCATTGATATTGTTAGAACTGTAATAAGCAACAAATTATAATGACTTTTAAACAGATAAAAGAGAATAAATTTATCAAATTTTTTACAAATAAATATGTAATTATATTAATTACATTTTGTATTTGGATGGTATTTTTTGATGAAAACTCTTATCTTGTTCACAAAGAATTTAATAAAGAACTTGATGAGCTAGAAACAGCCATTGATTTTTATAAAAAAAAGATTAGAGAAGATAAAAAAACAATTAAAGATCTTGAAGATTCTTTAAAAATAGAGCGGTTTGCTAGAGAAAAATATTTGATGAAAAAAGAAAATGAAGATATTTATATTATAGAATTTGATACCATTAAGAAATAATGAAATCTACGTTATTTAATCAATTTGAAACAACATCACCATCTGCTTGGAAACAAAAGATACAAGTAGACTTAAAAGGTGTAGACTACAACGAAACGCTTTTATGGAAAACCGATGAAGACATTGTTGTAAAGCCTTTTTACACAAAAGAAGATCGAAAAAACGATGCTTTAGAAGAAGCCCCATTTAAATTCAATATTTCACAATCAATTTTTGTAAATGATGAGAAAACCACAAATTACATTGCTATTAACGCAATTGAAAAAGGAGCAAATACCCTTGAATTTGTAGCCAATAAAAAGTTTGATTATAAAATTTTACTTGAAAAAATAGATTTCAACAATACAAATATTTACTTTAGATTTCACTTTTTAGACGCTGATTTCTGTAACCAACTATCCAACCATATCAATTCTAAAAATTGTTTTTTTCAAGTTGATATTATAAATCGTTTAGCACAAACAGGAAATTGGTTTATAAATTTAAAAGCAGATCACTCTGCACTTGAAAAAATAGTAAACAACACTAATAATGCTATTGGTATAGATGCCGCATTATATCAAAATGCAGGTGCAACTATTACACAACAATTAGCTTACACATTAGCACATGCCAATGAATATCTAAATTATTTTGGAAAGAAAGAAGCAGCAAATTTTCATTTTAACTTTGCTATTGGAAGTAACTATTTTTTTGAAATTGCTAAGATAAAGGCATTTAGAATTCTTTGGCAAACACTCTTAAAACAATATGATGCAGAAATAACAACGGCACATATTTTTGCACAACCAACTCACAGAAATAAAACTATTTATGATTACAATGTAAACATGTTGCGAACAACTTCTGAGTGCATGAGTGCAATTTTAGGTGGTGTAAATACAATCAATAATCTTTCATATGATAGTGTTTTTCACAAAAAAAATGAATTTGGTGAACGAATTTCAAGAAACCAACTATTAATTCTTCAACAAGAAAGTTATTTAAAAGAAGCAAATACATTTGCAAATGGCTCTTATTATATTGAAAATATTACTCATCAATTAGCAGAAAACGCTCTGCAAATATTTAAAGGCATTGAAAAATCTGGAGGATTCTTAAAACAATTAAAAGCTGGAACTATTCAGCGAAAAATATCTGAAAATGCAACCAAAGAGCAAAATAAATTCAATGCTCAAGAAATTGTTTTGTTAGGCATAAATAATCAGCCTAACCTAGCAGATAAAATGAAAAATGAAATTGAAATTTATCCTTTTCTAAAAACAAAAGCAATAAAAACACTAATAAGTCCAATTATTAGAAAACGTCTTTCAGAAACTTACGAAAAGAATCGTTTAGAAAATGAATCTTAACAACACAGCAAAAGTAGCAAAATAAAGATTGAGAGCGTAAATTGATACAATTTACAAAGAGGTAAAGCTATAAATAGGTATAAAAATGAGTAGAAAAGACTTACAACATATTAGTTTAGAAACAGCAAACAGCGCACCTACAAAAAGTTTTTTTCATGAAGACTTTGTTGCAGGAATAACCCCAAATCTTCGAGGACCTTATTCAACAATGTATGTTCGTAGACCATGGACTATAAGACAATACGCTGGTTTTTCTACCGCAGAAGAAAGCAATGCTTTTTACAGAAGAAATTTAGCAGCCGGTCAAAAAGGGTTGTCTGTTGCTTTTGATTTGGCAACACACAGAGGATACGATTCTGATCACGAGCGCGTTCAAGGCGATGTTGGTAAAGCCGGAGTTGCCATTGATTCTGTAGAAGACATGAAAGTATTGTTTGATAAAATTCCGCTTGATAAAATGTCTGTTTCTATGACGATGAATGGTGCTGTATTGCCCATTTTAGCTTTTTATATAGTAGCTGCAGAAGAACAAGGTGTTACTCCTGAATCCCTTTCTGGAACCATACAGAATGATATTTTAAAAGAATTTATGGTGCGAAATACCTATATATATCCTCCATCCCCTTCCATGAAAATTATCGCTGATATTTTTAAATATACCAGTAATTATATGCCAAAATTTAATTCGATTTCTATCTCAGGGTACCATATGCAAGAAGCTGGTGCTACTGCAGAAATTGAACTAGCCTACACATTAGCGGACGGCTTAGAATATATAAAAAAAGGTATTGAAACCGGAATGGATATCGACAGTTTTGCTCCACGTTTATCATTCTTCTGGGCCATTGGAATGGATCATTTTACAGAAATTGCAAAAATGCGAGCAGCAAGAATGTTGTGGGCAAAAATTGTAGAAAAATTCAATCCAAAAAACCCAAAATCTTTAGCATTAAGAACACATTGCCAAACCAGCGGGTGGTCTTTAACAGAACAAGATCCTTTTAACAATGTTGCTAGAACTACAATTGAAGCCATGGCTGCCGCTTTTGGCGGAACACAAAGTTTACACACAAATGCATTAGATGAAGCCATTGCTTTACCTACAGATTTTTCAGCAAGAATTGCTAGGAATACACAAATATACCTACAAAAAGAAACCCATATTACAAAAACGGTTGATCCTTGGGCAGGAAGCTATCATGTAGAAAAACTTACTGAAGACATTGCCAATAAAGCTTGGAAATTAATAGAAGAAGTAGAAGAATTAGGTGGAATGACAAAAGCTATTGAGAAAGGAATTCCGAAAATGCGTATTGAAGAAGCTGCAGCAATTAAACAAGCAAAGATTGATAGCGGACAAGATGTGATCGTTGGCGTAAATAAATACCAATTAAAAGAAGAAGATCCGCTACACATTTTAGAGGTTGATAATGAAGCTGTTAGAAACTCTCAAATTGAAAGATTAAAGAAATTAAAAGCGGAGAGAAATACAAAAAAAGTTCAAAAATCTTTAGTAGCTTTGACTGAAGCTGCAAGATTTAGTTTGAATTCAAAAAATCCTGATACGCATCAGGACAAGAATCTATTAGCATTAGCCATAATAGCAGCAAGAAACAGAGCTACTTTAGGAGAAATTTCTGACGCTTTAGAAATTGTTTTCGATAGGCATAAAGCAGTTCATAAAACCATTTCTGGCGTGTACAGTAAAGAAATAAAAGAAGATAAATTATTTAAAAAAGCGTCTGAATTTGCAAATAAATTTGCTGATTTAGAAGGAAGGCGTCCAAGAATAATGATTGCTAAATTAGGGCAAGATGGTCATGATAGAGGTGCAAAAGTTGTAGCCACCGGTTATGCAGACTTAGGTTTTGATGTAGATATTGGTCCCTTATTTCAGACACCAATAGAAGCAGTTAAACAAGCTGTAGAGAATGATGTACATATTTTAGGAATTTCTTCATTGGCAGCTGGACATAAAACATTAGTACCACAAGTAATTGCTGAATTAAAAAAATACGGACGTGAAGATATTATGGTAATTGTTGGTGGTGTTATTCCGGCACAAGACTATCCCTTTTTATTTGATGCTGGTGCTGTTGGAGTTTTTGGACCAGGAACAAAAATTGCGCAAGCAGCAATTGATATGCTTACTATTTTAATTGATTCTGTAGTAGAATAGTTTAATGCATTTCTAAACTTCTTTTTTGAATAACCTCACTAAAATTGAGTGCAATTTATGTTAACTGAAAGAGAAAAATTATATGTATAAATTAACAATAGTAATTTTAGTGCTAGTTCTTTTCTCATCCTGTAAGAAAAAAACATTAGAATCAACTGATCAAATTGGCAAAATTGAATTAGACCAAAGGTTAACTAAAAAATTAGAACAAGCGTTTAAGATAGACTCAATTAAAGGATTTTCTGTTGCCATCGTTGATGAAGATGGTTTGGTTTATAAAAATGGTTTTGGCTTTTCTGATATAGATACAACAAAAATTTATTCTGCAAAAACAATTCAACCAATAGCCTCAATATCAAAAATTTTAATCGGTATTTCATTAATAAAAGCTGAAGAATTAGGGTATTTAAACTTTAAAGACCCGATCAATAAATTTTTACCATTTAAAGTTATAAACCCTCAATATCCCAAACAAGAAATTCTTATTGAACACTTAGCGTACCACACTTCATCAATAATAGATTTAGAAGATATTTATTTTAATCAGTATTTCTTTAAAGACATACCAACTGAAGATAATGATTACGAAACTTATTATGGCATTTTCAGGAAACCGGAAGAGAAGCAATCATTAGAAAATTATTTAAAACAAGTTTTCTCTAAAAATGATGTTTATGAAAAACTTCCGTTTTCAAAAAATAGCCCTGGAGAAAAAAGAGATTACTCTAATATAGGCTCAGACATATGTGCGCTAATAATTGAGAAAGCATCAAAAATGGAATTTAAAGATTTTACTAAAAAACACATCTTACATCCTCTAAAGATGAATTCGTCGGGTTGGTCATTATCAAACACGAACTCCGAAATCCAATCAAGACTTTTTGTAAGTACAAAATTGATGTTAACACCTTATACGACGAACAGTTATCCAAGCGGTTGGTTTGTAACCTCAAGTGAGGAATTAGGATTGCTTTTAACAGAGTTGATTAAAGGATATAACGGAAATGGAAGCATACTAACTAATTCTGGTTTTAAAAAACTCTACAAAAAGCAAACTTATAATGAAAAATCTTATGGCTGTTTTATAGAATATACGGATGATTGGATGGGGATTTCAGATACGATGATTGGACATAATGGCTCTGAATTTGGTGTTTTCTCTGGAATGTATTTTAACCCGAAAAGAAATACTGGTAAAATAATTATTTCTAACACCGATACAGATTATTTTGATGATGGACAAATTTGGGGAGAAATAACAACAATTTGGAAATCTCTAATTGATTATGAGATTGAATTAAACAAATAAAAAACTAAGAGATCGTATAGCGTTATTTGTTTGGCCTTGGCATATTCAGAAAAGTATTCACAGGTTTTCTATCTTTGATTTATTTGCTAATGTACTGCATAAAGTACCTAACAAAGCATAAAGATAACGTCTGAAAAAATTGAAAAATTCAATATCTTTATTTAACATTTTTATCACCAAAAAAGAATTTAATCCAATCGATTATTAACGCTTTTATCCTTAAATTTGTAGCGTTTTACAATCTAATAAAAAGATGAAAAAAATCCTCAATTTACTCTACTCAACTCGCACAATGGCTGTATTATTTTTCTTGTATGCAGCTGCAATGGGAATCGCCACTTTTATTGAAAACGATTATGGCACACAAACTTCTAAAGCCTTAGTGTATAATGCTTGGTGGTTTGAAGCAATTATGCTGTTTTTTGTAATCAATTTTTTTGGAAATATTTTTAGATACAAACTGTTAAGAAAAGAAAAATGGCCCGTGTTGTTATTTCATGTTTCCTTTTTACTCATTTTAATTGGTGCTGGAATAACTCGCTATATAGGGTATGAAGGCTTAATGCTAATTAAGGAAGGAGAAGTAACCAATGAATTTATATCTGAAACTACGTATTTAAATGTAGTTATTGATGATGGCAACCAACAAAAACCAACAATTCATGAACCAATAATGCTATCTGCATGGGGTTCCAATGACTGGAATTATGCAACACAGTTTTTAGAACAAGAGGTAGATATAAAATTGGTAGACTACATTCCGTGGGCAGAAAAAAAATTAGTAGCAGATGAAAATGGAGTTGAACACTTATTTCTTGTTGAATCTAGTGACGGAACAAGACACGAACATTATATAAAAAGAGGAACTACACAAAACATTCACAATGTTTTAGTAGGATTTGACGCAGGCAACAACAACGCAACTATTAATTTCACAACCATTGATGGAGCGCTTAAGATAAATGCAAAAAAAGAAGGAAGCTGGCTAAGAATGGCAGATCAAGTGCAAGGGAAAATTGTTAAAGATTCCCTAGCTAACTTCAACTATTTATCGCTTCATAACATTTCTGGTCTACAATTTGTAATTCCAAGACCTGCAGAAAAAGGAATCTTAAAAATGGTTAGCGGACCAAAAGACGACAAAAAATTTGATGTAATTGTGTTGGATGTTACCACAAATAACAAAACAGAAAGAATAGAATTGCTAGGAGGTAAATACAACACTCAAAACTCAGAACAGCTATCTATTGATAATTTAAACTTTAGAATGCTATATGGATCTAGAACTTTAGAAACACCATTTCATGTAAAACTAAAAGATTTTCAATTAGAAAAATACCCAGGATCAGAAAGTGCTGCTTCTTATGCTAGCGAGGTTACTGTGATAACCGAAGAAGAAACCTTTGATTATAGAATATTTATGAACAATATTTTAGATTTTAAAGGATATAAATTATTTCAATCTAGTTATGATATTAATGGTGAAGTAGAAGAAACACACCTGTCTGTAAATCATGATTTTTGGGGTACATTAATTACCTACATTGGGTATTCTTTATTATATTTTGGAATGATTTGTATTTTGTTTGCAAAAAACACACGTTTTGATTATTTGAAAAATACACTAAAAAAAATCAGAAAGAAAAAAGCAGCTTTAACAACCATCGGGTTATTATTTTTCTCAGTTATAGCTTCATCTCAACAACATCAACAACAGCATGCAATCTCAGAACAACAAATAGATTCTATCATAAAAGCAAATATTGTTGATGTAAAACACGCTGATTTATTTAACAGCTTGGTAATTCAAGATGCCGGAGGAAGAATGAAGCCTGCACACACGTTTGCTTCTGAATTGGTTCGAAAAGTAACCCATCAAGAAACATTTAAAGGAATGAACCCAAGTCAGCTTTTTCTTTCAATAAAAGAAAATCCAAGATTCTGGGAAGTGGTTCCAATGATTTATCTAGAAAAAGGAAACACACAGATAAGGGAAATTCTGGAAGTTTCTAAGGATGCAACACATGCTAGTTTAAAAGATTTCTTAACCGTTGATGGCTCTTATAAAATTAGAGAGCGTGTTGCTGAATCACAAAAGAAGAATGTAAAAAATAAATTTGAGAAAGATTTAATTCACATTGACAGAAGAGTTGGTTTGGTTTATGGTGCATTGTATGGAGATATCTTTAAAATATTTCCAATTCCTAATGACCCAAATAATAAATGGGTTTCTCAGCCAGAAACCTTGCATGCAGGTTTCAAAGGAACAGATTCGGTTTTTGTACGCCAAGTAATTCCGGTGTACCTACAAATGCTTCAAAAAGCAAAAGAAACTAATGATTACGCACAACCTGATAAAATTTTAGCAGGAATTAAAAATTTTCAAAAGAAATTTGGAGCAGCAGTAATTCCATCAGAAGATCAAATTAACCTAGAAATTGCTTACAATAAATTCAGCATATTCAGCAGACTAGCTATATACTTTGGTCTTACAGGTGCGTTGTTAATTTTTGTTGTAATTGCTCAAATTTTTTCTGACAGAAAAATATTTAATTATTTAGTAAAAGGATTAATTGGCATCATTATCGGTTTGTTTATTTTCCATACCTTAGGATTAGGTGCACGTTGGTACATAAGCGGAAATGCCCCATGGAGTAACGCATATGAATCTATTATCTATGTTGCTTGGGCAACCATGCTATTTGGTTTGTCTTTTGGTAAAAAGTCTTCTTTAACAATCGCTGCAACTACATTTTTAACAGCAGTAATACTAGGTTTCGCACATCAAAACTGGCTAGATCCAGAAATTGCAAATTTACAACCTGTTTTAAATTCTTGGTGGCTATTAGTACACGTTTCTATTATTGTAGCAAGTTATGGTCCCTTTTCTTTAGGAATGATTTTAGGAATTTTTTCATTATTCTTAATGGCTTTTACAAATAAAAAGAATAAAAAGAAACTAGATTTAGCCATAAAAGAACTTACAGTTATTAACGAAATGTCTATAACTATTGGTTTAATTATGCTAACCATTGGAAACTTTTTAGGCGGAATGTGGGCCAATGAAAGTTGGGGGCGTTATTGGGGTTGGGATCCAAAGGAAACTTGGGCATTGATCTCTATCATGCTCTACGCATTTGTATTACACATGCGTTTAATACCAGGCTTGCGCAGCAGATTTACGTTTAATTTATGGTCTATTATTACCTACGCGTCTATTATGATGACATATTTTGGAGTTAATTTTTACTTATCAGGGTTGCATTCTTACGCAAGTGGAGATAAAGTAATTACACCAACTTCTGTTTACTATTCGGTTGGATTTGTAGTTATTTTAGGGACTTTCGCTTGGAATAAGCACAAAAAATATTATAAAAAATAATCATTTGAAAGCTGTACATTTGCTTTCTTAAAAAATAAAAAAACTATTTATGTTTCATAAAAATTTTAAATTAATTCTTGCTGTTTTAGTTGCAGCTTGGTCTATATATGAGTTTTCACAAGGTCATATCATGAATGGAATATCAATTCTATTACTTGCAGGAATGTTTATATTGCTTTACTTCAAAAATGAATTTATTCTGTTAGCATTCTTACAATTGCGTAAACAAAATTTTCCTGGAGCTCAAAAATGGCTGAATTACATTAAAAATCCAAGTGCAGCTTTAACGAAAAAACAAGAGGGATATTATAATTTCTTACACGGAATTATGTTGTCGCAAACGAATATAACACAAGCTGAAAAGTATTTAAAAAAAGCAGTGAAATTAGGTTTATCAATGGGGCATGATTTAGCAATGGCAAAATTGCAATTAGCCGGAATTGCAATGACTAAGAGAAGAAAACGTGAAGCAACCATGCTAATGAATGAAGCCAAAAAGCTTGATAAAAACGGCATGTTAAATGATCAGATTAAAATGATGAAGCAACAAATGAAAAAAATCTAGTTATCGTAAGGTTCTGAAATAATGTTACAAAGCTAGAAGTTTCTTATCACTGATTTTTATAAAACAAATAATATTGGCAACTGTTCCTATTGTAGATTTTTTTCAAAAATGAAATTATTTCTCATAAACACAACTTGTATTTATAAAAAAATCAACGAAATGGGGTTTAAATACCAAGAATACTTAAGAGCGGATCCCAATCATTAAATAAAACTTCCAAAAAATTGCAAAAGATCACAAAAGCAACTCCTGTAGATGCTAGAAAGTTAGCACAAATAGCCAAAGATTCGTTTTTACCAGCACATGGACATGCCGGTCCAAAAAAAGATATCGACAGTTATGTTTCAAATCATTTTAATGAAGCTAATTTCAAAAAAGAATTAGAAAATAAAAACAATCATTATTACATCATTTATCACGAAAATGAAATCGCTGGATATTCTAAAATAATTTTCAATTCTAAAAATCAAAACATTGCAAATAGTAATATTACAAAAATGGAACGCTTGTATTTACTTAAAGAATTTTACGGATTAAATTTAGGGGTAAAATTATTTGAATATAATATTGAGTTTGCAAAGAAAAACGATCAAAAAGGAATTTGGGTTTTTGTATGGGTAGAAAACAAACGCGCCATCGCTTTTTATAAAAAAATGGGGTTTGTAATTGTTGGTAGTTATAATTTTATAGTTTCTAAAACACATTCAAATCCAAATCATGTAATGTACCTGGAGTTTTAAAAATCAATCTTCTTCAGTCAATTTAAAAAAATCGTTAACAGGTTTACCAAAAACCTCAGATAATCTTAAAGACAATACAGTAGATGGAACATACCTATTGGCTTCAATTGAGTTTATTGTTTGACGAGAAACACCAATTTTTTTTGCCAAATCATCTTGTGTTAAACTTAAAATAGCACGTTCTACTTTTATGGAGTTTCTCATTATCTAATTTTTTTTAATACCGAATAGTACATTAATTGAATCATTAGCATAAACAATAAAATCTGAAAATCTCCTAACTCTTTAAAAGTTTCAGCTTCTGTATTTACCAAATTAGAAACTCCATATTCTATATAAGGCATCACTAAAGCATACACAACTCCTAAAATAAAAGCCGCTGCATAAGATTGTCCTCTCAACAAAATAGTCAACTCATCTTCTTCTTTATCTTTTGCCATAGACATAAATAACATAGCAACTAACATTAACCTATTAGCGCCTTCTTTAAGAACCGAAGCATGTTCTGGAAAAGAAGATTTTAAAAACATACATAAAAAAGAAATAGCAAATAATACAATTCCTAATGTTCTAAAGTATCTCGGTAATCTAAAAATTAATATTTTCTGAATTGTGCTTCTCTCACAATCTATTGCTTTTTTTGGATTCATAATTGACAAACATGTTTAATATTAAGTAAAATTATTTTTACTTAATGACAAATATACTTTACATTGTTGTATTGTGCAAATTTTTATAAAAAATAGAATTTATTTCCATAATTGAATCTCTATCTTTGAGAAAAATCCTTTACAGATGAAAAAACTACTTTTCTTTTTATTTATTACTACAATTACATTCGCACAATCTAACACAGAAGTTTATTTATATGAAATTATCAATGACAATGGAAATTGGTCAGTTGGCAAAGGAAAAAATATTTCTAACAATCCTGGTTATGATAGTCAACCTCATTTTTATTCAAGCAAATCAATTGTTTTTTCATCAACCAGAAATAGACAAACTGATATTGCAGAATACACGATTAAAAACGGAAAAATAAAATTTATCAATAGCACACCAAATGGCGGAGAATATTCACCTCAACGGATTCCGAATTCTAAAGATATTTCTGCAGTAAGATTAGATACTGATGGTTTACAACGTTTTTACAAATACAATTACAAATCAGGAAAAAGCACAGAAATTATTGCCGATTTAAAAGTTGCGTATCCGTTTTGGTATGATAAAAATACGGCCATAAATGTTGTCATTGTTGACGGAGGTTTAGATTTAATTCTAAGTGATATAAAATCAAAAAAAAACACAACTATTCAGAAAAAAGTTGGTAGATCCATTCATCAAATTCCAAATACTTCACTTATAAGTTATATTAGTAAAGAAAATGAGCCATGGGAAGTGAAGACTTTCAATCCTAGGAACGCAGAGAAGGTGAAAATTATAGAAACTGTTGGCAAAAAGGAAGATATTTGTTGGTTACCAGATGGAACGTTGTTAATGGCAGTTGGAAATACGCTTATGAAATTCAATCCTGTAACGGATAAAGATTGGAAAATTTTTCACACATTTCCTAAAAATAAATTCAATAATATTTCAAGAATTTTAGTCAATAAAAGAGGAACTTATTTAGCGTTAGTTTCTGATTAACTTAATCGTTTTTCAAAAAATCCTTTTAAATAAACAATTTGAATAGACAATAACACCCCAAAAACTAATGCAATAATAACAGTGGTATTAGAAACATTTACATCCTGAAACATTCCAGAAAAATTTAATTTATTAAGAAATGAAAAATTAACTTCCGGCAATGAAAACAATCCTTTTTCTGAAGAATGAAAAGGAATAAATATTACTGCAATAATTGCTACAAAAATAAAAAGCCATGCCTTTTTAGAAATCAATGGTTTGTATACAATTGCACTTTTAACCATTTCTAATTGCTGAATAGAATTCATTAAATTTGAGGTAAAATCTAATGACGGAGTTTCAGATTTAATTTCTTTTACATACTTTTTTGCAAAAGCATCTATTTCTTTTATGTGTTTATTTCCTCCCATAATGACTAATTAATTCTGGTTCTACTGTATTTTTTATAATGCTCAATAATTTCTTACGAGCTCTGTGTAATTTTACTTTTACGTTTGCCTCACTTAAATCTGTGATGGCAACAATTTCTTTCAAACTTAACTCTTTAAAATAGAAAAACAACAAAATTGCTTTTTCATCTTCTGGCAATTGTTCTAAACAATCGTTTATAACCTCTGCTCTTTCATCTCTTTCTATTCCGTCTAAAACTGTTTCTACAGACGATATATAATTTACTGTAATTTCATCAATAGCAACATTATTTCTATGTTTAGCGTTTTTACTAATTGCATCTAAACTTGTGTGATATGCTATTTTATATAACCAGGTAGAAAATTTAGAATCGCCTTTAAACTTAGGCAAATACTTATATGCTTTTATAAAAGCATCTTGAGATATTTCTTCTGCTTCTTCTCTACTCTTTACCATTTTTATAGCCAACGTAAATACCATGTCTTTATACTTATCAATTAAGAAAGCAAAAGCATTAGAATCACCTTTTATGGTTTTTTCTATATAGTTTTCTTCAGTTAGTTTGGTCATTATTATCTTTGACTTCTATTAATGTAATTAGGTTACACTTGTATTGATAAATATTTACACTTCTAATAAAGTAAATTTATCTACTATAATGTTGTTTCATCCAAAATGACAATTTTACTTCATCACATAAAACCCAATAATATCTCAACTGGAATGGAGAGATCTAAAAAATAGATTTCTCGACTTCGCTTCGCTTGGCGCGAAATGAGAAGAGAAAAAATTAATTTTATTTTTTTGTAACCTTTATTTAAAAGTTGCTGTCATATGTGCAACCGAATTAAAAATAATCATTAAAACTTAAATTATATCATTATGGAAGAAGTAGCAGTATTAGCAGTAATTTTTGGAACCTTTTTTGGAATCTTTTATTTATTCTTTTCAACAAGAAACAAAGAACGTTTGGCTTTAATAGAAAAAGGTGTTGACGCAAAAATATTTATGCAAGGAGAGAGAAGAAAAGGCGCAAGTTCTTTTGCCAAAGTTTTTATTTTAAATATAGCTTTATTGTTAATTGGGATTGGAATTGGAATTGCTGTTGGATCAATTTTATACAATACTTTTGAATTACAAGAAGAAGTTTTTGCTGCTTGTATATTAATCAGTGCGGGCTCTGCATTATTAGTAGGCTTCAATCTAACAAAAAAAATGGACAAAGAATAATCCAACAAAAAATAATAATTAGTTAAAAGCCACAACTATTTTTTAGTTTGTGGTTTTTATTTTTATAAATTAGTAGCTCAAATATTTAACCATGAAAAAACTACTAATATTTTCTTTACTTTTTACGATCACGTTTTCTTTTGCACAAACAGACCAAAAGATTTATGACATTATCAATGCAGTCTCTGCAGATAGAATAAAAGCTGATATTAAAACTTTAACCGAATTCGGAACAAGAAATACGTTTTCTGACACTATTTCTAATACTCGCGGAATCGGAGCTGCACGTCGTTGGATAAAATCAGAATTTGAATCTATTTCTAAAGACTGTAACAATTGCATCAATACATTTTATCAAAAAGATCTAGTAACAGAAAAAGGAAACAGAAGAGTACCACATGATGCTTGGATTGTAAATGTTGTTGCAGTGCAAAAAGGAACAAAATACCCAAACAGGTATATTATTATGAGTGGCGATATTGATTCTCGCGCAAGTAATGATTCTGATTTTACAACCGATGCGCCTGGCGCAAATGACAACGCTTCTGGAATGGCTGGCACTATTGAAGCTGCAAGAGTTTTATCAAAACACAAGTTCGAAAATAGCATTATTTATGTTGGTTTGTCTGGAGAAGAACAAGGCTTATTTGGCGGAGCCGGATTGGCAAAATATGCAAAAGACAAAGGTTGGGACATAATTGGCGTCTTAAATAATGACATGATTGGAAACATTACTGGAGTAGATGGCGTGATTGACAATAGAGCTTTCAGGATTTTTTCAGAGCCAGTGCCAGCAAACGAAACAGCAAGACAACGTAATTCTAGACGTTTTTATGGTGGAGAAGTAGATGGCATTTCGCGTCAATTAGCACGTTATACGCACAAGATGACAAAAACTTATATGCCAGAAATGAATCCGATGATGATTTATAGATTAGATCGTTTTGGAAGAGGAGGACATCACAGACCTTTTAATGATTTAGGTTTTGCCGGAATCAGAATTATGGAAGCGCATGAAAATTACACACAACAGCATCAAGATATTAGAGTTGAAAACGGCATTAAATATGGCGATACTTTTGAACATGTAAATTTTGAGTATGCAAAAAAACTAACTGCGGTAAACGCAATTACAATGGCAGGTTTAGCTTCTGCCCCACCATCACCAAAAAGTGTTGGAATTGGCGGAATTGTGCAACCATCAGCAAAATTAAAATGGGATAAAGTTGAGGGTGCAAAAGGATATAAAATTTACTGGAGAGACACTACTTCTCCAACTTGGGATCATAGTAGATACATTGAAAGCACAGAATTTACTTTAGACGGAATTGTAATAGATAATTTCTTTTTTGGCGTTGCTGCTGTTGGTGGAAATGGCCACGAAAGTGTGATTGTTTTTCCGAACAAAATTATCAGGTAATTAAGCATTCAAAAAAAAAAGCAGTCTTCTTTAAAGACTGCTTTTTTTGAATGTTAAAAACATCTTACACTTTAAAATGTGTAGCTAACAGCTATTCTAGTTGAGAAAGGAGTTCCGGGTGTAAAGTGAATTTCTTCTACAGAATTCAACTCGTTTCTCAATCTAGACTCGGTAGCAAACTGAGTTTCATTCCATGCTACATTAAATAAATTTTCGATAGAAACTCCCAGTGTTATGTTTTTTATCTTGTAGTTTAAATTAGCATCTGTAACAAAATACCCTACTGCAACAATAGAATTATCTTCATTTGCTGCTCTATCTCTAATATATTTATAATTAATTCCACCAGAAAATCTTTTATAGTTATTTAAAAAGAGACCACCAGTTAACGTTGTTTCTGGCGCTAATGGGATAAAATCTTGTCCTGCAACTTCTTCTAAACTTCTTGCATTTGTAAAAGTAGCGTCTGTATTAAAATACAACCAGTCTGTAAACTGATAACGAACCCCTAAGTCCAAACCAAAACGCTCAGATTTCCCAGAAGGCTCAACAATTCCTGCATCTCCAACATATACAAACTCTTCTTCTGATAATAAATACCAAAGTGTTGTATTTAAAATTAATCTAGCGGTTGGCTTCCAACTATTTCCAAAATCTAAACCGTAGGCTCTTGGCAATGTTTTATTGGTTTGTCTAACTACAACGCGCGTATCATTAGAATGAAAACCGATACCTGATTTAAAAAACCATTGCACCTGCTGATTTGGAGTGTAGGTAATGTTTAATTTAGGATTTACAATTGCTTTAGAAGTTGATTCTGTTTTATAAGTAGGCAATAGCGCATCATTGTATTGGAAATTTAGATAATCCAACCGAAAGGCTGGACTGATTGTAAACTTTTCAAGCTCAAATTCAGCGTTTGCAAAAGCATAGTAATTGGATTGATTTACATCTCCTAACTGAATATTGTTTAACACTGCTTTTCTGTTTAAGGTGTGAGATAATTCAACATTCTTAACCACATCGTTTCGATAACCAGTCCCGATAGTAAGTATAAAATCGGTACCTAAAACTTTAGTATTCTTTTTAAATTTGGTGTTAAATCCAACAATAGTTCTATCTTCTTGTTGCATAATTTGATCACCGTTTACAGGATCGTCTAAAAAGAAGGTAAAATTAGAAAAAAGTTTAAAATCATATTTTGTAAAGAAAACATTCGTTTGCATTGCTAAATCAGGGCTCAAGCTTGTAGCATGTTCAAAATTTAAATTTGTTCTAGAAGTTTCCCCTCCTTCTGTATCATCGATCGCTCCAAAACGAGAAATTGAGTTCGCATCAATTGCTCTTTGGGGTATTTGCCCAGATGCGTCCCATTTACTAGTAAAATGAGATGCTGTTAGAGTAAGTTTACTATTGTCTTTTAGAAAAGTGTTGTATTTAGAAAATAAATTGATTCTATTAAAATTTTGTGGAGAATCTACAAATCCATCTGTTGCCAAATACTCCAATGCAACGTAGGCGTTTTGGCTATTTTCATTATCTAAAACATTAAACATTCCTAGAGTTCTAAAGGTGTTGAACTGGCCAATACCAATATTTATTTCGCTGTTTTCTAAAACTGATTTTGTTTTAAAATCTACAAATCCAGCAGTACTAAAATCACCATGACTTGCAGAATAAGGTCCTTTACCAAAATTAATATTCTGAATGGTTTCTGGAATAATAAAGTGTAAATCACTGTAACCTTGTCCGTGTGCATGAGAAACCATGTTAACAGGCATACCGTCTACAGACAAACTTAAATCTGTACCATGATCAATATCAAATCCACGTAAAAATATCTGTTCAGCTTTTCCTCCACCAGCATGCTGACCAATAAACAGTCCAGGTACTTTGCGTAAAATATCTTGAGAAGAATTTACTGGGCTTTTCTCCAAATCTATTTTAACAATTGTCTGAATAGGGTCCATTTTTTTTGTTAGCACCAATTCATCCAATAAAAACACTTTTGCCTCTAAAACAAATGTGGTTTTCTTTTTAAAATGCAAGCTGTTTAAAATAAATTTAAGTTTTTGATACCCTAAAATTTGAATTTCAATTGAATCGCCAACTTTACAGTTTTCTAAAATAAAGTCTCCACTAACATTTGTATGTGTATGACTATTTGACGTTAAATTGTACACGTACACATTCTCAAGCGGTTCTTTATTTGTATTGGTGATTTGACCAGAAAAAGATTGCGAAAAACTATGCAAACTACACATTACAATCAACAGAAGAAGAAATGATTTTGTTTTCAAAATAGCTTTGTTTTAAAAAAGTTTATAAATAAAATCAAACACAAATATAAATCTATTTATTAGTACTTTAAAAAACAAAAAAGAAAGTGTATTTTTGAAATATGACAACGATATTGATTACAGGCGGAACAGGTTTAGTTGGACAATTGCTTGAAAGTAAATTATCCCAAAAAAATTATAAGGTTAGGATTTTAACAAGAACACCAAAAAGAAAAAATGAGTTTTCTTGGGATATTTCTAAAAAATATATAGATGAAAAGGCTCTTGAAAATTTAGATTTTGTGATTCATTTAGCGGGTGCCGGAATTGCTGATAAAAGATGGTCCCCAAAAAGAAAGCAAGAAATTATTGAGAGCAGAACAACTTCAACCAACTTAGTACAATCGTACATAAAAAAACATAAAATACCGCTTCGAGGCTTTATCTCTGCTTCTGCAATTGGCTATTATGGCGCGGTAACTTCTGAAACTATTTTTGAAGAAACAGATAAAGCAGCAGATGATTTTCTTGGAAAAGTTTGCCAGCTTTGGGAAAAATCAGTGCTAGAATTCAATAAAATAGAAATTCCAACTACTATTTTAAGACTTGGAATTGTATTGAGTAAAAAAGGAGGCGCTTTAGAAAAAATGAAAACGCCTATAGTCTCGCCCATAGCAACCGGAAAACAGTTTATCCCTTGGATTCATATAGAAGACGT
This sequence comes from Polaribacter sp., assembly GCA_029238315.1. GTDB lineage: Bacteria > Bacteroidota > Bacteroidia > Flavobacteriales > Flavobacteriaceae > Polaribacter. The sequence continues at coordinate 66,589 of JAQWGI010000017.1, read as the reverse complement.
GGTTGATCTATTCATATATTCTCTTGAAAATAATATAACAGGAATTTACAACGCTGTTGCTCCAGAAACACAAACTAGTTTTAGTTTTTCTAAATTAATAGCTAAAAAAACAAAAAGACCATTTTTACCAATTGGAGTTCCAACATTTATATTAAAACTTGCTTTGGGAGAATTGTCTATTATTTTAACAACAGGAAGCAGAGTTTCTTCAAAAAAGATTACTAAAGCAGGTTTTAAATTTACTCATACAAAACTAAAAGAATCTTTAGATAGCTTAGTATAATAAACCTCTTTTTATAAAATGAAAAATAAAATACTTCTTAACATTGCTTTCCTGTTTATTGCAGGAACTTTATTTGGTCAAAAACAAAATTTTACAAAACAAGATACACTAAGAGGTTCCATAACACCAGAACGTATTTGGTGGGATTTAAAAAAATACCATCTAGACATTCAGGTTTTTCCAGAAACAAAATTCATTAAAGGAAAAAACACGGTAACATATACTGTTTTAAAGCCATACAATGTATTGCAAATTGATTTACAGGCCCCTTTAAAAATTACAAATGTTGTACAAGAAAATGATACACTAGAAGTAATTTCTGAAGGAAATGCACATTTTATTCAACTTAAAAAAGAGCAAATTATAAATAAAGTAAACGCTCTAACTGTATTTTATGAAGGAAAACCTCTAGAAGCAAAAAGAGCACCTTGGGACGGTGGATTTTCTTGGAAAAAAGACCATAATAACAATCATTTTATAGCAACTTCTTGTCAAGGTTTAGGCGCAAGTGTCTGGTGGCCAAACAAAGATCATATGTATGATGAAGTAGAAAACATGGATATTTCTGTGCGCGTTCCATCTAATTTAATGAACATTTCTAACGGGAAACTAAAACAAATTGAAAAACATACAGACAATACAACAACCTATCATTGGACTGTAAAAAACCCAATTAACAACTACGGTGTAAATGTAAATATTGGAGATTACACACACTTTTCTGAAAAATATGATGGAGAAGCAGGTGTTTTAGATATGGATTATTATGTGTTAAAAGACAATCTAGAAAAAGCAAAAAAGCAATTTAAAGATGCACCAAAAATGATGAAAGCTTTTGAGCATTGGTTTGGAAAATATCCTTTTTATGAAGACGGATTTAAATTAGTAGAAGTTCCGTATTTAGGAATGGAACACCAAAGTTCTGTAACCTACGGAAACAAATATGCAAACGGATATTTAGGTAGAGACTTGTCTGGAACTGGTTGGGGTTTAAAATTCGATTTTATTATTATTCACGAATCTGGACACGAGTGGTTTGCCAATAACATCACTTACAAAGACATTGCAGATATGTGGATTCATGAAAGCTTTACTAATTATTCTGAAAGTTTATTTTTAGATTATTATTACGGTAAAAAAGCAGCATCAGAATATGTAATTGGATTGAGAAAAAGTATCGGAAATAAAAGTCCGATTATTGGAAAATACAACGTTAATAATTCTGGTTCTGGAGACATGTACAACAAAGGTGGAAACATGTTACACACCATTCGTCAGTTGATAAATGATGATGAAAAATGGCGACAAGTTTTACGCGGCTTAAACAAAGATTTTTATCATAAAACGGTAACAACAAAAGAAATTGAAGCATATATGTCAGAGAAATCTGGTGTAGATTTATCTAAAGTTTTTGATCAGTATTTAAGAGATTATAGAATTCCAGAATTTACCTATGCAATAAAAGGCAACAAATTAGAATACAAATGGAATAATGCTGTTGAAGGTTTTAACATGCCTATTAAAGTTACCATCAACGGAAAAGAAAAAACCTTAAAACCAGCTATTTTCTGGAAATCAGAAACGCTAAATAAAGAAAATACTAGTTTAAAAGTTGATGCCAATTACTATATTACTTCTAAAAAATTAGAATAATTCTTTATAGATAATTTGGTCTAAACACACATCGTGTTTTTCTTTTGGAACCGTAGTTACTTTTTGAAACGGATAAAAGACTCCGACTTTAAAAGCAGTTATTTGTTGGTCTAAAAATGCATCGTAATAGCCACCGCCGTAACCCAATCTGTAATTTTGATGATCAAAAGCCAAACCAGGCACAATAATTAAATCGTAATTTCCAGAATAAATTTTAGAGTTTGCAGGATGAGAAGTGTCAAAAACACCTTTTTCTAAATCATTTAAAGTATGTAATTCTAAGTTTTCTAATTGTCGTTTTGGTAATGTTTTTGGGCAGAAAACTTTAATATTTTTCACTAACATTTTTTCTAAAAACGGACGGATATCTATTTCTGTTCCCATTGGTAAATACGCATGAATTACTTTTGCTTTTTTCTCTTCTACCAATTGCTCTAGTTGTTTACAAACCCACAAATCATAAGCTTCTTTTGTAGCTGTATTGTTTGCTCGTTTTTTATACATTTCTTTACGTAAGGCATCTTTTTGCTCAAAAATAGTTTTCATGAGTTGGTAAATTTTAATTCAAAATATATTTGTTAGCTAAACGCAAAAAACCTTCATCCAAAAAATGAAGGTTTTAAATTCAATTAACTATAAAATTTCGTTATTTTACACATTGCTCTTTTAAAGCTTGTTGTGCTCTTTCAACGCCTCCAAAAGGAGCAAATTTCTCTTTTTGCTTTTCTTTTTTAAACAATTCTATAGCTCTTTTTATTTCTTTACAAAAAGGCTCGGTAGATTGTCCAAAAAAGGCAGCTGCGCCAATATCCCATTGTGCTTTTCCTAAAACAACTCTTGGGTTATTTGGTGCAATTTTTAAAGCTGCTGCATATAATTGCGCGTTTTCTCCAGCGTATTTCATTCCGTATTTTTGTCCGTCAAAAGCCACATAAACCGTGTTTAACATGGCTTGTGTAATAATTATTTCTGGGTTACTTTTAGAAATATAATTTGCCGTATCTAATAAATCTTGTGCTCTCTTTAAATGAGTTGTTAATTTAACTTCATCTTTTATAGAAAAACCTTCCACAATTAAAACGGTAGCAGCATAATAAGAAGGTAGCCAATTGTCTTTTTCTGCAGATGCAATTCTCTCAAAAAGCTGTACTGCTTCTGTGTTTTTTTGTTGACTCCAAAGCTGCATCGCTTTGCTCATTTCTTTTTCATATGGAGACTGCGCCATCATGTTTCCAGAAAGGATTACTAATAGTATAAAAATTATTTTTTTCATTTAAATCTATTTTAGGGTTACATTATTTAATCTCTTTTTATTCTACGATTATTGAGGTTACTAGATCTTTGTCAAGCATAAATTCTGCATCTTTAAACTTTGGCGGCCCCATAAAACCTCTTGCTCCATTTGAGCTCCCGTATCGTTCTTTTGGTATACCAAAAACTCTAGTATCCATTTTTTTATTGTTATTTTCATCATGAAAAACAGAAAGAGCATAGGCTCCTTTTTTAATATTTTTAAAAACAACAGAAGCTTTTTTATCTGTAATTTCACCAATGCTCCCCTTAAAACTATTTTTTAAAAAATTTTTTTCAGAATTGTACAACGCCACAAGCACAGAACCTTCATCAGACTTCATTCCAGAAATGTTAACCGTTATAGAATATGTAGCAGTTTCTTGAGCGTAAGAAAGAAAAAAACTGGTCAAAGTTAATACGAGCGTTAAAATTACTTTTTGCATGGTGTATCGTTTTTTATTACTGTTCAAATATCCAAATATTATTGCTGTAAAAAATATTTTTTTAACTGAATTGTTGTTTTTTTATACCGAACTGTAGTTCTTATAAATTATTTAGTTGATTGTCGTTTTTATTATCACTTATCGTCCAAAAGAAACCGATAAAAAAAAATCTGTCTGCAGGCGGAGTTATTGCTCTTCTATCAAAAACACCCAGATTATTTGGTTGATTAGCATATTGATATCCATTAATATTTTTTGTACCTAACACGTTACTAATAGAGAAATACAATATTTTTTGCTGACTGATTAAATACGCCCAATTGGCATTTACTGTATTAAAACTTTTTACTTTATCATTTAAAAAACCTGCCAAGTTAGGATTTGTGAAATTTCTACCAGAAGCGTAATTATAACTCATCCCGATTTGACTTTTCCAATCGGTTACAAAATGTTTTACAACTACAGAAACATTGTGCTTTGCAACAAAACTTGGCGTTGCAGAATTTGGATAATTCTTATAATCTCTTTCTGAATCTAAGAACGAATATGAAACCCAATAATCGGTGTTTTTAAAGGTATTATTATCTCTCCAAAACACATCCAATCCTTTAGAATAACCAAATCCATCATTAGTATAAATTGAGGTTGGTTCAGAAAACTCAGTATCATATTTTACCAAATCGTTGTACTTTTTATAATACGCCTCTATTCTTAAAATTTGTTTGTTTTTTACATACTGATAATTGGCAATTGTATGCGATGTGTTTTCTGCTTTAAAATTAGTATTTAATTTAAAATAATCGTTCTTCGGATTTTGATAAAACTGTCCGTAAGCCAAAGAAAATTGTCCGTTTTTTCCAGCTTTATAAGCTAAAGAAACTCTTGGCGAAATTGTAGATTCTTTTAACAACTCAGAATATTCTGCTCTAACTCCAATTTTTGCTGCACTATTTTTCGAAAATAAAATATCTGCTTCTGTAAACACTCCTAAGATATTATTATCGAATCCGTTTTTGTAATTATTAGAGTTTACATCTTTAAAATTTTCTTTAACATTGGTCATAAAATATTCTGCTCCAATATTTAATTTTACTCTATTGTTAATATTTCTTTTTAACCTTACTTTAAAATGTGCAGAATTTTCCTCATTTGTAACCGCATCCGTTTGTAATTTAATATCAGAATGATCATTTGTAAAAGACAATCCCATTAGAAATGTCCAATTATTTTTCAAAAAACCTTTATACGAAGTATTAAAATATAAGTTTCTGTTTTTTAAACCGAAACGAAATCCGTTTACCAAATTAATATCTTCTTGAGTAACATCTAAATCAGAATAACTAAAGGCTCCGTATAATTTTAACAATCCGTCATTTTTCATTTTTTGACGATACACCATTTCTCCACCAAAAACTTCTGGTGATTTTTGCCAAACATTATTATCTGGGAAAGCAGCATTATAGGGCGCTAAATTGATATATGAAGCGTTTACACTTAATGATTTATTTTTCCAAATCTCTGTATTTCCTAGACCTAAACCAAGTGTCATAAAAGACAAATCTGTTTTCTCTTCTGTTGGTTCATCAACCGAATTCAATAATAATACACTCGATAATGCTTGTCCGTATTCCGCAGAATACCCACCGGTAGAAAAAGTAATTCCTTTGAATAAAAAAGGAGATAAACGTCCACGAGTAGGAATATTATTTGGCGTAGGAGAATAAGGAGTAAAAACTCTAATTCCGTCTACAAATATTTGTGTTTCACCAGCTTCACCTCCGCGTACAAAAAGTCGACCATCTTCAGAAACATTTGATGTTCCTGGTAAAGTTTGCAATGCACCAATAAAATCGCCCATCGCTCCAGCAGTTGTAACAATATCTAGCGGTTTTAACGCAGTTACTTTTGCGTTGTCTCCAGCTTCTAAAGTTCCGGCATTTAAAACAACTGCATCCAACGTATTTACATCTTCTCTTAATTTGATAAGTAATTTAGAAAACGTTTTTACATCTGCAGTTTTCGTATATGTCTCATAAGAAACGAATGAAATTTTTAAAGTTTGTATGCCTTTTTCAGAAGTAGAAAAAGAAAACGCTCCTTTTTCATTGGTTGATGTTCCATCGTATGTTCCGTCTAAATAAACATTAACACCAATTATTGGTTCTCCTTTTTTGTCAATTACTTTTCCAGAAACAGTGGTTTGTGCTATTAAAGAAATCTGACAAATTGCGGTTATAAAAAAGAGTAGTTTTTTCATTTTATTGTTTGTTTGATGCCACAAAGATGCAACAGAACACAAACGCTGACTAATTAGAATTACTGAGTTGTAAAAATTGTAAGCCGAATTGTAACCTTTTTAACTAAATCTTCACTTTCTGTAAAAAATAAAATAAGATTCCGCTTAAGAAATACAAAACAACATCTATAAAATCTGAAGTGTATCTTGGATGAAACTTTGGCAACCAATACTCAAAAATCACAGCATATAATACGCACACATAGAAAATATGTAAAAGTGAGAATTGTAAATATTTATCATTCTTCAATTTTCTAAGAACAAATAAACTGATGTATAAAACAATCGGAATAATTAGAAAATCGTTTACATAAAAACGAATTAATTTTGGCAATAAAAACTCTAACTTTTGGGCAATATATATAGAACCTCCTACACAAATTGAAAATATAAAATAATATGTGAGCTGTTTTTTCATCCTGCGGCAACCATCGCAATAAACCAAGCAATAAAACTTCCAATAACTGTAAGAACAAACCAAACAGAATGCAATATCAATCCAAAAAACCGCATTAAAAAGAATGGATGTTTTCTTAATTTCTTAATAAAAGTTTCTTTTTCTAACTCAATTATTGCTTCTTCAATTTCTTTTTGATGAACCACCTCTTCTTTTTCTTTAATCTTCTTCTGATTAGAAATCAACGTATTACAAGATTCACAATATTCTTTATTGATATTAAAAACTCCACAATTTGGACATTTTATGTGAGAAACGCTTGCCATGTTTTACTACTTAAACTTTATTTTAACTTCTTGCAAAGACAAATCAGAATTTATATAATCAAAAATTATTTTCTTTCTTAAAACCGAAATATCTTCCTCAAAATGTTTAGCCCATTTATCATCAACAAAAAGCTTTCTAATTTGTTTTACTTTCTTCTGTGCTGTATCTGCATAAAATAAAAAAGCCTTTTCATAGGTGTTTTTATGATGAAAATCAACAATTTTCTTATCAAAATCTACTGAAATATAAAACTGTTTTTTAGTTTCATTTAATTGGCAGAAAGAGGTCCATTTTGCAAGTCCAACATAAAAGTTCTGACTCTTTACTTTTTTATCAGAAAGCAAACGCCATCTACAATTTGCAACGCGTCCCCAATGATTTGAATATCGATACACACCGTCATTAGTATAAAAGTATTGACTACCAGCTTTGCTTTTAAAGTGAAACTGATTTTCATTAAAGAAGTCCATACCAATTTGTTGGAATTCACAAAAAGTATGTTTAAAAAAATTAGATTTAGTATAGATTTTCAAATCGAAATTAATTGTATTAAAAAAACGCAACCAAATTAATGATTGCGTTTTAATTATGTTAAGAAAACTTGTTTTCTTTTTGAAGATTCCAAATCGAGTTTAGAGTTTTAAAACTCAAACCTTATTTTGGTTCTTGAAACTCAAACCTTGAGTTGATTCTTGAAACTTAAACCTTGAGTTAGTTCTTAGATCCCGCTTTTCAGCGGGATAAGCGATTCACACAATAACGCTATTGCGTTATTGGTTCTCTGCTTACTTTACTTCTTCGAAATCTACGTCTTCTACATTGTCTCCTTGTGCATCATTTGCTTCTGGTTGCCCTTCAGCTCCTGCTCCAGCACCAGCTTCTTGCTCTGCTTTGTACATTTCTTCAGAAGCAGCTTTCCAAGCTTCGTTAATGGTTTCCATTGCTGCATCAATTTTTGCAAGATCTTTAGACTCATGAGCCGCTTTTAACTCAACTAATGCTGCTTCAATAGGAGCTTTTTTATCATCAGATAATTTTTCCCCAAACTCTTTCAATTGCTTTTCTGTTTGAAAAATCATTCCGTCTGCACCATTGATTTTTTCAGCAGTTTCCTTAGCTTCTTTATCAGCATCAGCATTTGCTTCTGCTTCTTGCTTCATTTTCTCGATCTCTTCTTCTGATAATCCAGATGAAGCTTCAATTCTAATTTCATGAGATTTATTTGTTCCTTTATCTAAAGCAGAAACTTTAATAATTCCATTGGCATCAATATCAAAAGTTACTTCAATTTGAGGTACTCCTCTTTGTGCAGGTGGTAATCCGTCTAAGTGAAAACGACCAATTGTATTGTTATCTGCAGCCATTGCTCTTTCTCCTTGTAAAACGTGAATCTCTACTGAAGGTTGATTGTCTACTGCTGTAGAAAATACTTGTGATTTCTTAGTTGGAATTGTTGTATTTGCATCAATTAACTTTGTAAATACATTTCCCATTGTTTCAATACCTAATGATAAAGGTGTTACATCTAATAACAACACATCTTTTACATCTCCTGTTAAAACTCCTCCTTGAATTGCAGCTCCTAACGCAACAACTTCATCAGGGTTTACTCCTTTACTTGGTGCTTTCCCAAAGAACTTCTCAACTGCTTCTTGCACTGCAGGAATTCTTGTAGAACCTCCTACTAAAATTACCTCATCAATATCAGAAGTAGATAAGCCTGCGTTTTTTAATGCAGTAGAACATGGAGCAATCGTTCTTTTTACTAAATCGTCAATTAATTGCTCAAACTTTGCTTTTGTCAAAGATCTTACTAAGTGTTTTGGTCCACTTGCAGTAGCCGTAACATATGGTAAATTAATTTCTGTTGCAGCAGAAGAAGATAATTCAATCTTCGCTTTTTCTGCAGCTTCTTTTAAACGCTGTAACGCCATTGGATCTTTACGCAAATCTATATTTTCTTCAGCGATAAACTCTTCAGCTAACCAGTTGATAATTTTTTGATCAACATCATCTCCACCTAAATGTGTATCTCCATCAGTTGCTAAAACTTCAAAAACTCCGTCTCCTAATTCTAAGATAGAAACATCATGTGTTCCACCACCAAAATCAAAAACAACGATTTTTTGGTCAACTCCTTTTTTGTCCATTCCGTAAGCTAAAGCAGCTGCGGTTGGTTCGTTGATAATTCTACGAACTTGTAAACCTGCAATTTCACCAGCTTCTTTTGTAGCTTGTCTTTGTGCATCGTTAAAATATGCTGGAACTGTAATTACTGCTTCAGAAACATCTTGTCCTAAATAATCTTCAGCAGTTTTTTTCATTTTTTGTAATACCATTGCAGAAATTTCTTGTGGCGTATATAAACGTCCGTCAATATCTACTCTTGGTGTATCGTTATCTCCTTTTACAACTTTATAAGGAACTCTTTCTGCTTCATTTTTTGATTCAGAAAATTTGTTTCCCATAAAACGTTTGATAGAATAAACAGTTTTTGTTGGATTGGTTACAGCTTGTCTTTTTGCTGGATCACCAACTTTACGTTCTCCACCTTCAACAAAACCAATAATAGATGGTGTTGTTCTTTTACCTTCTGCATTAGGAATTACAACTGGCTCATTTCCTTCCATTACGGAAACACATGAATTTGTTGTTCCTAAGTCAATTCCTATAATCTTACTCATAATTGTTATTTATATAATTAATATTGTTATTTCAACTTTACAATTTACTAATAGTCAATTTGTATGCCATTACTTTTTAAGCAAAAAAATGTCAGTTTCTAAGAAATTCAACAATAATAATGTGACAGGTTGACAGAAAAAACACTTTATTATATGACGTAAAATTCATTGAAATAAAATTTTTCAAATCGACAAATTTTATACATTAGCCAAAAATTTATGTATGTCGCAATTTATTAGCGTTTTTGATATGTTAAAAATCGGTGTCGGGCCCTCAAGTTCTCACACTTTAGGTCCTTGGCGTGCTGCACAACTTTGGATTAAAAAATTAAATCTTGAAATCATTACAGATGCAGTTACCCATATTCATGTTGATTTGTATGGATCGCTATCGTTAACAGGGAAAGGACATGCAACAGATTTAGCGGTTTTATTAGGATTAAGTGGAACTGATCCTGAATTTGTTCCAATTGATTCTATAAATTCAATCATTTCAAATATCAAAGAAACTGGAATTTTAAAACTAAATGGATTAGATGAGGTTCCGCACAACGAAAATACGATTACTTTTAATAGAGATTTTTTACCGTTTCATTCAAACGGAATTACATTTATAGCCTACCATGATTCTAAAATACTTTCTAAAGAAACCTATTATTCAATTGGTGGTGGTTTTATTGTACAAGAAGAAGATAATTTAGAAGACGATATTGAAATTTCAAAACAAAACTTTCCATATCCTATCAACAGAGCAAAACAACTAGAAGAATATTGCGAACGAGACAACAAATCAATTTCTGACATTGTATTTTTAAACGAATTGGAATTAAAATCTGCCGATGAAATTGATTTTGAATTGCGTAGAATTTGGGATACGATGTTAGAATGCATGTACATTGGTTGTCATACAGACGGAATATTACCTGGCGGATTAAACGTAAAAAGGCGTGCTTTAGCAATGCACAATAAATTGATAAAAGAAGGCAAATATTCAAATCCAAAAGAATGGATTACAGCCATCAGAAGTACAGAAGTTAAATTTAGAGAAATCTTAAAATGGGTAAGTTGCTTTGCATTGTCTGTAAACGAAGTAAATGCTTCTTTAGGACGTGTTGTAACAGCACCAACTAATGGAAGTGCAGGAGTTATACCAGCCGTTTTAATGTACTATTTGGTAATTGAAAATCATGATGCTGATTTTAATGATATTAAAAAATTCTTATTAACTGCTGGAGAAATTGGAAGTATTTTTAAGAAAAATGCAACAATATCTGCTGCAATGGGTGGGTGTCAAGCAGAGATTGGTGTTTCTTCTGCAATGGCCGCTGCTGCTTTAACAGAGCTTTTAGGCGGTACCTCTGCACAGTGTTTAGTAGCTGCAGAAATTGCCATGGAACACCATTTAGGTTTAACTTGTGACCCGATTGGCGGCTTGGTTCAAATTCCTTGTATAGAAAGAAATGCAATGGGTGCCATTAAAGCAATAAACGCTGCTGAATTGGCCTTAGAAACAGATCCAAAAGAAACAAAAGTACCTTTAGATAAAGTAATTGATACCATGTGGGAAACTGCAAAAGACATGAATAGAAACTACAAAGAAACTTCTGAAGGCGGTTTGGCAATTACTGTTGGCTTGGCAGATTGTTAAAAAAAAATACCCCCAATAATATAATTACTATTGAGGGTATTAAATATTAAAATCTCCTTTTTGACTATTTAGAGTTTTCTACTGCTAGAGAATATATTACCAATCCGAAGCCTATTTTGTTAATAGCATCTCCAATATTATAAACTACATCTAGATTTAAACCACCAAAAATACTTTCATACCAACCAGGGGTTCCTGCCATATAACCAATTGGATAAATTACCCAACCAACTAATACAAACCAACACAATGCCTTGTGTGCTTTTAAAACGGCTCCACCAGCTTGAACTGCTATTTTTTTTGCTCTACCTAACCATATGTCATAGGCAATCACAAAATAAGCAGCTCCAGAAATTAAGCCCCATAACCAAGCATTTGGTCTATCAATTACTTCTCCAATATATCCTGTTACAAGCATTATTACAGAAAATAGAATCATTCTCCACATTAATGATTTTTTAGCGCCAGCTACCTTTAGAATTAAGTAGAACTCCACGCACATTAGTGGTACGGTTAAAATCCAATCTACATATCTAAAAAAAGTTGGAGATTTTCCATTTTCAGCCCAATAATCCCTCATATATAAATAATGTACAGCAGCTATAAAAGTAATTAAACCAGAAACTAAAATAGAAGTTCTCCATTTTTTATCAAAACTATTCATTGATAAAAAGAAAAAAGCTGATGCAGCCATCATAGCCATACATCCAACAAAGAATGTAAAACCTACGTAATCGTCCGGAGCCATTTTTGACATGGCTAAAAAGTGTGTAAAATTCATAATAAATAATTAAAATTAATATAATATTGTTTAACTATTAATTAAAATAGATAAACAAAAATACAATAAAAAATATTATATTAGCAATATGAATCATAAAATATTTTCATATTATCAAAATTTTAAGGTTTTTTTTACCTTTTTGTTATTTTGGATAGGTATTCAATTCGGTGAAATAATTGAGGACTCAATTGCATTTTTCCTAGTAATTACAGTAGGTGTAATTCATGGAGCTAATGACTTACTGATTCTTTCAAAAACAGATTTAAACAGAAAAAAAATATTTTTCAAAAATTTACTTATTTATCTGTTTTTGATATCATTATGTGTATCTTTTTTCTTTTTTAATGCTTTTCTAGCAATTATTATGTTTATAGTTATAAGCTCATATCACTTCGGAGAAGAGCATAACTCTAATAAAATTAGAACAAGGAACAAGCTAGATAAGCTATACTATATAAATTATGGGTTAATTATTTTCGGAATGCTATTTTACAACTCCAAACCACAGTTAAAAACAATAATGGTAGATTTAACAGGTACATACCTTAATTCAAATATAATTAAAACTACATTGATAGTAAATATTATTATTTTTATACTATTGCATATATATTTTAAATTAAATAAGAAAATCTTATTAAAAGAAACTTTAGAAGAGGTATTTTACATAATGTTTTTATTTTTAGTATTTAAAACTACATCTTTAATATTTGGTTTTGCTATTTATTTTATTTTATGGCACTCATTGCCTTCTATATTAAATCAGGTGTTATTTTTATCTGGTGAAGTAAATAAAACTACTTTACTAAAATTTATAAAAAAAGCATTTTTATATTGGCTGATTAGCGCTTCTAGTATTCTTATACTTTATATTTTTACACCAAATATTAAGTTATTTTCCTCAAGCTTATTTGTAATATTATTTTCAGTTACAGTTCCACATATGTGGGTAATGTCTAGAATGAAATTCATCTAGTAAAAACCAATGCTGTTTTGGTAGACATTTCTTCTGAAAACCGATATTTTTCGATATTAAACGCTTTTAAACCTTCAACAGTTGTAATGTTGTTATCAATTATATAACGCACCATTAATCCGCGAGCTTTTTTCGCAAATGTCATTATCGTTTTATATTGTCCGTTTTTAAAATCTTTAAAAACAGGGGTAATCATTGGCACTTTTAACATTTTCTGATTCACTGCCTTAAAATACTCTGAACTTGCTAAATTAACCAACAAATCAGTGTCTGTCAATTCATTATTTAAAGATTCAGTAAGACTATTTCCCCAAAATTTATACAAGTTTTCTGTACTACCTACTTTTAATTTTTTACCCATCTCTAATCGATATGGCTGCATTAAATCTAGAGGCTTTAACAAACCATACAAGCCAGATAAAATTCGTAATCTATCTTGTAAAATAGGTAGTTTCTCTAAAGGTAAAGATGCTACATCAATTCCTCTAAAAACCTCTCCTGTAAAAGCAAATGCTGCTTGCTTGGCGTTTTCTGTAGTGAATGGGATTTGCCAATTTTGATTTCGCTCATGATTCAACGCAGCTAAATCTGCAGAAATACCCATAAAATCTGACAATTTCTTTTTAGAAAGTGTTTTTAATTTTCTGTTCAATTTTTCTGATTGCTCTAAAAACTGCGGTTGTGTATACAGGCTTGTAGTCGCTTTTGTTTCAAAGTCTAATGATTTGGCTGGAGATATGATTATTTTCATAAGAAAAACAATTCTTTATATTTTGATTACTGAGTGTGTAAAAATACAATTCTCAGATAAATTTTTCAAAGTGATTATAAAAATAATAAGAATACTCCAATAAGAAAAATTGATAAAGACACTCTATGTACTCTTATTCTTAAATAACGCTTAATTAACCGAATTTAGTTCAGCAAAACTGAGCCACTGTTTAAAATAAAAAATTAAATCTCGTCTTTAGAATTAATTGTGTAAGTTCTCCATTTCTCTAGACAGTTGGCAATATCTTCTGGGATTTCTGAATTAAAACGCATAAACTCTCCGGTTGTTGGATGCGTAAATCCTAAAGTTTTTGCATGTAACGCTTGTCTTGGTAAAGTCTTAAAACAATTCTGTACAAATTGCTTGTATTTTGTAAAGGTGGTTCCTTTTAAAATATCGTCTCCTCCATAACGTTCATCATTAAATAATGTATGACCAATATGTTTAAAATGCGCTCTAATTTGATGTGTTCTCCCAGTTTCTAATTTACATTGAACCAGCGTAACATACGTTAAACGCTCTAACACTTTATAATGAGTAACCGCGTGTTTTCCAAAATCGCCTTCGGGAAAAACATCCATTTGTAAACGATTTTTAAAACTACGCCCAATATTTCCTTCAATGCGTCCTTCGTCCTCCTCAATATTTCCCCAAACCAATGCATAATATAAACGCTCTGTAGTTCTATCAAAAAATTGTTTTGACAAATGCGCCATTGCAAACTCGGTTTTTGCAACAACTAATAATCCGCTTGTGTCTTTATCGATTCTATGCACTAAACCAGGACGTTCGTTAGAATTTGTAGGTAAATTTTCTATGTGATGAATCAATCCGTTTACCAAAGTTCCAGAATAATTTCCATGACCTGGATGCACCACCATTCCAGCTGGTTTATTTACCACAATTAAGGTGTCGTCTTCAAAAATAATATCTAATGGAATGTCTTCTGCAACCAATAAATTTTCTGCTGGCGGATGCGCTAGCACAACCCTAACAACATCACTTGGTTTTACCTTATAGTTAGACTTTACAGCAATATCATTTACTAAAACATTACCTGCTTTGGCTGCTTGTTGCACTTTATTCCTAGTTGCATTTTCTACAAAATTCATTAAAAACTTATCTACTCTTAAAGGCTCTTGCCCTTCACTAGCAGTAAATCTAAAATGCTCGTACAATTCTTCGTTTTCTATATCAGTATTCTCTTCTTGCATCTTCAAATTATCTATTTCCGTCACCTAAAACCAAATCAATTAATGAGTTTTTAGGAAGTTTATCTCCTGATTTTATGGCCTTTCCTTTGTGATTCATTTCTCTAACAACGTCTTTCCCAATATCTTTAATGTAAGAAAAATCGCCAATTCTAAAACCTATCGAACTTAAATGTGTAATAGCTTGTCTTTTTGTTTTTCCCTTTAAATCCGGCACTAAAACATCGTTGTATTTAGATGGATTAACAGTTAAGTAAATTTTTCTATTTTCTTTTACAAAATCTCCAGCCTCTGGCTCTTGTTCGATTACAGACTTATTTGGATATGCAGGATTGTATCTTGTAGAATCTATTACAACAAAACTTAAATGTAACGCTTCTAATTTTGCTGCAACTTCGGTCAGTTTGATTTTATGTAAATCTGGTACTTTAATTTTTTGATCGTGATTTGTAGTAAACCCAAACCACCATTGAAAACCAAATATGACGATAAAAAAAGCAACAATCGCAATAGCGATTTGCTTAAAAAAAGAAATACTTTTTATAAATTTAAAAATACTCATGATCATTTTTTTAATAATTGCAAAGATATAAAACCAAACGTTAGTCTTTCTATTTATATTTTGATAAATTTGTTTTACTGCAAAAGGCAGTTATGTATTTTACAATGAAAAAAAACATTGCAATAGTAATGGGAGGATTTTCCTCTGAAGTAAACATCTCATTAAAAAGTGGTGGTGTTGTTTACAATAATTTGGATAGACAAAAGTACAATCCGTTCAAGGTTCATATTTTTAAAGAGAAATGGATTGTTGTTGTTGAAAATGCCGAATATCCAATTGATAAAAATGATTTTTCTGTTAGAATAAATGACACAAAAATCACTTTCGATTGTGTTTTTAATGCCATCCATGGCACACCAGGTGAAGATGGAAAAATCTTAGCTTATTTTGATTTAATCGGAATGAAACATACTTCTGCGCCTTTTTATCAAATGGCATTAACTTTTAACAAAAGGGATTGTTTAAGTGTTGTAAAACATTACGGGATTCCGACTGCAAAATCAGTCTATTTAAATAAAGGTGATAAAATAAACACAAGTAAAATAATTAAAGTAGTTGGCTTACCTTGTTTTATAAAACCAAATAATGCTGGTTCTAGCTTCGGGATTTCAAAAGTATATTCAGCAGAAGAATTTATGGTTGGAATTGAAAAAGCTTACAAAGAAGATTCAGAAATTTTAATAGAAAGTTTTTTAGATGGCACTGAAGTTTCTGTTGGCGTAATTCAATACAAAGGAGCTCTAAAAGTTTTACCTATTACAGAAATTACAACCGAAAATGACTTCTTTGATTACGAAGCAAAGTATCAAGGTAAATCAAAAGAAATTACACCCGCAAGAATATCAGAAGAGATTGCAGAAAAAGTGAGAATTATTGCTAAAAAAGTTTACCTAATCTTAAATATGAGTGGGTTTTCTCGCTCAGAGTTTATTTTAGTAAATAACGAACCTCATTTCTTAGAAATGAACACCGTTCCGGGTTTAACCGAAGAAAGTATTTTACCACAACAAGCAAACCAAGCTAATATTAGTTTGTCAGATTTATTTGACAACGCTATAGAAATGGCTTTAAATAAATAACATTATGAGAAAAGCAGTTTTTCCTGGCTCGTTTGATCCAATTACATTAGGACATGTAGATATTATTTCTAGAAGTTTACCGCTGTTTGATGAAATTATCATTGCCATTGGCATTAACGCAAAAAAAAAATACATGTTCTCTATTGAAGAACGTAAACGTTTTATTCAGAATGCTTTTTTTGCTGAACAAAAAATCACTGTAGAAACTTATACGGGCTTAACAGTTGATTATTGCAAATCTATAAATGCTGATTTTATTTTGCGTGGATTGAGAAATCCTGCCGACTTTGATTTTGAGAAGGCCATTGCACAAACCAATAGAAAACTTTCTGGTATTGAAACTGTTTTTTTACTAACTAGTGCAGAAACTTCATACATTAGTTCTTCTATTGTTAGAGATATTGTTAAAAATAATGGCGACGCCTCTAGTTTGGTTCCAAAAACTGTTGCAGAATATTTTAATAAAGAATAAAACAACCCTCTTTATTGCTGTCTAAAAGACAATGAAACTTTCTTTATTATTAGCTGTAAAATAATGCTATCACTTCGCGTAAAACAACGTATAGTAGAGAAATCAATTTCATAAGAAAAATTAGCAAACAGCAGTTTCTAAAATAGGATGATGTTCTTCAACAAAGTTTTCTAAAACTTTAAAGAAATTTAAAATATCTTCTTTGGTATTTGTAGCATTTATAGTTACAAAACGCACAAAAGTATCATCGTTAAACTCTCCAAAGCCCACAACTGTTATTTGGTGTTCGTACAATAATGTACATAATGCTTTTGGGTCAATATTTTTATAATTGAAGCAAACTGAAATTGAATCTTCATAACTATAAGTTGAATAATCAGGATGCTTTTCTAGATAATTTCTTGCTACATCAGCCAGCTCAAATTGGTGGTCTACAATTTTCTCTAAACCTAGAGTTCCGATAGATTTCCATAAAGTCCAAAACTTTAACGCATCGTTTCTTCTTCCGCATTGAAAAGAAGTTTTCCCTAAGTTAAAATCATCTCCATCTGTTTGATATAAATAATCTGCATCATTACTAAAAGAATCGTGTAAATGCTTTTTATCTTTCACTAAAATTAGCGAACAGGTTAAGGGTGTTCCTATCATTTTATGAGCATTGTAACTGAAAGAATCAGATTTTTCAATGCCTTTTAATAAATGTCTTTTTGCGTCACTAAAAATTACCGAACCACAATATGCACCATCAACGTGCAGCCAAACATTGTGCTTTTTTGCAATCATAGCAATTTCATCTATCGGATCAAAAGCTCCTAAAACTGTTGTTCCTGCTGTTGCATTGATAAAGGTAGGTGTTAAATTATTTGCAAGGTCTATTTGAATTTGCTTTTCTAGCTCTGCCGAAATCATTCTTCCTTTAGTATCTGTTTCAATATAACGAACATTAGCTCTTCCCATTCCTGCAAAACTTGCATTTTTAGCATTCGAATAATGTGAGGCTTTAGAAGTATAAATAATCAAAGACTTTGTAATACCATTTTCTCTGCAAGATGGATCTTTGGCATCACGCGCCATTACCAACGCCATATAATTACTCATAGAACCACCAGTAGGAAATGTTCCATTACTTTGAGAGCCATATCCAATTAAATGACAAGATTGCCTAATAATCTCTTGCTCAATTCCAACTTGCGGCCCAGCAACCTTGTAAGTATACATACTATTGTTTAGTAATACCGCTAATAAATCTCCAAGTATAGCTTTACTTTGCCTTCCTCCAAACAATTGGTTAAAAAATAAGTTTGTAGCTGTTTTAGGTGTCGCAACAAGAATGTCTTTTAACACTTCTTTAAAAGAATTATCTGCCATTGCAGATTTGTTTAAGGATAAATCAATGGTATCATATAAAACATTTGCTTCAATTCTCTTTGCTACTGGATGATTCTCTTCTTCATTTAATAAAACAGTTACCAATTCATTAAACAGCATTAAATCATTACTTAACTCAGACATATATTTTTATATTTTTTATTGGTGATTAAAGTGCTTTTTGGACGTTGTCATATGACATCTCCTTACGAACAAATTTATTTTTTACTGCATCAAACACATTGCAATTTTTTATTGGTTTTGCATATAAATGCAAAGACATGGCTCTTTTTGTTGATGTATTCTCTAAATTATGAAAACCCATAAAATCAACCATATACGTAACATCTCCCTGCCTACCTTTAGATGTTTTCTCTAATTTTAATTCTTTATTTTGATTTTGAGAATATATATTTTCTCGAAAACTTCCATCTGCAAAATAGACCCAACACTCTTCTCCTCCATGATCATGAATGGCAGTAATTTGAGATTCCTCCCAACAAATTAAAATCAATTCAAAAGCTTCATTTTCAAAAACACAATTTCTTGTATAACAAGCTTCGGACCAAGTAGCAAATTTTTCAAATTCTGCTTTTGGCAACTGCATTGATTTTAAAATTGTAGTATAATTTTTCCTGTCTACTTCATCTAAAACTTGAATAAGTTCAGAAAAAGTTTCTACGGGTTTTTGGACGTTTTTTGTTAATTTCAAGTGAATTTCGTCTGTTTTTGCATTAAATAAGGTGAAAAACGAGTGTTTTTCGCAATAATGCTAAGATACAATTTAAGAATCTTTTAAACGAATGATTTACAAATAATTCCTTTTCTAGTTTTTTTCAACAGCCAAAAATTGACAAAAAAACCATCGAAAATTTAAAAATAAAATCTCTTAAAACTTGTATTCAGACAAAGGCTTAGGAAACTCTTCTGGATTTGCAGCCAGATGATAGCGAGGATCATCTATTGCTTCTTCTATTACACCCTTAAAAACAGGGCTAGACTTATACAATAATACTTTACAATCTTCGCTTAGGTGTTTTAACTTTATTGTTTTTCCTTGTGCTTGGTACTTTTCTACCAATGCAAATATAGCTTCAATAGCAGAGTGGTCACTAATACGTGATTCTACAAAATCAATCTCTACGTGTTGAGGATCGTTCTTAATATCAAATTTCTCATTAAAAGCAGCAATACTTCCAAAAAATAAAGGACCCCAAATTTCATAAACTTTAGTACCATCTTCTTTAAATCTTTTTCTTGCTCTAATTTTCTTAGCATTTTCCCAAGCAAAAACCAACGCAGATATAATAACACCCACAAATACAGCAATTGCTAAATCAAATAAAACAGTTACTACAGAAACAATTATTAAAACAAAAGCATCTGAAACAGGTATTTTTCTTAAAATCCTAAAACTAGACCATGCAAATGTTTCAATAACCATCATAAACATTACTCCTATTAAAGCAGCAATTGGAACTTGCTCAATATATTTATCTGTAAATAATATAAATGTCAATAAGGTTAAAGACATTACAATACCTGAAACCCTTCCTCTTCCGCCTGCATTAATATTAATTACCGTTTGCCCAATCATTCCACAACCACCTGTTCCGCCAAATAAGCCACTAACAATATTCCCGGCACCTTGAGCCACACATTCTCTATTTCCGTTTCCTCTAGACTCTGTTAACTCATCTACCAAATTCATAGTCATTAAAGATTCGATCAAACCAACACTAGCTGCTAAAAAAGCATATGGTAAAATAAATAGCAATGTATCTAGATTGATTGGTAAATTTTGCCAAAGCTCAACATTTGGCGTTGGAAACTCTCCTGAAAGTCCTTTTCCTCCTCCTTCTATAATATAAGAACCTACAGTACTAACTTCTAACCCACCAAAAATTACGATTCCGGTTGTTACTAAAATTGCAGTTAAAGCTGCAGGGATTTTTTTTGTTAGTTTTGGCAACAACCAAACTACAGCCATAGTTAAGGCTACTAAACCTAACATTAAATAGAGTTCGCTTCCACTCATAGCAATATTTACGTAGCTTTTTACTCCTTCTGCAGAAAATGCAACTTCTTTGTGAGAAAACATTTTTACTTGAGCAATAAAAATAACAATTGCCAAACCGTTTACAAACCCCATCATAACAGAATGCGGAATTAAGCGCACAAAGCGCCCTAACTTTAATAAGCCTGCACCAACCTGAAAACATCCCATTAAAATAACGGCAGCTAACAAATAATAATATCCCATATTATCTATAGGCACATCTAATAACATTCCTCTTTCATGACCTTGAGAGATCATGGTTACAAAAATAACTGCCACCGCACCAGCAGCACCAGAAATCAACCCAGGTCTCCCTCCAAAAACTGCAGTAATTAATCCAATAATAAATGCCCCAGAAAGGGCTACTAAAGGATCTATTTGAGCAACAAAAGCAAAGGCCACTACTTCAGGAATCATCGCTAAAGAAACTGTAATTCCTGCAAAAGTATCGTCTTTTATGTTTAACGTTTTGCTTTTAATATATTTCATCATAATATGTAGTCTTTTTGAAAGTCGGCAAAGATAGGCTTTATTTTAAACTTGCCTATAAGTATCAAGAACAAGCTTAATATTTGCGTAGGTATTCTCAATCGCCTCAGCAACTTGAACTTCATTTTTAAATTCTACCTTAGTAATACCTTCTTCTAACTGAGGAGTTAGTTGACCTTGATAATTTGTTTTCATTAAAAACCAATGTGTAATTTTAAGCTGCAGAGTAGCATCCATATAAAATAAATGATATGTTGTAATTAAAGGCATATCTATTACCAACCCATTCACACCACATTCCTCCTCTACTTCTCTAACAGCTGCTTCTGAAATGGTTTCTCCCTCTTCAATTCTTCCTTTAGGTAAATCCCAAATTCCTAATCGATGGATAAAAAGTATATCTTTATTTGGGTTTAAAACCAGACCGCCAGCTGCAGCAACTACCTTAAAATGTTTCAGAAAAGTATTCCAATCATCCTTTAAATCTGCACAAAATAAATTTACACCTTTAGTATTACTTCTTTTCAGTTTATGTAAGATCTCATCTATAACCAGATCCTTAAAAAGGTAAACCCGAAAGTTATTCTCTTTTTTTAAAGAATCTGTTAATATAATTGGCTTATCATTTACAAAAACTTTATACATTTGCGGCATGATTTTAAACAAAGATACTGCAAAAAAAACAGCTGAGTTTTTATTGCAAATAAAAGCTATAAAACTAAGCCCTTCTGAACCATTTAACTGGGCTTCTGGTTGGAAATCTCCAATCTACTGTGATAATAGAATTACATTATCTTTTCCGGCTGTTCGTAATTTCTTAAAAGAAGAAATTGCAAAACTAGTAGAACAAAAACACGGCAAACCAGATGTAATTGCAGGAGTTGCAACTGGCGCAATTGCTATAGGTGTTTTAGTAGCACAAGAACTAGGAGTTCCTTTTGTATATGTTAGGCCAGAGGCAAAAAAGCATGGTCGTAAAAATCAAATTGAAGGCCATCTAGAAAAAGGCCAGAATGTGGTTGTAATCGAAGATTTAATTAGCACAGGAAAAAGCAGCTTACAAGCAGTAGATGCTTTAAAAGAAACTGATGTCAATATAAAAGGAATGGTTGCTATTTTTACTTACGGATTTGAAATTGCTAATAAAAATTTTAAAGAAAGTAATATAGAGCTAACTACATTAAGTAGCTACGAACACTTGCTAGAACAAGCTTTAGATAGTCATTATATCTCAGAAAAAGAATTAAATACTTTACAAGACTGGAGAAAGAGCCCAAGTGAGTGGAATCAATAAAACAAGAAAAATGAATTTAGAAAGCACAAAAGTTACGGCAGCAAAATCTTCGAAAGAGATTTTTGAATTTTTAACAAACCTTCAAAATTTTGAACAACTGATGCCAGAGAATATCCAAAAATTTCAGGTTGAAGGGGATTCGTTTTTATTTGCAATTAAAGGAATGCCAGAAATTAGATTGGTTTTAAAGGAAAAAACGGAATTTTCAAACATTACCCTAGGCGCTGCAAGCAGTAAATTACCTTTTACGTTATCAGCTAACATAAGTGAATTAAGTGAAAATAAAAGTGAAGTTCAACTAATTTTTAAAGGAGATTTTAACCCAATGATGGCAATGATGGTTAAAAAACCATTGACAAAATTCATTGAAATATTGACAGAAAATATTTCTAAACTTTAAGCAAACGAAATTTCTTTAATTCCGAATTCTTTTAAGGATTCATCTTCGAGTTCTACTTGAAGTTTTCCTATTGAAGAAACCCCTAAAATTTTACCCATAAATAAAACACCCTTGCTGTTCTTAAACATAGTTGGGGTGTGTTTTTTATACAATAAGTTTAAATAATTTCGCTTTAAATCTTCTTTAGGAATTTTATTTATAAAGGATATTTGGATTTTCAACTCTGTAATAATATCTTTTAGAAACACGTCTAGATCTGTTTCTCTGTTTGTTTCCTTTAAAACAGAGGTGGCATTAAAATTTACTGGAAAATTAATTTGATTGACATTTAGGCCAATTCCAATCACAGAAGACTTAATACATCCTTTTTGCATGACACTTTCTACCAAAAGGCCACATATTTTTTTATTTGATGACAAAATGTCGTTTGGCCACTTAATACTTATTTTAGGTACTTTATAAGTATTTAACACATTAGCTACCGCAACAGAAACTGCGTAATTTACGAATACTTGATGTGCAATCGACAAGTCTTCAAACTTAACAAAAACGCTACACAACAAGTTTTTATTGGGCTCAGAAATCCAACTAGTCCCCATTTGCCCTCTACCTTTAGTCTGTGCTTTTGCAACCAGCACAGTAAAGTTTTCTAACGGACCACTTTGTGCCATTTCTTTCAAAAAAGAATTGGTAGAGTCGATGGCATTAAGTTTGATTATCTTCATATGTTAAAAATTCTACAAACATGTAGAACATAGCGCAAAATAATCATAAAAAAACAATAACTTTGTTTTAAATATTAAAGAATTTTAATGGCGATCAAAAAAATAAACACAGACGAATTAATTGCTGAAATAATTAGAGGAATTGATGATGTAAAAGGAGAAGATGTACAACTATTAGATTTAAGAGAAATTGAAAATACAGTTTGCGATTATTTTATAATTTGTTCAGGAAATTCTAACACACAAGTAAAAGCTATTTCAGGCTCCATACAAAAAGTTGTGAGTAAAAGTTTAAAAGATAAACCTTGGCATGTAGAAGGAGAAGTAAACTCAGAATGGGTTTTAATGGATTATGTAAATGTAGTGGTACATGTATTTCAAAAACAAATTAGAGAATATTACGATATCGAAAGTCTTTGGGGTGATGCAAAAATTACAACAATTAGCCCTACTAAATAAATAAAAAGTTAAGAAAGCAACACATGAGTGATTCTAAAAATAACAATAAAAAAAACATGCCCAAGATTAATTTCTATTGGGTTTACGGTGCAATTTTTGTGCTTTTAATTGGGTTTCAGTTTTTAAACTCTGGAGATGCAGCATCTAAAAATATTTCTACAAATAAATTTTCTCAAGTTTTAATTGAAAATGATATCAAAGAAATTGTTATTGTAAATAGAACAGTAGCTCAAATTTATTTAACAGATCTTGCGCTAGAAAAAGAAGCTTATAAGCAATACAAAAAGAGAGGCGTTTTTAATCAAAAAGCACCAGCTTTTGCATATGATTTTGGTGATTTACAAAACTTTGAAAATCAACTTTCAGAAGCAAGAAATAAAAATGCGCTAGAGTTCGATGTAAAACATATAGAGCAAACTAGCTTCATGGATCAAATCTTTGCATTTTTACCTTTTATTATTTTAATTGCCATTTGGTTATTTTTCATGAGAAGAATGTCTGGTGGAGGTGCTGGGGGTGCTGGAGGCGGACAAATATTTAGTATTGGAAAATCTAAAGCAAAACTTTTTGATAAAGACACAAAAGTAAAAACAAGCTTCAAAGATGTTGCAGGATTAGAAGGTGCAAAAGAAGAGGTTCAAGAGATTGTAGACTTCTTAAAAAACCCAGAAAAGTATACAGCACTTGGTGGTAAAATTCCAAAAGGAGCTTTGTTAGTAGGATCTCCTGGAACAGGAAAAACATTACTAGCTAAAGCTGTTGCTGGAGAAGCTGGCGTACCTTTTTTCTCTCTTTCTGGGTCAGATTTTGTAGAAATGTTTGTAGGTGTAGGTGCTTCTCGTGTCAGAGACTTATTTAAACAAGCAGCTCAAAAATCACCTTCAATTATATTTATAGATGAAATAGATGCAATAGGTAGAGCCCGTGGTAAGAATAGCATGACAGGAGGAAACGATGAACGTGAAAACACATTGAATCAACTTTTAACAGAAATGGATGGTTTTGGAACGGATACTAATGTTATTGTTTTGGCTGCGACAAACCGTGCAGATGTTTTAGACAAAGCCTTAATGAGAGCAGGACGTTTTGATAGACAGATTTATGTTGATTTACCTGACATTAATGAGCGTCAGGCTATTTTTGAAGTACACATCAAACCTTTAAAATTAGGAGATGATGTAAATATTGAATCTTTAGCACAACAAACACCTGGTTTTTCTGGAGCTGATATTGCAAACATGTGTAACGAAGCTGCATTAATAGCTGCAAGAAACAATAAAAAAGCAATAGAACATCAAGATTTCTTAGATGCAGTTGATAGAATTGTTGGTGGTCTTGAAAAGAAAAACAAAGTAATTACACCCAAAGAAAAAGAAGCAATTGCATATCATGAAGCAGGCCATGCAACTGTTAGCTGGATGCTAGAACATGCAGCTCCACTTGTAAAAGTAACTATTGTGCCTAGAGGACAATCTTTAGGTGCAGCATGGTATTTACCAGCAGAAAGAATGATTGTTCAAACCGAGCAAATGCTAGATGAAATGTGTGCAACTCTAGGTGGAAGAGCCGCAGAGAAAATTATTTTTGATAAAATTTCTACAGGTGCTCTAAGTGACCTAGAAAAAGTAACCAAGCAAGCAAGAGCAATGGTTACAGTTTATGGATTAAATGATGAGGTTGGTAATATCACCTATTATGATTCGTCTGGAAACGATGCTTTTGTAAAACCATATAGTGAAGAAACTGCAAAGACAATTGACAAGGAAATATCTAAAATGATTGAAGCTCAATACCAAAGAGCTATTGATTTATTAAATAAACATAAAGAGAAATTAACTATTTTAGCTGAATTGTTACTTGAAAAAGAAGTTATCTTCAAGGATGACCTAGTAAAGGTATTTGGAAAAAGACCCTTTGAAAAAGAAGAAGAAGAAGAAGAAGAAGAAGAAACTAAAGAAAAAAAAACTACGTTAGAAGAACCGACTGAAGAGTAATTTTAAAAAAATATTTTTTCATTAAAAATGAGCTTTTTAAAAAAAGTATTTAATATATCTAAAGAATCATCTGAAGAGAAATTAGCCAAAAAACAAGAGGTTAATTTATCTTTAGATGATTCTTTTGTGCACTACTTTTTAGAAAAAGGAGGTAAGTTTTTATATTGCACAAAAAAAGAAGAAATAGAGTTTCACCTAAAAAATATTATTCAAGAAAATAACTGGAACGAATTAGTTTGTCTTGATAAAAACCTGAATAAAATCACAAAAAAAATTGGTATTGATACAAAGTCAGACATCAATTATTCTGCGCCATTTCTAACCACTTGTGAGCATTTAATTGCAGACAATGGTGACGTGCTTTTTTCTTCTAACCAAATAAGAAGTAAAAAATTAGCCACACTTTCAGATCATTTCGTAGTATATGCATCTACGAGTCAACTAGTAAAAAACACTGGCGAAGGCCTAACAGGTATTAAAACAAACTCTAAAAATAATATTCCTACAAATATTAGTGCTGTAAAAAATTATTCTTTGCAAAAAAAAGACGATAATTTCTTAAATTACGGAAACAGTAATTCAAAAAACTTATATTTGCTGCTGTTTGAAGATTTTTAATATGCGCAACTTAATAACAAGATCTATTTCTGGATTTGTTTATGTTACTCTTTTCTTATTTGCAATTCTATACGATGCAAAAAGCTATATTACTTTAGCAAGTATCTTTGGGGTTATTTGTATTTGGGAATTCTCAAAAATTATTAAGTCTAATAGCATTATTCCATACCTTTTTTTTGGAATAATGATCTACCTCATTAATTACCCGATTGAAAGCTTCCCAATAATTTCAGTGATTAGCTTTACAATAACTGGCTTAGCTATTTTAATGTATTTACTTTTTAGCTTAAAAAAAATTAAAGAAGAGAACATCTTGCAACGTTTATTTTTACAATTAATCTATTTAATTTTTCCTTTTTATTTTCTAATCTCAATACCTTTTATTTTTGGTGAATATGAATCAGAAATTCTAATTTGCACATTAATATTTATATGGGTAAATGACAGTTTTGCATTTATTGTTGGTAAAAATCTAGGAAAAAGAAAATTATTTAAAAGTGTTTCTCCTAAAAAAACTATAGAAGGTTTTATAGGCGGATTAGTGTTTTCTATTTTAGCAGCATGCATTATTTCAAATCAATCTAACAATTCAAATATTGACTTACTAGATTGGATAATTATCGCAATAATTTTATCTGTTTTTGGAACTATTGGAGACTTAATTGAATCAAAATTTAAAAGACAAGCAAATATCAAAGACAGTGGAAGTATTATGCCTGGGCATGGTGGCTTACTAGATAGATTAGATAGCTTGTTTTTTGCCGCACCATTTGTATATTTGTACTTATACTTCATCATTTAAAAAAACTGAACCTATATGTTTCATAAAGAAGGATTTAAAATTATTACAGTAACCTCATTAATTATTGTTGCTGGAATCTTATTAGCAGAAAAATTCATCAATATAGAGTGGATAACAATGTCTATTCAAATTGTGCTAATATTTCTATACATTATTGTACTTCAGTTTTTTAGAAACCCTAAAAGAACTACAACAATTAATGATACTCAAATTATTGCACCTGTTGATGGTAAAGTAGTTGTAATTGAAGAAGTTGAAGAACCAGAATTTTTTAAAGATAAAAGATTACAAGTTTCGATTTTTATGTCTCCATTAAACGTTCATGTAACTAGATATGCCTTGAGCGGGACTGTTAAATACAGTAAATATCATCCTGGAAAGTATTTAGTTGCCTGGCATCCAAAGGCATCAACTGAAAATGAAAGAACTACAATTGTACTAGAAAATAAAGTGTTTGGGCAGGTTTTATACAGACAAATTGCAGGCGCATTAGCAAAGAGAATTGTAAATTATGCAGAAGAAGGGCAAGAAGTCATTCAAGGAACTGATGCTGGTTTTATTAAGTTTGGATCTAGAGTAGATTTATTTTTACCTTTAAATACTAAAATTGACGTAAAAATTGGCGACAAAGTAAAAGGAGGAGAACAATTAGTTGCACACAAATAAAGCATGAGTAAATCAATAGACATACAATTTCAAGAAGCTTATAAAATCGTTTCTTCATTATCTCAAGATCAATTTGCTCCTGATATAATGTTAAAAATTTATGCTTACTACAAACAAGCAACCTATGGAGATAATAATCCAGAATACATAGAAACTAATGAATTAGATCTTAGAGATGGCTTTAAACTAAATGCTTGGATTCAACTAAGAGGCACATCTATTGAAAATGCAAAAAAAGAATACATTAAGATTGTAAAACAACTATAAACTGATATCATGAAAAAATTATTATTTATTGCACTACTAAGCTTAATTTCTTTTCAACTAACTTCTTGTAAAACAGAAAAAAAATCTGAAGACAATAAAGAGAACGTCAAAAAACAAGTAAAGGTGGCACCTTATTCTTTAAAAACAGCGCAAAATACTATTGGTTGGACCGCCTACAAAACAACTGATAAAGTTGGTGTTAATGGAGAATTTAAAAAAGTAAATATCACTAATAACGGCGAAGGAAATACTGCCAAAGAAGCAATTAACAATGTAGAATTCTCAATACCTGTTAGCAGTCTTTTTACGAATTTATCGGATAGAGATTACAAATTGAAAAAGTTTTTCTTTGGTGTAATGGACAACACAAAACTACTTTCTGGAAAGATAACTTTAACAGATGATAAAACTGGTATTGCAACTATTACAATGAATAGTGTTACTGCAGAATTACCTTTTACCTATACTCTAGTAGAGAAGAAGTTTCAATTAAATGCTACAATGAATTTAGATAATTGGAATGGTCAGAAAGCTGTAGAATCAATAAATGATGTGTGTAAAGAATTGCACAAAGGTGCAGACGGAATTTCAAAAACTTGGAGTGAAGTTGCCATAAACATTCATACAACTTTTAAATAAAAATAAAAACACATAAAAAACCTTCTCTTAAGAGAAGGTTTTTTTATGAAAATATTTTTGTTACTAAATCTTTTTTGGCCTGTTCATCATCTCCAAAAAGCCAACGCAACGTGTTGTCTTCCCAAATTTCGTGGTATTGTTGTTTATTAATTAAGTTACGCTCAATCGCTAAATCTAAAAGTTTACCCGGATATGAAGATTGCGCATCACTTTCCATTTCCCCTAACGGATATGGATCATCTAAACCCATAATTACCTGATTAGAACCTTGCCTCTCAATCATTAGTTTTAATGAATCTGTATCGTGTACTAAGGTGTCAAAATAAATATTAGGATGCCCAACTGCTTTTCTAGGATGTGTTTTCCCTTCAAATAAATCTGGTCGTCCATCAAAACCCTGAATTCTTCTTCCCAAATTCATTTGCGCTAATTGACCACCATGTGCAAAACAAGTTCTAATATTAGGAAAACGCTCTTGCATTCCGTTTAAAGTATAAAAATGATACGCATCACCACATTGCGCCAGCATCCAAATTAGATGAAAACGCCAAGCAGTGTTTTCTAGCTTTATCATTTTATCTCCGTCGTATGGATGAATTTCAATCGCTAATTTGTATTTATTTGCCAATTCAAAAATAGGATCATTTTCTTGATCAAACACACAACGCCATTGCCCAATAGAATCCATAAAATGTGTTGGCAAACACAAAACTTTTAAACCTAATTCGTTTACACAACGCTCAATTTCCCATAAAGCTCCTTGAATAAAACCAGGATGCACTACAAATCCACAGGTAAACTTTGAGGGATGATCGTGTTGTACTTTTGCATTGAAATCATTTTGAAAACGCAATGCTTTTTTCATTTCCTCTAAGCGTAAACCGTTTCCGTATAACTGAGAAAGATTCAATACTACTGCATGATCTAATCGGTTTTTTTCCATCCAAGCTAACTTTTCATCTAGGAAAAAACTCGAATCTGTTACTGGACGTTTCCATCCTTTTTGCAACATGTGTTTGCGTTCATTATCTACCCAAAAAATTTCTTTGTCTTTCATAAACTGCGGAATTTGCTCTGGATACGGCAATAAATGTGAATGTCCGTTTATTCTAAGTTTTCTTTTTGTCATCTTTCTGTCATTGCGAGGCGTTAGCCGCGGCAATTTTTTTAATTTATAATGAGATTACTTTGTCATTCTTTCTCGTAATGACGCACGTTATTTTCACTGCTTATTACAACTGTTTAACTGCCTACTTTTTTAGGTGCTTCCATTTTTGTTCCGCAATTAGAACAAGTACATTTTTGTTTATCAGAATAATACTTATCAAAAATAACTGGCATATCTGTTTCTATATTATCCAGCGCAAAAGATTCTCTGTACAATTGATTTCCACAGTTTTCACAATACCATTCTAATGCATCAAGCATATTTTCAGAACGTGGATATTCAATTACCAAACCAACCGTATTTGCTTTTCGTTGTGGAGAATGTGGCACTTTTGCTGGTAACAAATAAATATCGCCTTCATTAATTTTTACATCTTGCGATTTCCCATCAACCATAATTTTCAAAACCATATCGCCTTCAACCTGATAAAAGAATTCTGGCGTTTCGTTATAGTGATAATCTTTTCTTGAATTTGGACCACCAACAACCATCACAATATACTCTCCATCATCCCAAACACATTTATTACCAACTGGTGGTTTTAGTAAATGACGATTCTCATCAATCCATTTTTTAAAATTTAAAGGTTGTACTAATTTACTCATACTTATTAGATTTTTAGACTCTTAGATACAAGAATCAAGACTGTTTAAAGATAGTTAAAATTGTCTTGGCGCTATAATCTTGTTCTTAATTCTTTATAATGACTTTGTTCTTCCACCATCAACTGGCAAATTAATTCCGTTGATATAACCTGCTTGCTCACTTGCTAAAAAAGTTACAGCGGCAGCAGTTTCCTCAGGTTTTGCAAAACGCGCAGCAGGAACATAGCTTTTTAAAATTTGCTGCATTTCTGCCTCTGGTGTATTTGCTTTTTGTGATTTAATTTTTATAATTTGATCTAAACGTGCCGTATCTGTAAAACCAGGCAACACATTATTTACCGTAATTTGAAACTGTCCTAGTTCTGTTGCCAATGTTTTAGCCCAATTTCCAACGGCATTTCTAATTGTATTTGAAACGCCTAAACCCGGAATTGGTTCTTTTACAGAAGTAGAAATCACATTGATAATTCTACCAAATTTTTCTGATTTCATAAATGGAACTAGAGCTTGCGTTAAAATCTGATTACAAACTATATGCATTTCAAAAGCACTTATTAAATCTGATGCAGTAGCAGAAAGTAATTCACCTCCTTTTGGCCCGCCAGTATTATTTATTAAAATATGAAACTTTAAATCGGTTGTTTCTAATGCTTTTTTCAATACTTCTGGCTGAGAAAAATCGGCAACCAAATAGCCATGACTTTGTTCTCGACTGCGCTCGAACTGACAATTTTCTCTTAACTCTGCCAAAACTGCTTTTAACTTTTCTTCATTTCTTGCAACTAAGGTTACGTTAACGCCTTCATTTGCCAATGCAATAGCAGTTGCTTTTCCTATCCCTTGCGTGCTTCCACAAACTAATGCGTTTTTATTTTGTAGTTCTAAATTCATTTTTTTGTTGATGTTAAGAATCAAGAAACAAGAAACAAGACTTTGGCCTTCCCTCTTTATTCTATCATCTTGGTTCTTTATTTAATCTTTCAATTCTTCAATATTTCAATACTTTATACATATATTTTTTGGTTCTGTAAAGAAGCGCAATGCTTCAAAACCACCTTCTCTTCCAACGCCAGATTCTTTTGCGCCACCAAATGGAGTCCTTAAATCACGTAACATCCACGTATTTACCCAAACAATTCCGGTTTGTAATGTCTGTGAAAATTGCATGGTTCTATTTAAATTGTTTGTCCATAATGTTGCTGATAATCCATATTTAATATCATTTGCCAACCTTAAGGCTTCTTTATCTGTTGTAAATGGCATTATTGTAACTACAGGGCCAAAAACTTCTTCTTGATTAATGCTACACGAATTATTTTGCACTTCGATTACGGTTGGCTGTAAATAATAACCGTTTTCAAAACCTTTAACAGTTACTTCTATACCTCCACATAAAATTCTTCCACCTTCGTCTTCAGCAATTTTAATATACGATGCTACTTTTTCTAAATGTGGTTTTGAAACCAACGCGCCAATATTTGTTGATACATCTAATGGATGACCAACCTTTAATTGTTTTACTTTTTGGACAAAATCTTTTTTAAACTTTTCATAGATTTTTTCTTCTACAAAAATTCTACTTCCGCATAAACAAATCTGACCTTGATTCGCAAAAGAAGAACGCACTGTGGTTTCTAACATTGTGTCATAATCGCAATCTGCAAAAATGATGTTCGGATTTTTCCCTCCTAATTCTAACGACAATTTCTTAAACATTGGCGCTGCAACTCTCGCAATATGTGCGCCAGTTGCAGTTCCGCCAGTAAATGAAATCGCTTTTATATTTGGATGTTCTACAATTGCCTGACCTGTTGTAGTTCCTAATCCGTGAACAATATTTAAAACCCCTTTTGGTAAACCTGCTTTTGTACAAATTTCTCCCAAAAGATAAGCTGTCATTGGCGTAACTTCACTTGGTTTTGCAATGACGCAATTTCCTGCGGCGATTGCTGGAGCAATTTTCCACGTAAATAAATACAACGGTAAATTCCAAGGAGAAATACAACCGACAACTCCTAAAGGTTGACGCAACGTAAAATTCACAGCATTCAACCCAACACTTTCATGAGATTCTGACGCAAACTGTGTAATGGCGTTTCCGAAGAAACGAAAATTACTTGCAGCTCTCGGAATATCAATTGACGTTGCTAAACTTAATGGTTTACCGTTATCAATACTTTCTGCTTTTGCAAAACGCTCTAGATTTGCTTCTAACAATTCTGAAATCTTAATTAAGATTCTACTTCGTTCTTCTAGTGTTGTTTTAGACCAACTTTTAAAAGCTGAATTGGCAGCTTCAAACGCAATGGCAACATCTTCAGTATTTGAATTTGGAGTTTTACCATATACTATGCCGTTTGCCGGATTATAGTTGTCAATATAATCATTAGACAAAGGCAATCGATAGACTCCATTAATGTAGTTCTGTATATTCATTTAATTGTTTCAGACAAACGAAAAAACGCTAAAGGTTTTGTTGTTTTATTCTTAATTCTTATTTCTACACACTCTATTTTTGTTTCTTATATGCTGTTACTTTTATTTCTACCACCAAATCTGGATGTGGTAATTGATGTACAGCAACTGTTGTTCTAGCGGGTCCTGTTTCTGCATTAAAAAACTCTGCATATGCTTTATTATATCCTGCAAAATCATTCATATTCACTAAAAAAGAAGAAACATCTACAACGTCTTTAATACTCGAACCTACTTTTTGCAAGTTCTTATCAATGTTATTTAAGACTTCTCTTGTTTGTGTTTCTGCGTTTAAATATTTCGTTCCCATTTCGTCAATAATATCAACTCCAGCAATGGTATTATCTGGTCTGCGAGAACTTGTTCCTGATACAAAAATAAAATCTCCCACAACTTTTACATGTGGATATGCGCCTCTTGGTGTTACTTTTTTTTCTTCCATTTTATTTCTTTGTCTGGTCGAGCGCAGTCGAGACCTCATTAATCTTTTCTATTTCTAAAAACCTCTCGACTGCGCTCGAGGAGACATTTTAGTTAATATCTACAATCCAGCAATTTTATCTTCTGCTAAAATCTCGTTTGTTTCTTCCTTTACTTTTTGCAACACAATTGCTAACTCATCATTTGTCATTTCCATAGATGTTAAGATGTTTTTATCAGCAATTAAATTTAACAAGGCTTTATCTTGCGCTCGTCCTTTTTTCATTGCTTCATTATAACCAATATTTTCATTAAAAGTTACCAATGAATATTTAGAAAAATACACTGCTGGAAATGACTTTTCTAAATCCATTTCAATTTTTCTCTTTTGTTTAAACAAAGGGTTTGCAACATGATCTTTCATCTCATGAAAATTATCTATAGCTAAATCTGCGATCGCATCTACATCTTCTTTTCTTGCTTTTTCGTAAGCTTTAAAAACTAAATTCCAATCAAAGGTTTCTAGACTGCGCTCGAAATGACATAGGATTTCATCAAAAACCACAACATCTTCAAACGAAGCATTCATTCCTTGTCCATAAAACGGAACAATTGCATGTGCAGCATCACCCATTAAAATGGTATTGTTTTTATAACTCCAAGGCGAACATTTTACCGTTCCTAAAGCACCTGTAGGATTGTTAAAAAATTCGTCTTTAATATTAGGTATTAATGCTAATGCGTCCGGGAATTCGTTTTCAAAAAAAGCTTTTATACTTTCTTCTGATGTTAAATTATTAAAATTGTATTTACCTTCATCGTAACTTAAAAACAAGGTTACCGTAAAACTACCATCCATATTTGGCAAAGCTATTAACATGTAATCGCCGCGAGGCCAAATATGTAAATGACCAGCACTTATTTGATGTTTACCATTTTTATCTGCAGGAATTTCTAATTCTTTATACCCGTGCGTTAGATAATTTTGAGAATAACTAAATAAAAATTTCTTTTCTAAATAATAACTTTTTCTCAAAATAGATCCTGCTCCATCTGTTCCAAAAATCACATCGGCATTTACAGTAAATGTTTCTTTAGCAATATAATCCTCAAAAACTGCTGTTGTATTTTCAATATTTATTGAAGCACATTTTTTATTAAAATGAATCGTTACATTTTCATGTTTTTCTGCTTCAGTTAAGAGAATTCCGTTTAAATCTCCTCGAGAAATGGAATTAATATACTCATTTTCTCGCCCAGAGTAATTAGACGTAAAGGTATTTCCTTCTGCATCATGCATTAATCTGCCATACATTGGTATACAGATTTCACGAGCTTTTTCTTCAACCCCAGCTAATCGCAATGCTTTAAATCCTCGGTCGGACAATGATAGATTAATGGACCTGCCGGCTGAGATATCTGTAGTTCTTAAATCTGGTCTGCTTTCATAAACTTCAACCTTAAAACCTCTTTGCGCCAATCTTAAAGCTAATAAAGAACCACAAAGTCCAGCACCTACTATTAGTATATTTTCTTGTTTGTTCATTTTTATTTTTGTCGGTTCGAGCGCAGTCAAGAACTAATTAAAACCTCTCGACTGCGCTCGAGGAGACATTTTAAAATAATTTATCATTTTATTTTTATTCCGTATTTATCATATTCAACAGAAAAAGAGTTAAAATTAACTACATAATGCTCTTCTGTATAATAATCTTCAAACTCAATCGTATTGTTTTTTAAATAAAAAATCAATTCAGCTTTTGTCTCTTTAGCATGTATCAAATTCTTGAAATTCTCATCTTCCAGTATTCTTTCGTTTAAAGTTTCATAAGAAAAATTGTTCTCATTAAAATTATACAACCAGAAACTAGTGGCTAAAGCCACTAGAAAAAGAAAACTAAACTTCGCCTTTTTATTCATTCTTTATTTTTTGTCCGTTCGAGCGCAGTCGAGAACTGCTTTAACCTCTCGACTGCGCTCGAGGAGACATTTTATTAATTTAACAACTATTTTACAATAGCGTTTGTAAAATAGTTGTCATTCTATATACATCTTCAAAACTATTATACATTGGCACTGGTGCACATCGAATCACATCTGGCTCTCGCCAATCTGAAATAATATTGTTATCAGTTAACTTTTGATGCAAACTTTTATCTGCATTCTTTACTTGAATTGATAATTGACAACCGCGTTCTTTTGGATTGCTTGGCGTGATAATTTTAATATCATCTGAATCAATTTGGTTAATTAAAAACTCAAAATATCCCGTTAGTTTTTCTGATTTTTCTCGTAAGTTTTCCATTCCAACTTCTACAAACATATCTAACGACGCTTTAATTGCTGCCATTGATAATATTGGCGGATTTGATAATTGCCAACCTTCTGCACCTTCCATTACGTCAAATGGTTGACGCATGTTAAATCGTGTTTTTTTATTATGATTCCACCAACCAGAAAATCGTGGTAAATTTTTATTTTTTGCATGTTTTTCATGAACAAACACCCCTCCTAAACTTCCTGGTCCAGCATTTAAATATTTATAAGTACACCAAGCTGCAAAATCTACTCCAGAATTATGCAATTCTGGCGAAATATTTCCTGCGCCGTGCGCTAAATCGATGCCAACAAAACATTCTTTTGAATGCCCAATCTCTGCAATCCTTTTTAAATCTAAATATTGACCCGTATAATAATTTACACCGCCAATTAATAGTAGAGCTATTTCATCTCCGTGCTCCGCAACAATTGCCTCCAAGTCTTTAATATTTAAAAGCTCTTCTCCTTTTCGCGGGCTCCATTCTATCAATCCTTCCTTTGCGTCAAAACCATGAAATTTTAATTGCGATTGTACCGCATATCTGTCTGAAGGAAAAGCATCGCTTTCTATAACAATTTTATATTTCTTTTTTGTGGGTTGATAAAAAGAAACCATTAACATATGTAAATTAGCTGTTAAAGTACTCATTACCACAACTTCCAATGGTTTTGCGCCCACAATTTCAGCCATATTCCCTGTCAAAAACTCATGATAATTTAACCAAGGATTCTTTGCCTCAAAATGCCCTTCTACTCCAAGGTTTGCCCAATCATCAAGTTCTTGTTGAATGTACTTTTGCGTATTCTTTGGCTGCAACCCTAAAGAGTTTCCAGTAAAATACAACCAATCGTTGCCCTTTATATCTTTCGGAATGTGAAATTGATCTCGTAAATAAGAAAGGGAATCTTCTTTATCTTGCTGTTGTGCGTAAGCTAACGTGTTTTGGTAAGTCATCAAAAAATTGGTTATCCTCAAATATAAGATTATTCGAGAAATCAATTTGAATATTTTTACGTTTTTGTACATTAGCAAAAAACATATCAAAATGAAATCTTTTAAAATCGCTTTTGTACTTCTTTTTACAATTCTAATTTCTTGTAAAGATGCGTCTAATTCAATTTCTGAATTAGAAACTATTCATTCAGATTTAAAACAACAATTTGCACCAGATAAACGTGTAGAGATATTCGACATAAAGTTCAATAATCTTAACAAGCAAGTTGTTTTAAAAGGTGAAACAACTACTAAAAAAGCATTTGATTTATTAATTGAAAATCTTGAAAAGAAAAATATTTCATTTAAAAACGAAGTAAGAATTTTACCAGATTCTGCTGTTGGAAATAAAAAATATGCATTAGGAAATAATTCTGTAATTAATATTAGATCCAATCCAAGACATTCTGCCGAATTAGGAACGCAAGGCTTATTAGGAATGGAATTAAAAGTCTTAGATAAAAAAGGAAGCTGGTATAGAGTTCAAACTCCAGACAACTATATTTCTTGGGTTGATGGAGGCGGAATTGAAAGAATGACAGCGTTAGAATTACAAACTTGGAATCAAAAAAACAAACTAATTTACACAGAAAATTTCGGGTTTGTGTATGAAGAAAAAGACTCAAAATCGACTAGAGTTTCTGACATATCTTTTGGCGGAATTTTAGCGATTAAAAAAGATCATGGAAGTTTTTACGAAGCAGAATATCCAGACGGAAGAGTTGGTTATATCAAAAAGACAGAAGCTGTTTTGTATAATTCTTGGCTTAAAAATAATCCATCAAATGCTGATTTTATTGAAACATCTGCAAAAACAATGTTGGGCGTTCCTTATTTATGGGGCGGAACATCACCTAAAGGAAATGATTGTAGTGGCTTTACAAAAACGGTGTATTTAATGAACGGATTTGTAATTCCGAGAGATGCTTCACAACAAGTTCATGCTGGAAAAGTAGTTGACAAAGAGTTAAAGTTTGAAGGCTTAGAAAAAGGTGATTTAATGTTCTTTGGAACGCCTGCAAAAAACGGCAAAAAAATGCGCGTTACACATGTTGGTATTTGGCTTGGAAATGGCAAAGGAGAATTTATTCATTCTGCAAGTAATGTGCATTTAAGTTCTGTAAATGAAAACGAAAAACATTACGACAAATTTAATACCAATAGGTATTTAGGAAGCCGCCGTTATTTAGGCGTAAAAGATGATAAAATTATTGATTTGAGAGAATCTTTGGTTGTAAAACCATAACAGAATATTTTTACCATAGTAAAAAACAACTATTTTCTATTAAAAATAGTATGACGGATATTCTAAAAATCTACATAGATTAATTATTTAAGGAAATTTTTTAGCGTTTAGAAATGTTAAAATATTAATTCTTTTCTTTTAAAATTTAACTTGGTATCATCAATAACAACCACCAAAAAATTGGCAACGATTCTACCCAAAATGAACTGTAATATTTAGATTGATTTTCTTTGGCACGCATTAAAAAAAGCAATATCCCTAAGGAAAATCCTAAAAAAATATTTTTTGATGTTATTTGTGTAGAAATTAAAAACTCTATGACCAATGCAAAAAGCAACAAAACAAATCCGAGTTTTTTTGTACTTTTAATTCCTACTTTCCTCGGAATGGTTTGTAACGAAATCTCATCGTATTTAATATCTCTAATATCAAAAGGTAGTATCAACACGGAAACCAATAAAAATCGTTGTAAAAAAAGCAAGGATACTTTTTGATAATCTACAATATCATGCGAATCGAAAATTGGCACAACAACAGTAACTCCAGACCAAACCAACGCAACAACTATAATTTTTAAGTAACTTATATTTCGTAAGTTCTTTTGAAACCCACTTAAAAAAGGGATCGCATATAATGTGGTTAGCAAACCACACCCGACTAATATATATATTGTTTTTATAGACAATTGAATTCCGTATAAACACATCAATAAAAAGCAAATAAAAGAGAAAATCTGGATGATTTTTAAATTGTTGGTCAAACTTCTATGATGAAATTTAGCAATTCCGAAATACTTCACAAAATTATATCCTGTAATTGTGGCAAAAAAAATAAAATAATTTAAGTTTTGATTGTGTTCTAACTCATAATAAAATTCGGTAATTTTCACAAAAGAAAACACAGCCAAAGCAACGTGAATGCTAGCGTTTAAATAGAAATCGAAAAGCTTTCTCAAAAAAGTCATATCACAAAAATAGTATTTATGTTAACAACCTTGTTAATTGGTTCATAAAATGTTGTTTTAAATTAAATTGAAGTGTAAAATATTCTCGAATTTTAACTATTTTTGATCCGCAAAATCCAACATAAAACAACTAAA
Organism: Polaribacter sp.; assembly: GCA_029238315.1. GTDB lineage: Bacteria > Bacteroidota > Bacteroidia > Flavobacteriales > Flavobacteriaceae > Polaribacter. The sequence goes on along the minus strand of JAQWGI010000017.1, from coordinate 27,603 downwards.
TAATGAACACAAATTCATTTCAAATTAGACACATTGGCCCAAACGAGGCTGAACAAAAAGAAATGTTATCTGCGATTAAAGCAGATAGTTTAGAGCAATTAATTTCAGAAACCATTCCTGATGATATTCGTTTACAGAACGATTTAGATTTGGCGCCAGCATTGAGCGAATATGAATACTTAAATCATATTAATGAATTAGGAGCTAAAAACAAAGTCTTTAAAAGTTATATCGGTTTAGGATACCATGAAGCCATTGTGCCAAGTGTTATTCAACGAAATATTTTAGAAAATCCGGGTTGGTATACTGCATACACACCGTATCAGGCAGAAATTGCACAAGGACGCTTAGAAGCTTTGTTAAACTATCAAACAATGATTTGTGATTTAACAGGAATGGAATTGGCAAATGCATCTTTATTAGATGAAGGAACCGCAGCTGCTGAAGCTATGGCGCTATTATTTGACGTTAGAGAAAGAACTCAGAAAAAAGCCGATGTTTGCAAATTCTTTGTTTCAGAAGAAATTTTACCTCAAACACTATCTGTTTTAAAAACACGTGCAACGCCAATCGGAGTTGAATTAGTTGTTGGAAATCATCAAGAGTTTGATTTTTCAGCAGAGTTTTTCGGAGCCATTTTACAATATCCTGGAAAATACGGGCAAGTGTATGATTATTCGGATTTTGTTGCTAAAGCAAATGAAAACAATATCAAAGTTGCTGTTGCTGCTGATATTTTATCATTAGTAAAATTAAAAGCCCCAGCAGAATTTGGCGTTGATGTAGTTGTTGGAACTACACAACGTTTTGGAATTCCGTTAGGTTATGGTGGTCCTCACGCAGGATATTTTGCAACCAAAGAAGCGTATAAAAGAAGTATTCCTGGAAGAATTATTGGAGTTACAAAAGATGTTGATGGCGGTCGTGCTTTACGTATGGCTTTACAAACTCGTGAGCAACATATTAAAAGAGAAAAAGCAACTTCTAACATTTGTACAGCACAAGTTTTACTGGCTGTTATGGCAGGAATGTATGCGGTTTATCATGGAAAAGATGGATTGAAAAATATTGCTAACAATGTGCATAATAACACAAAAATTCTTGCTTCTCTACTTCAAAAATTAGAGTTCAAGCAATTAAACTCTGTATATTTTGATACATTATTAGTAGAAGTTGATGCTAAAAAATTACTTCCTATTGCAGAAGCGTCTGGAGTTAATTTTAATTATATCGATGACAATCACATCTCTATTTCTGTAAATGAAACCGTTTCAAAAAAAGAATTGAAACATATTATTTCTGTGTTTTCTAAACTAAGTTCAGAAAAAGAAAGTTTTACTTTAGAGATTGATACAAATTCAAATGTAATCCCAGAAAACATATTAAGAAACACATCTTTTTTAGACAACGAAGTATTTAATACATATCGTTCAGAAACAAATATGATGCGTTATATCAAAAAGTTAGAGCGTAAAGATTTAGCGTTAAATCATTCTATGATTTCTCTAGGATCTTGTACAATGAAACTAAATGCTGCATCAGAAATGTTGCCTTTAAGCAACCCTCAGTGGGGAAACATCCATCCTTTTGTTCCGATGGATCAAGCTGAAGGATATCAAGAAGTTTTAAAAGGATTAGAACATCAATTAAATATTATTACTGGTTTTGCTGGTACTTCTTTACAACCAAACTCAGGAGCACAAGGAGAATTTGCTGGATTGATGACTATTAGAGCATACCACCAATCAAACGGAGATCATCACAGAAATATTTGTTTAATTCCAGCTTCTGCACATGGTACAAACCCTGCTTCTGCAGTTATGGCAGGGATGAAAGTTGTGGTAACAAAAACTGATGAGAAAGGAAATATTGATGTTGAAGATTTGCGTGAGAAAGCTATTTTGCACAAAGAAAATTTGTCTGCCTTAATGGTTACTTATCCTTCTACACATGGAGTTTTTGAAAAAGCCATTAGAGAAATTACACAAATTATTCATGACAATGGTGGTCAAGTTTATATGGACGGTGCCAACATGAACGCACAAGTTGGATTGACAAATCCGGCTACAATTGGCGCAGATGTTTGTCACTTAAACCTACACAAAACGTTTGCAATTCCTCACGGAGGTGGTGGACCTGGAGTTGGACCTATTTGTGTTGCGCCACAATTAGTGCCATTTTTACCAACAAATCCCATAATAAAAACTGGCGGAGAGAATGCAATTACAGCAATTTCTGCAGCACCTTGGGGTTCTGCTTTAGCTTGCTTAATCTCTTACGGATACATTACCATGTTGGGTGCTAAAGGTCTAACAGATTCTACAGAATTGGCAATATTAAACGCAAACTACATGAAAGAGCGTTTACATGGACATTATGAAACCTTGTATACAGGAGAAATGAATAGAGCTGCTCATGAAATGATTTTAGATTGTAGAAGTTTTAAACAACATGGTATTGAAGTAGTTGATATTGCAAAACGATTGATGGATTATGGTTTTCACGCACCAACAGTTTCATTTCCAGTAGCAGGAACTTTAATGATAGAACCAACAGAATCTGAAAGCAAAGCTGAGTTAGATCGTTTTTGTGATGCGATGATTTCTATTCGTAAAGAAATTGAAGCTGCTACAAAAGAAGACGCTAACAATCCGCTAAAAAATGCACCGCATACACAAGAAATGCTAACGGCTGATGAATGGGTTTTACCATATTCTAGAAAGCAAGCGGCGTTTCCTTTAGCATATATAGCCGAGAATAAATTCTGGCCAACGGTTCGTAGAGTTGATGATGCATTTGGAGATAGAAACTTAATCTGTTCTTGTAACCCAATTGAAGATTATATGTAGAACACACAGTATTTTTATAATATTTAAAACCGCTTTATACTGAATTCACTTCAGTATCTGAGCGGTTTTTTATTGAAAATAAACTAACTTAGTTAACTCATAATATATGCTATAGAAATGAGACAACTAATTATTTTATTATTACTTCCTTTAATTGTAGTTTCACAAACAATACAAGGAACGTATACCTATAGAAAAAGTCTTGACACGCAACAAATACACCTAGAAGATTCTACTTTTATTAGAAGTCAAGGCTCTGCTTTCGATCACGGAGCATTTCTAAACATAGGAACTTATAAGATAAAAAATGACACTGTTTTTTTACAATATGAGTCATGGAAGAATAAATCTTCTACTTTTAAAATTATTAAAAAGAAAAAGATTAAAGAAGAAAATACTAGTTTAATCATTTCTGTTTTCGACATGAAAGATTCAATTATTGACAATCTCTACTTAATTTATTCTTTAAAATCTAAGAACAATCATCTAGCCAATATAACTCAAGAGAAGTCAAATACAATTACGTTTTGGAAATCAAACAACACCATTACAGAAATTATTATAAATGTTTTTCACTACCGGGGAGTTTTAATACCATTACAAAAATTTTCTGGTTGGCATACCGAGCTAAAAGTTAATCTCTTAGAAGCTGATGGAAATACTTATCATAATGATTTAAGAAAAGAAAAATATTATTGGAATAAAAAAACACAATCCTTGCATTTTATAAATAATAAAGAAGAACAAACAATTACTTTTAAAAAAGCACAAAACTAGGAACTAAAATAATAGCTCTATTAAACAAAATCAAAAAAAGCCTCGACAATGTCGAGGCTTTTTAAATATGTTTAAAATTCTAAGAAACTTATTTCTTGAATTTTGCGTATTTGTTTTTGAATTTATCGATACGTCCTGCAGCATCAATTAATTTAGATTTACCAGTATAAAACGGGTGAGATGTTCTAGAAATCTCTAATTTGATTAATGGATACTCTACACCTTCAACATCTAAAGTTTCTTTTGTATCAGCAGTAGATTTTGTCAAAAAAACATCTCCGTTAGACATGTCTTTAAACGCTACCATTCTATAATTTTCTGGGTGTATACCTTTTTTCATATTACTATTACTTTTATAATCTTTTAATATTTTGTTTATAAAAGAGTGAAGCTGGTAAATTCTTACTCTTAGCCTTAAATAACGAACTTAAGTTATTTGAGGGTGCAAATTTAACGATATTTTTAAGATTACAAAGAAATATTTTATTTTATTTGTGTAAAATTACTTTACTATGCGTTTGTCAAAATATATTTCTTTATTAGCGATCTCTTTAATTGCGTTTACTTCTTGTAATGATGTTTACAAATTTAAGCTAAACACCACTAAAAAACTAGTAATCAATCAAGAAGCAACTGCAGCTCTAACAGAAGTTAATAACAAACCGATAGATTCTATTCAGTTTTTTGTAAACGGAAAAAGAGTTGCATCAATTGGGAATTCTATAAAATTTGACACCAAAAAATTAGGCGTAGGTAAATTTACTGTAACTGCTTTGGCTTTTTATCCTGAGAAAACTAAAAAAGTAAATAATTCTATAGAGATTTTCTCAAATGTAGAGCCAGCAATTTACGGCTATAAATTAATTAACACCTATCCACACGACAAGACTTCTTACACACAAGGACTAGAATTTTACAACGGGTATTTATACGAAACAACAGGACAATTAGGGAAATCTGTGTTACGAAAAGTTGAATTAAAAACTGGTAAAGTTTTACAAGAAAGTAAATTAGACGAAAAGTATTTTGGTGAAGGAATGACCATTTTTAATAATGAAATATTTTGGTTAACATGGAAAGCAAGAAAAGGTTTTGTGTACGATTTAGAAACTTTTAAACAGAAAAAAGAGTTTAATTATACGTGGAGTACTGAAGGTTGGGGCTTAACAAACAACGGAACGCATTTATTAAAATCTGACGGAACAGATAAAATTTGGTTTTTAGATCCTGCAACACAAAAAGAATTAAAATCTATTCAGGTATATACCAACAAATATTCGTTAAAAGAACTAAATGAATTAGAATATATTAACGGAAAAATCTATGCAAATAAATGGCAACAAAACTCTATTGTAATTATTGACGCAGAAACAGGAATTGTTGAAGGTGTTGCTAACTTATCTGGACTGAAAAAAGAAATTGAGAAAACTCAAAAAATAACTGATGAAGACGAAGTTTTAAACGGAATTGCGTTTGACAAAAAGACAGGAAGAATTTTTGTTACAGGAAAACATTGGGGAAAACTTTTTGAAATTGAATTGGTGAAAAAATAACACTATTTAAATCAATTAAAAGTTCTATTTTTAATCGATTATTAATCATGTCAGGTCGCGCGTTACTAAAGACAAATGTAGCTTGTTTGAAAGTAGCAAACGAAGTTTACGAGCTCTAATTCAAAAACCTTTCGACTCCGCCTAAGGAGGCAAAATTATTTTATGAGAAAACTTTTTACCTTTTTAATTTGTATCGTTTTAGTTGCTGTAAGTTCTTGCAGAAAAGATTTCAGTACAATTCCTAGTTTTGGCGAACTCACTTTTTCTAAAGACACCGTTTTCTTAGATACGGTTTTTACAAACGTTGGCTCAAGCACTTACAATCTTAAAATTTATAACAAAAGTAGCGACGCAATTAGAATTCCGTCAATTAGTTTAGAAAACGGAAATACTTCTAACTACCGAATTAGCGTTGATGGAATTGCTGGAGAAAGTTTTCAAAATATCGATATTCTTGCCAAAGACAGTATATTTCTTTTTATAGAAACAACCATTGATTTCGCTTCAGTGACCAATCCAATTTATACTGACAAAATTATTTTTGACACAGGCAACAATCAACAAGAAGTAGATCTGGTAACGCTTGTGCAAGATGCTACTTTTATTTATCCAGGAAAAAACGCCATTTCTATGAAGATAGATTCGTTGATTTTAGATGGAAACCCAACTACAATTAAAGGTCGATTTTTAACCGATTCAGAACTTACATTCACCAACACAAAACCTTATGTTATTTATGGTTACGCAGCAATTCCTGCAAATAAAACTGCAACCATTGAAGCCGGCGCAAAATTGTATTTTCATAACGATTCTGGGATTATTGTAGAGAATAAAGCAAGCTTAAAAGTAAACGGAACTATGAATGATAAAGTAGTTTTTGAAGGCGATAGATTAGAACATCGCTTTAATGATGTTCCTGGACAATGGGGAACAATTTGGTTGCGAGCAGGAAGTAAAGAAAACGAAATTAATTACGCAATTATTAAAAACGGTATCATTGGTGTTTTGGTAGATTCTTTAGGGTCAAATGCGCCAACTTTATCGATAAAGAATTCTCAAATTTATAACAATGCCAACTATGGAATTCTAGGAAGAGAAACCAATATTTCTGGAGAAAACTTGGTAATTGGAAATACAGGACAGTCTTCTTTAGCGCTTACAATTGGCGGAACGTATAATTTTACACATTCAACTTTTGCAAATTATTGGACCAACGGAACTAGACAATTACCAACAGTTTTGGTAAATAATTTCTTTACCTATAACGATATAAATAATCTAGAAGTTATAGAAACGAGAGATTTACATGCAGCAAACTTTACCAATTGTATAATTGACGGAAATAACAATATGGAGTTTGTGTTAGACAAAGTTGATGGAAGTGTCTTCAATTATTCTATCAAAAATAACATGATACAATTTAACGATGTTGATGCCGTTTTTGCTAACAATACTGAATTAGATTTTACCGATACTTCTCATTACCTCAACAATATTATAAACGGTAATTTAAACTTCAAAGACCCTTTTACAAATCAATTTAATATTGGTCAAAATAACGAAGGAATTGACAAAGCTTTAAATACCGCGGCATTTCTTTTTCCTTTGGACATTCTAGGAATTAACAGAACTACAAGCCCAGATATTGGTGCGTATCAGCATGTTAACTTTCAATAATTTTATTTTTTAAAAAAATTCTGTAAAGAATTAAATTTGCTTTCGCCTTATTAAATGTGTAATTAAAATTTAGTAGTCAGGCAAAATTAAAACTCCTAAAAAAACTAATATTTACCCTAAAAAACCATCTAATAATATTTAGATGATTTATATTTTATCTTTTATTTTGTTTACAAATTGACGTTTCTGATCAACAAAGAATACTAGCGAAGTATACTTTTTTTTAAAACCATAAAATCTGTTAAAAATCAACTCTTTACGTGTTTCAATTAACATATTTACACCTTCTAATTTCCCTAATGGAGAAAAAACAGTTACAGTTTCGTCTTCAGAAATATCTTTATCAAAAACACAAATATCTTTTATTTCAGAAAACGGAATAAATGCTTCTGAAAAGATACCATATCGTAAAATAATTTGTTGATTTTGCTCATCAATAAAAATGGGTCTTTTAGATAATGATTTTAAAAGCGCAATCATTTGTAAGCAAGTATATACACTCAAAAAAGTAAAAACCCAGGCAACAATTACATTCCATTTACTTAATAAATGATGCGCTGTAAAAGTTTCAATTAAAATCACTAAAATAAAGCCTAAAATTACAGAAACTGAAGTGCTTTTATCATGATAAGTAAATTCATTTTCTAGCAAAGCTCTTTTCTTCCAGCTAATAAAGCAATAATAAACCACCGCAATTTCAGTTGTTAAAACTGATGCAACCTTAGCAGGAGCAACTTGTAAAACAGCCAAACTCATTGCATCAAAAAAATCAATGTTTTGATTGTTTTCTAGTTTATAATTCTTTATTATTTTATGTGATTTTGTAACTACAAAATATAGAATAGTTAGCTCAATAACAGGAATTGCAATTGTTTTAATTAATGATAAAACTTCTTGCTCTTCTGTTGGAAGAATAATACTAGAGATAATCATTCCGACTATAAAACTAGTAACGATTGTAATTTTAGGAATTGCTGTTTTACGAATCAATAAAAAATAAACAAAAGGAACAATCAACAATAAATCTAACGTAATTGCTAAAGAAAGCTTACTAGGGTTTTGCTGAAAAACTGAAGATTTAGAAAGCAAAATCAATAAAAAAATCATTGTTAATGGAATTCCAAAAACAAAAAAATAACTATTGAGGTTTATTAATTTTCTCAATTTGTAATTATTTTTTATACACTTTTCCATCTTTCATCACAAACACAACATTTTCCATTGTTTTAATATTTCTTGTTGGGTCGTCGTTTACAGCAATAATATCAGCAAAAAAACCTGTTTTAATTTGACCAATTTCTGTTTCCATTTTTAAAATTTTTGCATTGGTAATCGTTGCCGATTGAATTGCCTCAATAGCCGGCATTCCTGCTTCTACCATATAACCAAACTCTTTTCCGTTTGCACCATGTGAAAAAACTCCGGCATCAGTACCGAATGCAATTCCCACACCTTTTTTATATGCTTTTGCAAAAGTTCCTTGAATCTGTGGACCAACCGCCAATGCTTTTGGGACTACAATTTCAGGGTAAAATCCTTTAATTTTTGCCTTTTCCTCTACTTCTTTTCCTGCTGTAATTGTTGGCACTAAGAAAGCATTGTGTTTTTTCATCAATTCCATCGTTGTATCACTCATATACGTTCCGTGTTCAATGGTTTTAACACCACCAATAATTGCACGTTGCATTCCAACATCACCATGCGCATGCGCAGCAACATGCATTCCGTAATCTTTTGCTGTGTCACAAATTGCTTTAATTTCTTCAATTGTAAACTGTGGATTATCTCCACTTTTCGCAACACTTAAAACACCACCAGTTGCTGTAATTTTAATGACATCAGCGCCATTTTTATACCGTTGTCTAACTGCTTTTTTTGCATCTTCAACAGAGTTTACTACACCTTCTTTTGGGCCAGGGTCTCCAATTAGGTTTCTACTATTTCCGTTTGTTGGGTCTGCATGACCACCTGTTGTTGCTAATGATTTCTCTGAAGTAAAAACTCGCGGTCCTTCAATTACACCAGCGTTTATTGCATTTCTAATCGATATATTTACACCAGTGCCGCCCAAATCTCGTACAGTTGTAAAACCAGCTTGCAAGGTTCTTTTTACGAAAACTGTTGCATTTACCGCAATATCTGCTTCATTTAAAATGAATTTATTTAAACGTGTACTTGCCGTAAACTCATTTTCGATGTGCACATGCATATCAATTAAACCTGGCATTACAACTTTATCTTGTAAATTGATAACTTTTGAAGTTCTGTCTTTTGGCTGAATATATCCGTCGTAAATTTTAATAATTTTATTTCCTTCAACAAGTATTGTTTTTCGCTCTTCTAAAGAACCAGATTTGGCATCTAATAATTTTCCACATAAAATATATGTTTTTTGTGCAGAAACAATAGTTACCGATAAAATAAAAATTATTGATGTTAGTATTTTTTTCATGATTCTTGTTTTTAGATTTTATAAATGTATTAAAAATTGAGTAGATTGCCTCCTTTAATTTTAGCTCTTAAAAAAAGAACACCCAAAGAATGAAAAATATTATTATTACTGGTACAAGTAGAGGAATTGGTTTTGAATTAGCTCAGTTATTTGCTAATGAAAATCATAATGTTTTAGCAATTTCGAGAAATATTGAAGCCATTTCAAAATTAAATCACCCAAAAATCACTTCTTTGGCTGTAGATATTTCTGATGAAAATGATCTTAAAAAAGTAACAGAATTTGTTAATTCTACATGGAAAAAAGTAGATGTTTTAATCCATAATGCAGGCATGTTAATCAACAAGCCTTTTACAGAATTGTCTTCTGATGATTTTATAGAAGTATATAAAGTAAATGTTTTTGGTGTAGCTTCATTAACTAAGAGTATGATTCCATTTTTACAAAAAGGAAGCCATGTTGTTACCATTAGTAGTATGGGAGGAATTCAAGGAAGTTTAAAATTTCCGGGGTTAGCAGCATATAGTTCATCAAAAGGAGCTGTTATTACTTTGTCTGAATTATTAGCTGAAGAGTATAAAGAGCAACAAATTACTTTTAATGTTTTGGCACTGGGTGCTGTACAAACAGAAATGCTAGAAGAAGCTTTTCCTGATTATGAAGCACCAACTTCTGCAATTGAAATGGCAAATTATATTTTTGATTTTTCTTTAAACGGAAACAAATATTACAACGGAAAAGTATTGCAAGTTTCCAGCACCAATCCTTAAAATTACCTTTGCTAAATAATTTTCAAACATACATTCCAGAGGAGGCAATTGCTATTGTTCAATATTTAATTGAACAACATAACTTTACATTAAAAATTGTAAATCAACGTCAAACAAAACATGGCGATTTTAGAAAATTACCAAATGGAAAATTTCAAATTACGGTAAACAACAACCTCAATAAGTATCAGTTTTTACTAACGCTAATTCATGAGATTGCGCATCATGTAACCTATCAAAAGTTTGGAAGAGTCCAGCCTCATGGTAAAGAATGGAAAACTATTTTTCAGCATTTAATGTTGCCCTTTTTACAACCAGAAATTTACCCTAAACATATTTTACCAATTTTAGCTCAGTATTTAAAAAGCCCAAAAGCAAGTACAGATGCAGATGTAAAGCTCTCGCTTGCACTTAAAGAATATAGCAAAGAAATCGGTAAAAATTATATTTTTGAAGTGCCTTTCGGGAGTTTGTTTGAATTCAAAGGGAATGTTTATAAGCGAGGCAACAAAAGAAGAACACGAATAGAATGTCTAAATATGTCAAATAAAAAAGTGTATTTATTCAATCAAAATGTAGAAGTTCTTATCAGTAAACAATAAAGTTGCTTTATTCTAGTGTTTTTCACATGTTTTATTGAATAAAACCACCTAATTACAAAACGTAAAAAGGTGTTTTATCAATAAAATATTTTGACACTTATTTCTCTCTTTTTATAAATAAAGTGTCTAGTTTCATTTCAGCTTGCATCCATTTTCTAAGCTCCAATTCTTCTTGATTAAGAACGTTCTCTTTTATATTACTATTCCACTTTAAAAATGCTAAAGGAATGGTATCAATTTTAATAAAATCGCTTGAAGAAAGCACTTTAGAAAAACCTATTCTTTCGATATCTAGATATCTAATTTTTGCCTCTTTTGCTATTCTACTAAAAGCAACAGCTTCTTCATTACTAAGAGCAGCTTTGGTTTCAATAGTTAAATTCAATGTAGAAACTGTATTTTTTAAATCTTCAATTTCTTGCCTTAATCCGTCTATAATTTTCTTGCTATCTTCTAGCTCCTGACGCTTATCTTTATAAGCTGTAGTAATTAAATCAAAGCTTTTGGTGTCACTGCCTTTTATCTGGAGCTGAAAGTTTTTTAATGCATCATAATTTGCATTAATTCTTAGTTGATTTGTTAATGCATTAACTTCACCTTCACTCATTTCATTAAAAAACTTTAACTGAATTATTTGTTTATCGAGATATGCATTTTTATCCATCAATTGAAAAGAATTGTTAGAATCAACTTCATTTTTAATAAATAATGCAATTTGATTGTTCATTTTACTTTCATTATAAACAGTAATGAACGTAAAAACAGCCGGAATCATTACCACAATAGCAAGTACAGAGGCAAGTTGCGCTATGCGTTTTCTTTTTGCAGAGTTTACATATTTTAACATTGGAAAACTCAGTAATTTTAGCACCAAAAAAGTAGCCAAGGCAATAAATATTGTATTGATTAAAAACAAATACATGGCTCCAAAAAAGTATGAAAAATTACCAACAGCCAACCCATAACCGGCAGTACATAAAGGCGGCATTAATGCTGTTGCAATGGCAACACCAAATATAACAGAGGCGACAGTTCCTTTTTTTGTTCTTGCAACCATTAATGCCAGACCACCAAAAAAAGCAATTAAAACATCTCTAATATCTGGTCTAACTCTACCAAGTAATTCAGAATTTTCTTCATTTAATGGAAAGACATAGAAAAATAAAAATGAGGCGAGTAAACTCAATACAATCATCGTAGAAAGATTGACAAGAGACTTTCTTAAAGTATCTATGTCATTAATCGCTATAGACATTCCAATTCCTAGAATTGGTCCCATTAATGGTGAAATTAACATGGCTCCAATTACAACTGCAGTAGAGTCTGCATTTAAACCAATAGAAGCAACAAAAACAGCGAAAATTAAAATCCATGCTGTAGCACCCTTAAACGGAATATCTACTTTTATTGCTTCTATAGTAGCTTCATGATCTGTATCGTGCCTAAAATCTAGTAGCTCTACCAAAAACTTTTTTATACTTATAAATAAGCCTTTTGCGCCCTCTTGCACTTCTTGTTTTGACTGCTCAACAGCATTTTCTTTATGTAAATTATCTTCCATATGTGTCTCTTGTTTAAAAAACAATGGAAATATACAAAAGAAAATATTTAAATAAGTTTTATTGCACTTCTATTTTTTCTATCAATAACTGAAAACTTTCCTTTTTTTTATTGCCAATTAAAAAGGCAATTTCCTCCATTTGCTTTCCTTGATAATTTTCCATATTTAATTTTCTTCCTCTAAAAGCTGGATGCATTTCTGTAAAGGGAATTTCTATGGTTTCCCATTTATTGGTTGTTTGAAAACTATAAATATATGAATGGTAATTATTACGGCTATTTTTTACTCTAAATTGATAAGTCTTACCATCTCCTTTAACACGAAGTAGAAACTTTGTAAAATTCTTAGGGTTTTGCTTATTAAAACGATAGCGAACCGAAGAGAAACCTCCATTATTTTCTAGAGAAACATTACCATAAAAAACTCCATTTCCTTCAGAGTTAAGTTCAAAGTTTCCATAAGATCTTCCCCCCATAACAACATCGTCTAAAATTATCCAATTAGAAATATTGTCTGCATTCTTAAAGTCAAAAATTACACCATCATTTATCATCGTAAAAAATAAAAAAAATTGAAATATTAACATCATATACCATTTTAGAAATCAATAATAAAACCAAAACCAGGTAATAGATTACCACTTGTATTTTCAACCTCTTCTAAAACATATCTAGAATTGTCATTCGCATCTACAATTTTACTTCCGTTCGCATCTAAAGTTGGCAATAAATAGGATTGTGAAATGGCCTTACTTGCTAATAAATTTTGAACATCAACATAAAAATTTAATGAAAACTTTTTCCAAAACCATGTTTTATCAATTCTTACATCGAGTTGAGAATACAAATCAAAACGTTCAGAATTTAAAGAAGCATACTCTAAAACACCTCTGTTTGTAACATCGTAATTTGCAATTAATGATGATGCATCTCTATCATAAGGTGTATATGGCTGACCGCCCACTAATCTAAACTTAGCACCAATTTCCCAATTTTTATATAATTTTTTCCCTGCTGTTACTGTTAACAAATGTTTGTTATCCCAAGAGGAAGGGATGTATTGGTTGGTTAAATTCTGAAATTCACTTCTAACAAAGGTATAGGATAGTATTCCATATAACCCCTCATACGATTTTTTTTGTGCGAAAACCTCAAAACCATAAGCTCTTCCTTTAGAATCTGAAGTAACAGCCTCGCTACCGATAACCCCAAAATCTGCACCTAAATTTGCCAAACTAATTTGATTTCTAACAGAAAAAGGGTAATTATCATAAGATTTATAAAAGCCTTCAAGAGTTATTTTTGAGCTTTCATCTGGTCTAAACTCTAATCCAGTAACTAAATGATTAGACTGAATGTATTTTAAATTTTGTTGATTTACTAAGCTGTTTGTAGTGTCTCTATACCCTAAAGTAGTGTAGGTTGGCAGTTGATAGTAACGACCAATCGAAGCGTTTAACGACCAACTTTCATTAAGCGAGTAGCTTAGAGATGCTCTAGGAGAAAATTGATTAAAAGCATTATTCATTGACGTGTTGTAGTTATTTCCATCCAATCTAACACCAAAAGAAATTCCTAACTTAGCATCTAAATAATTCTTTGAAATCTGACCAAAAAACCCATATTTAAACATGTTTAGCTCTGAAGAGAAATTATCTAATGTAGTTCCTTGCGTGTTGGCGTCTTTTTTAAAAGTTGTTGTTGTGTAATTTGCTTGTTCCAAACCAAACCCAAAATTTATTTTAAAACCATTAGCACTATTATTGTTCTCAAATCTAAATTTATTTTCAATTTCCTTAGAGGTATAATCTAAAAGTAAATCTGCAGGGTTTTCTGTATTATTAAAAAACTTAGTTGAGTTATTATTCCAAGCACTTCTGCTAACTACATAATGTTGATTTGAATTCTCTCCAAAGTGCTTATAACTTAAACCGACAGTATAGTTTGATTGTTCTTGAATCGGAATATTGCTTAAAATATATCGATTCCTTTTAATGGTTTCAATATCTGTAATGCCATCATTTACACTTTCGTTTAAACTAAAATTGTCAATTGCACCTAATGCAATCAATGAAAGCTCATCATTATTATCAAATTTTGTTTTTACATTGATTTGAAAATCATTGTAAGTTGGTAAAAAAGGTAGTTTTATTAACTTAAACAAAAGTTGTAGATACGATTGTCTTGCAGATGCGATAAAGGTTGTATTTCTTCCAATTGGCCCATCTAAGGTAATACCCGCATCAGATGTGCCTAGAGTAGCTCTTGTGTTTAAAGAAGTAGGATTTCCACTTTTTTGAGTAAACTCCACAACAGAGCTCAATGCATTTCCTCTATTTGCCGGAAAAGCACTTGCATAAAAATCTACTTTTCTAATAAGATCTGCATTAATTAAACCAACAGGACCACCAGAAGCTCCTTGAGTTTGAAAATGATTGATAACAGGAACTTCTATACCATCGATGTAAAATTTATTTTCTGAAGTAGCACCTCCTCTTATAATGATATCATTTCTGAAGCCTGGATTTGATGCCACACCTGGCAAAGATTGTATTACCTTTAAAATATCCCTATTTCCTCCGGGATTTTTTTCAATTTCTACAACACTTAAAGTTTGAAGTGATAACGGAGTCGTTAAAGGTTTTTTAAACAACTTCGTTTTAATTACCACTTCTTCTAAGGTAGATGAAGTTTCAAAAAGCACTATGGTTACAAAAGGTGTTTTATCGTTTGTAACTAAATAATCTTCACTAATTACCGTTTCATAACCTACAAATGAAGCCTGTAATTTAAAATATCCTATGGAAGTATTTGTTATTATAAAATTTCCGTCAGTATCAGTTGTTGATCCTTTTTCTGTGTTTAAAATTAAAATAGAAACAAAAGGAATTACTTCTCTTGTTTTACCGTCAATAACCTTTCCTTTGATAGTTCCTTGAGAAAATAATGGCGAAACAAATAATGTGAATGTGAGTAATATAAGTATCTTCTTCATTTTGTTTAATTATAAATATAATTTATTAAACAAAAATACTGTTTATTTTTGGAATAAAAAAAACAGTTTACGAAAAGTAAACTGTTTTAAAACAAAGTGGTGAGAGCAGGATTCGAACCTGCGAAGACGTAGTCAGCGGATTTACAGTCCGCCCTCGTTGGCCGCTTGAGTATCTCACCAAAATTTCAAATAAAAAGCCTCTCAAAATGAGAAGCTTTTTGTGACCGGGCTGGGGCTCGAACCCAGGACCCTCTCCTTAAAAGGGAGATGCTCTACCAACTGAGCTACCAGGTCATTTTCTTTTGTCTTAGCGGGTGCAAATATAGTAGCAATATCTAAATAAACAAACATTTTTATTAATTTGTTTCGTTTAAATATGCTTGACGAACTTTCTTAAATAAATTAGAACTATATACAAAATTCACAACTGCTTCATTGTCAGTTTTAAAGATTTCATTATTACTTCCTTCCCAAGCTTTTTTACCATCTTTTAAAAAAATAATTTTTTCTCCAATTTCCATCACAGAATTCATATCATGGGTGTTTATTACGGTTGTAATTTGATACTCTTCAGTAATTTCTTTAATTAAATTATCAATAATGATGGCTGTTTGTGGGTCTAAACCAGAGTTAGGTTCATCACAAAATAAGTATTTTGGGTTCATTACAATAGCTCTTGCAATGGCAACACGTTTTTGCATTCCGCCAGAGAGCTCTGCAACAAATTTTTTATTAGCACCAATTAAATCAACTCTTTTAAGTACAAAATTAGCACGCTCTAGCATTTGTTCATCAGACTGTTTGGTAAACATCTTAAGAGGAAACATTACGTTTTCTTCTACCGTTTGAGAATCAAATAAGGCACTTCCTTGAAAAACCATGCCTATTTCTTGGCGCAATTGTCGTTTTTCATCAGAACTCATATCCGTATTGACTCTTCCGTCAAAAACAATCGTTCCTTTTTCTGGTGTATGCAAACCGATCAACGATTTTAAAAAAACTGTTTTACCAGAACCACTCTGACCAATGATTAAATTGGTTTTTCCGGGTTCAAAACTAGTGCTAATTCCTTTTAAAACTTTTACGTCTTTAAATCCTTTATGTAAATTATTTATTACGATCATTTTAAGTTAAAAGCATTTGAGTTAGTAAATAATTACAGATCACTATTAAAACGGTTGTCCAAACAACAGAACGGGTGCTGGCTTTTCCTACTTCTAAAGAACCTCCTTTAACAAAATATCCTTGATAGGAAGGAACCGTTGCAATGATAAATGCAAACACTAAGGTTTTTATCATTGAATATTGAATCAAATATGGGTCAAAATCTGTCTGCAATCCTTCTATATAATCAACTCCAGAAAATAAACCGGTTAATGTTCCGGCTAACCAACCTCCAAAAATCCCCAAAACCATTCCTAAAATTATTAAAAAAGGATAAAATAAAACCGTTGCAATTATTTTTGGTAGCACTAAATAGTTTAAAGAATTAATCCCCATTACTTCTAACGCATCAATTTGCTCGGTAACACGCATCGTTCCAATACTTGAAGTAATATAAGAACCTACTTTCCCTGCTAAAATAATAGAACAAAACGTTGGCGCAAATTCTAAAATAATAGATCTTTTTGCTGCAAAACCAATTAAAGATTTTGGAATTAACGGATTGTTTAAATTCAGTGCTGTTTGTAAGGCAATCACACCACCAATAAAAAAAGAAATAAAAGCAATAATTCCGATTGATTTAATGCCTAATTCTTCTATTTCTCTTGATAATGCTTCTTTAAAAACACGAATTCTTTGCGGCTTTCTAAATACCAACTTCAACATCATAAAATACTTACCTATGTGCTCTAGATAATTCATACATTCAATTTCTTTTTGCTAAAGTATTAAATAATCATTAACAGTCCTTAAAATTGTAGTATTCTTAATTAAAATATTTATTTTTGATCTATTAAAACTATTTCCAATGAAAAATTTTATCGTATTAAGTTTCTTGTCATTCTTTATTTTTTTAAGTTGTTCTAAAGAAAAAACAACACCAAAAAAACCTAAACTAGTAATTGGAATTGTAATTGACCAAATGCGTTATGATTACCTAGCTCGTTTTGCAGATAAATATGGAGAAGATGGATTTAAAAGAATTATCAAAAATGGTTTTTCTCTAGAAAATGCACATTTTAATTATATTCCAACTTACACAGCTGTTGGACATGCTTCTGTTTATACCGGAACCACTCCAGAAAACCATGGTATAATTGGTAATAATTGGTACGATAAATATGCCAAAGAATACATCTATTGTGTAGATGACAGCAATTACAAAACTGTAGGAGTTACATCAAAAGGAGGAGAAAAATCTCCGTTTAGAATGCAAACAACCACCATTACAGATCAATTACGATTGGCACAAAACATGCAAGGAAAAACGATTAGCATTGCTATTAAAGATAGATCTGCAGTTTTACCTGGCGGACACACAGCAAACGGCGCTTATTGGTTAGAAGGAAAAAAAGAAGGAAAATGGATTACGAGTTCTTATTATATGAATGCTTTACCAACATGGGTAAACAATTTTAACTCTTCTGGAAAAGCTGCAGCATATCTTTCTAAACCATGGAACACCTTGTATGATATTAATACCTACACAGAAAGTATGGCAGATAATAATGCGTTTGAAAGAAGCTTTAGAGGCAAAGAAGCACCTACTTTTCCTTATGACATACCAACGTTAAAAGAAAAAAATGGCAACTTTGAGATGCTTAAAGGAATACCTGCTGGAAATTCGTTTACAACCGATTTTGTAAAAGCAGCCATAAAAGGAGAAAATTTAGGAAAGTCTGATTTTACAGATTTCTTAGCCGTAAGTTATTCTACTCCAGATTATATTGGTCATCAATTTGGAGTTGCATCCAAAGAAGTTCAAGACAATTATTTACGTTTAGATAAAGATTTAGCAAGCTTGTTTAAGTTTCTAGATACTGAAATTGGAAAAGACAATTACACACTGTTTTTAACTGCAGATCATGCAGTTGTGCAAGTGCCTGCATATTTACAGTCAGAAAAAATTCCGGCACATTATATAAACTCTAGCACATTGAAAAAATATGTAAACAACATCACTTTAGAACACTTTAAATCAGATAATTTAGTAGAAAACATTTCTAATTTTCAAATTTTCTTAAATAAAGAAGAAATTAAAAAATTAAAATTAGATGTAAATACAGTTGCTCAAAAAATTGCTGATGAAGTAATTCATTTTGATAAAATATACAAGGCTGTAACGGCTAGAACAATGCAAACCACACATTTTACAGACGGCATTTTACAAAAATTACAAAAAGGATACAATCAGAAATTTTCTGGTGATGTATTATTAATTCCGTTGCCATCAACATTAAGTAGTTCTTCTAGAACAGGAACTTCGCATGGTTCTGGCTACAGTTACGACACACACGTACCTATTATTTTTTACGGAAACGGAATTAAAAAAGGAGCTTCTAAAAAAGCACATACCGTTACAGATATTGCACCCACAATTGCTAATTTATTACAAATAGAATTTCCAAACGGAACTACTGGGGAGATTGTTGAAGGGGCTTTGAAATAATTATATTTAATAAAAAAAAGCATCAATAAAAAACCTTGCTTGCTGGCAATCTAGGCCATTATTATCACATCTCTCTAATTTATACTGACCCTAGGAAATATTTTTACATAAGCTCAATTGATCTTGTATTGATTGAGCTTATTTTTTTAGTGCTTAAATCTAGAAATTTCTTGGTGTTTTTTTATTGCCTTTCTAGACAAAAATATTCCGATAAATAAAGAAACAAAAGCACCAATTGAAATACCAGGAATAAAATTAATAAACAAAAAGAAATCATAAGCTCCATGAAATAAAGTAGCTGCAAATAAGCCTATTAAATTCATCTTTATTTTCTCTCTTTTGGATGTTGCAAACTTTGCTTTACCCATATAATACCCCATAATAATTCCAAATGTTGCATGTGCAGGAACCGCCGTAAAAGCTCTTACAATTCCGTTTGTCATTCCAAATTGAAAAACATACGACACGTTTTCCAACGCAGCAAACCCCATAGAAACCATCACTGCGTATACAATTCCATCAAAAGGTTCATCAAACTCTTTATGACTTTGCGCGTAAAATATTACAATAATGTACTTAGAAAACTCTTCTACTAAGGCAACAATAATAAAAGCTTTAAAAAATTGTTGTGATATACTTAACGGATCTGCTGTTGGAAAAACATATTGTAAAAGTGTACCAATAATAAGCGTAATAATAATGCTAGCCGTTGCGCCTAAGCCAAAATTTTTCAACAAAAAACCAATTGGCTCTCTTTCATATTTATCTTTAATATAAATATAAATCATAATTGCCAAAGCTGGGGCCAAAGCTAACGCTAGTAAAATCATATTATTTATTTTTAGGTAAAAAAACTTCTGCCATCATACAACGTGCACTTCCACCTCCACAAGTTTCAATCGTTTCTAGAGAACTATGAATAATGGTATTGTATTTCTCTATTTTCTGAAGCTGTTCTTTTCTTAATGCTTGGTATGCTGATGAACTCATCACTAAAAAGCTTGCATTATCTTTCCCTTTAACTTGCAGCATATTTCCTGCAAAAGCATTTACTTGTTGCTCGGTGATATCAATCACTTCTTTTCCGTTTTCTTTTAAATGATTTAGAACGTTTTTGCGCTCCTTTTTATCATCAATAGATGCCAAACATATAATGGCGAATTGTTCTGCAACACACATCATTACATTTGTATGATAAATGGCTTCTCGTTGATTATCTACGGTTTGATTTGCAGTAAATATAACCGGAGTGAACTCAAAATCTTCACAGAATTCGATAAACAACTCTTCATCTGCTCTTGGTGAAATTGCACAATATGCTTTTTGGTTTTCTCTATCAAGAATCATACTTCCTGTGCCTTCTAAAAAGAATTCATCTTCTTCGGCTTCAGAATAATCAACAACATTTTCGATACTAAAATTATTGTCTTCTAAGATGTCTAACACATCTTCTCTTCGTTCTAAACGTCTGTTTTCTGCAAACATTGGATACAAAGCCACATCGCCATTTTCATGAAAAGAAATCCAGTTATTTGGAAAAATTGAATCTGGTGTATTTGGGTTTTCTGTATCACTTACCACAATTACATCAATTCCGTTTGCTGTTAATTTTACTACAAAATCATCAAACTCTTTTTGTGCTCTTGCATTAATCGTTGCTAGTAGAGTATCTGTTAAATTTTGTTGGTAGTAATTATTTACAGCCGTTTGCTCATTCATCCTAAAGTTTACAGGACGAATCATTAAAATAGTATTCGTTGTTTGTTGCATACTGCGAAGTTAATAATTTGATTTGTTTCTAAACTCCTTTTTATTTACCTTTCAATAATGGTGAATATAGTTTATTTATGCTGAATTTATTTCAGTATTAAAACGGAACCATATTCTAATAATTTAACGAAAAAATAAAAATGCACGATGCTTTTGTAGCCAAATACAATCTGTTTTGATTGGAAAAGAAAAATAATGCCTTATGATGCTGCAAACGGCTATATGTTATCGTTTTTTAACAAAGATTGAGGAATTGGCTTCGGTTTTCTGGATGTACAAGAAAAATATATTGATGAGTTTAGTGCTACCATTTACAAATTTTACGGAGCCTATTATGAGAGGTTATATTTTAATTCCTAATAACATATATACTAATTCAGAATTAATTGTTTCTTTACCATTCGAAAGTTATGATTATGTATTGAGTTTAGATGCTAAATAAATGAAAATTAAGTTCACCTTTTTCACTTTCTTTTTAAGCTGCTTTTCATTAGTTGCTCAAATAGAAAATATCATAGAGAAATATGATTTACCGGATACAGTCTCAGAAACTTCTGGTTTACTTTTTTTTAACGGAAAATTAATTACTCATAACGATTCTGGTGATGCTGCCAATTTATACGAGTTAGATACAATTTCTGGAAATATTACTAGAACAATAAATATTACAAATGCAACAAATGTTGATTGGGAAGATATTACACAAGATGATACCTATATCTATATAGGCGATTTTGGAAATAACAGTAATGGAAATCGTCAAGATTTAAAAATCTATAAAGTTTTAAAATCTGATTATCTAAATAATACAAACATTACTTCAGAAATCATCAATTTTACATATGAAGATCAAGCTGATTTTTCTTCGCAACCCAATAATACAGATTTTGATGCTGAAGCAATCTCAGTTTATAATAATCAGCTCGTTATTTTTACAAAAAACTGGAAAGATAATACTGTGAATGCCTACACAATTCCGAAAACAGTTGGCAATCATTCTGCAAAGAAAGTAAGCTCCTATAATTCTAATGGATTGATAACCGGTTCAACATACAATAGAGATGATGATAGCTTTGTATTGTCTGGATATACAAACCCAACTGGTTTACCATTTTTAATTCACATTCAATTAAGTGGGATTTTGAATGATGATATTTTTAGTGGAGTAATAGAACGAACAGATATTAATTCATCAATAAATGCAAGTCAAATTGAAGGAATTACTTTAATTAGTAATAAAAGGTATTTTCTTTCTAGAGAAAAAGTAAACACCGTTTTTAATGGATTTCCTATTGTTTTAACTCAAAAATTGTATCGTTTTGACAATGATTCCTTTTCTGCGTTAAATATTAAAGAGTTTCATCCAAGTAGTTTTAAAATATTTCCAAATCCAACTCAAGAGATTTTATTTATCAATGGAATTGATATCAAACAAATTTCCGTAATTGATATCTATGGGAAAATTTTACTTGATCAAAAAAAATCCAGCAATCAAATTCTTATTAAAGAATTAATTACTGGAACTTATATTTTAAGAATTGTATCAAAAAATAATACAATAATTACAAAAAATTTTATCAAAAATTAGAAAGATTCTTGTATCGTTTTAGTTACATCATCTAATACATCAAAAGCTGTTTCTGCCATTACATTTCCTTTTAA
Organism: Polaribacter sp.; assembly: GCA_029238315.1. Classification (GTDB taxonomy): domain Bacteria; phylum Bacteroidota; class Bacteroidia; order Flavobacteriales; family Flavobacteriaceae; genus Polaribacter. The sequence goes on along the minus strand of JAQWGI010000017.1, from coordinate 5,323 downwards.
ATCTAGTAACGGATTTACTTCCACCAATTCTAAACAAACAACTTTTTTTGTTTCAATAAATTGATTCATAATTTGTGTTACTTCTTGCTGGTCAAATCCTTTATTTACTGGTGTTCCAGTTCCGTACGAAATCATATCACAATCCATAGAATCTACATCAAAAGAAATGTAAATAACATCACAATTAGATAATTTATCTATTGCTTCGTTTACACATTTCTCTAAACCTCTAAAACGAATTTCAGAAACTGTATAATTTTTTATCCCTAGATTTTCTATTTGTTTTTCTTCTGGCTCCTCAGTATCTCTAACTCCAAAATACACTACATTTTCTGCTGTAACTTTTGCTCCTGGAATTCCGATGTTTTTCATTCTTTCCCATAAATCAGAAGTTTCTCTTGTAACTTCGTTTATTTGAAAATCTAAATTATCATCAGCTAATGCTGCCGCTAACGGCATTCCATGAATATTACCAGAAGGAGAAGTATAAGGCGAATGAATATCTGCATGCGCATCAACCCAAACTACACCAACAGTTTGATTAGGAAAAGCTGCTTTTACACCGCTAATTGTTCCTAAAGCCGAAGAATGATCTCCAGACAAAACAATCGGAAAAGTTTTTTCTTGCAACGTAACCTTTACATGATTACTTAGTCGTGTACATTGATTTAAAACGCTTCCAATTCTTTTTGCAAAAGAATTGTTTACTTTATTGTAAATAGATTCGTTTTCTGTTGTAACGTCTGTATATTCAAATTGACCAAAGTAATTATTGCCTTTATTAATTGCAGCAATTTCTATGGCGTCAATTCCCATATCAGAACCTCTTGTTCCGGCTCCAATATCAGATCTATTTTTAATTATTTTTATTGAATTTAACATGTTTAAAACAACTATTATCTATTGTTAATTGTTTTAAAACTTCTTAGGTTTTCTCCAGTATAAATTTGTCTTGGTCTCCCAATTGGTTCTTTTCCTAAACGCATTTCTCTCCATTGAGCAATCCATCCTGGTAATCTTCCTAAAGCAAACATTACTGTAAACATTTCTGTAGGAATTCCCATTGCTCTATAAATTATTCCTGAATAGAAATCTACATTTGGATATAATTTTCTATCAACAAAATAAGGATCGTTCAATGCTTCTTGTTCTAAACCTTTTGCGATTTCTAAAATTGGATCATCAATTCCTAAATCATTTAAAACTTCATCAGCTGCAACTTTAATAATCTTTGCTCTTGGATCAAAGTTTTTATAAACTCTATGTCCAAATCCCATTAAACGGAAAGGATCATTTTTATCTTTAGCTTTCGCCATGTATTTTTTAGTGTCTCCTCCATCTTCTTTTATCGCCTCCAACATTTCTAATACAGCTTGATTTGCACCTCCATGTAAAGGTCCCCATAGTGCAGAAATTCCCGAAGAAATAGAAGCGAATAATCCGGCATGAGAAGAGCCAACAATTCTTACAGTAGATGTAGAACAGTTTTGTTCGTGATCTGCATGTAGGATTAATAATTTATCTAAAGCGTTTTTAATAATTGGATTCAATTCATATTCTTCATTTGGTACTTCAAACATCATTTTCATAACATTTTCTACATAACCTAATGATTTACTTCCATAATTTAATGGTAAACCTTGTGTTTTACGCATTGCCCAAGCTACTAATACAGGGAATTTTCCCAGAATCTTCACAATTGCATTGTACATTTCTTCTTCAGAATCTACATTTACAGAACTTGGATTAAACGCAACTAATGCACTTGTTAAAGATGATAAAATTCCCATTGGGTGTGCATTCTTTGGAAATGCATCAATAATCTTCTTTACATCTTCATCTACTATAGATTTTGATTTAATGTCTGTATGAAATTGCTCTAATTGCTCTGCGGTTGGTAATTCTCCAAAAATCAATAAATAAGCCACCTCAAGGAAATCTGCTTTTTCAGCTAATTCTTCAATAGAATATCCTCTATATCTTAAAACACCTTTTTCTCCATCTAAAAATGTAATTGCACTTACACATGAACCTGTATTTTTAAAACCTGGATCAATTGTAATTACTCCGCCTGTAACTGCTCTTAATGCTTTAATATCAATTGCAATTTCATTTTCTGTTCCTTTGATTAAAGGAAACTCAAACTCTTGTCCATCTATTCTTAAAGTAGCTTTATTTGACATTCTTTCTATCTTGTATTTAATTATGAAGTGAATTGCGAAGATACCAATTTTCCAACCATTTTAAAAGTCAAGTTCGATAGAATTTTAGCATAAAAAGATAGATTTAACTTATTTTTAAACATAAAAAAACCTCATGAAATTAATCATGAGGTTTTTACGATTTATTGATAATATTTTACTTTATTTTAAACGCTTTTTCTTTTGGAAAATAAGCTGTATTTCCCAACTCTTCTTCAATTCTTAATAATTGATTGTACTTTGCCATTCTGTCTGAACGAGAAGCAGAACCTGTTTTAATTTGCCCACAATTTAACGCAACGGCTAAATCTGCAATTGTGTTGTCTTCTGTTTCCCCAGAACGATGACTCATCACAGAAGTATAACTTGCGTTATGTGCCATATTTACTGCTGCAATCGTTTCTGTTAACGTCCCGATTTGATTTACCTTAATTAAGATTGAATTTGCGATTCCGTTTTCAATTCCTCTTGATAAACGCTCAACATTTGTAACAAACAAATCATCTCCAACAAGCTGGACTTTATCTCCAACAATTTCAGTTAAATACTTCCATCCGTCCCAATCGTTTTCATCCATTCCGTCTTCAATAGAAATAATAGGGTACTTCGCAACTAATTCAGCTAAATAATCAGCTTGTTCTTTGCTTGATCTTATTTTCCCAGAATCTCCTTCAAACTTTTTATAATCATAATTTCCATCAACATAAAATTCTGCAGCCGCACAATCTAATGCGATCATAATTTCGTCTCCAAAAGAATATCCTGCGTTTTTAACAGCCAAAGCAATTGTATCTAATGCATCTTCTGTTCCGTCTAAAGTTGGCGCAAAACCACCTTCATCACCAACAGCTGTACTTAAATTTCTATCGTGTAAAACTTTCTTTAGGTTATGAAAAATCTCAGAACCCATTTGCATTGCTTCTGTAAAGTTTTCGGCCTTTACGGGCATTACCATAAACTCTTGAAATGCAATTGGCGCATCAGAATGCGAACCACCATTAATAATATTCATCATCGGTACTGGCAATGTATTTGCCGAAACTCCACCAACATATCTATATAATGGCATTCCTAATTCGTTTGCTGCTGCTTTTGCTGCTGCTAAAGAAACTCCTAAAATTGCGTTTGCACCTAAAACAGATTTATTAGTTGTTCCATCTAAATCAATCATCATTTGATCAATTTTATTTTGTTCAAAAACAGATGTTCCTAATAATTCTTGAGCAATAATTTGATTTACATTGGCAACGGCTTTTAATACACCTTTACCCATATATGCTTTTCCACCATCTCTTAATTCAACAGCTTCATGCTCTCCAGTTGAAGCTCCAGAAGGAACTGCTGCTCTTCCTAAAACACCGTTTTCTGTTACTACATCTACTTCCACTGTTGGGTTTCCTCTTGAATCAAAAATTTGACGGGCGTGTATATTTATAATTATACTCATTATTTTCTTTTTTATATTGATTTTCCGATAAACGAAAAATGTAATTTAATTTTTAATATTTTCTATAAATTGATCGAATAAATATTCTGCATCGTGTGGTCCAGGACTTGCTTCTGGGTGATATTGTACAGAAAAAACATTTTTATTTTTCATTCTAATTCCTGCAACAGTATGATCATTTAGATGCACATGTGTAATTTCTACATTATCATTCGCTTCCGTTTCTTCTCTATTGATGGCAAAACCGTGATTTTGAGAAGTAATCTCTCCTTTACCAGTCAAAAGGTTCTTTACAGGATGATTAATTCCTCTATGACCATTATGCATTTTGTAGGTAGATATTCCGTTTGCCAATGCAATTACTTGATGTCCTAAACAAATACCAAATAAAGGCAAATCTCTTTTGATAATTTCTTTTGCTGTGTTTTGCGCCTCAACTAATGGCTCTGGATCTCCAGGTCCATTAGAAATAAAATATCCATCAGGATTAAAAGAGCTCATTTCTTCAAAACTGGTGTTGTATGGAAATACTTTTATGTAAGCGTCTCTCTTTACAAAGTTTCTCAAAATATTCTTTTTAATACCAATATCTAAAGCAGAAATTTTATATGTAGCATTTTCATCACCAACAAAATAAGGTTCTTTTGTAGATACTTTTGAAGCTAATTCCAAACCATTCATGTCTGGTGTATCTACTAATTGTTTTTTTAAGTTTTCAATATTATCAACATCTGTAGAAATAATTGCATTCATTGCACCATTATCTCTTATATATGCAACTAGAGCTCTTGTATCCACGGCAGAAATCGCTACTGTATTATGTTTGATAAACCAATCTTTTAGATTCCCCTCAGAATCTACTCTTGAATGTGTAAAACTAAAATTCCTACAAATTAATCCTGCTATTTTAATTCCGTCAGATTCAATTTCTTCAGCATTAACACCATAGTTTCCTATATGGGCATTTGTAGCTACCATCAATTGCCCAAAATAAGATGGGTCTGTAAAGATTTCTTGATAACCGGTCATTCCTGTATTGAAACAAATTTCCCCTGTTGCTGTTCCTTCAATTCCAATTGACTTACCATAAAATATAGTTCCGTCTGCTAATAAAACTAGTGCTTTTTTGTGTTGTTGGTATTTCATTATAGTTGTGTGTACTTTAAAAAATTGTTGTTTTCAATCGTTTCAATTGCAAAAGTAATAATATCTAAATAATTAAACTTTTGTTGTTTATAAAAATGTATAAAAAAAGGGATAAACATAAATGTTTATCCCTTTTATATGAATTATATAAATATCATATTTATTCTTCAGTTGTTTCTGGTGTTTCAGTTTCTGCAACATCAGCAACCACATCAGCTTTCTTTCTACCTCTACGAGTAGTTTTCTTAGCTTTCTTTCCATTAGGGTTGTAAACTTCGTTGTAATCAACTAATTCTACCATTGCCATAGGAGCGTTATCTCCCTGACGATTTCCTAATTTGATGATACGAACATATCCTCCTGGTCTATCTGCAATCTTTACAGATATTTCTTTGAATAATTCTGTAACAGCATATTTATCTCTAAGGTAACTAAATACAACTCTACGATTGTGAGTAGTATCGTTTTTAGATTTTGTAAGTAAAGGCTCTACGAATCTACGTAATGCTTTTGCTTTTGCTTCTGTTGT
>JAQWGI010000033.1 GCA_029238315.1 Polaribacter sp. | reverse complement strand
TTTTAAAATACAATCTAGTGAAAATAATAATAAAATTTAGGATGTGTCTATTATAAATTATAAAAAAAATTACTGGAGACACAGATCATTTACCCTATATATACATTTCAGAGAGAACTCCTCAAAAGGAAATCGATCTTAAAAAATATATGGGGGTGTTGGAAAAGCAAAATATATTGAAGTTTTTGGCGTTTTTCCTGATGCAGCAAATGTATCAAGTGTAGGTCTAGAACAACCTTATTTTAGTGTCCGTTGAATTTTACCGTACAATAATCGTACAAGTATAGGGGAGAAAAAACCTCAACTCCATGATAATCATGATGATGAGGTTTTATTAAGAGGTGTCGAGCGGATTCGAACCGCTGTAGATGGTGTTGCAGACCACTGCCTAGCCACTCGGCCACGACACCTTTTTGGGACGACAAATTTACGCAATTTATCGTTCTAAGCAAGTCTTTTTTACTTTTTACGCTTTTTTGTTAAAATTATGGCAACTTCTGCAACGTTTCCTCCAATTGGTGGATTTATTTTTGCAACAGACACTTTCGCTTTTTTTACCATTTCTAACTCCTTAAAAACTCTGTCAATTATACGCTGGGCAACGTGCTCGAGAAGTTTAGCTCTCGTAGACATTTCTTGCTTAACAATTGCATTTAAATGTACATAATCTATCGTATCAATTAATTCGTCTGTCTTTGAAGATTTGTGTAAATCTCCTTTAACTTCAATATCAACCCTGTAATCTGAGCCAATTTTAGCTTCTTCTTCTAAACAGCCATGAAAGGCATAAATCTTAATATTGTTTACTTGAATTACTCCCATAAAGCAAAAGTATTAAAAGTTAAAGAAAATTATAGGTATAGATACAAAAGAAATAAAAAACAACGCTACGCTAACTCCCATAAAGGGTTTGTTTTTTATGAAATTTCTTCAACTATTTTACTTAATTTTGTAGCTTGAATCTTTAAGAACACATGTCAGAAGAAAAACTACAACTCAACTTTTTAGAGCAGATTATTGAAGAAGATTTGGCAAACGGAATGCCAAAAGAAAACTTACGCTTTCGGTTTCCGCCAGAGCCAAACGGGTATTTACACATTGGTCATACCAAAGCAATTGGTATTAGTTTTGGTTTAGGTGAAAAATATAAGGCTCCTGTAAACCTTCGTTTTGATGATACTAATCCAGCTAAAGAAGAGCAAGAATATGTAGATGCCATTAAAAAAGATGTGGCTTGGTTGGGGTATTCATGGGAGAACGAATTGTATTCTTCAGATTATTTTCAGCAATTATTTGATTGGGCAGTTTTATTGATTAAAGACGGCAAAGCATATGTAGACTCTCAATCTTCTGAAGAGATGAGGCATCAGAAAGGAACTCCTACTTCTGTTGGAACGAATAGTCCTTTTAGAAACAGAACTATAGAAGAAAATCTAGATTTATTCAATAGAATGAAAGCAGGAGAGTTTGAAGAAGGAACACATGTTTTACGTGCAAAAATAGATATGAGTTCGCCGAACATGCTGTTAAGAGACCCTTTGATGTATCGTATTTTAAAGAAAACGCATCACAGAACTGGAGATGATTGGTGCATTTACCCAATGTATGATTGGACACATGGAGAAAGTGATTATTTAGAACAAATTTCACACTCTTTATGTTCTCTAGAATTTAAACCTCACAGAGAGTTGTACAACTGGTTTCGAGATCATGTATATGCATACAGTAAAGAAACCTATCCGAATCCGCCAAAACAACGTGAGTTTTCTCGCTTAAACTTAAGCTATACAGTTATGAGTAAGCGTAAGTTAATGCAATTGGTAGAACAAAATATTGTGTCTGGTTGGGATGATCCAAGAATGCCTACCATTTCTGGGTTAAGAAGACGTGGATATACACCTGCATCTATCAGAAATTTTATTGATACTGTTGGGGTGTCTAAAAGAGAAAACGTAATTGATGTGGCTTTGTTAGAGTTTAAAATTAGAGAAGATTTAAACAAAACTGCTAATAGAGTAATGGGCGTTTTAGACCCTGTAAAGGTAATTATAGACAATTATCCAGAAGATAAAGAAGAAATTTTATTCGCAGAAAACAATCCAGAAGATGAAAACGCTGGTGGTAGAGAAGTTCCTTTTTCTAGAGAAATTTATATTGAAAGAGAAGATTTTAGAGAGGAAGCAAATAAAAAGTTTTTTCGTTTAAAACTAGGAAAAGAGGTGCGCCTTAAAAACGCGTATTTTATTACAGCAACAAGTTGTGAAAAAGATGAACATGGAGCGATTACGGCTATTCATTGCACCTACGATCCTTTAACTAAATCTGGAAGTGGCACTCCTGAAAGCATGCGAAAAGTAAAAGGAACTTTGCACTGGGTTTCAATAAAACATGCTGTAAAAGCAGAGGTTAGGGCCTATGATCGTTTGTTTTTAGACGAAGCTCCAGACGCACATAAAGAAAAAAATTTTATGGAGTTTGTAAATCCGAATTCTTTAGAAAAAATCACAGCCTTTGTGGAGCCTAGTTTACGAAGTGCCAATATAGGGGATCGTTTTCAGTTTCAGCGCTTGGGTTATTTTAATGTGGATGACGATTCTACTGCCAATAATTTAGTTTTTAATAAAACGGTTGGATTGAGAGATAATTGGACAAATAAAAATTAATTTAACAACTATAAAATCATAAAAAAGACCGCAAAACTGCGGTCTTTTTTTGAATATATATCCGTGGTTAAAAAGAAGTCTGACAAACAATACCTCCCATTAAAGCTAAAGTAACAATCCAATACCCAGTATTTATAAGCACATATTTAAAACTTTTTCTTTCAAACATTGCATTGGTACCCATAATTGGCAAAGCAATTAAAAACCCAACCAAAACGCCGTGAAGCGCCCCATGACCAAAAGTTCTAAAACGATCTCCATAAGTGTTCATAAACTCCTGAAAATAAATAAATGCATCTCCTGTTTTTTCTGTAAACCCAGGTTCTCCCATTAAAACAGATTGCACACCAAATTGATGAATGACAAGGGTCTGTAAAAAAGCAGCCATGATAAAACTTAATGCGTAAGACAGTATAAATATAACTGCCATATTACCACCCTTTAAAGATTCTTTTGTAAAGCCCATTTCCTTCATCCAAGCTTTTTCAAAAAGCAATGGTCCGTACCAAATAAAGCCCATAAATAGAGGTACTAATGCTGCGATAGCACTTGATAAAATATTAAATTCCATATTGTTTTATTTTTAAAGTTCTCTCAAATATAAACAATCTGATTTTGAATCTAGAGGTTGTTAAAAGATCAAAAGGCCAAAACAAATCGCTTTAGCCTTTTTCACAACAAAACAATATGGAATTTAGTTTTTTATTATTTTTTTGGTGAAAGAGGTATTTTTAGTACTTATCGTTAAAAAATAAATTCCTTTAGAAAGAAAAGATATATCTATAAACTCTGGAATTATATTCATTGTTAACACCTTTTTCCCTTCTACCGAAAACAAGCGTGCCGTCTTAACCTCTAGTGTTTTATGGACTTTTATAAATACCCTATTTAAGGTTGGGTTCGGATAAATAGCGATCTTATTTTCTAAAGTCCAATTTTCGTTTGATAACGTAGTATTAGTTACAGTAACAATTATTGATTTTTCAGAGATATTTCCTGATTTATCTATAATTTTAAAAGTAACACTATTTTCTCCTAAGTCTGCCAGTGAAAAAGTTGATTTTGATAAGCTAATTGAATCTATTGCACAGTTGTCTGTTGAGCCTTCATCTACTTGCAAAACACTTAATGTGGCATCTCCATTCTGATCAAGATTAAGGGTAATATTTTCTTTAACTTGAATTATTGGCGGCTCAAAATCAAAAATTTCTACACGTTGAGTGATAAAACTTGTGTTGCCGAAATCGTCTTTAAACTCCCACTTTATAAAGTGTTCTCCAGCTTTATTGTAAGTCAACGGGTCTGATGTTGTACCTGTTACTTCTCCAGAAACAGCGTCAAACGCTATCGGTTTGTTTGTAATTGTAATTTCACAATCTGCAAAAACATCTTCGACACCATTTATTTCTGGGGGTGCAGTATCTAAGAAATAAGAGGCCACTCTTTGGATTAACACCTTGTTTTGTGCTGCATCAATAATGTCTGTGTCTGACTTAAGTTGTGCAAAAAGTTGCGGTTTCTGTTCGTCTCCAGAAACCCGCAAAACCTCTACAAGCACCCTGCCACTCTCTATGTAATTAGAAGTGCTTATTTTAAAGTTAGCTGCATCTCTTCCAACAAGTTCAAAGTCTGAGATATCTGCGTTTAAAACCGCCTCACTAAATTGAAAATCAAAAAAAGATTGATCTTCATTTATCTCTCTATGAACATGGGTTAAAACTGGCTGGGTACTATCAAAAATAAAAGATAACTTATTAGATTGTAAGTTTGTTTTATTATTTGCATCTAAAACGCTAGCTCGTTTAACTTGTAAAGACATATCTCCATCAGACAAAGGAATAGCAGTAATTGTGTACTGTAGATTGTCTATTTTTTTGAAATCGATTATAACTGCATTTTCTACATTGATGTCTTCAACGGTAAAATCGGTTATGGGTTGAGAAAAGAATACAGAAGTCTCTACGGGTGAGGTAGAAACAGCAACTTCTCTTGCTGTTTTTAATACCACAGTAGTTGTGAAATTCTCGTCTAGCATAAAAACATTTACAGTATACTCTTTTAAAATCGATTCATTTTCTGACATTACCGTAAGGCTAACAGGCAAAGAATAATCTAGCTCAGAAACTCCAGAAGTTTGTCTTTTTTTTAAATGAAATACTTTTTCATTACTTGGTGTTGTATATGTTAAAATGAGCTTGCTAATATCTGTACCTTGCGGTAACACAAAGTCAAAAGCATTTGCTGATCTTGTATATAACTTTGGTGTTATCCCTTTAAACTGAACGTCTATTAGGTTTGTAAAATCACTTAAATACCAGTTTGAAATACCATATGATTGAAATAAGCTTCCCTTTTGTGCGTTGATTTCAAATGGAATTGTATTTACAGCATCTACCACAGCATTCGTTGTACTATTAAAAATTTTAAAACGAATCGTTTCTTTATTGGTGTTTGCATATACCGTTAAATAAGCAACATATTTATCTGAAGAGGCAACATAGCTAAGGTTTGCAACTCCTCTTACTTCTCCATCTACAAAAGCAGCTACTTTGTCTGCTGTTTTGTCTAAAGAAACACCATCTACATTTAAAAAAGCCGTAAAGGTCATATTAAACTGGTATTCAGAAGAATTTACAGTCCAATTGGCATCTTGTGCTTTTACAGAACCCGCTATAAAAAAACAACAGAAAGCTAGTTGTATAAAGAAACGCTGTTTTTTAATCATTGTTACTTGTCGTTAAGGTGGTGTTTCGAAGTGGGTTTCCTGCCAAGTCCGTAATGCTCCCCGAATCTAAAATTTCTATAAAAAAGCGTCCTGAAAATGCAGTAGCATCTAACAACAATATCTTATACGTTTTGTTTGTAATAGGCGCTATAACAACGTTATTAAATGGACCTGAACTTATAGATCCCGGGAAAAAACCAAATACCTCTTCACTAAAGGTGGCTAAAAACTCTAAACGATTGCTATTGGTATATTCTTCTGTTGGAGCTACTCGCTCTATAGAAATCAAATGAGGTCGTATGGTATCAAAAATAAAATCTAGTTTCTCTGTTGTTGGATTGGTTTTATTTTGTTCTGTTAACAAGGTGTTTTTTGGCAATGATATTGAATATGCGCCTTGGGTTTTTGCCACAAGATTAATTAAATAATTAAATTCATCTTCCTTTTTTATCGATTGTATGATTGCATTTTCTAACAAAAAATCACGAACCTCTAAAGAAGTTAATTTACTGTTTACATTTAAAACAACTTGCAACGGATTCTGATTTGAAAACTCATTTACGGGTGAAAATAAATAAGCCGTAAACTCGGTTTCTGTGGGCTGATATTTTACAGAAACTACGTAACTATTTAATGTAGCTTCGTCTTCAGAAAGTACTTCAAAGGTAATTGGGGTCGCGTAATTTTGAACGGTTGTATTTGTTTTTTGGACCACTCTATTCACATAAACATTTGCGCTATTACTAACTGTAAAGTTTGCCGTCAACTTGGTTATATCTGTACGAATTGGCACGACCAAATGAATGCTATCTGTTGTTATTTTTGAAGATAAGGTTTGAATGTCTTTAAAATAAAAATTACTTATAATAGCTTCCTTTTTTAAGGGTGGTGATGCCAAACTTATCGATTGAAAAACAGAACCGATACTACTGTCAATTGCAAATTGTACCGTTTTTGATAGTGTCGTTACGGCATCATTTACACCATCGTATAGCTTAAAATTAACCGTTTTACTATTGGTGTTTGCAAACACAACTAAATAAGCCACGTATTTATCTCTGCTTGCTACATACGTTAATTTAGCAACACCTCTAACTTCACCGTCTATAAAAGCGGCAACACGGTCTTTTGAAGAAGACAATGCGTTGCCGTTAATATTTAAGGTTGTTGTAAGCGTCATGCTGTATTGATACTTGTTCGCGTCAACAGACCAAAGAGGATTGTTTTGCGAAAAACAAACTCCTATTTGAAAGCAGCTTAAAAAGAGTATAACGTAAAACCTCATTCGTTATCTTTTTATAATCTTCTTGCTTATTATCCTTCCATCATCTGTCGTAATGCGAACCACATACATACCTGAGGCAAGTTTTGCGGTGTTAATTACAAACTTTTGTTGTGTTTTTGTTGTTTGTGACAACAACAACTTTCCTATTACATTAAAAACCTCTATTTTAGACTCGCTACCGTTTTGTGATGAAAAATTTATTGTTATTTCATCTAAAAATGGATTTGGATACAAAGAAATTTCATTTATAACACTAGATTCGTCAGACAATGTTACAGGTGTTAAAACTATCGGATCAGAAAAAGAACCTAATACGTTATTGTCTATAAAATTAAATGTTCTAGAAATATCTATTTCTGTAGAATTACTTGATAAAACAAATCGCAACGTCTCTGAACGATTACTAAAAGCTGTGATAAAACTATATTTTATACCAGCAATATCTACAATATCCGACACGCCTCTAAGTTCATTATTTACATCATAAATACGTACTTCATCAAAATCTATGTCTGCTTCTACAGTTGCAATAATGCTCATGGTGCTACTGTAACCTCTAAACAAATTATTGTTTGTTGATGCAGTCGCTGTTGCTTTTTCTGCTTGGGCTCCTTTTTGATAAATTTTGCTGTCTGGATAGTATAATGTTTGAGCTGTATTAGACTTAATCATGTATCCATTTCCAGATTCTAAATAGTCTAAAGTTCCTCTCCAACCAGCATTTTGATCGTAGATGGCAAATGTAAATTGATCTTTAATAACATCTCCGTTACTCGGTTCGTAAAAAGCCATAGCTTCTTGTAAACTGATGTTTCTATGTATAGGAAATGGCAGCCAGCTCCAACCCTTATTAATATTTACAGAAAACGTCTTAGGATCTATTTCTTCACCCATTACACGTAAATTGTTCTCTTTAGACAGCTTTACTTTGTACATTTTATCTACAGATAAGCTGGTTAAATTACCATTCCAAAGTCCGTCTTCATAATTCGCAAATGTGAGCTGAGATTTTATAGCATCTTTTTCTGTAAGTTCCATATTTTTAAAAGCCTCATCTAAACTACTAAAGTTAGCGTCTTTCGCATAAAAAGACAACCAAGACCAGCCTTTGTTTAGTGTTACATTTTGCTCAGTAATGGCTGAGTTGGAAAATATCTTAGGAGCACTACTAGATCCCAACACCATATTTTGAACAAAAGAAATGCTCGTTTCTGTATCTATAAATGAGTTGATTATCTTCCCATTTACAGCATCCCATATTTTAAAAGTAGGGTTGTCGTTTACTGAGTTCTCGTTATAAATGGTTAAATACACAAAATAAGAGTCATAAAAAGCATCATACTCTAAATAAGCTTCTCCTTTAGGTTGGCCATTTATAAATGCACCTATTTTAGTGTACTGATCTCTAGAGAAAGTACCATCAATTTTTATTTTACCAATGATATTCATACTATAATTATAGTCTCTAGGATTCACAGACCAATCTGGCGCATTGCTTAATACTCGCAAATCAAAAGACAATCGATCATTATAGCCAGAAGCTGTTTTTAAGAAAATATCCGCAGAATAGTTGCCCATGGCAAGGTTTTTATCTACTGTAAATGTAATTTGCCTATTTGTGTTTGGTTTTACAGAACCAGTGGTTTCTGTTGCGGTTAACCAAATTGGTATCCCTTCTATGGTAAAAGGTTGATTGCTACCACCAATATTCACTACATCCATCACAAAGCTATATGTATCTCCTACATTTTTCTGTGCTACAATTTCTTTACTTTGAGTTGGTGTATACCAAGCTAATTCTTGTTTATTTACCAAGGCCGTCCAAGTAACTGGAGACAACTGTCTGTTGAAATACACATCGGTTAATCTTTCTACAGAAAAACGAATTACTTCTCCTTCAAACAAACTCCACTCTTCTTCTGTTAAATCTGGTTGGATGATCATTTCGTCGCCGTTAATCACCGTATTTAAAGGAATGTTTGTAAAGGTTAACGGTGGTTTTATCGCAGGAGAATCATCTACATACATTTGCAATGACGTGCCTTTCATTACTGAAAATGTAGACCCAATAGTTAGGTTTTTATCTGCATGATGATAGGTTGGCCCCTTTGTTGTATTTGTACCGTCTTTATTAAAGTCTACATACAGAAGCAGGCCTGGCGATCCTTTATTTATTTCAAAGTAGCGATCTCTTGCAATAAGCGTTTGTGTTCTAGCCGTATTCCAAAAACGAATTTCATCAAGTTTTCCTGTAAAAGGATTGGTCGCAATTTCTGATCCAGAAGTTTGATCTAATTTTGCGCCAATTAAAATTCTATTTCCTGAAAAACCACCTATTTTATTTGCGCTAACTGCGTTTACTTCTTCGCCATCTATAAAAGTAGTTAAATAACCACCTCTTTTTAAAGAAACACCAACATGAGACCAGGTGTTTACGGGTAAAGCCTCTGAAGTAAGCAAATACACTTCTCCTTCTGTATGCAAGGCCAATTGCCCGTTACTCGTATACTCAAAAGACCACTTGTTACGATAACCGTTGGTCATTACAGCTTCTGAAGTATCGCCAACACCATTAGAAAAAATAGTTCCCGGAGTTGTATTTTCTGGCTTTATCCAAAAAGATAACGAAATATCTTCTAAATGTGAAGGTTGAATAAAACCAACGCTTTCTAAACTTAAATAACTATTATTTTTAAATTCGTAGCCATTTCCTTTCGGAAAAATATCCCAATTTAGATTGACAATACCGTTTTTTCTCTTCGCTTTATCAAGGGCTTTTTTTCCATTTCCTTCATCTAATCTCCAATACCCCTGTAAGTTTAACTCTCTACCTGTTAACGTTAAATCTTTGGCTACTGTAGCTTTCGCTTGTGTAAAAGATTGAGACCATAAACGAATGTCGTGAATATTTCCTTCTACACCACGACCACCAATAAAAATTGAAGTGTTGGTGTTGATGTCTAGTTTCTCTGACAAAGATTTTGTTGCCAAAATATCTCCGTTTCTTAGGATTGTTAATGATGGTGAACTTGAGTGGTCATAGATAAAAGAATAGAAATTATAATTTAATTCGTTCATCGAACCCGTAATCGATTCCCCGCCAATAGCGAAATTAATGGTATTGTTGTTTAAAGCAATTTGAATTCCGTCTTGCTGCGAAACAAGAGTTCCATTACTGGTTGCTCCTTTTTTATACCAAAACTGTAAGGTAAAGGACTGATTGCTTAAGCGCTGATTTGGCAATTCAATTTGATTGGTTGCTCCGTCTAAACGAACAGAAACATCGTGATTGATTTCTTGTTGGTTTTTTAACCCTTTTGCGACTATATCAGAAGTAATTCTTTTTAATACATCTTCATTAAAACGAACTAAAATGTCTTCTCCAACATCTAAAATTCCGTCTTTGGGGCTTGGAGTACCAAATAAAACAGGTGCATTGATGTTGATGGTTCCGGAAACAATCGCAGAAGTATTTACTATATCGTCTGTACAATACGAAACCGCTCTAAACTCGTAATTACCATCAGGTATATCGTCTCTAACAACATCCCAGTTGTGGGTAAACTCAGCGTCTGAAGATTTAATTACAATTCCTTTATCTTTATCATTAGCAGCTGCTCTTAATGCATCAGAACCGTAATACGTTGCAAACTTAATCCAACTAGAGGATGTTGCATTTCGATACTGCAACTCTATCTTTTGAAACCCTGTAAATTCGGTATTAAAATCGGTAAATGTAATCGGTAGTTTGTTAATACTTGTATTTCCTAAGTTGTCTACCGAGTATGCTTCATTATAATTAAAAATCCAATTGTTTAGAGGTACTGAAATCTCTACATTAGAACACGATTTTTTAAATTCTGCAGTAATGTTTATCGCATTTTCTGTCCTTTCTTCTGGGTCTGTACAAGGACTGTACAACATTATTTTAATGTCTTCATACTTGTAAGTACTCGATGAAGGTGTTTTAGAAATTTCTAAAGGAAAAGAAACCGTCTCGTTAAAAGGTAAGATAATACTTAGCCCATTTGTTTTTAAATTGGTTTTTGCTCCATTTAAAGAAATTGGATCTACATCTAAAATAAACTCTAAATCAGACTGTGTTTCACTGGTGTTTTTTAACAACAATGTAAAAACAGCAGCTTCACTTTCTGGCACGTTGGTTCTTAAAGATTTATCTACCTGAATATCTGACTTGTACACTTTGTTTGTAGCCACAGAAAATGGAACGCCTCCATTTCCTATTGTATTGGAATTGTATCCAGAAGGATTGTAAAAAACAGAGGATGTTTCTCCTTCATAAGGACAAGATGTGGCTCCTCCTTGAGTAACAAAAATAGGTCCGTTTCCGTCAAAAAGATTAACAACATCTACACTTAATACGTTGTCTTTATCATTGTCTTTTAACGTATACGAAAACTTAGTATTTGATTCGCTTGAAACGTTTGAGTTGGCTGAAACAACACTGTTAGAAGTAGTGGTAGTTGTAAGGGTATTTCCAGCACCAAGGAGACTTCCTCCAACTGTAGTACCTGCTCCTGCACTGATGTCTAAAGCAAATGTTAGGCTATTACCCCCTAAGTTCGCTGTCTCTATAGTATTGGTTAGCTCTCCCATACCAGCATCAAAAGACTTATTGCTAAAAAAACTTGCTTGAATTAAATTCTTCAATGCTTTTTGTGTTCCAGAACCATTAATTAAATTGTCTAATTCTAGTTGTGCTCCAGAAAACATTTTTTCTACTTTTGCAAGTGCTGAACTTTTTAAAGCTTCTTTATTGTTTAGCGCATTGTATTTGTCCTTTTCGTTGTTCTGAATAATGGCTCTCCATGATTTTGCTTGTTGCTTATAAAACTCTGGACTCTGATACTCTTTGCCCGGCTCTGGTGTTTCTCCGTTTTCGAGACTAGCGGCCAAGGTTTCTAAGTTTGGAATCAGCGTCTCTAACAAATGCTTCTGAGAATACATGAAAAAAGTTTGTGTTGGCTGGCTACCAATAATAAAACTTTCAACCTTGGATATGTATAAGTCCTTTGTTTCTGTTTCTGAAACGGGCACTGTATACTTAATGTGCGCTAATACATTTTTATTGTTATCAACAGGAATGGTGTCTGATAAGATCAAATCATCAGAAACGCCGTAGAAAGAGTTTTTTGCGTTACCAATGTATAAATCACCGTCTGCACCTACATAATCGGGATCGCTGCTGGTAGAAATTGTTTGGTTAAAAGTATAAGAAGCCACAGAGGTGTTTTCTTTTACTTGTTGATTAGTCATAGAAAGACTTAAATCTGTATTGGATATGACTTCTATTGTTTTTGTTGTTGCAACAAAAGCAGCTATAGAGCCTACACCGGTGATTATTTCTTGAGAACTCCCAAGGTCAAAATGAAGCACAGAGCTAATTGAGTTGCTTAAATTTGTAGTATTTGTTTTTTCTACACTAATTGTAGTTCCTGCTTCTATAGAGGCAAAACTATTGGATCCTGGCGGATCTCTTAAAATAATATCGGGTATTTCTGGTGCTACGGTTACAAAATTCTTCCCAGTAGTTTTGTCTATCCCTTTTACAATACCCTCTGATTTAAAATCACTTAGATTGTCTATTTCTAAAGGGTTTTGGCCGTCTATAACGTACTGAACTGTAATCCCTTTTATACCCTTCCGATTGGTTGGTGTTAGGGTTCCCTGCGGTAAATACATATTTATATTCAGTATTATTTTTCTGCATTACTACTTGTTCTGTCTTTTTATCAGCTAAATTATTTGTAATATTCAACGCACCTTCTGTAAAAAACTCTTTGGTTACCACCTCTTGATCTTCATCTTTATTTACATAGTTTTGAGAAACTTCAAAAACCATTTCGTACTCATTAAATTGCTTATAAATTGGAAATGGTAATTCGCTGATATCAAAAGTATAATCTCCAATAGTTACCGATTTTTCAAATGTTTGATTTAAAAAAGTCAATGTTATGTCTGAGTTAAATCGAAAACTCTTTTCGTAATGGTATTCTTCTGAGGTGTGCTTTGAGCCATCTTTGGCTGTAAATTCTGAAGACTTTAAAACAGGCACCTCCCTTAAGTCTACAGTTTCCGTTGCGGTTAAAATCTTAACAGCGTCATTTTTTGGGATCGTTAAATCACTGTTTTTAATAAAATATAGATACGGAATTAAATCAACCCTATACTCTCCTGTTTTGGTGTTGGTGGTAATTGTTTTGTTGAGTTCGTTGGTACTGACATCACCTTTAAAAATAATCTGTGCAACTCCAATATTGTTTACTGAAGAAATGGTCTCTTCATTTTGAGTAGCCAAGCCTTCATCGTTGGTGTATTTTTTTTCGCCTGCAAACCCAAAACCTACAGGTTTATCAGACTGTATTTTTCCTCCAACCACTTTTCCTACCAAAGTAACTCTTGTAGTGTCTATAAAGTAGCGTTCTTCTGTTTGGTCTTCAAAAAACTCAAACGTACCGGTTTCTGGAAAACGACCGTTTAGCGCATACGTATGTCCGTTTTTGATAACTTCTATTTTATGATTTCCGATAGGTACCTGTATGTTAAACCTTCCTTTGCTATCAGAAACTACGGGTTGATTGTCTTCATCAAACACAACATTTCCGTCAATTGAAATATAAGCTCCTGCAACTCCTATTACAGGATATTTTCTTAGTACACCTTCTTTGTAAAAACCTGTAAGGCTATCTTTTACTCCGCCTTCGTAATAATACTGTCCTTTATTAACCCTTTCTTCTCCATACCAGTATTGGTTGTAGTTTTCTGCATCTCTAATATTAGTAGCATCTACAATACTGTCTGTATGCTTAAATACATTTTGCACATTATAGACTACACGTCCTTTAAAAGCGAAAGAAGAAACGTCTGTAAAATCTACCTTATTAACTACAGGTTCATCTTTCCCTAAAAATAAGCTTTGAGTAGCTGGGTTAAATTGATGCACCCCTAAAGAGGGAGTAATTTCAAAACTCTCTCCGTTTCCTACATACGGTATCGAAGCAATGGTATAACTTCCATTTGTATCGGTTACCCCAAAAACCCCTAACTGTCTTCTATTTGGAACCTTGGTGCTAAAAGTAAAAGTGCCTTCTTGTTTTAGTATAAGCGCATGGTTTTCATTAAATATATAGCCTTTTTTAGACAGATCGTATAGGTAATCGCCGCTACCTTCATCTCCTCTTAAGTAAAACTTTAACCCTTTTTCAGAACCGTCTAAATACCTTCTGTAATCTCTTTTTAATTCTGTGCTTGTCAACGCTTTTTCCCAGATTCGAACCTCATCTAAGTAAGTGTCTTCTGTACAACTTAAACAGAGATCTATCTTGTAAATTTCTTCACCTTGCCTAGAAGCATAGGTGGTAAAATTAAACGCGGTTAACGTTGGCTTTTCTTCACTTCCAATAATGTTAGCCTCGGCAACGGTTGTTGTATTTATCAAACGGCCGTTAATATATATGGCAGCAAATTTACCTTGTTCTAAAACTGCAGAAAAATGAATAAACTCCTCTGTGCTAATATCTTCAATGCTTTTGTAAATGTCTTTTCCAAAGGCATCTACCTCACCTGTAGGCAAAAAATTACTCAGTTCTAGGTTGGCAATAGCAATGTTATTTTTTAAAACTTTAAACTGAATTCTGTGCGTGGTTGTATGAGCGGCAAACACCGCATAGTTGTCTCCAGAAGTAGATTTATAAGTTAGTATATTGGCTGCGGTATTGCTTTTGGTTAAGTTGGTCCAGGTTTGCAGAGTAAGGTTTGCAGCTTTAATGTTACTTCTAAGTGCGCCAGTAGCTGCAGAACTGTTTTTAAAATACATGCTTTTACCTGCCGTAGTGATATTTGCCCCCACAGCTTCTGCATATACCGTTACATTTTCTACAGGCGTACCTCCCTGAAAACTAATTCTTCCAGAAACCGTAGCTGCAGGGTTTCTAAAGCCCACCCCAACAACATAATCTTGAAGTTCTTTGGGGTTTTCGTTTTTAGAAATAAAGTTGGCCATTATTTTGTATTGGTACAAAACTCCGCTTTCTGTTAGGCGGTCTTCATACTCAAATACATCTTTTGCTACATTTGCAATGACAACCTCGGGTGTAGTACTTCCCATTTCTTTTCTAGAAATGGTAACGTCTTTTATTTGGTCTATGTTGGCTTTTATAGTCCAATTTAATTTTACAACATCTCCGTAAAATCCTTTCGAAATTACATAACCGTCTTCTAAAAAAGTTTGAGGCTTAAATTTAATACTGTACGGAAAGGCTACCGTAGTTTTGGTCTTCTCCGTTGTTTTACTATTAAACAAAAAAGCACCCCCTACTTGCAGCTTTAAACGCAATGTCTTTTCTGATGTATGTACTATAGTGTCTTTTGCGCCTGCACCTGTAAAAAGAATATCTTTACTTTGTTGGTTCTGTGCCTGTAATACAAGCCCAAAAACACATGCCACATAGAGTAGTGCTTTTTTCATAAGAAGAAATTTATGTTGCTTATAATTTAATGATGTAATTGACGATCGCTGTCCAAGGACGTGTTTCTGCACCTCCATTACCTTTTGTATTACCATTTATTCGATGAGTATGTTCACCATCGTAAGATGTAGATTTTTTATCTTGATGCCCTGGCGCGTTAGCCCATTTTTCGTCAGACCCATTAGATTCTACCGTAGTTTGCATAGATATATTGGCGCCCCATTGGCCATCAGAAGGCAACCTTGTAATAAAATGAGCGTGAGCTCCCTCTTTTTTTTCAGGCGTGATATCTACGGCGTGATCATGTGACAATATATCTTGCCCTTGATATTCCCCTACCACACCTGGAACAATACCTGCCTCAGGTATTCCTGTTGCCTTTCCTTCTCCTTTTAAGAAATGTCCTCTTAAATCTGGCAAGCTATTGCCAATAACAGCTTTTAAGGCGTTGTAACTTGCCCCTTTGTTGGTAATGTCAGCTCCGTCACACTTTACCCAGCCCTCTGGTATCTTACCATCAACCCCCATAAACGCCACTACCGTACCCGGTGGCACACCATTGGCAGCTCTCTGCGCATAATGCGCATAAGGTACGTGCTGCAAGTCTTGGCTATACACCTGTATATTACTACCATCATACTGTATCCAAACTGATAATTTTAAGCCCTGTATGCTAAAGTCTATGTCGTTAAAATTCCCTACGGTTGCTGTACCAGCACTCACCACGTGAGAAAACAACCCATAGGAGTCTGTGGTAATAGATTGCGATTCTTTAAATGAATTAACAGATTGCGGTTCTTTAAAGACAGTACTTCCATCTGCCTTAGAAATGATAAACTCAAAAGTGAGTCTCAAGTTGGTCAACGCAGCATCGGTTCCATCTCTGGCAATTCCTTGCACGGCAATACCTTGTGCAAAAGTTACTGCAGCAACCATAAATAGTACGAGTGTGGTGTAGATTTTTTTCATGATGTGTAATTGTTATTGTGTGATTGTTATAAATTTGATGTTAAATTTTAAAAAAAGTATTGTGTTGCTTTGTGTCTGTGTAAAATAAACACAAAAATAAAAGACGAAACCTCTATGCTAATAAAAGTAATGATTCCCAAGAAATGAGTTGCTAGATATCGTTAGCAACCAGAAAGGTTGTCTACAAAGAATTTTAAGAAACTAAATACAAAATTTCTTTTGTGTGGTTTCATGCAGTTGGAGGATTTTTATCAAACGTAGTTAAAAAAAAGCAGAAATCAACTGTAACTTATCCAGAAGTTGTATCAAAAAGCTTTTTTGACATAAAGTTTTTAGTTTTTTAAATGGTGTTTACTGCTTTAACAGCTCAAAAAAAATTTATGATTTCTTTTTTTTAATTAACTAATATACATGCTGTTATGAGTCATAAAAAGAGGGATCTAATAAAAAAAGTTTGCAAAATCTTAAAAAAACCTTGCAAACCTAAATAATTTAAGATTAAAAAATAAAACCTGTGTTGGTTTATTCTTTGATTACCATCGATTTTCCAATCGCTTCTAACTCAAAAATAAAATCTCTTTTATTAATAGACGGCGCGTATGTAAAACCCTCAAAAACAAGCAGTCGATTGTTTTTTTGATCTACCACTGTAAAATTGATAAATGGCCCAGCCATAAAATCGTTTTTAACTTCCCATTTCCCTCTAGTTTCAAACGCTTGTTTTTGGTTCAATACAATTTCTTTGGTTTGTGGCACATAGGCAGCTTCTGTTATCATATACATGCCTTCTTTAGAACCTGGTATGTACTTTTTACCGATGGTATTTCTGTTTACAATTATGGTGTTTGCCACTTCTAAATCAAACGATTCTGAAATTGGCACACTATACACTAAAATATTATTAACGCCATCTCCTTGCGTAATTCCACTCATTAAACGTTGTCTTAACCACAAAAATTCTCCTGTATCGTCTACCGTTTTAAAATCTGACGGAATGGTTAAGGAAACACCCAGTTTCTGAAGGGTTTTGTACTGAGAATCGTCTAATCTTTTGGCATTAAAGCGTTGTTGGATTTGCAAAAGATCTGCATTCCTAAAGGTCTTTACAATTTCCTTTTGATGCTTTTGAAGTTGCTTTTTTAAGCCTTCATTGTCTTTCGCGGTCACATAAATTATGGTTTGTGGTTTTGCGTAAAAATCTTTTTTAATAGTAAACGATTCTTTTTCTGCAGTTTGCACAATTAAAATACTTCTGTATTTATTCATCATGCTTCCAAACCCTTTCGGTGCAATTTGAGTTACATTAAATGTAGTCTCTGGTTGTGGTAAACCTACCACCAATTTGCCTAAAAACTTTCTAAGATGTTCTCCAACTTCTCCGTTCCAATTATTGGCGTCTGCAACCACCAAAAGTTGATTCGATTTTCCAACAGAGCTGCTTAAAACAAAGGTATCTTTTGCGTCTTTACAAGAAGTTAAAAAAAGTACTATTGCTACAATTGTCAATCCTATTCTCATTTGATATTGTTTTAACTATTTTATCTATTGATAACCTCTTCAAAGACTATTCCACTTTAAAGAAATCATTTTATTTTTTTTATTACAATCGTTTTGGAAAAATAGTGAGTCGCTGACCTATTTTTAAATTATTGCTTCTAAGTCGGTTCCATTTTTTTATCTGGCTAACGCGAACGCCAAATTGTGTTGCTATTTTTCCTAAATAATCTCCGCTCCGTACTTTGTATCGCAACCTTCTATTTAATTCCAAATATTTAGGCAACGGTTTTTCTCTTTTAGCGTTGTCATTGTCTACCAAAGCATAGAGTTCTTTTTCTTTTTCTAAGTAGTTAATGGTTGCGTTTCTTGGAAGTTTTACGGTGTAATTTTTTCCTTTTACAAACGGTATGATGTCTAATTTATAGGCCGGGTTTAAAAATTCTAACATTTCTGTTTCAATTCCTGTTACTTCTGTAATTTGATCAAAAGAAACTGTTTTTTTAACCTGAATCGTATCGGTTGCAAAATGATAAATTGGTGGGTTTTCTGGAGCTAAACCGTGCTCTTTTGCATATTTAAAAATATACAATGTTGCATAAAAAGCAGGCACATAACCAGCTGTTTCTTTAGGTAAATACTGACGAATGTTCCAATAGTTTTGATACCCTCCAGAGCGTTTTATAGCTTTAGAAACATTTCCTGGTCCAGAATTATACGCTGCTAAAGCCAAATCCCAATCGCCAAAAATGTTGTATAAATCACTTAGATATTTACAAGCAGCTATAGTTGCTTTTATTGGGTCTTGGCGCTCATCTACATAAGAACTTACATTTAAATTGTATTGTTTTCCTGTCAAATACATAAATTGCCACAAACCTCTGGCGCCAACTCTAGATCTTGCTCTTGGGTCTAATGTAGATTCTACAATGGCCAAATATTTCATTTCTAGAGGCACATCAAATTGATCTAAATACTTTTCAAACATCGGAAAATAATACTCCGCTTTTGCCATTAATCTTGGATAATACCTACTACGGTATTTTAAATACGAATTGATGACATTTTCTAAAATAGGATTGTATTCTATAAAAAATGGAGACGTATCATCTAAGTGTTTCAACCGTTCTTTTAAGAGGTTGGTCTCCACTTTTTTCTCCACTTTTGTACTTGCTTTTAGTCCTTTTATAATATAATTAATATTAGACGTTAATGGCGATCTGTATTGGGTTTCTATGACCAAACTATCTATTATCGACAAGTCTTTATTGCTAAAAAAACCTTTTTTTATAGTATCTCTGCCAATCGAATTCTTTTGAGTTTGCGCTAGCATACCCAAAGAGATAAAAAGAAATAAAAATGTAATTTTATAATCGTTCATATTTAAAAATCTAGTTCTACAACAATCGGACAGTGATCTGAATGCTTGGCTTCTGGTAAAATATATGCGTTCACTATATTTTCTTTTATTGGTTCGGAAACCATTGCGTAATCTAAACGCCAACCTTTATTATTTGCTCTTGCATTGGCCCTGTAACTCCACCAAGAGTAGGCTTGTTTTTCTGGATTAACATACCTAAAACTATCTGTAAATCCACTTTTCACAAAAGAGGTTAACCACTCTCGTTCTTCTGGTAAAAACCCAGAAACACCCTTCATTTTTGGGTTGTGAATATCAATGGCTTCGTGACAAATATTATAGTCTCCACAAACAACTAAATTTGGAATGGTTTTTCTCAAGTCTGTAACATATTCTAGGATTTCATCCATATAATTGAATTTAAAATCTAGCCTTTCTTGGTTTGTTCCAGATGGTAAATACATACTCATTACAGAAACATGATCAAAATCTACACGTAAATTTCTTCCTTCAAAATCCATGGATTCAATTCCTGTTCCATATTCAATATGATTCGGTGCTACTTTACATAAAATTGCCACAGATGAATAGCCTTTTTTCTCAGCAGAAAACCAATAATGATACTTATAACCAGCGGTTTCAAACAAGGTCAAATCTAATTGCTCTTTGTGTGCTTTGGTTTCTTGAATACAAATTACATCTGGATTTGCAGCCTGCAACCAATCGATAAAACCTTTTTTTAAGGCAGCTCTAATTCCGTTTACGTTGTATGAGATTATTTTCATTTATCTAAAAAAATAGGTTCTTTTAAGAAAAACCATGTTATTTGGGTTTTCTCTCCAGTTTGGGTATTAATTTTCTTTCTTCTTGGTGATAATATTACTGAAAAAAACGCTGGTAAAACAACTCTTAATGTTGAACTTTCAATTCTTAAAACAAATTCTAAAAGCAGAAATATTAAGCATGTAAAAACAAAAATTACTAAAAATGTTTTTTTGGCTAAATAAACTATCATTACAATTGCATTTCAGGAATTTCACCATCAACAATTAATGTTCCTTCTGTGACATTTTGAATTTCTTCAACAGAAACTCCAGGCGCTCTTTCTAATAAGTAAAAAGCGCCATTTTTAATTTCTAAAACGGCTAAATTGGTAACTACTTTTTTAACACATCCAACACCGGTTAATGGCAACGAACATGTTTTTAAAATTTTAGATTCGCCTCGTTTATTAGTGTGCATCATGGCAACAATAATGTTTTCTGCTGATGCCACTAAATCCATGGCGCCGCCCATTCCTTTTACCATTCTGTTCGGAATTTTCCAGTTTGCAATATCGCCGTTTTGAGCAACTTCCATGGCGCCTAAAACTGTTAATTGCACGTGTTGACCGCGAATCATTGCAAAACTCATTGCAGAATCAAATAAAGAACCTCCTTCTAAAACGGTAACTGTTTGTTTACCTGCATTGATTAAGTCTGCATCTTCACTACCTTCAATAGGAAATGGTCCCATTCCTAGCAACCCGTTTTCTGATTGAAACTCTACCTCAATGCCTTCAGGAATGTAGTTTGCCACCAATGTAGGAATTCCAATTCCTAAATTCACGTACCATCTGTCTTGTAATTCTTGTGCAATTCTTTGCGCTATTTGTTGTTTTGATAACATATTATCAATGTATTAATTTGTTAATGTAACAATGTGTCAATTTTTACTTTTGGTGCTTTACCAGATTTTAATAACTGTCTTGAAATAACATTTTTTTTCTCAGCTTGTAAAGCTTCACAAAACTATATAATTAATAGTGCAACTCCTATAGATTTATCAACAGCTGGATTTTTAATTATTACATTGCTACATTAAAAAACTGGTTTATTCTTTTGTTTGTACAGTTCGTTGTTCAATTCTCTTTTCGTAATCTTTTCCTTGAAAAATTCTTTGCACAAAAATACCTGGCGTATGAATTTGATTTGGATCAAGCTCACCAACGGTAACCAGTTCTTCTACTTCTACAACAGTAATTTTTCCTGCCATTGCCATCATCGGATTAAAGTTACGTGCCGTTCCTTTAAAGATTAAGTTTCCTGCCGTGTCTCCTTTCCAAGCTTTTACAAATGCAAATTGTGCATCAAAAGCACGTTCTAACACATACATTTTACCGTTAAATTCTCTGGTTTCTTTTCCTTCGGCAACTTCGGTTCCATAACCTGCTGGTGTGTAAAAAGCAGGTATTCCTGCACCTGATGCTCTGCAACGCTCTGCTAATGTTCCTTGCGGAATTAAATCTACTTCTAGTTCTCCAGATAACATTTGGCGCTCAAACTCGTCGTTTTCTCCCACATATGAGGAAATCATTTTTTTTATTTGGCGTTTTTGCAATAACAAACCTAAGCCAAAATCATCTACACCTGCATTGTTAGAAATACATGTTAAATCTGTTACTCCTAAATGTACCAATTCAGAAATACTGTTTTCTGGAATTCCGCAAAGTCCAAAGCCCCCCAACATAAAAGTCATTCCATTTTCCACACCTTCTAAGGCTTCTTTTGCGTTTTTTACTACTTTATTTATCATGGTGTTTTTTATTAAAAATCTATATCTCCTTTTTTAATAACTGGTTTTTCTTCCTCATCTTCGACACGTTTTTTATTTGTGTCGTCGCAATCTAGACGAATTGAAATTGGATTTTCTGGCTTTTCAAAGTCTTCTTTACTAATGTTCAATGTTGGGTCTTCATAACATTTTCGCATAAAAATTGCCCAAGTTGGCAACGACATAGAAGCGCCTTGCCCTTTGCCAATACCCTCAAAATGAATAGCATTATCTTCACCACCTGTCCAAACTCCAGTTGCTAAATTGGGGACAACTCCCATAAACCACCCGTCTGTATGGTTTTGTGTTGTTCCTGTTTTTCCTGCAATAGGATTGTCAAATCCGTAAGGATATCCTGTAACATACCCAGGTCTTTCACTAACTGTTCTTAATCTAATTCCAGAGCCAGAAGTGGTTACCCCCTTTAATAAGTCTAACACAACATAGGCAGATTCTTCACTTAAAACCTCTTGTGTTTTTGGTGTAAACTGTGTTAAAATTGTTCCATTTTTATCTTCTATTCTAGTAATAATCATGGGATCTACTCGCAAACCTTTGTTAGCAAACATTCCGTAAGCACTTACCATTTCATACAAAGACAGCTCTACTGTACCAAGTGCAATTGCGGGTGTTTCTGGAATGTTTCTAGAAATACCAAGCGATGTGGTTGCCAATCTTGAAACATTTTTTGGGCCAACCATGTCTATCAGTCTTGCAGACATCGTGTTTACAGAGTTTGCTAAACCTTCTTTTAAGCTTAAAATTCCTTTATACCTTAGAGGGTTGGATCCTGAGTTTCTTGGAGTCCAAGCTTCAGGGTTTCCGTACTTCCATTCTTTAATTGTGTAAGGCGCTATTGGATACGTATCACAAGGGGATAATTTTAATTGATTAATTGCCGTTGCATACACAAATGGTTTAAAGGTAGAACCCACTTGCCTTTTACCTTGTTCTACATGATCGTATTTAAAATGTTTATTATTGATACCCCCAACCCAAGCTTTGATATGGCCTGTTTGCGGTTCCATTGACATCAGTCCAGAATGTAAAAAATACTTGTAATATTTTATAGAATCTTTTGGTGTCATTAGCGTATCAATATCTCCTTTCCAAGAAAATATTTTCATTTTTCTTTTTCGTAAAAATGATGCTTCGATTTCTTTTTCTGGAGTTTTTAATTTTTTCATTTCTCGCCAGCGATCAGAGTTTTTCTTTGCTCTGGTTAAAATCATTTCAATTTGCTCTGGCTCTAGATCATAAAAAGGGGCTGTTTCATTACTTTTTTGCTCTTTATTAAAATAGCTTTGCAAGTTACCAACATGTTCTTTTACAGCTTCTTCTGCATATTGTTGCATGCGAGAATCAATGGTAACATATACTTTTAATCCGTCTGCATAAATATTGTAGGGTTCTCCGTTTGCTTTCGGGTTTGTTTTTACCCAATTCTTTAAATAGTCTCTTAAGTGTTCTCTAAAATAAGTTGCGTAACCATCGCTATGGCTTTCTGGTGTAAAATCAATAACAAGTGGTAGTTGTTGTAAAGAATCTTTTTCTTGGGAAGTTAAAAATCCATTTTTTTCCATTTGTTTAAAAACAACATTTCTTCTTGCCAATGATTTATCTCTAGAAATATCTCTATTTGGGTTGTATTGTCTTGGGTTTTTCAACATTGCAACCAAAACAGCAGACTCTTCAAGTTTGAGTTCTTTAGGTTCTTTTCCAAAGTAAATTCTCGAAGCAGATCTAATTCCTGATGCATTAAATAAAAAGCCTTGTGTATTTAAATACATGGCAATAATTTCTTGTTTTGTATATTGTCTTTCTAGCTTAATAGAAACCACCCATTCTTTTAGTTTCTGACCAATTCTTTTAAACGTATTGCCTGAGGCTCTTTTGGTAAATAAGTTTTTAGACAATTGTTGTGTAATTGTACTTGCACCTCCACCTTTTCCAAGTTTTGCAACCGCTCTAGCCAAACCTCTAAAATCAATTCCTGAATGTTCATAAAAACGTTCGTCTTCTGTGGCCACCAACGCCAACACTAAATTATCTGGTAAGTCTTTAAATTTTATAGGTGTTCTGTTTTCGTAAGCAAATTTCCCTAGAGTTTTTCCGTCAGATGAAATAATTTCTGTTGCTAAATTGTTCTGAGGATTTTCTAATTCTTCAAAAGTTGGTAAGTCTCCAAAAACGCCCCAAGCAGCAAGTAAAAAAAGAAGTAAAACTGACGCAAATCCGCCAATTATAATTCCCCAAAACCATCTTACATATTTTTTAAAACCTGTATTTTTCTCCTTTGTCATTTTTAATTCTTTTCTATTCTAAATCCAACATCTATAATTCCCTCTAAACTTTCTATTCCGTTTATTTCACCACTTTTGCGCATTGCATGCGATATGGAAACTGAATATTCTCCTGAAGTTGGAAAAACCACATTTTCTTTATAAAACAATTTGTTTTCTTTTATTCCAGTAAATCCATTTCCTAAAAAACGACCTGATGTATCGGTCATTTCATACTCTAACGTATCTACAATTTTCTTGCCATTCGGAAAATTTAAGGTTGTAATTAAAAACAAGTTACTGAAATTGTATTTTTGATTGTTTCTTATGTTTAAAAACAAGTCTTTTTTATTGATGGTGTCTGTAATTTCAAAAAGAAACGAAACAGTATTATCTTTTTTCCAAGAATTGTCAGAGATAGAAACAAAAGAATCATATTCTCTTTTAGAATCACAAGAAATGATGCTACATATAATAAAAACAAGGACAATATAATTAATCTTGTTTGTTCTCATTTGGCTTATTTCGATTGTTGTTTTTTTTGTTGTTGTTTCTAGGTTTTGGTTTTTTGTGCTGTTTTTTTTCAGCTACGGCATTTGCTGCTGCTGGTTTATTTTGATTCGGATTTCTCTTTTGTTTCGGTTGATTTGGTTTTTGATTTGCATTCTTATTATTTGCAACCGGCTTTTTTCTGTTTTTATTATGGTTATTTTTTCTGCGACCTTTTTTCTGTTTTGGAGCATCAAAACGCGTTAAACTATCTTGCCCAACAACATTTTCAAAATCGGCTTTTGGCTCTACAACCACATCAGATTCATAATCTTCTAACGGCGCAGCTTCTTCGTTATTTTTATTCAACGCAATTATCTCATTTACTTGCGCTAACGTTAATTGAAACCATTTAAAACTGTTGTTTTTATAGGTGTACCAAAGCGCTTGTTTAAAGATATCCATCTTTACAAAAACAGCATCACCGTTTTCGGTTTTCAAAACTTTTTCTTGCTTCGGAAACGCTTTTAAAGCATCTAAGTAGGTGTCTAATTCAAAGTTTAAACAGCATTTTAATTTTCCACATTGCCCTGCTAGTTTTAACGGATTCAACGATAATTGCTGATAACGAGCGGCGGCAGTGTTTACTTTTCTAAAATCTGTTAACCAGGTTGAACAACACAATTCTCTACCACAAGAACCAACACCACCTAAACGAGCAGCTTCTTGTCTTAAACCAACTTGTTTCATTTCTACTCTAATAGAAAATGCGCTGGCTAAATCTCTAATTAATTGTCTAAAATCTACGCGCTCATCTGCCGTGTAATAAAACGTTGCTTTCTTTCCATCGCCTTGATATTCGATATCAGAAAGTTTCATTTTTAATCCTAAACGACTAATTATTTCTCTTCCTCTTCGTTGTGTTTCCTGCTCTTTATCTCTAAATGATTGCCAAATATCAATGTCTTTTTGAGATGCTTTTCTAAAAATTTTCTTAACATCTTCGCTATCTTCAGTAACATTTCTTTTTTTCATTTGCACTTTTACCAATTCTCCACCTAAAGAAACAACACCGATATCGTGTCCAGGAGAACTCTCTACAGCAACAACATCGCCCATAGAAAGTGTTAAGTTTTCTGTGTTTTTAAAGAAGTGTTTTCGTCCGTTTTTAAATCGGATTTCATAAATATTAAATGGCGCTTCTCCGCTTGGTAAAGTCATGTTAGATAACCAATCGAAAACCGCTAATTTACTTCCGCTTCCGCAAGATCCGCCAGTTCCACAATTTCCATTGCTTTTGCAACCATTAGGAACGCCGTCTTTTTTTGTTGAGCAACTAGTACAGCTCATAAAATGTATATATTTTTTTAAAAACATTTAAGCGTTTTTAACGCCTATGTTTTTATTTGGTTCTTAAATAATTTATTAAAATCAACTAATAGTTGATTAATCTGTAAATATACGCATTCTGTAAGAATGATAAAATGGTTTTTTAAGCATAAAAAAAAGCCCCGATTACGGAGCTTTTTAGGATGCTATTATTTGTTTAATTTTTATACTTCAGCACTTCAGATCTTCCTTTTTTAAAGATTTTGTTACTGTTTCCTTTGCCTTTTCTTAGCTCTTTTTGAACTTCAAAAGGGAGTGCAGCAACTTCTTTACATTCGTCAGAACAACAGGTATTCATTTTTTCTTGACACGATTTACATTGAATAAATAATAAGTGACAGGCTTCGTTTTCGCAATTTACATGTTCGTCGCAAGCTTCTCCACATTGATGACAATTCGCAATTACATCATCAGAAATTTTTTCTGCACGTCTGTGGTCAAACACAAAATTCTTTCCTAAAAACTTGTTTTCAATTCCTTCTGATTTTACTTGACGAGTGTATTCTATAATTCCACCCTCTAATTGAAAAACATTTTTAAACCCTTTGTGTTTGTAATATGCAGACGCTTTTTCGCAGCGAATTCCACCAGTACAATACATCAATAGGTTTTTATCTTCTTTGTTATCTTTTAAATCTTCTTCAATAATATCTAACGAATCTCTAAAGGTATCAACATCTGGAGTTACAGCACCATCAAAATGCCCGATTTCACTTTCGTAATGATTTCGCATATCCACACAAACCGTGTTTGGATCTGCCAGCATTTCGTTGAATTCCTTTGCATTTAAATGAACGCCTTTATCGGTAACATCAAACGTTTCATCATTTAAACCATCAGCAACAATTTTGTTTCTAACTTTTACTTTCAATTTTAAAAACGATTTATTGTCTTGCTCAACGGCAACATTTAACCGAATATCTTTCAAAAAAGAAATCGCGTCTAATTGTTCTTTTAATTGCAAAAAGTTTTCTGCCGGAACAGACATTTGTGCGTTGATTCCTTCAAAAGAAACATAAATTCTTCCAAGAACCTCTAATGCGTTCCATTCAATAAATAATTTATCTCTAAAGAGTTGTGGGTTATCTATCTTGAAGTATTGATAGAATGAAATTGTTAAACGATCCTTTCCGGCTTCGTCAATTAATGCAGCGCGTTCTTTTGCGCTTAACTTGTTGTACAGTTGCATGCTATACTTTTTTTAAGCTGAACTAAATTCAGTATCGGTTAATAATAAATTCTGATTGTAAAATCTTTG
The DNA here is from genome assembly GCA_029238315.1 of Polaribacter sp. Lineage (GTDB taxonomy): Bacteria > Bacteroidota > Bacteroidia > Flavobacteriales > Flavobacteriaceae > Polaribacter. Next base: position 133,196 of record JAQWGI010000033.1, on the reverse strand, counting down.
CAAAACTACTACTTTTAAAAAAAGCTGACAACGTTTCGGTTTAATACTTAACAATTCTAGGGTTCTTGTAGCTTTTTAAACAAGCCTAAAACTTATGTTATTTTTAAAATACAACTAATAGTTTTTTTCTTAATCTTTGCGGTATAAAATTAAAATAAAATGAAAGTTGCAGTTGTGGGCGCTACCGGTATGGTAGGAAACGTACTTTTAAAAGTATTAGCAGAAAGAAATTTTCCAATTACAGAATTGATTCCTGTTGCTTCAGAAAAATCTGTTGGAACTAAAATTTCTTATAGCGGAGTAGAATATTCAATTGTCAATTTAGCTACAGCTGTTGCAATGACACCAGATATTGCGTTATTTTCTGCTGGTGGAGAGACTTCTTTAGAATGGGCACCAAAATTTGCCGCTGTTGGCACAACTGTGGTAGATAATTCTTCTGCTTGGAGAATGCATAAAAATCATAAATTGGTGGTTCCAGAAATTAATGGAGATGTGTTAACTGTTGATGACAAAATTATTGCAAACCCAAATTGCTCTACCATTCAGCTAGTAATGGCTTTAGCGCCTTTGCATAAAAAATACACGATGAAACGTGTTGTAATTTCTACCTATCAATCTGTTTCTGGAACTGGCGTAAAAGCAGTTCAGCAATTAAATAATGAAGAAGCAGGAATTGAAGGCGAAATGGCGTATCCACATAAAATTGGAAGAAATGCGTTGCCACATTGTGATGTTTTTTTAGAAAACGGTTATACCAAAGAAGAAATGAAGTTGGTAAAAGAACCAAAGAAAATTTTACGTGATTCGTCTTTTTCAGTAACCGCAACTGCGGTTAGAATTCCAACTGCTGGCGGACATTCAGAAGCGGTAAATGTTCAGTTTCATAATGATTTTGATTTGTCAGAAGTTCGTCAAATTTTAAGTGAAACAGACGGAATTATCGTGCAAGATGATGTTGCAAATAATGTATATCCAATGCCAATTACTGCACACGATAAAGATGAGGTTTTTGTAGGAAGAATCAGAAGAGATGAATCTCAAGAAAACACATTAAATTTATGGATTGTTTCTGATAACCTTAGAAAAGGGGCTGCTACAAACACTGTTCAAATTGCTGAGTATTTAGTTGCTAATAATTTGGTAAGCGCTTAATGTTATTCTCGTAAAAGCACGAACCCAAGATTGATACATTACAATTATGATGGATTCCCTTTTTTAAGGGAATGACAAAATTATAAACTCTCTCAATAAAACTAAAAATCCCAAGAAAAATCTCGGGATTTTTTTATTTCGTTACTTCTAAAACGTCTGCTATAATCTGTTCTAATTGTGCTTTTGGCAAAGCACCGTTTGCCATTTGTGGATCTCCTTCTTTTGGACAAAACAACATTGACGGAATACTTCTTATTCCGAATGCCGCAGATAATTCTTGTTCTGCCTCAGTATCTACTTTATAAATATTGATTTTATCGCCGTATTCTTCACTCAATTGCTCTAAAATTGGTGCAATTGTTTTACAAGGTCCACACCAATCTGCATAAAAATCTATAATTGCCGGTACTTCTCCTTCAAATTGCCACTCTTTGTTTGCTTCAAAATTAAAAACCTTTTCTAAAAAAGTTTCTTTTGTTAAATTTTCTGTCATCTAAATATTATTTATTGTACAAAGTTAGACGTAATTTTTTAAACTTAATTACAGTTCAAAAAATAGTACATTTGTTTACTATTTTCATTCTTTTCTATGCTAAAGGTCAACGCTATTTCTTTTCAATACAAATCTAAAAAACCTGTATTAATTGATATTAATTTTCAACTTAAAAAAGGTAAACATTTATGTGTGATGGGAGAAAGTGGATGTGGAAAATCTACGCTTTTAAAAATAATTTATGGCTTATTAGATGTTGATAAAGGAGCTGTTTTTTGGGATGATATTCAAATTTTAGGGCCAAAAGAACATTTAGTCCCAGGAATGGAGTTTATCAAACACGTGGCGCAAGACTTTGATTTAATGCCTTTTACTTCAGTCTCAGAAAACATAAAAAAACACTTATCTAGATTTTATCCAGAAGAAAGTGAAAAAAGAACGCAAGAGTTATTAGAAGTAATAGAATTGACTGATTTTGCAAATACAAAAGTAAAAAACTTAAGTGGCGGACAACAACAACGTGTTGCAATTGCTAGAGCTTTGGCAAAAGAACCAAAGCTTTTATTACTTGATGAACCATTTGGTCAAATAGATAACTTTAAGAAAAATTCTTTAAGAAGAAGATTGTTTAGTTACTTAAAAGGAAAAAAAATTGCTTGTATTGTTGCCACTCATGATGCAGAAGAAGCGCTTTCTTTTGCTGATCAAATGCTTGTAATTCAGAATAATAAATTGATTGCAAGTGGCACTCCAAAAGAGCTATATTTAAATCCACAAGTAAAGTATGTTGCGGCGCTTTTTGAAGATGTAAATGAAATTGTAATCGATAATAAACCTCAATTATTATATCCACACCAAATTAAAATTACTGAAAATTCAGGTCTAAACGGAGTGGTATTAAACTCTTATTTAAAAGGGTCTTTTTGGTTAATTGAAGTAGATTTTGATGGACAAAAAATATTTGTGAATCACGATTTTAACTTAAAAAAAGAAACTAAGGTTACATTATCTTTTTAATCTTAAAGCGCTTTCCGTTAAATGAAAACTCTTCGTTTTCTTTTTTACCAAGCAACAACCTTCCAATTGGTGATGAAGCAGAAATTGCAAAATATTTTTCGTTAGCTATCATTATTTCTCCTGCAGATATTGATAAAAAATAATTTGAAGTTTCTGTTTTGATAATGCTTCCTATATGAGCAATCTTTGAGGTGCTTTCTAAATTTATTTTTGAAAGCGTTTCGTTCATTTTAGAAATAGACTGCAATTGATGACCGGCTTTTTCAATTTCTAATTGCAACATAGCGCGTCCGGTTTCGTGTTTATCACCAGCAGAACTTTTTGTTTCTGACTGCAAGGCTTTTTGATTAGAAGAAATTATCTCTTCAATAGTTTGCAAGCGTTTGTTAGCAAATTTTTTGCATTGATTGTAAAGTGCTTCTTTCAACTTCATACTACAGAACAAATGCATAAGCGCCATAATTTCCATGATGTGAAATTGAGCACGATTTTGTTAATACTTTTTCTTGATGATTAAAAAGTGGCGCACCAATTTTGGTTTTCTTTTTTTCTATTTCTAAAAAAGAAACTCCTGTCTTTTTGGCTATTTTTAATTTGATGTTATTATCAATTAAATTTGGAGATCCAATTCCAGAGAACCTTCTAATTTTATTAGCATTTTTAATAAAAATAATTTCAGCAATTGTATGTATATAAAATGAGGTAATTGTTGTCTTTGTATAAAACTTATAATTTTCAAAAATTACATTTCCACAATGGTTCTCTTTTAAAGTACATTCAAATTTTTGTGGTGCAAAGAAACGCTTTTCTTCTTTTTGTGTGTAGCATTTGTATGCAGCTTCTTTCATGCTCCAAAATTGCCACACCTTTAAAAAAGGGTTTTCTGAATTGCAAATTTCTTGCTGCTCTTTTATTGTAAACTGTTTCTCTAAAAAACCAGTTCTTTCCCAATTACTTTGGGTTTTTGCAAGATTTAAATCAACAATATCATTCCCGATTTTAGGCATTTATTTTGGCTTGAATAATTGCGACTGTTTCTTTTATAGACATCATTTTTTCCATAGAATCATTGTCTATGTGTATTTTAAATTCATCTTCAACATCTAAAATAATATCCACCAAATTTGCAGAATTTATCTCTAGATCATTGATAAAATCTGTATTCTCAGAAATATTTTTAAAACCTTCTTCATTTTGAATATAAGGTTTAACAATGCTTGTTAGTTTTTGTATAATTTCTTGTTTTGTCATTGCGTTTTGTGTTTGTCTGAATATTTTTTAAAGATAACACATGCATTTACATCTCCAAAGCCAAAACTTGCTTTTGCTAAAATAGCCACCTCTTTTTCTATGAGTTGTGTAGGGATTTTATCCAAAGAAATGAATCCTAAAATTTCTGGATGCACATCTTCACAATTGATATTTGGAAACACAAACTGTTCTTTAATTTGTAGTACAGAAGCTACAGATTCTATAGCTCCAGAAGCAGCCAAACAATGGCCTATGTGAGACTTTAACGAGTTGATAAACGGGAAATTATTTCCTTTTCTTTGCAATGCTTTCACCCAGTTTTCGATTTCTAAAGCGTCTTTAGAAGTTGCTGTTAAATGCCCATTAATTACATCAATAGCGTCTGTAGTAACACCAGCATCAAATACTGCGTCTGTAATACATCTCTGAACAGCTTCTGCATTAGGCGCGGTTAAAGTACCGCCATTTCTTTGTCCGCCAGAGTTTATGTTTCCTCCTAAAACTTCTGCATAAATAGTTGCTTTACGCTCTAGTGCACTTTCTAAAGACTCTAATACCAGAGCACCTGCGCCACTTCCGGGAACAAAACCAGAAGCAGATAAACTCATGGGTCTTGAGCCTTTTTCTGGTGTTTCATTATGTTTATAAGTCATCACTCGCATTGCATCAAAACCACCCCAAGTATACAAACTACTATCGCTAGCGCCACCTACTAACATTCTTTTTGCTTTTCCGTTTTTTATTCTCTCAAAACCCATTAAGATGGCCTCGGTTCCTGTGGTGCAAGCAGATGAGTTTGTAGTTACTTGGTTTCCGAAACCTAAAATTCCGCCTAAATATGCAGAAATACCACTTGCCATTGTTTGCACTACAGATGTACTACCTAAACGTCTTACGTTTTGAGCATCTATTTTATAAATTGCTTCTCTAAATTTTTCGATTCCTGAAGTTCCTACTCCAAAAATTAACCCCGAATCGTAGTCTAGTGTTGAATTTTCATTTACACTAAAACCTGCATCTTTCCAGGCATCAATACCTGCCATGCAGCCATATAAAATACTCGTGCTATTAAAACCACGCAATTGTAATGGTGTTAAGTATTCATTTATTTTTTCTTCGGATACTTCTGGAATTCCGCCAATACAACAAGAGAAACCTTTGTCTTTTAACTGCTGATGAAACGTAATTCCAGATGTACCAGATTTTATAGCATTTGTAAATTCTTGTATGCCAACTCCGTTTGGTGCTACAACTCCTAAACCTGTAATTACGACTCTATTTTTCATTCTTATTTTATCTAATGATTCCAGAAATTGTACCTCTACAAACAAGCTCATTTTTAGAATTTATCATTTTAACGGTACATTTTAATTTGTTAAATCTAAAAAAATCTTTTTCTGAAATTACGGTTACTTTTTCACCAGGTAAAACAGGTAAAAAAAAATCAATATTGTTTGATGTTAGTGCAATTTGAGGGGGTGTTTTTTTAGAAAATATTTTATCTTTCAATAAAAAAACACCTAAGCAAACCACACCTATTTGAGCCATTGTTTCTGTTAAAATCACTCCTGGTGTTATTGGGTTTTCCTTAAAATGGCCTTTGAAGAAAAACTCGGTTAGTTTAAACGTATAATTCCCTGAAACGCCATTTTCTGAAATATCTGTTAGTTCGTCAACAAACAAAAAAGGGGTTGAATAAGGTAATTTATTTATGATTTCTGTTTGATTCATTTTTTCATTTTAACAGACCTCACAGGTTTTAAAAACCTGTGAGGTCTTAGTTTTCTTATTGTTCTAGAGTTATTGTTTGTGTAATGTTTACTTCTTTAATTCTGTGAGAATCAATAAAATTTTGTTTGTCTTCAAAAAGGTTTATTACGTCTTCTCTTAATAAATCTGAAGGTTTATTTGATAAGATTGAATTATAAGACGAATATTTATAAGTTCTAAAATCGTCAACAAATTGGTGGTGAGTTGGGTTTAAATGAATATAAAGAATTAAGTTTTTTAAATAGTTTTCATTTTCTAATTTTATTCTCGAAAATCGATCTTTAAATAAACTTCCACTTCTTCCATATTTTTTATTAATACTTTTTGAATATGCATTAAATAAGTTTGAAAATGATTGAGAAATATCTCTAGAGGCTATATTCTCTTTTGTTTTTATTAAAAAATGAAAATGATTTTTTAATAAACAATATGCTATCATGTCAGAAGTTTTAGCAAGGTGCTTTTTTACTAATTTTAGGAAATATGAATAATTTTGTACTTCAATAAAAATATTTTCTTTATTGTTTCCACAATTATAAATATGATAAAAAGAATCTTCTACTAAAACCTCGTATTTCATATTAATCTATTCTTTAAATAGACCTCACAGGTTTTAAAAACCTGTGAGGTCTAAAATTAGTTACCATTCTAACAAAATACGTTGTGCAGAAAACCCTGGCCCAAAACTTAACATCAAACCTCTTTCTCCTTTCGCAGGGTTTCTGTCCATAAAACGTTCCAAAACGTATAAAACGGTTGCACTAGACATATTGCCGTACAAGCGTAAAACTTCTTTTGTATCATTGATATTTTTTCCTAAAACGCCAAATAAATCTTCTACGGTCTGTACTATTTTTTTTCCTCCTGGATGAAAAATTAAATGATCTACATCAGAAATTTTTAAAGCATTTTGTTCTAAAAAAGGGTGAATAATCTCAGGGAAATGATCTGCAATTTTTTGTGGAACTTCTTTATCTAAAATCATTTGTAAACCAGAATTCACTAGGTTAAAACCCATCATTTTTGTAGCACCATAAAAGTGATACATTGCTTCATCTATAATTTTTGGCCCTTGATCATTTTCATTAGAAGACAAAATTACTGAAGACGCGCCATCTCCAAAAATAGCAGCACTAACAATGTTTGTCATCGAAAAATCTTCTAGTTGAAATGTTGCGGTTGGAGCTTCTACAGCAACTACTGCCGCTCTTTTATTTGGATTTGCTTTTAAGAAATTCTTCGCATAAATTATTCCTGATACACCAGCAGCACAACCCATTTCTGTAACAGGCAAACGCACAACATCTTGTTTCATTCCTAAAGAATTAATTAAATAAGCATCTACAGAGGGAATCATAATTCCGGTACAACTAACTGTAATGATAAAATCGATATCTGTAGGGCTTAAATTTGCCTTTTCTAAAGATTTCTGAAGCGATTTCTCTGCCAACTGTATAACTTCCCTGGTATAGATATTATTTTTTTCTTCAAAAGTAGTTGCGGTAAACACCTCTTCAGGATCCATAATAGAATATCTTTTGTCTACTCCAGCACCTTCAAAAAGTTTTATTACTTTTCTTTGAAAACGCTCTTCTTGTCCTTGCATCCAAACCTTTACAAAAGGGATGATATCTTTTGTTTCTCTATAGTATTTTGGAAGTTGCTTTGCAACAGCTGTTATTTTTACACTCATATTAATATTTATCTATTTACAAAACAAGCTTCTAACTTTCTATAATCCATCGCCAGCGAAAAGCCCATTTCCATGAAACCTGAGGCGATACATTTATTTTTTGTGATATAACTGTTAAATCTTTTCGTTTAAAACCTCTTAATACAGAAATTAACCCATCATGAATTATCATTTTATTGCTTATAAAAACCGATAGTAATTTAAATAAATAATAAGCCAATCTATGCCTGTGTAAATCGTTTACAATAATTGCTTTTTTTGTATGTTTTAAAGTATCGTTTAAAAAAGAAACTAATGGTTTTTGTTTAAAATGATGAAAAAACAAAGTCGCTAAAACGATATCGAATTGTCGGTCTTTAAAATCATTAGAAAAAATATCTTCGACTACAAAAGACAATTCCTGGTAATTTTTAGAGAGTTCATTTGCGTATTCAATGGCTGTTGAATTTGCATCGATACCAATTAATTTAAATTTATACCCGTGCTTTCTTCCAAATTTAGCAACATCGCGTAAAATATCTCCATGACCGCAACCAATATCTGCAATTACAAGTTCTTGTTCTTTGGGGTGATTTTTTAATACTTTTTTTAAAGAATTTACTGTTACTATATTTCCACCCAACCAACGATTGATGTTTTCTAATTTGTCTAAAACATCACGCAAATAATCGCCGCCAATAGAAAAATCGTCCATCAATTCTTCTTTATCAGATCTCTTGGAAGTGTCTACTAAAAAGGGCATTATATTTTCATGGTTTTTCCGTGTGTAAATTTTATAATTATCGGTAATAGAAAAGGTAGTTTCTTTAAAACTTCAAGTAAAATAGAAGCAATTTTATCTTTTCTGAACAAAAAAGCAATAAAATGACCTACTTTTAAACGAAAACGAAACCTTTTATTCCATTGTCTAATATATTCATTTTCTAGAGTTTTTCTTGTAACATTTTTAGCATTCAAATAATTTAGAATCAATTTAGAAGCCATTTGTGCAGATTGAATTGCCATACTCATTCCGTTTCCACACAAAGGATGAATCATTCCTGCTGCATCACCACACATAATTAGATGATTTTCTACTGGTTTTTTTGGTTCAAAAGAAATTTGACTGATTGTTAACGGAGTTTCAAAAACTGGTTTAGCGTTTTTAAAAATTTCTTTAAGAAAGTGATTTTTAAAAAGAACATTCTCTTGAAAATCGTCAATATTTTTATACTTTTTGAAAGACGAGAAGTCTGTTATGTAACATAAATTAATTGTGTTGTTTTCTACTTTAGAAACGCCACAATATCCACCTTTAAAATTGTGAAGCGCAACTTGATTTTCTTTAAAGTTTCCTTTTACATGAATTTTTACACCCAGATAAGGTGATTTTTTCTGAATAAAATCACGATTCATTTTTACATCTAATACACTGCGTTTGCCAAAAGCACCTATGCAAACTTTTGACTTGAAAACACCGTTTTCTTTGCTTTCAATTGTAAAAATGTCATTTGTAAATTGTACATCTAAAATGGAATCTTGCAATATACTAACGCTGTTTTCTTTAGCTTTTTCTGATAAAATAAAATCTAATTGATAACGAGAAATGCCAAAACCGCCCAAAGGTAATTTTGCTGAAATGATTTTATTTTTTGTAGTTGATAGTTGAAACTCATCAATTTTTACGGCACCAAAATTAAATGGGTTTACGTCTAAATACTCTAAATAAGGTAGCGCTTCATTAGAAATATACTCGCCGCACACCTTGTGTTTTGGGTAGCTGTTTTTCTCTATTAACAGCACTTTTTTATCAAATTTTGATAAATGAATAGCGTTGCAGAGTCCTGCCAAACCACCACCAATAATTACGACATCAAATATTGTTCTTTTTTTTATCATCTATTAATTCTGCCAATTCTTTACCTATCAAACTCCCAATTGCAACACCCATTCCACCCAAACGAACACCATAAAAAACACGAGTAGAAAGTTGATTTACAATTGCTTTTTTCTGATCTCCAACACCCATAATTCCACTCCAAGAATGTTCAATTTCAAAAGGTGTATTGGGTAAAATTGTTTCTTTTAAAATAGATTTTAAAGAGTTTTGAATGATTTCTGTTTGTCCAAAATCTGTAGTTGCCTCTGTTTTAAAATCTAAATTTCTACCGCCACCAAATAAGATTCTATCATCAATATTTCTAAAATAATAATAGCCTTTATCTAAATGAAAGGTTCCTTTAATTTGTAGGTTTTTAATCGGTTTTGTAATTAGCACCTGTGCTCTTGCTGGCTTTACATCTTCTTTTATAAATTGTTTTGCAAAACCATTTGTAGCAATTAAAAGGTTTTTGGTAGTAAACTCTGTGTTATTAGTTTTAAGAAAAACACCACTATTGGTATCTTCAAAATGTTCTAGCGTGCTATTATTTAAAATCTTTACTCCAGCTTTTTGAACCTTTAAAAGTAATTTAGAAATCATTTTTCCAGTATCTATTTGCCCTTCAAAATTATTTACAATATAATTTGGTTCAATTTTGTTAAAACCAAAAATGTTTGCCGATGTTGAAAAAACAGCGTCTTTAAAAATTGGTTTTAAAAGCGAATTGATTTCTTTTTTTTTAGATAAACACTCCTTGTAAGAAACAGCGTTATTAAACAACTCAAAACCTTTATTTTGTTGAAAATCGATGTTTTTATCACCTAAGTTTTTACGTAGCAGTTGCAGACCTTCCCAACGTTTTTTTACCAAGTTAAATACTTCTTGTTCTGTATGTGAACTTAAGTCGTCTATAATTTCAGAAATACTACCAAAGCATGCAAAACCTGCGTTTTTAGAACTTGCCCCTTGCGGCAACATTCCTTTTTCAAGAATTAAAACAGTTGCTTTAGGGTATTTTCTTTTTAATTCTAAAGCACAACTTAAACCTACAATTCCGCTTCCTACAATTGTAAAATCAATGTTTGTAAACCATTCTTTTATTTCCCAATAACTGTAATTCATTTAAGGTGTTTTTCTATTGAAGTGAAAGATGTTGTCTATCAAAAATCAAATTTTAACTGTACTAAAACAGGAGCCTTCTTTTCTGTATTTAGGTTTCCGAAAGATAAACCTAATAACCTAACTGAATTATTCAGTTTTTCTTGGTATAAAAGTTCTTTTACAATCGGAAAAAAATCTTCTTTTTTTTGCATAAAAGAAGCAACTGTTTTACTTCTGGTTTGCTGCGTAAAATCTGAATACTTTATCTTTAGTGTAATCGTTTTTCCTTTAGTTTCGGTTTTTTTCATTCTTTTTTCTAATTCAACCGCAATTTTCTCTAATCGTTCTAACATAAAAATTTCGGAGGAAATGTTTTGATTAAAAGTGCGCTCTGCTGCAATTGATTTTTGAATGCGATTTGCTTTTACCTCACTTTTATGAACTCCTCTAACAATATGATAATACTGACCGCCAGATTTGCCAAACAACCTTATTAACTCTTCTTGAGTTTTTTGCTTTAAATCTAAACCACTAAAGATTCCGTGATTATGCATTTTTGCTGCGGTCACTTTTCCAACTCCATAAAACTTATTGATCGATAGTTCTTCTAAAAAAGGCAAAACCTCTTCTGGATTTATCGTTTTTTGTCCATTTGGCTTGTTGATGTCCGAAGCAACTTTTGCAATAAATTTATTGATGGAAATTCCGGCAGAAGCACGTAGTTCTAATTCGTCAAATATGCGTTTTCTTATTTCTTCAGCAACTAAACTTGCAGATGGATTTCCTTTTTTATTTTCGGTAACATCTAAATACGCCTCATCTAAAGAAAGCGGTTCTACCAAATCTGTGTACTCATAAAAAATGGCTCTGATTTTAGAAGAGATTTCTTTATATCTCGAAAATCTTGGTGGAACAAATAATAAATGTGGACATTTTTGTTTTGCTAAAGCACCGCTCATTGCAGATCTTACTCCAAATTTTCTAGCTTCGTAGCTTGCTGCAGAAACAACACCACGAATTTCATCTCCACCAACAGCTAGTGGTTTTCCTCTTAAAGCTGGATTATCCAATTGTTCTACAGACGCATAAAATGCATCCATATCTACATGAATAATTTTCCGAAAAGGAGGTTGTAATTCCATCTTTCGAAAATACAAAAAAACTTGCTCTTTGTCATTCCAGCGAAAACAGGAATCTATAGTAAGAAAATTTGGATTCCCTCAACACAAAAATAACTGAGAACTGTCATTCCGAACGAAGCATGAGGAGGAATCTTTCCATGAGATTTCTCGACTTCGTTACACTTCGCTCGAAATGACAACTAGGGTGTTTAATCGTTTTTCTAACAACAAAGTTGTTGCTTAGTTCTATTTAAATTTTACAGATTCCTTAAAAAACCAACACAAATTTGTGTGACTTTATTTAATTCTTTGGATAATTCTGTTTGCTCCCAAGGATGCGAAATATTAAAAACATGATTGGCGTTTTCTATAATTTCTAATTGATTTTTTGAATTCCAAGAATGTAATTTTTTGGCCTCTTCTAGAGAAACCGAGGTATCTTTATCTCCATGAATAATTAAATATGGTATGGATAAATTAAAAACGGCTGTTTGAATATTTAATCGATCTTCATTTAATTTAAAATCTTCGTAAAACTGATAAAAATGAGGCATTTGTTGTTTTGTTCTTCCGTTTAAGACATACTTTACGCCCTCTTTTTTCCACTGTTCTACATCTCCAGAAGTTGCCGTTCTTTTTTCAAAATCGCAAACTCCTGCTAAACTAATTACCTTTTTAATTTGATTATTTTCTCTTGATTTTATGGTTACAATTCCACCAGCTCTGCTGTGTCCAATTAAAGAAATATTTTCTAAATCGATTTCATTTTTATATTCCGTATTTGAAGAAGCCCAATCAATTATTGATTCTAAATCATCTAATTCTATGGTGTAATTATTATTTCCAAAAGCCTCTAAATCAGGAAAATCTATCGGTTGATTTACCGTTCCGCCATTGTGAGAAAAATTAAATTTTATAAAGAAAAAACCTGCTTTAGCAAATGCTTCTGCCATCGTGTTCCAGGCGCCCCAATCTTTAAATCCTTTGTAGCCATGACAAAAAATCACAACTGGTTTTGGTTGGTTGGTTTCTTCAAAAAAAACATCCGTTACTATTGGTTTTTTGTGTTTTCCATCAACAATAAAATTCTTAATTATCTTCATACTTTATCCGTTTAAAAAAACATTTTTAATCAACATAAAAACAGCAACTAAACCTGTTATTAAACTTAAAATCAAGCTAATATCTTTCGTTAGCTTTCCTGTTTTTTTCTGAATCAATCCAGCGTATTTTCCATATAAAAATAAAATACAATACGTACCTATGGTAGAGCCAATAATAAAAAGAGCAATAGAAATATTGTCAAAACGCATCAAATCAAACAGCTCTAAAGTTGCTGTTATTCCACAAAAGAATGGAATGGAAAACATGTTTAATAAAGACAATAAAACTCCTGATAAAAACGAATTTCCTTTTCTGTCTTTACTGGCTTTTACTTCTTTTTTTTGCTTTTTAGATTGAATGAAAAAATAAACAGAAAGTAAAATAAAAATAACCGTTCCAGCTTTTTCTAAACTTTCTATAAAGCTTGGGTTTTCAGAAATATATTTGGTTAAAATAATTGCAATATAAGCTTGTGCGCTTACAACCAAAGAAACCCCAAGTGAATATAAATAAGATGCTCTTTTGTTCTTCTCTAAGCTAATTTTTAGCGCTGTCATGTTCAACATACTTGGTGTAATTGAACCTGTAAATGAAAAAAAGAATCCGAAAATAAAATGCAACAAAATACTCATCATAATTTATAAAGATAAAACAAAAAACGCATCAAAAATTTGATGCGTTTTTTTATGTAGTTTTGATTTGGTTTTTAAACCACACCTTGATCTAACATTGCGTCTGCAACTTTTACGAAACCAGCAACATTTGCTCCTTTTACGTAATCTACAAACCCATCTGCTTGTGTTCCATATTCAACACAAGAAGCGTGAATATCGTTCATAATTTGATGTAATTTAGCATCCACTTCTTCTCTTGTCCAGTTATAACGTAAAGAATTTTGGCTCATTTCTAAACCAGAAGTTGCAACTCCACCAGCATTAGATGCTTTTCCTGGAGCGAATAATATTTTAGCGTCCATGAAAGCTTCAACAGCTTCTGGTGTAGAAGGCATGTTTGCTCCTTCAGAAACACACATACATCCATTTGCTAATAAAACTTTTGCTTCTTCACCGTTTAGCTCATTTTGAGTTGCACATGGTAAAGCAACATCACATTTAACAGCCCAAGGTCTTTCTCCTGCAAAGAATTTTGCGTTTGGATATTTCTCTACATATTCGTTGATTCTACCCCTACGAACATTTTTAATTTCCATAACATATGCTAGTTTCTCAGCATCAATTCCGTCTGCGTCATAAATATAACCTGAAGAATCTGACATGGTAACTACTTTACCACCAAATTCAGTTGCTTTTTCTGTTGCGTACTGAGCAACATTTCCAGATCCAGAAACTACTACTGTTTTTCCTTCAAAAGAATTTTTGTTAGCGTGTAACATGTTTTGAGCAAAATATACGTTTCCGTAACCTGTTGCTTCTGGTCTAATTAAAGAACCTCCCCAAGTTGCACCTTTTCCTGTTAAAACACCAACAAACTCGTTGCGTAATTTTTTATATTGACCGAACATAAATCCGATTTCTCTTCCTCCAACACCAATATCTCCAGCAGGAACGTCTGTGTTAGCACCAATATGACGAAATAACTCTGACATAAAAGCCTGGCAAAATGCCATTACCTCTCTATCTGATTTTCCTTTTGGATTAAAATCTGATCCTCCTTTTCCTCCACCCATTGGCAAAGTTGTTAGAGAATTTTTAAAAACTTGTTCAAATCCTAAAAACTTTAAGATCGATAAGTTTACTGACGGGTGAAAACGCAAACCTCCTTTATAAGGGCCAATTGCTGAGTTAAACTCAACTCTGTAACCTCTATTTACTTGTGTTTCTCCTTTGTCATCTACCCAAGGAACTCTAAACATTAAAGTTCTTTCTGGTTCTACCATTCTTTCTAACAATTTTTTTCCTTGATATTTAGGATTGTTTTCAATAAATGGAATTACAGTTTCTGCAACTTCATGTACAGCTTGTAAAAATTCTGGTTCATTAGCATTACGTTGGCGAACGTAATCCATAAATGCATTTATCTTAGATTCCATAGTTTTAAATCTATTTTATGGTGTTAATTAATTTAAATTTAATGGGCAAATATAACTAATTTCCAAATCTTTAAATTCAAAACAGGTTTTTATTTTATCGATCTATAACTCTTTCTATTTGCTAGGTATTGTTTCGTATAAAAACCATAAATTTGCAACCTAATTATTGGCGAAAATTAAGATGTTAGACAACGTAAAAGAACTGATTGGTGAAGTAAACGCTTTTCAACCAACTTCTAAAGAAGAAATAGAGGCTTTCAGAATAAAGTATTTAGGAAGCAAAGGGTTATTAAAAGAAATGTTTGCTGCGTTTAAAAACGTACCGAATGATCAGAAAAAAGAATTTGGGCAAGCAATAAATACTCTAAAAAAAGCAGCAGAAAATAAAGTTGCAGAACTAAATATTGTGTTTGAAAGCGCTGCAAGTGAAAAAAGTTTTTATGGCGATTTAACCCGTCCTTCTGAACCGATTGAATTGGGTTCTCGTCATCCAATTTCATTGGTTAAAAATCAAATTATTGACGTTTTTAACAGAATTGGTTTTACCGTTTCTGAAGGTCCAGAAATTGAAGATGATTGGCATAATTTTACAGCGTTAAACTTACCGGAGTATCATCCAGCAAGAGATATGCAAGATACTTTTTTTATCGACAAAAATCCAGATACCTTACTAAGAACACATACATCATCTGTGCAGGTCCGTTACATGCAAGAAAACAAGCCGCCAATTAGAACTATTTCTCCAGGAAGAGTTTTTAGAAACGAAGATATTTCTGCGCGTGCGCATTGTATTTTTCATCAAGTGGAGGGTTTGTATATTGATACTGATGTTTCATTTGCAGATTTAAAACAAACGCTTTTGTACTTTACAAAAGAGATGTTTGGAAAGTCTAAGATTCGTTTGCGTCCGTCTTATTTTCCGTTTACAGAACCAAGTGCAGAAGTAGATATTTACTGGGGTTTAGAAACCGAAACTGATTATAGAATTACCAAAGGAACGGGTTGGTTAGAAATTATGGGCTGCGGAATGGTAGATCCAAATGTGTTGAAAAACGCGAATATTGATCCAACAAAATATTCTGGGTATGCATTTGGTATGGGAATTGAACGTATCGCTATGCTACTGTATCAAATTCCTGATATTAGAATGTTTTACGAAAATGACAAACGTTTCTTAGAGCAGTTTAAGTCGGTAATTTAAGCTGAATTTAGTTCAGCTTCTTTCAATAATTCTTCTATTTTTTAACAGATACTGAAACAAGTTCAGCATACATGAAAAAAGACATTCAAATTCCAGAAGTTACTAATGTAGAAATCGCGGTTGTTTATGAGTACAACGATATTTATAAAACTAATGATTGGAACATTTATATCATCAATAAAAAAGAAGTTGATTTAGAAATGGTAGTGATTGTTTCTCAAGGGTTCAACGACACAAAAACCACGTCTTTATTGCGTAAAAAAATCGAAAAACTACCAGCAAACTCATTTGCAAAGGTTGAGTTTATTCAACCAGAATTATTTAAACTACACAATCGTTTTCACGTTACTTTTTTTGAAAGAAACACGCTTTTTGACAAAACATTTCTTTTCGAAAAAGACACGGTTAAAGAAGGTGCTTTACGTATGATTCCTGAATTGAACAAGCGTGGAATTTTAGCAATTTAGTCATTGTGAAGAATGAAGCAATCTCATCATTCAAAGTTACCAACAAACAGATTACTTCGTCATTCTTCCTCGTAATCACAAAACAATTGTCATTCTCACGAAAGCGGTAATCCAAACTTACGTTATTACAATTCCTTGACTTTTAGAAAATTTATTTAGTTGGTATAGATTCCTTTTTTCAAAGGAATGACAAAAAGAAACTGTCATTGCGAACGCAGTGAAGCAATCTCTCGATTAATTATGAGATTACTTTCTAGAAAACTCCTACTTATTACAAAAACAAAAAACACTCAAACTGATAAAGCATCAATTCGAGTGTTTTTTTATTGGTTTAAATAAACCTAAGAACAACTATCTTTTAGGAAGTGTAACTCTTGTTGGTGTGTCTTCTCCGCTAATAATTGTTTTACTACTCAATGCAATCGACTTAATAATTTCTGCCATATTAACCATATCTAACGTCTCAATTTCATCACTTTGCTTGTGATAATTTGGTTCGTCGTTTGGTTTTTCATCCATTTTTGCTGTTGCAATCGTATGTGCCGGAACGCCCAATTCTGCTAAAGTAGCGTTGTCACTTCTATAAAATAAGTTCTGTTTTGGGTAAGGGTCGGGTTCAAATCGAAACTTAGAACCACTTAAGTTTTTCTGTAAAATTTTCCCCATATCACTTCTTTCAAATCCAGTAATATAAGCACTATTTGTGCCCCACTTACTTTCGGTTCCAATCATTTCAATGTTAAACATTGCCATTACTTTGTCTGGATTTAGCTGCTTACTAAAGTATTTACTCCCAAAACCTCCCATTTCCTCTGCCGTAAAAGCAACGAAAATTAAGGTTCTTTCATTGTCTTTAATTTTATTAAAATATTTCGCCAACATCATAACTCCTGTCGTTCCTGATGCGTCATCATTTGCTCCGTTAAAAATACTGTCTTTGTTTTTGTCTGGTTTTCCAATTCCCAAATGATCATAATGCCCCCCAAAAACAACGTACTCGTCTTTTTTACTTTTTCCAGGAATTACCCCTACAACGTTCTTTAATTTTTGTGTTTCTACTGTGTTCTTAATTGTTAGTTGAATGGAAGTGGCTTTTACGTTTTTTGTCAAAATAAATACTTGAGAATTTTCGGTCGGAAACTTTGCTCTACCAACCATTCTTGACATTCTTGCAAAGCTCTTCTCGTGAGCTGCATCAATTAAAACAATACTATTTTCTGTTTCTCTAGTTAGCGGAAGTGCTTTCTGAAAAAAATTGTCTTCCTTATCAATTACAACAACTTTATAACTGTCAAAAGAAGAAATATTAATTGTTTCTGATGTGGTGTTTACAACAACATTTTTAGTGTTTAAAGTTTGTTTTCCAAGCTTTCCTTTAACCTCTTTTAAAGAGGTTTTTAACATGCTTATGTGTTGAAAATAAGAATCGTTATCGGCAAAAAATGCTAGTCCGCTACTTTTAAATTCTGAAGCAATAAAATCTGCTGCTCTATCAATTCCTGGAGTAAATGTTCTTCTTCCTTCCATTTCATCAGAAGCAAGAATTCTCTCTACACGTTCTACTTCTTTTGCATTGATAATACGATCAATATTTTCTGTGCACGAAGAAAAAACAGCGGAAAGTGCTATTAATGGTAAAAATATTTTTTTCATTGAGTTCTTTTTAAGCCTTTCGGCGTGAGGTTAATTAATTGTTTCGTAAATGTATAAAATTTTGTTGAAGAATAATTTAAGAACTTAATAATCTCTTAAACTAACTTTTTTGTTGTTCTCGAGAAAGCGGGAATCCAAACTTTCTTTGTTTCAATTCTTTGACTTTCTCAAAATCTATTTATTTAATATAGATTCCCTTTTTCAAGGGAATGACAAAGTAAATAATATTGTAAGGTTAAAAAAATATTTTTATCTCTCTATAGGTCATTACTATACCAATCATTACAAAGACAAAAACAGCTCCGGCAATTTTAATATCATAATACATGTAGTATGAACCCGCGATAAACAAAGCCAAACCAATTAATAAGTTCAAAATATCAATATTAAAGTTGTTTTATATCAACCAAAAAAACCTATTGCTAAATAAGCCAACGTTGTTATAATTCCGCCAACCAAAGCGTAAGGTAATTGCGTTTTAACGTGATCAATATGATCACTTGCAGATGCCATGGATGATATAATGGATGTATCAGAAATTGGCGAACAATGATCTCCAAAAATTCCGCCACCTAAAGTCGCCGCAACAACAATTGTAATATCAGCTCCATGAATGTTTGCCATCGGAATTGAAATTGCCATCATTATCGCAAAAGTTCCCCAAGAAGTTCCTGTAGAAAACGCAATAAAAGAACTTATAATAAAAACAACTGCGGGTAATAATTCAGGAGATAACCATTCTTTCGTTGCATTTGCAACATAAACCCCCGTTTCTAATTCTTTACAAGCGTCTCCAATAGCAAAGGCTAACAACATTAATAAAGCCAACGGCATTAATTCGCTAATTCCTCTTAATGTTAAATCTACCGCTTCTTTCGCTTTTAGAATTCCTTGAACAAAATACATGGCCATCGCAACCAATAAAGAAGCAATTACAGCGTATAAAACAGATGATGAGCCAGAACCGTTTCCGATTGCTTGTGATGCGTGATCTAAAAATGATGTTGACTTTTTTACTGCACTCCAACCGGTGTACATTAAATTGATTGGCATCATTAAAACCATTACCAACAACGGAACAATCATATTGTAAGCTTTAGCTTCAATTCCTTCTTTTGGAGGAAATGAAGTTACGGCATCAGAAACCATTGGTTTAGAGCCTTCGTTCATTAACAAACCGGTTTCTTTAGTTCTTTTTTCCGCTTTTTTCATTGCGCCCCAATCTTTCTTTGTAAAAATTACAATGAACACAATTGCGATTGCTAATAGCGGATAAAAGTTATATTTTATAGATGAAATCATCACTGAAAATGGTTTGTCAATTCCCTGGGTTAATAATAAACCCATAATAAAAGCACCCCAAGCATTAAACGGAATTAAAATTGATGATGGCGCAGAACTAGAATCTGCGATGTAGGCAAGTTTTTCTCTCGGAATTCCTAATTTATCAAAAACGGGTCTGTAAAGAGTTCCAACTGTAAGCGAACTAATACTTGTTTCTACAAATAACAACAATCCTGTGATTGTTGCTAAAACCTGAACCATTAAACGGCTGTAACCTGCTTTTTTGTTTTCAAATTTTACAATTTGTTTGTTTAAAATGTTGATAAAACCTTCAACGCCTCTAGAAAATTGAATAAAAATTAACAAAGCTCCAACTAATGCGCTAAACATAATAGTTCTTGTGTTTCCTTCAGATTTAAAAACGTTTACCATTGCTTCAATCATCGCTAATGTTCCGTCTAGCGGATTCCAACCCTTAATAATTAGCCAAGAAAACCAAATACCAAAAATCAAAGCAATATATACCTGCTTAGTTCTTAGTGCTAAAATTATTGCAACGATTGGCGGAATTACCGACAAGAAACCATATTCCATAAGAGAAAGTTTTTAATTTTTTTAAAGATACTAATTAAAACAAAATATGAGTTCTTTTGAAGTTTATTCCTATTTTTATTCTCTAATAATAAAAAGTATGGCAAAATTTTATACATCAATCACGAAAAGACTTCAAAATTTTATTGAAGGACAAAAAATATTCTTTGTAGCAACGGCTCCGAGTAACGGAAGAATAAATTTATCACCAAAAGGAATGGATACGTTTAGAGTGATAAACGAAAATAAAGTTTTATGGCTAAATGTAACCGGAAGCGGAAACGAAACAGCAGCGCATTTATTAGAAAATAACAACATTACAATTATGTTTTGCTCTTTTGAAGGCGCACCGAATATTTTGCGTTTGTACGGAAAAGGAAGGGAAATTAAACCAAACGATAAAGATTGGGATCATGTAATTCCTTTATTTCCAGTAACTCCAGGAACACGTCAAATTTTTGAAATTGATATAGATAGTGCGCAAACATCTTGCGGAATGTCCATTCCTTTTTTTGAATATAAAAGTGAACGAAATGAATTAAATGACTGGGCTAAAGAAAAAGGAACAGAAGGAATACAACAATATTGGGAAGATAAAAATCAAACAAGTATTGATGGTTTTCCTACTAATCTTTTAAATTAAAACTACAAGGTTTTGCTTTTTCTAATTCTTGTATTTTCAAACTCCTCTAAAGGAATTTCTACAAAACTTTTTTGTGGTCTATTTTCGTAATCTTTAATTTTTGTTCCACCAACAATGTACAGTTTATCATTTTTAATATGAATTTCAGAAAAATATAAAGGCAAGTCAATTCTAAACTCTTTTAACT
This sequence comes from Polaribacter sp., assembly GCA_029238315.1. Taxonomy (GTDB): domain Bacteria; phylum Bacteroidota; class Bacteroidia; order Flavobacteriales; family Flavobacteriaceae; genus Polaribacter. Next base: position 112,554 of record JAQWGI010000033.1, on the reverse strand, counting down.
CTTTTGTAAGTGTGTTATAGGTTACAATTCTGTCTTTCTCAAAAAGGTAAATGGTGTTTTTTTCTTTTGCTATTGCTGGTTTTTCCATTGCCGTAAACAACTCGCCTTCTATTTGCCATTTGCCAGTAACTAAATTAAAACTCTCAATTTCTTTAAGCCTTTTATTTCTGTGGCCGCCAAATAAGAAGAGTTTGTTATTTACAATAATTCCGCTCGTTTCCTTTCCTTTTTTCATGGTTGTTAACAAATACCAATACCCTGTTTTGAAATCATAAAAATGAATTTTGTCGGAATAGGTTTTTAATCCATTTTCTTGTAGTTTAAGAGAGCCTCCTATAACCAACATTTTATTATCAAAAACAACCGATTCAAAATTTACACCTTGATGAGGATTCATTTCATCAACAGCAATAGAATCACTTGCTAGGTTTAAAACCTCTATTTGCGGCATTAACATTTCTTTCTTTTTTGTTTTAGTAAGCCTTTTACCTCCCAATAAATACACCTTATTCTCGTGTAAAACAGCTTTATGAAATGCTCTAGGTTTTGGCGTTGTTTTACTTATATCCCATTTTTTGGAATTAAAATCATAAACAAAAACATTCTTTCTATATTTAAAAAAATTACTAGGCTTATTTTGAGCTAAAAACTTTATAATTTGATTTTCATCACTTTGAGTCATCTCGCTCAAGCCTTTTCTGTTTGAATATATAATATCAGACCCATCACCACCAAAAGTATATAGCTTGTTGTCTAATAAAACAGAGCCAAAAGAATGAATTGATTTTGGAATTTGTGGAAGCTTTGTAAAATGAATTTCTTTTTTTAAATTGATTTTTGATATGATAGTTACTTCTTCTAAATTTTGAGCGTTTTCAGAAAGGTAAACGGTTTTGTTCTTGGTGTTTTCTAGTTTGATTTTTTTAGTGCGATATCTTATGTGCGATATCTCTAAAAATTTAGAAACACCATTAGGCACAATAGCAATCCCTTTTTTATTTGTTAAAAAAACAGCAGATCCAAATGTTAGATGCGCCTCAAAAATCGGTGTTTCTGTTGCACTATCTACTACTTTTATTTCAAAAGTTTGACTGTATGATTGAAAAAAAATGATACAGAAAAGAAAAAAAAACAACTTTTTTTCATGTTTTTTTTGATTAACCAAGTTTAATGTCCATTAAAATAGAGAACGTTTCGTTTACATCTTTTTCTTTCACAACAATTGTCATTTCATTCGTTGTTGAAATAATTTCCTGCAAAGGAATGTTTTCCCAGGCTAACTGTTTTAAAATAAAATAATAAATTCCAGATTGCTCTTGATTGTCTTTTGGTAGTTTTAAAGTAATCGAAGCTAAATCTAGAACATTGTTTATAAGTGTTTCGTTTTTAAACATTTCTTCAACATAAATTTGAAGATTCTTGTTCACAACAATGTTTGTTTCAAAAATACCTTGTGAAACCGTTAAAAAATAATCGTTACTGTCTGAAGCTTTACTTAAAAGTTTTGCAATTTCTTTTAATAAAGAAGGTGTGTTTTTAAAAGTAAAATCACATAAATCAGACCGCACTATAAAATCACCCAACGTAGATGCAAGTTTTTTAATGTTCTTTCTAATTCGAAGTTCATTTGCTGGTGATAAGCGATTGATTGCCATCATTACTGCACCAATTTTTACCTCTTTTTTTAAAACTTCAGAAACTTCTGGTAAAATAATTCTAGCCAAAGAAGATACGTTAATTAACTTCTCATTAAGGGCCTCTTCAATAAAAGGTGTTTTTCGAATGGTGTTTTCTACTGCTTCTTGAATGGTTTTCATGTTGTTTAATTTTAAACACGTTGTTGTAATTAAGTAAAAATAATAAAAAAAATTGTTCTTTCATGAGTTTGGTTGTTTTTTTGTTTTAAAATTATCAAAATGGTTGTTTTAAAATTTGGCGGAACCTCTGTTGGTAGCGCTAAAAACATAAAAAAGGTGGTGGAAATTATTACAAACACTCCTCAAAAAAAAGTGGTTGTACTGTCAGCTGTTTCTGGTACTACAAATACGTTAATGCAAATATTTAAAGCAATAGAACAAAACAAAGAGCAAGAATCTGTTGCGCTCACTTCTAACTTAAAGGTAAGTTACCTTTCTTTAATTGATGAGTTGTTTAGAACAAACAGGTATCGAAAAAAAGCCTCTGTATTTATTAATAAAGAATTTAATTTTCTGCTTCAACAATTAAAAAAAGCAGCAAATTTACTTTTAGAAAATACAATCCTTGCTCAAGGAGAAATTTTATCAACGAACCTAGTCCAACTATATTTAGAAGAGCGCTGTGTTTCTACTAGGTTAATTTCTGCATTAGATTTTATGGAGGTTGGTACTGATAATGAACCAAATGCTTTAAAAATAAAAGAAAACATTTTACCTATAATCAACCAAAATAATGATGAAAAAATCTTTATTACACAAGGGTTTATCTGTAAAAAAAACAACGGCGATATTAGTAATTTAAAACGAGGTGGAAGCGATTATACAGCTTCTTTAATTGGGGCTGCTATTGGTGCGCGTGAAATTCAAATCTGGACAGACATCAACGGCATGCATAATAATGACCCTCGATTTGTAGAAAACACTTTTTCTATTGAAGAAATTTCTTTTGATGAAGCTGCTGAACTTGCATACTTTGGTGCAAAAATTTTACATCCTCAGAGTTTAATTCCTGCTAAAGAAAATAACATTCCGGTTTTATTAAAAAACACTTTTAACCCGCTTTCTAAAGGAACAATTATTAAAAATAAAACAGCTCATAAAGGTTTTACTGCTGTGGCGGCTAAAGACGGAATTACAGTACTCAAAATAAAATCGTATCGTATGCTAATGGCGTATGGTTTTTTGAAAAAAGTTTTTGAAGTTTTTGAAAAAAACCAAACCTCTATTGATATGATTACTACTTCTGAAGTAGCGGTTTCTCTTACTATAGACAACAATTTAAAAATAAATAAAATTATTAGTGAGCTACAACAATACGGAAAAGTAGAAGTAGACTACAACTTAACAATTGTGTGTGTTGCAGGGGATTTTTCTGAAAATAAAGAAGGCACCACCACAAAAGTTTTTAACGCGCTTAAAAACATTCCTATTAGAATGGTTTCTTATGGAGGTAGTAATTACAACATTTCTCTTTTAGTAAAAAACTCAGATAAAATAACAGCGCTTAAAGCTTTAAACGAAGGATTATTTGAAGAAAAAAACTTATTATTAGAAGCAACTTGGTAATTTGAAAAATAAAATTAAACGCCGCTTTTTATTCAGTTATTAAATGTAAAAACTAATTGAGCTTATGCGTTAGTTTTTCAAACTGCTTTTTTGCTTCTTTTCCATTATACAATATGCTGTATACAGTGTCTATTATTGGTGTTTTTGCTCCGTTTTTTTCTTTTATCTCAAAAGCACTTTTAGTTGCATAATACCCTTCTGCAACCATACTCATTTCCATTTGGGCAGATTTTACAGTGTATCCTTTTCCAACCATATTTCCAAACATTCTATTTCTACTAAACGTAGAGTATCCTGTAACAAGCAGATCTCCAAGGTAAGCAGAGTGATTGATGTTTCGTTTCATTTTGTGTACTTTTTTAATAAAACGTTTCATCTCTCTAATAGAATTACTCATTAATACAGACTGAAAATTATCTCCATAACCTAAACCATGCGCAATTCCGGCAGCAATCGCGTAAATATTTTTTAACATCGCGGCATATTCTGTACCTATTATATCGTCAGAAATTTTGGTTTTAATAAAATCACTAGTAATAAATTTGCTTAACATTTTTGCTTTTTCTTGATCTTGACAAGCTAATGTTAGGTAAGATAATCGCTCCATTGCAACTTCTTCTGCGTGACAAGGCCCTGAAATAACACCAATGTTTTCTATCGGAATTTTATAAGTTTGATGAAAGTGCTCTCCAATAATTAATCCAGATTCTGGAACAATTCCTTTAATCGCAGAAAAAATAAGTTTATTACTTAAAGAGCTTGTTAGCTTCTCTAGTTCTGCTTTTAAAAATGCAGAAGGAATTACAAAAATAAGTACATCATAGCTTTCTACAATGTAATTAATATTGTTAGAAAGGTCTAATTTTTCTGGGTTAAGCTCTGCAGAACTTAAATAATTAGGGTTGTGGTGGTGTGTTTCTATATGTTTTATAGCATTTGTATTACGCATATACCAACCTATGTTTTCAATATTTTCGGATAACATTTTAACAATTGCTGTTGCCCAACTTCCTCCACCAAAAACTGCTATTTTAGGGTTTGTTTTCATAAATACATCCATTAAAGTGCTCAAATGTAATAAAACAAAGTTCTATCGCACAAAACTTAAGGTAATTATTATATTTGTAGCAGACTTTTTTCTTTTGAGTAATTTAAAACGATTTTTTAAAGACACAATTATTTATGGCATCTCGGCGGTTTTGCCAAGGGCTATTAATATCTTTTTAGTAAAATTACACACCTCTACTTTAGAGGCAGATAAATACGCCATCAATACAGATTATTATGTATACGCTGCTTATTTTAATGCGTTATTAACTTTTGGAATGGAAACGGCTTTCTTTCGATTTTTCTCTAAAGAAAAAGACAAAGGAAAGATTGTTTCTACCTCCTTTTTAAGTTTGGCTTTTACTAGTTGTGTGTTTTTAATTACCATGCTAATATTTAACAACACAATTGCAACTTTCTTTGGGTTTAAAGACCCTTTGTTTTTTAAATTACTTGTTTGGACTATTACTTTAGATACTTTTGTGGTAGTTCCTTTTGCATACTTACGTGTTTGCAACAAACCAAAACAGTTTACGCTTTATAAAGTTTTAAATATTTCTATTTTTGCTTTGTTAAATGTATTTTTCTTGTGGTTCATTCCATATGCAGAGAAGAATGGTATAACACTCCCTAACCTCGTTCTAAACTACTACAACTCGCACCCAAAAGTAATGCACATTTTTGTTGCTGGAACCATAGCAAGTATTGCCACAATTTTAATGCTAATTCCGATTATTTTTAAGTTTAAAGTTGATTTTGATTTAAAACTCTTAAAAAAAATGCTGCGTTATAGCTTACCTATAATGATTGGTAGCTTGGCTTTTGTAACCAATGAAAATTTAGACAAACTCTTATTAGGAAAACTCCTAGGAGAAAAAGAAATGGGTGTGTACGCTGCTTGTTATAAGTTGGGTGTTTTTATGACTCTATATATTATGGCCTTTCGATTAGGAGCTGAACCATTTTTTTTTAATCAAGCTGCAAAAAAAAATGCAAAAGAAACATATGCTACAATACTAACCTGGTTTACCATTTTAGGTGCATTATTTATGTTAATTGTTGTTGTTTTTATAGATAATTTTGCTGCGATTTTATTAGGTAAACCAGAATACTTTGAAGCCCTACAAATTGTACCAATTATTTTATTAGCTAATTTATTTTTAGGAATCTATAACAACCTTTCTGTTTGGTACAAACTAACCGATAAAACAAAATACGGAATGTATTTCTCTGTTTTAGGAGCAATAATTACGATAGTATTTAACATCATCATGATTCCGAAAATTGGATTTATGGCTTCTGCGTGGGCAACTTTAATTACTTACGGATTTATGATGTCGATTTCTTATTTAATCGGGAAAAAACAATATGCTGTTCCTTATCAATTAAAAAAAGTTGGTTTTTACATCCTTTTTGCAACGATATTATGTTGGTTTTCATTCATCGTATTTAGAGGTGAAATTTGGTTTTCAATTTCAGCAATTTTTAGTTACTTTGGAGCTATCTTTTTGATAGAAAAATCAACCATAAAACAATTTTTGAAACGCTAATTTATGAATGTACAAATAATCAATAAATCGAAACATCAAACACCTAATTACGAAACAGAAGGTTCTGCAGGAATGGATTTGCGTGCAAATATTGAAGAAGCAATCACATTGAAACCTTTAGAAAGAACCATTATTAAAACAGGTTTATTTATTGCGTTACCAATTGGTTTTGAAGCACAAGTAAGACCAAGAAGTGGTTTGGCTGCTAAAAAAGGAATTACTGTCTTAAATTCGCCCGGAACTGTTGATGCAGATTATCGTGGAGAAATTGGTGTGATTTTAGTAAATCTTTCCAACGATGATTTTACGATAAATGATGGCGAGCGTATTGCGCAATTAGTGATTGCAAAACATGAACGTGTTAACTGGAAAGAAGTTACTATTTTAAATATAACAGAACGCGGAACTGGTGGTTTTGGAAGTACAGGCGTTTAAAAAAAACTAAAAACACTCTTATTAAATAAGAGTGTTTTTTATAAAAAAAAGACATATTTCTATACCTACAATATAATTAACTTTTTAATAAAAAGTTATTCTTGGTTGTTGATAGCTTCTTTAATTTTTGTTTCTAATTCTTCTGCTAATTCAGGGTTGTCTTTAATTAGGTTTTTAACAGCATCTCTTCCTTGTCCTAATTTTGTTTCTCCGTAACTGAACCAAGATCCACTTTTCTTAACAATTCCTAATTCAACACCAATATCTAAAACCTCACCAACTTTAGAAATTCCTTCTCCATACATAATATCAAATTCTGCGATTTGAAAGGGTGGTGCAACTTTATTTTTTACCACTTTTACTTTTGTACTGTTTCCAATAACACGATCGCCATCTTTAATTTGCGTTCTTCTACGAATATCTAAACGAACTGATGCATAAAATTTTAATGCGTTTCCTCCTGTTGTAGTTTCTGGGTTTCCAAACATTACACCAATTTTTTCTCTTAATTGGTTGATAAAAATCACTGTACATTTTGTTTTACTAATTGTACCAGTTAATTTACGTAAAGCTTGAGACATTAAACGTGCGTGTAATCCCATTTTAGAATCACCCATTTCTCCTTCAATTTCAGATTTTGGAGTTAACGCTGCAACCGAATCAATTACAACAATATCAACAGCTCCAGAGCTAATTAAGTTGTCAGCAATTTCTAATGCTTGCTCTCCATAATCTGGTTGAGAAATAATTAAATTCTCAATATCTACACCTAAATTTTCTGCATAAAAACGATCAAAAGCGTGTTCTGCATCAATAAATGCAGCAATTCCGCCTGCTTTTTGTGCTTCTGCAATTGCATGAATTGTTAAGGTGGTTTTACCAGAAGATTCTGGTCCATAAATTTCTATTACTCTTCCTCTTGGATAACCTCCAACGCCTAACGCTAAATCTAATCCTAAAGAACCTGACGAAATAGCTTCTACATCTTCTACTTTGCTGTCGCCCATTTTCATTACCGCTCCTTTACCATAGACTTTGTCCATTTTATCTAAAGTAAGTTGTAATGCTTTTAATTTTGCTGCTTTTTCTTTATCTGCTGCCATATACTTTCTGCTATAATTTTTTTTAAAATAAGAACGACTAAGTTACAAAATTCTCTTTAAGTTTTCCTAAAAAAATTAACGTTCATTTTTGTAATTTTGTAGTGAATTTTTTTTATGAAATTACACAGACATTTTCTACTTCACAAACCTTACGGAACTATTTCTCAATTTGTAAATCCACACAAACGAAAGAAAGGTTTATTAGGTGATTTATATGATTTTCCTGAAGGAACCATGGCAATTGGGCGCTTAGATGTAAACTCTGAAGGTTTACTTTTACTAACAACAAATGGAAAAACAAGTGAATACATCCGAAGTAAAAAAGTAGCTAAAGAATATTATGTTCAGGTAGATGGAGTTATTTCTCAAAAAGAAATTAATACCTTAAAATTTGGAGTTGAAATTGGTTTTAATAGAAAAAAATATATCACAAAAAAATGCGAAGCTTCCTTAATAAATACACCAAATTTTCCAAATAGAACTCAAAAAATACGTGATGATAGACACGGACCAACAAGTTGGATTTCGATTACTTTAAATGAAGGAAAATTTAGACAAGTTCGTAAAATGACTTCAGCGGTTGGTTTTCCAACGTTACGATTAATACGTGTTAGAATTGGAACTTTTGTATTAGATAATTTAGAAGTAGGAGAAGTTAAAGAAGTGGAAAAATTACTATGACTTTTATCACAAAAAATTAAAAAGATTTCTTTTAATTTTGATGTATGAACAACTCTAATACAACTTTACATATTGTAGCTGCAATAATAATCTTACATTTTGTCGTTGGTTTTGGTTATTTAATTTTTAAAATGAATAAAAAAAATAAAAAAAAATTATTTTTTTATCATTTCTACATGCTGAATTCCGTCTTCTAAATATTCGTCACCTACTTTTTTAAATCCGTGAGATTCGTAGAATTTTTTTAAATATACTTGTGCAGAAATTGTAATTTCTGTTGTGTTAAATTTTTCTAGGATTGTTTTTATAGAAGCTTTCATTAAATCGTGACCGTAACCGAACTTACGTTCTTTTTCATCAACCACTACTCTACCAATACTTGCTTCTTTATAATATTCTCCTGGTTTAAAGATACGAGTATAAGCTATAATTTGATTTTTTTTAATACCAATTACATGCAATGCATGTTGATCTTTAAAATCTAAATCTTGATATACACAATCTTGTTCTACAACAAAAATTTCTGAACGAAGTTGTAAAATACGATACAATTCATCTAAAGATAATTGGTAAAATTCTTTAACTAAAAACTCCATTTATTAACAAGATATTTTATCAACGCGGTTTGCATGACGTCCACCTTCAAATGCAGTATTTAAGAAAATATCTACAAAACCTAACGCTTGTTGTAAAGAAACAAAACGAGCAGGAATCGTTAAAATATTTGAATTATTATGTTGACGTGTTAAAGCAACCAATTCATTATTCCAACATAAAGCAGCTCTAATTCCTTGGTGTTTATTTGCAGTCATTTGTGCGCCGTTTCCAGATCCACAAAGAATAATTCCAAAATCTGCTTTTCTAGTTTCTACTGCTTCTGCGGTTGGATGAATTGCATCGGGATAATCCATAGAATCGTTTGTATCGGTTCCAAAATTTAAAACTGTATAACCTGCTGCTTCTAATTTTTTTACAATTTCGAATTTATATGTTGTTCCTGCGTGATCGTTACCAATTGCAATTGTCATAATAAGTTGTTTTTTATTTAGTTGTGTTCACAAAAATAATGATAAAGATGGTTATCAACAGTTATAAACAATCAATTTTTTACATTTTCTAATAACCTTTTTAAAATTAAGTATTTAAATGTATTATATAAATGTTAAGAAGTATTCTTATTTTTTTAAAACTTTTTTTGATGGTTTCAATAATTATTACAATACAAGAATGTAAATGAAACTACCAACTTTTTTTTTAATTTAATAAACGCATTTTATCAACATAAAATTAACCTCTTCTTTACATTGTAATTTTTATTAATAATGAATAAAGTTGAGGTATAACTGTTTGTAAAGTTTGTTAATAACCTATAAAATTTATTGAGTATTAAGGTTTTAAAAAATAGATAGATTGTTAATGGTTTTTAATAACTGATATATAAAAATAGAAAAGTAAAAAGTTATTGTAGCTATTAACACTATATCATTAACATTATTGTTTTTTAAATTTAATTAAAGAAAAATAGTATTATACTATAAAGTGTTCATAACCTTAAAAAATAAAAAATTTAAAAAGTAAAAATACTTTTACAATATGAAATTGAGAAATGAAGTTGTAAAAAGAAATAAAGTGATTTAAACAGTTTTTTTATCTAATTGTTTAAATTGTAAAGAATCTTTTTTAATTTGTAATGATTCTGTTGGATAATTAGAATTCAAAGGAGCATTTATATAAACTACAGTAAAATAAATTCCTGTAATAAATATAACGATGAACAATGCTACTATTTTTTGAAATTGTTTCATTTTATAAACGCTCTGCATAATAAAGACGTGTAGTTTTGAAAAGTGTTACAAAAAAAATCTCTTTATAATTTAAGAAACGATAAATTGAATCGCTTTTTCTTTTATTGAAACAGTTACTGATCCTGAATCAATTAACTCTCCATCAGCTTGAATAAAAGGTTTTTCTGTTTTTGAAATTGGTGTAACTTTTAAAGAATTGGTTTTATAAGTAGTTACTTTTTTATGATTCACAATATTACCGTTGTAGAGTTTTGGTAAATTTAAAATCATATCTAATAAGGTTAAATTTTTTACAATTGTAATATCGAACAAACCATCAGACGGATTTATATCTTTTGTGAATTGCATTCCACCACCAGAAAATTTACAAATTCCAAAAATTACCATTAAACATTTTTCTTGTAGTTTTTTTCCGTTGATTTCTATTATAAAATTAACAGGTTTGTATAATAATAAACCTACTAAACCACTTAATAAATAAGCAATTCCACCAAATCTTTTTAGTTTTTTTAATTTACTAACCACATACCCATCATATCCAATTCCGGATACATTATTAAAATAAGTGACGGTATTATTTTCTGTTTCTAATTTACCAATATCTTGTAAAACAGATTTTTCTTTTTTAAGGATTAAAATAGATTTTTCTATCTTTGCAGGAATATTATAAGTTTTTACCCAATCATTTCCAGTACCAATTGGTATTACAGCAAGTTGTATAGTGTTTGTTTCTACGAATTTTTGAGACATTATTCCGTTTACTATATGATGTAAAGTTCCATCTCCACCAACAGAAATTATTTTAGTAAATCCATTTTTAATAGCGTTTTTAACTAACTCTATCTCATGAGTAGCATATTTAGTAAAAGCAAACGAAAACTGAATGTTTTGAGTGTTTAATTCATTTGAAATTTGTTTCCAAATTTTGTGAGATTTACCGTTTCCAGAAGTTGGATTGATAATTAAAAACCAATCAGTTTTCATAAAAATAAAAATTAATAAAGAAGCAAAATACAAAATTTGAATTCATAACTATAAATTAATAAAGAATACAATTAAAATAATGTACTTTGCTATCAAAATAAAACAATAAAAAGACAGATGTCGAAAAAGAAAAATAAATTTTATAAAAAGAAAGGAAGAATTATAAAAGATTTAACCAGAAATATATTTAAAATATTGAATGAAGATTCAGAAAAATCATACAATTATAAACAAATTGCAGCAAAAATTGGTATCGAAGATACTGATGGAAAAACGCAAGTTTTAAAAAAATTAGCCGAATTAACTTCTACTCAGAAAATTAAAGAAACTGATAGAGGAAAATTTAAAATTAATGTTGATAGAAAATACAATATTGGTAAATTAGATATTACTTCTAACGGAAATGGTTATTTTATTTGTGAAGATTTTGAAGATGATATTTTTATTCCTTCTATTAATTTAAATAAAGGTTTACATCAAGATACAGTAAAAGTTTTTACTTACAGTAAACGCGGTAGTAAAAAATTAGAAGCAGATGTTGTAGAAGTTTTAGAACGTGCAAAAACAGAATTTGTTGGTGTATTACAACTTAATAAAAACTTTGGTTTTGTAATTCCAGATAACAATAAAATGTATGCAGATATATTTATTTCGCAAAACAAAATAAATGGCGCAGAAGATGGAGATAAAGTTGTTGCAAGTATTACAGACTGGCCCTCTAATTCTAAAAATCCTTTTGGAAAAATTACCAAAGTTTTAGGAAAACCAGGAGATCATAATACAGAAATACATTCTATTTTATTAGAATATGGATTGCCTTATGAGTTTGAAAAAGAAGTAGAAGATGAAGCAGAAAATCTTCCTATAGAAATTACCAAATCAGAAATTGCAAAACGTAGAGATATGCGTGGCGATTTAACTTTTACGATAGATCCTAAAGATGCAAAAGATTTTGATGATGCATTGTCTTTTACAAAATTAGAAAATGGCAATTTCGAAATAGGTATTCATATTGCAGATGTTTCTCATTATTTACAAGAAAACACCATCTTAGATGATGAAGCTTATGCAAGAGCAACTTCTGTTTATTTGGTTGATAGAGTAGTACCAATGTTACCAGAAATGTTAAGTAACGGTGTTTGTTCTTTAAGACCAAATGAAGAAAAATTAACCTTTTCTGCTGTTTTTGAAATCAATGAAAAAGCGCAAGTTGTAAACCAATGGTTTGGAAGAACAGTTACCTATTCAGATCAACGTTTTGCATATGAAGAAGCACAATCAATCATAGAAAATTGTAGTTTATCTGATTTAAAAGAATATTCAATGCCGCTTGATATTTCTATAACAGATAAAACATACAAAGTAACTCCACAAATTGTAGAAGCAACTTTAAAGTTAGATGAATTGGCTAAAAAAATGCGTAAAAAACGTATGAAAGCTGGTGCAATTTCTTTTGATAGAGTAGAAGTGAAGTTTCATTTAGATGAGAATGCAAATCCTTTAGGAGTTTTCTTTAAAGAATCTAAAGATGCTAATAAATTAATTGAAGAATTTATGTTACTAGCAAACAGAAAAGTAGCAGAATTTATAGGTAAAGAAAAAGAGAAATCTTCTAAAAACACTTTTATTTACAGAACTCATGATGAACCAAATATTGATAAATTAACAGCCTTACAAGGTATTATAAGTAAGTTTGGTTATAAAATAGATACAGAAACAAAACAAAGTACTTCTGCTTCTTTAAACAAACTATTAAGTGATGTTCATGGAAAAGCAGAATCTAATATGGTAGAAACTTTAGCAATTCGTTCTATGAGTAAAGCAGCATATACTACTCAAAATATAGGTCACTACGGATTAGCTTTCGATTATTACAGTCATTTTACATCACCTATTCGAAGGTATCCTGATGTAATGACACATCGTTTACTACAACATTATTTAGACGGCGGAAAATCACCAAAAGCAGATATTTACGAAGAAAAGTGTAAACACGCTTCTCAACGAGAAGAAATGGCTTCTAAAGCAGAACGATCTTCTATTAAATACATGCAAATAAAATACATGCAAGATCATCAAGATCAAGAATTTGAAGGTGTAATTTCTGGAGTAACCGAATGGGGAATTTATGTAGAAATTAAAGAAAATAAATGTGAAGGAATGGTTAGAATTAGAGATATTAAAAGCGATTATTTTATATTTGATGAAAAACAATACGCAATTATTGGTCAATCTACAAAACAACTATATCAATTAGGAGACACTGTTGTAGTTAAAGTTAAGAATACCGATTTAGAACGCAAACATTTAGACTTTCATTTGATTGAAGATTAATAAAAACCTTTTTGTATCTTTGCTTTAAAATTTATAATAATGATTTCACAAAATATATTTTTATTCGCAGGTCCATGGCAAATAGCTATAGTGGTAGTTTTAGTTGTATTGCTTTTTGGAGGTAAAAAAATACCTGAATTAATGAAAGGTTTAGGTGGCGGAATTAAAGAATTTAAAAAAGCTTCTAAAGACGAAGAGACAGATAAAATAGAAGAAAAAAAATAACTTTATCTTTTATAAAAATTTAAAAGCTCAACTATTATGTTGAGCTTTTTTTTATCTATATTCTTTAAATATATTTATTTTTCTAACTTTTTCTTACTTCTTCCAGAAGAGCTTTCTATTTTATTCGCAGCAACCAAGCTAGTAACCATGTCATTTAACATAGAACTTGCTGCATTTGGGTTGTTAGGCAGTAAAATTAAATTACTGTTTGTATCTGCTCCAATAGATTGTAAAGTATCATAATGTTGAGTAATTACAATTAAAGCAGATGCTTCTTGTGAGTTAATACCTGCTTTGTTTAATACATCTACAGATTCTTCTAAACCACGTGCAATTTCTCTACGTTGATCTGCAATTCCTTTTCCTTGTAAACGTTTACTTTCTGCTTCTGCTTTTGCACGTTCTACAATTAAAATACGTTGTGCATCTCCTTCATATTGTGCCGCTGTTTTTTCTCTATCTGCTGCATTAATTCTGTTCATTGCTGCTTTTACTTGTGCATCCGGATCAATATCTGTTACCAGGGTTTTAATAATATCATATCCATAGTTGAGCATCGCGTCGTTTAATTCTGTTTTTACAGCAATTGCAATGTCATCTTTTTTAACAAAAACATCGTCTAATTTCATTTTTGGAACTTCCGCTCTTACTACATCAAAAACATAAGAAGTAATTTGATCGTGTGGGTAATCTAATTTGTAAAAAGCATCATAAACTTTATCTTTTATTACCATAAACTGAACAGAAACTTTTAGTTTAACAAAAACATCATCTAAGGTTTTTGTTTCAATAATAACATCTAGTTGCTGAATTTTTAAACTTAATCTTCCTGTAACTCTGTCAATTATTGGAATTTTTAATTGAAGCCCAGATTGACGGATGCTTTGAAATTTACCAAATCTTTCTATAATAGCTGCAGTTTGTTGTTTTACAGTAAAAATTGAAGCGAATAAAAAAAGAAGTATTGATACTGTTAAAAGAATAAATATTGGATTCATGTTTCTGTTGTTTTACAGTTAGTAATTTATTTAAAGATACAAAGAAAAAGCATCTAATAACAAGACGTAATTTTTTTAATTTGTTACAACAAGGTAAAAAAAACACTCTAAAAGAGTGTTTTGTATATATAAAATTAAAGTTTTTACAGTTCTTTAATAGCTTTTTTAATTCTGTGAATTGTTTCTTCTTTACCAATCATTTCCATGATGTCAAACAAATGAGGACCTGCTAATTTACCTACTAAACTTAAACGTAATGGTTGCATTACTTTACCAAAACCAATTTCTTTTTTAGTAATCCATTCCTTGATCTCTTTTTCTGTATTTACTGATGAAAAATCTTGAATATTCTTAATAACAGTAACTAATTCATTCATTAAATCTGGAGTTCCTTCTTTCCAGTTCTTTTTTAATGCTTTTACATCATATTCTGATGGAGCTTCAAAAAAGAAGTCAGATAAATTCCAAAAATCTACTACAAAAACAGCGCGTTCTTTAATTAAAGAAACTACTTTTTGAATATAAGATTTTTCTACTTTAATTTGTTTTTCCTCTAAAATTTGTAAAAACAAATCTGCTAACTCTGAATCTGTTTTTGATTGCATGTATTGTTGGTTAAACCAGTTTGTTTTCTCAGGACTAAATTTTGCGCCAGATTTACTAACTCTTTTTAAATCAAATACTTGTGTTAGTTCTTTTAAAGAAAAAAGTTCTTGTTCAGTTCCAGGATTCCAACCCAATAAAGCCAACATATTTATAAAAGCATCGGAAAAATAACCGTCTTCTTTGTATCCACGAGAAACATCGCCAGTTTGTTGGTTTGTATACACTAAAGGAAATACAGGAAATCCTAATTTATCGCCATCTCGTTTGCTTAATTTTCCTTTTCCAACGGGTTTTAAAATCAAAGGTAAATGTGCAAATTTTGGAGATTCCCAATCAAAAGCTCTGTATAATAAAACGTGTAATGGCATTGAAGGTAGCCATTCTTCACCACGAATTACATGACTTATTTCCATTAAATGGTCGTCTACAATATTTGCTAAATGATACGTTGGCATTCCGTCTGCTTTAAACAACACTTTATCATCTAACGTATTGGTATCAATTTTAATTGTTCCACGAATTTCATCACTCATAATAAGTGTTTCGTCTTGCGGTGTTTTAAAACGAATTACATAATTATCACCTGCATTTATTTTTTTTTGAGTTTCCTCATCAGACAAAACCAACGAATTTACCAAACGTCCCTTTTCTCTATTATGCCAATTGTAAATAAAAGTTTTCCCTTTTTCTTCGTGCTCTTTTCTATGAAAATCTAATTGTTCTGAAGTATCAAACGCATAATACGCCCAGCCTTTTTCGATTAAAGTATCAGCATATTTTTTATATAAGTCTTTTCTTTCTGATTGACGGTATGGACCAAATTTTTCGTTCTTATTTGGACCTTCATCAAACGGAATATTACACCAATTTAACGCGTCAATAATATATTGTTCTGCGTTGGCAACATAACGATTTTGGTCTGTATCTTCGATACGAAGCACAAAAGTTCCGCCGTGTTTTTTAGCAAATAAATAATTAAATAAAGCGGTTCTAACACCACCAATATGTAAAGGTCCGGTTGGACTTGGAGCAAATCTTACTCTTACGTTTTCCATGAAAAAAATGATAAAATAAAGCGCAAAGATACTTTTTATTCAGCGAGAAGAGAAAAAAGATAAAAGAAAAAAGAAGTGTTTTTAAGCGTGTTTATTAAGGTTTAACACTTTCTTTCTCGTAAAATATTTTAAAAACACTATTTTTATTCATTACAACATGAATTCATACAAAAACATAGAAGAAAAACTACATCAGTTTGTGCGAAAATTTTACACAAATGAATTGATAAAAGGAACCATTTTGTTTCTTTCGTTAGGATTTTTGTATTTGTTTTTTATACTTTTTATTGAACACTTTTTGTGGTTAAAACCAACTGCAAGAACTGTACTTTTTTTGTTTTTTGTTTTGGTTGAATCGTACTTACTTTTCCGATTTATTTTAGCGCCAATTTTTAAAATCATTGGATTAAAAAAAGGAATTTCATTTGAAGAATCTTCTAAAATTATTGGAACTCACTTTACTGAAGTAGGCGATAAACTAATTAATGTTTTACAATTAAAAAAAAGTCAAGAAGAATCGGATTTATTATTGGCAAGTATCGAGCAAAAAGCGAAAGAATTACAACCAATTCCGTTTGCAAAAGCAGTTAATTTTAAGACAAACACTAAGTATTTAAAATACGCTGCAATTCCTATTTTTATTTGGTTATTAATTACAATAACCGGTAATTTTAATATGTTTAATACTTCATTTAAACGCGTTGTAAATCACAGAACAGCATTTACGCCGCCAGCGCCCTTTTTGTTTTATTTGGTAAATAAGAATTTAAAAGTGACTCAAGGAAAACCGTTTACATTAGAAATTGCAACCAAAGGAAATGTTACACCAACCGATGCAACTATTTTTTATAACAATCAAAGTTACTTTTTGCAAAATCAAAACGGCACATTTTCATACACTTTTACCAATACGAGAAGTGATATTAATTTTTACGTTAAAGCCAACGGAATTGCATCAGAAGACTATCAATTAAATGTGATAAAAACACCTACAATACAAAACATTTCTATTGATTTAAAGTATCCGAAATATATTCGTAAAAAGAATGAAACCATTAATAATACCGGTACAATTTTAATTCCTGAAGGCACAAAAACCACGTGGAACGTTGCTACAATTCAAACCGATTCTGTTGCATTTATTTCTGATAAAAAGCAACTTTTTTTTACACCGTCTAAAACCAATCTTTTTACCCATTCTAAACGTATTTTAAAACCGTTTAATTATCAAATTGCAACCTCAAATTCAGAATTAAAAGAGTTTGAAAAACTGTATTTTAAAGTTGATGTTGTAAAAGACGAGTTTCCCGAAATTGAAGTGGTTTCTGTTATAGATTCGCTAAACAATACAGCACAATTTCTGGGTAAATTTTCTGATGATTACGGAATTAGAAAACTAGAAGCTGTTTTTTACGACGAAGATAATCCTACGGAAAAATCAATACAAAAAATTACCCTTGATACAAACCTAAACGAAGCGTTTTATTTTAATTTCCCTGGTGATTTAGAAATAAATAAAGGAATCGATTACGAAATTTATTTTCAGATTTTTGATAATGATGGCGTAAATGGAAGTAAAAAAAGTTTGAGTAAAAAGTTTAGTTTTAGAGACAAAACCGAAAACGAAATTGAAGAAGAGTCTGTTGTTCAACAGCGTAAACAAATCCAATCGATAGAATTAACGTTGCAAAAAGAGCAAGAACAAAAGAAGGAATTAGAAGAAATTAAACAGCTCCTTCAAAACAATAAGAATGTAAATTGGAACGATAAAAAGAAGATTGATAATTACATTCAACGTCAAGAACAATATAAAAAAATGATGCAGCGTCAAACAGACAAACTGCAAGAAAATATTAAAGATTTACCAAAAGATTCTGAATCGATTAAAGAAAAGAAAGCACAACTTAAAAAGAGAATTGAAGAGCTTAAAAAGTTAGAAAAAGAACAAATATTATTAGACGAATTAAAGCGATTAGCAGAAAAACTTAATAAGGACGATTTACTTAGAAAAGTAAAACAATTAACGGAACAAAATAAACAACAAGAACGGAGTCTAGAACGGATTTTAGAATTGACCAAAAGATTTTATGTGGAGCAAAAAACCATGCAAATCGCTACCAAATTAAATGAACTTTCTAAGAAACAAGATCGTGTTGCTAAATCATCAAACGCAACTCTAAACCAACAAAAAGAAATCAAGAAAGAATTCAAGCAAATAGAAAAAGAACTTAAGGATTTAGAAAAAGACAACAAAGCATTGAAAGAACCAATGCAAATTCCTGAAAATAAAGAAGAGCAAAAAGAAATTAATAATCAGTTAAATAAGTCTGAAGAGAATCAATCAGATAAAAACAAACAGCAAAAAAATCAAAAAACCGCTGCTCAAAAAATGCAAGAAATGAGCCAAAAAATGCAACAAGCAATGGATGCAATGAGCGGAGAAATGAAAGAAGCAAACACGAAATCACTGCGAATTATTTTAGAAAACTTATTAAGTTTTTCTTTTAAGCAAGAAGATTTAATGAGTGTTTTTTCAAAAATAAGTGTTTCTCATCCAGATTTTGGTTCGGAAATAAAAAATCAAAATATGTTAAAAACGTATTTCGAACATATTGATGATAGTTTGTATGTACTTTCTATGCGTTTGCCAGAAATCTCTACTATTGTTCAAAAAGAACTTACCAACACACATTACAACATAGATCAATCTCTTGAAAACTTTACTGAGAGTAGGTTTACCAATGGTTTATCTAACCAACAGTATGTTATGACTTCGGTGAATAATTTAGCCGATTTTTTGAGTGATATTTTAGATAATATGCAACAACCGAATAACTCGAAACCTGGTAATGGAAAAAAAGGAGGGAAGTCGTTTAGTTTGCCAAATATTATTAAAAAACAAGAAGATCTTGTTAAAAAAATGCAGGAAGGAGAAAAAAAAGGTCAGCAAGATAACGGAATCGAAAAAGGAGAAAGTAAAGGGAATAGAAATAATGACAGTTTAGATGGCGATTTATTTAAAACCTACCAAGAACAATCTCAATTAAGACAAGAGTTGCAAAACGCACTAAAGAAGAGTGGTAACGGAAATGATCCCGCAACAAGAAAAGTACTAAAGTCTATGGAGCAATTAGAGAATGAAATTTTAGAAAAAGGTTTCAACAAAGCAACGATTCAAAAAATGCAACAGCTTCGATACAATTTATTAAAACTAGACAAAGCTGCTTTTGAACAAGATAAGGATATCGAAAGAAAGTCGACTTCTAATCAACAGAAATACAACTCTAACAACGTAAAATTGTTGATTAAAAAACTGTTTTATAATCAAACAGAAATATTAAATAGACAATCGTTACCTTTGCAAAAAAATTACAAAAAGAAAGTACAAGAGTATTTTAGTAATTTAAAAAGCAATAAGAAAAGTGATTGATTTTCATTACGAAACAGTTTTTAAACTAGACAACGAATCACAACTTACAAATTGGATTGTTAGTTGTATTGAAGAGGATTCTTTTAAGGCTGGAGAGATCAATTATGTTTTTTGTGATGATGCGTATTTACACAAATTAAACGTTGAGTTTTTACAACACGATACCTTAACTGATATTATTAGTTTTGACAATACTTTAGGTAAAATTATTGCTGGTGATGTTTTCATTTCTATTGAAAGAGTTAAGGAAAATTCTAAAACATTTAATACTTCTTTTGATGCAGAATTGCATCGAGTTATGATTCATGGTATTTTACATTACATGGGTTTTAAAGATAAAACAGAAGAGGAAAAAACAGTAATGCGAGAAAAAGAAAATCAATGTTTATTTTTATTAAACAATTGATAATCAATAAAATAAAAATTTAGTTTCACGTGAAACATATGTAAATGAGTCTTTTTTCAACAACATACGATGTAATAGTAGTTGGTGGTGGTCACGCAGGAAGTGAAGCTGCTGCAGCAAGCGCTAATATGGGTGCGCATACTTTATTGATAACAATGAGTCTTCAGAATATTGCTCAGATGAGTTGTAATCCAGCAATGGGAGGAATAGCCAAAGGGCAAATTGTGCGAGAAATTGATGCTTTGGGTGGTTTTAGCGGAATTGTTACTGATAAAACAGCAATTCAGTTTAAAATGCTTAACAAGTCTAAAGGCCCTGCTATGTGGAGTCCAAGAGCACAATCAGATAGAATGCGTTTTTCAGAAGCGTGGAGAAAAGTTCTTGAAGAAACTGAAAATTTAGATTTTTACCAAGATTCAGTAAATGGCTTGCTGTTTAACGAAAATAAAATAATTGGTGTTAAAACGGTGTTAGGGCTAGAGATAAAGTCAAAAACAGTTATTTTAACTGCAGGAACTTTTTTAAACGGATTAATTCATATTGGTGATAAATCTTTTGGAGGAGGTAGAGCAGGAGAAGGAGCCTCAACCGGTATTACAGAAGACTTAGTGGCGCAAGGTTTCGAATCTGGAAGAATGAAAACGGGTACACCGCCAAGAGTGGATGCAAGGTCGTTAGATTTTTCAAAAATGATAGAGCAGCCCGGTGATGATAATCCAGAAAAATTCTCTTATTTAACCACTACAAAACCCTTAACCAAACAACGTTCTTGTTATTTAACATATACCAATTCAAAAGTTCACGAAATACTAAGAGAGGGTTTTGATCGCTCTCCAATGTTTAATGGACGCATTCAGTCTACTGGCCCAAGATATTGTCCGTCAGTAGAAGATAAGGTAGATCGTTTTGCCGATAAAGAACGGCATCAAATGTTTATAGAGCCAGAAGGTTGGGAAACTGTTGAGATTTATGTAAACGGGTTTTCTACATCTTTACCAGAAGACATTCAGGATAAAGCTATTCGTGCTGTAGCAGGCTTTGAGCATGTAAAGTTTTTGCGTTATGGTTATGCTATCGAATATGATTATTTTCCACCTACTCAGCTTACGCATTCTTTAGAAACTAAACTGATAGAAAATTTATTTTTTGCGGGTCAAATAAACGGTACAACGGGTTATGAAGAAGCAGCTTCTCAAGGCTTAATGGCGGGTATTAATGCAGTTTTGAAAATCACAAATAAACCACCTTTTATTCTAAAAAGAAATGAAGCGTATATCGGGGTTTTAATTGATGATTTAATAACAAAAGGTACAGATGAGCCTTACCGTATGTTTACTTCTAGAGCAGAGTACAGGACTTTGTTAAGACAGGATAACGCTGACCTTCGACTTACACCAAGAGCTTTTGAAATTGGTTTAGCATCCAAAGAGCGCATGGATCGAGTTCTAGAAAAGAAAGAAAAAACAGCAGTTTTAATTTCATTTCTAAATAACCTAAGCGTTAAAAAAGAAGATTTAAATCGTATTTTAACCAAACACGGCTTGGCTTTGGTTTCCCAATCTATGAAGCTTTTTAAAGTTGCAGCAAGACCACAATTAAGGTTCGAAGACTTTATGTGTTTAGAGGCATTGAGTAGTTTTGTTTCTGAGCATAATATTGATACTGAGGTTATAGAGCAAGTAGAAATTTACTTAAAGTATTCTGGATATATAGAAAAAGAAAAGAACAATGCAGACAAACTAAATCGATTAGAAAACGTTTCTATTCCTGCTTCTTTTGACTATGCTAAGGTAAAGTCTCTTTCCTTTGAGGCTAGAGAAAAATTAAATACAATCAAACCAACATCTATTTCTCAAGCAAGTAGAATAAGTGGAGTTTCTCCTAGTGATATTTCTGTTTTGTTGGTATATATGGGAAGGTAAAAAAGAAAGTTCCATGTGGAACATACAAGAGAGCACTACAAAATGAAGAAAGAAAAAGAGCTTTATAAAGAATTAGTTTCAGTTACAAGTTGTTTAGATTACACTGTTACTCAAGAGTCTTTTGAGTTGCTTTTAAACAAAGAGTATGAGATGATGGTTACTCAGCCTGTTCCTGTAGATTTGGGAAACTACTATAAGAGCGACGCCTATATTTCTCATACAAACGCGAACAAAAGTTTTCTTGATAAGGTTTATCAAAGTGTTAGAAAACGCACATTAAAAAAGAAACTAACACTTATAAATTCATTTAATTTTTCAACTAAAAAAATATTAGATGTTGGCGCAGGAACAGGAGATTTTTTAGCTACTTGCAAACAAGATTATTGGAATATTTTTGGAGTAGAACCAAATAAAGAAGCTCGTGTTATTTCTAAAAGTAAAGGTGTAAAAACAGTAAAAGACATCTCTTTGATTGAAGAGAAAAACTTTGACGTAATTACTCTTTGGCATGTGTTAGAACATGTAGAAAACTTATTAGAATATATAGAAATATTAAAATCTAAATTAAGTGCAACTGGAGTTTTAATCATCGCTGTTCCAAATTACAAAAGCTTTGATGCAACATATTATAAAGAGTTCTGGGCGGCGTTTGATGTCCCAAGACATCTTTGGCATTTTTCTCAAACAGCTATTCAAAAACTATTTTCTAACGTTTCTATGAAAATAGAAAAAACGCTTCCAATGAAATACGATTCGTATTACGTTTCTTTGTTAAGCGAAAAGAACAAAACAGGACGCTTTAATTTCTTGAGAGCTCTTTTTGTTGGTTATCGATCAAACCTCAAAGCAAAAACTACTTCTGAGTATTCTTCACTCATTTATATCATAAAAAACAAGTAAATCGGCTTTTAAAGCCGTGTAAATCGATTTTTAATAAGTGAATTAAGTGTTTGGTTGTAAAACAACAAAAACCCTCTTAAAAGCTGTTTTTTTTAAGTGTTTTTAATTGGTAAAACTTATTTAATTGATCAATAAAAATAATTTTTATTGATAGCGATTTATACGCTCAACAAATATACACCCCAAAGTGAAATAATAAAGTAAACAGCAAGTGTCATTGCGCCAGCATAATCTTTTGCCAGTCGTTGACCAATTAATAAAAAGATAAGAGATAATGCAGCTAACTCAGCACCTAATAAAGCAACTGTTTTTACCCCTTCAGAAGCAAGTTGGTATAAACCAAAAATCATGAATAGGCTAGCAATTATCTCCATAATTAAAATAATGAATAACAAAGCAGGAACAGCGTTTTTAAGTGGAGAGTTTGAAAAATGCCCTTTTATAAAAGATAAATTTCCTTTCCAATCTGTAATCTTATCAATTCCAGATTGTAAAAAAGTTACAATTAAAAATAGAAGGGTTAATGTTTCTGTTGGGTAATTTTTTAGTAGTTCCATTTGTATGTTTGTTATTTGGTAAAATTAAGAAAAAGAACTTTGCCTGCAACATTTTATAGGGAGTCCTGTAATTTATTTCTTAACAAAATCCTTTTGATTGTACTATCAAAAATAGAAAAAACCATTACTTTTGATATATGTTTAACAGTACTATGTCAGATAAAACCTTGTCTAAAGCAATACAAAGAGTTCCGATTTGGATGTACACCACATTCCTTTCAGTTTTAATCTTATTTAGTGTTGCATTTTATTTAATGAGCACGGTACAAACAGCATCAACAGATGTTGGAGAAAAAAAAAGAATTGTTTTGCCTGATGGTTCAAAAGTACTACTCAATTCAAATGCATCAATCTCTTTTAAGAAGAGCGACTGGTTTAGCGGTAATAAAATGCTTCAACTTAACGGAGAAGCGTATTTTAAAGTGAAAAACGGAGCTACTTTTACAATTGTTACCAATACCTCTGTTATTTATGATGTAGGCACAGCGTTTAGCGTAAACAGTCAACAAAATGCTATTGAAATCACTTGTTTTAAAGGTGTAGTGAAGTTAAAAAACAACGCACAAGAAATTCTAGTTCCGGAAACCATGTCTTATAAAAAAACAGCTAATAATATTTACCAAATAAACAAAGCGATTAATTTAACACCTTCTTGGATAGAGTAATTTTATATAAAGTAGCGGTTATTATTTATTTAGAAGGTCCTCTTTTGAGTGAAGCAAACGTGTAAGTTTTATAGACAGATCTAATAAAATGATCTTTGCATTTCCATTTCTTTCTATATGATAAATTGCAGTGCTCACTTCTTTATTTATTTCTAAAACATTTCCGCTATGCACAAACGGTGCAAACTTTTGTAGATCAAACCCAGCTGTTTCTGTTTCTAAAAAAGCAATAGCTTTAGAGTTGTAATTTAACAACATTGCTTGTCTAAAAAATTGTAAACAGTATTTTAAAAACCTTTTTTGAGTTTCTCTTCCGCTTCTTGCAATCTCTTCACTCCAAGAAATTAAGTCTTTTACAACCGCCCCATTTCCTTTTGCTTTAAAGGCTGTTCTAACCCATGTAATAAACCAAGTTTCAAAAACAGTATCGCTAGAGTCGTGTTGTAATATGTGTAGTGCTTTGTTATAATTTCCTTCTGCCTGATGCGCCACCTTGTGTGCAGTACTTTCAGATATTTTTTCTTTTAGGATTAAAGATTGTGCAATCTCATCTTCTGATAACGATGGAAAATGAATGCTTTGACAACGAGATTTTATGGTGTTAATGATTTGCTCTTCATCTTCAGCACACAAAATAAATACGGTCTTTTCAGGAGGCTCTTCAATTAATTTTAAAAGTTTGTTTGCTGCAGAAATATTCATTTTTTCTGCCATCCAAATAATCATCACCTTAAAACCACCTTCGTAAGGTTTTAGTTGTAACGATTTTACAATACTTTCTGCCTCATCAACTCCAATTAATCCTTGTTTATTTTCAACTCCAATAAATTGTAGCCAATTGTATAAACTTCCATAAGATTGTTTTTTTACAAAAAGTCTCCAATCATCTAAAAATAAGTTACTTACGGGGTGTTTTTTTACTGTATTATTTGAAGTAACCGGAAAAGCAAAATGTAAATCTGGATGCGTAAGCTTTTCGCATTTAACTTGACAAGATTCCTGATCTTTGCTAGTTGTGCAAAGTAAATATTGCGCAAATGCAATGGCCATGGTTAATATACCAGCACCTTCTTTTCCAACAAACAATTGTGCATGAGGAATCCTACCATTTTCTACAGTAGATTTTAGGTGATTTTTTATGTGATTTTGACCAATTACATCTTTAAAAAACATATCACAAATATATAACTTTTACAGCCTAAAACAGCATTGCTAATTTTTGATGTGTAATTTTTACTAAACCTCTTAAATAAGTACATTTGTAAAAAAATAAAAGCGAATGTCTACATTAAAAGAGTTTAATTTTAAGAATAAGAGAGCGTTGATAAGGGTAGATTTTAATGTGCCTTTAAATACCGAATTTATGGTTACGGATTCAACAAGAATTCATGCTGCAAAATCAACCATTCAAACCGTGTTAAACGACGGCGGTTCTGCAGTTTTAATGTCACATTTAGGAAGGCCAAAAGGGAAAGAAGATCAATTTTCTTTGCGTCATATTGTAAAAAAAGTAAGCGAAGTTTTAGGTGTAAAAGTAAATTTTGTTGATGATTGTATTGGAGAAAAAGTAGAAAAAGCTGTTTCAGAATTAAAAGCAGGTGAAGTCTTATTGTTAGAAAATTTACGTTTTTATGAGGAAGAAAAATCAGGTGATCAAAACTTTGCAGCACAACTTTCTAAATTAGGAGATATATATGTAAATGATGCTTTTGGAACTGCCCACAGAGCACATGCTTCAACAGCAATTATAGCAGAGTTTTTTCCAGAAAAAAAGTGTTTTGGAAATTTACTAGCAAGAGAAATAGAAAGTATTAACAAAGTTTTAAATGATAGTCAGAAACCAGTTACAGCAATTTTAGGTGGCGCAAAAGTGTCTTCTAAAATAGGAGTTATTGAAAATATATTAGACAAAGTAGATCATATTATTATTGGCGGTGGAATGACATTTACCTTTGTAAAAGCGCTAGGAGGAAAAATAGGAAGCTCTTTGGTAGAAGATGATAAACAAGAATTAGCACTAGTAATTTTAGAGCAGGCAAAAGCAAAAAATGTTCAAATTCACTTACCTGTTGATGCAATAATTGCAGATAGTTTTAGCAACGATGCAAATACAAAAGAGGTTGACACAAATCAAATTCCTGATGGTTGGATGGGTTTAGACTCTGGTCCAAAAACAGCAGATAAATTTGCAGAAGTAATTGCTAAATCTAAAACTATTTTATGGAACGGTCCTTTAGGTGTTTTTGAAATGGAAAACTTTTCTAAAGGAACCATTGAATTAGGAAATGCCATTTCTAAAGCTACTAAAAATGGCGCTTTTTCTTTAGTTGGTGGTGGAGACTCTGTTGCTGCTGTGAAGCAATTTGGCTTTGCAGAAAAAGTAAGTTATGTTTCTACCGGAGGAGGTGCTATGTTAGAAATGTTAGAAGGAAAAACGTTGCCAGGAATTGAAGCGATATTAAAATAATTTTAATTAAAATATTGTTTCAAGAGCTTCAAGAACCCTTTAATAATAATTAAAAACAAACATGAAATATACAACAATACCAAATTCAGACATAAAAGTTTCTAAAATTTGCTTAGGGACCATGACTTGGGGCCAACAAAATACTGAAGCAGAAGGGCACCAACAAATGGATTATGCGCTAGAAAAGGGTGTTAATTTTTTTGATGTTGCAGAGTTGTATCCAATACCAGCAAGAGCAGAAACTTATGGAGCAACAGAAAAAATTATTGGCTCTTGGTTTCAAAAAACAGGAAATAGAGAAAAAGTAGTACTAGCAACAAAAATAGCAGGTTGGGGTGCTTACACTGCTCATATTAGAAAAGATGGATTTAGTAAAAGAGCAATAAAAGAAGCTGTAGAAAATAGTTTAAAAAGACTGCAAACAGATTATATTGATTTATATCAATTGCATTGGCCAGAAAGAGCGGCTAATTGTTTTGGCGTTAGAGATTACCCATATCAAAATCATAAAGAAACTTACGAGAATCATTTAGAAATTCTAGAAACACTAAATGGTTTTGTAAAGAGCGGTACTATTAGAAAAGTAGGTTTATCTAACGAAACACCTTGGGGTACTATGCAGTATTTACAAACTGCAAAAGAGCATAATTTACCAAGAATGGCAACAATTCAAAACTCATACTCTTTGCTACATAGAGCATATGAATACGGCATGTCCGAGGTTTCTTTAAGAGAAAACATCGGGCTATTAGTGTATTCCCCATTAGCTTTTGGTGTGCTTTCTGGAAAATATGTTGGCGGAAAATTACCTTCAGATTCTCGTGTTGCGTTGTTTCCTAATTACAACAGATATTCTTCTTTAGAATCTGAAAATGCAGTTGTTGAATACCAGAAAATTGCAAATAAAAATGGCCTTTCTCTAGTAGAATTGTCATTAGCTTTTGTAAATCAATTGCCTTTTGTTACCAGTAATATTATTGGAGCTTCAAAAATGAGTCAATTAAAAGAAAACATCAACAGTATTAATATCGAATTATCACCTGAAGTGATTGATGAAATAAATGAGATTCATAAAATAATGCCGAATCCGGCGCCATAATTTGCCGTGATTTTTTTATCTAATAAATTAAATTCTTACTTTTCAATTAGCTTTATTGATGTTGCTTTAAAACGATTGTTTTCAATCACCCCAACAATGTTTCCCTTTTTAATTACTTCACAAAAACCAGTTTTTTTGTCGTGTGCATTACCAAAATCATCAATATGAGCGCCCTCAACGAAATATGCTTTTCCATCAATTTTTACTGCTAAATCACAACCTTTTTGACTTGTAAGTTCAAATTGACATTGTCCACAAGAAATATCTGCAACAATTGTTTTTTCTTTTTTTTCTTTACAAGAAAAAAGAATAAATAAGCCGATAAACACTATTTTTTTTAGCACTAGTAACCGATTTTAGAACGGACTCTTTGTAGAACTTGACCAGCAACTTTTTTAGCTTTTTTAGCACCAATCGCAAGTGCTTCATCAAGTTCGTTTAAGTTATTCATATAATGGTTGTATTTTTTTCTTTCAGTAGAAAAAGTATCTAAAATTAATTCGTACAGAGCTTGTTTTGCGTGCCCATAACCATAATTTCCTCCCAAATAATTAGTGCGCATTGCTTCGGTTTGTTCGTTATTTGCAATTAATTTGTACAAAGCAAACACATTGTCTGTTTCTGGGTCTTTAGGTTCTTCTAACGGAGTACTATCTGTTTGAATACCCATTATTTGTTTGCGCAATTTTTTATCGGGTAAGAAAATATTGATAAAATTATCACGAGATTTACTCATTTTTTCTCCGTCAGTTCCAGGAACTAATTTTGTTTCTTCGCTAATTTTAGCTGTTGGTAAAACCAATGTTTCACCAACCAAATTGTTAAATCTACTAGCAACATCCCTCGTCATTTCTAGGTGTTGTAGTTGATCTTTTCCTACCGGAACAATTTCTGCATCATATAATAAAATATCTGCCGCCATTAACATCGGATAGGTAAACAAACCAGAATTTACATCTGCTAACCGATCTGCTTTATCTTTAAAACTGTGCGCTAATGTTAATCTTTGATAAGGAAAGTAGCAACTTAAATACCAAGATAGTTCTGTGACTTCTGGCACATCACTTTGTCTGTAAAAAACGGTAGAATTTACATCTAAACCACAAGCAAGCCAAGTCGCAGCAACACTGTAGGTATTATTTTTTAAAGTTTCTCCATCTTTAATTTGTGTTAGAGAATGCATATCTGCAATAAACAAAAAGGTTTCTTCTTTAGCTTCTTTTGCCATTTGAATTGCTGGTAAAATAGCCCCTAATAAGTTTCCTAAATGTGGTGTTCCTGTACTTTGTACGCCTGTTAAAACTCTAGACATTTATTTGTGTTTAAATCGTTTTTAAAATCAAACACAAAAATACTGTTTTAATCAGGAAAAGACAATAAGAATATTAATTACTACATTTGGCAACGATGGAATTTTTTAGAAATATTTTTCGAATTGTTTGGCGCATCTGGTTTTATGTCTTTTTTGGCATTTCTTTACTAGTTATGATGCCTGCTTTATTTCTGTTAACATTTCGTGAACGTCAATACCCTGCACTATATAAAGTTATAAGAGCTTTCTCAAAGACCCTTCTTTTTGTAATGGGGTTTCGATTAAAAAAAGAAATTTTAGAGCCACTAGATCAAGACAAAAGCTACATGTTTTGCCCAAACCACACATCAATGTTAGATCCTTTTATTTTGGTAAGTATGGTTAAAAAGCCAATTGTTTTTGTAGGGAAATCAGAGTTAAAAAAGATTCCTATTTTTGGTTTCTTTTATAAGCGAACATGCATTTTGGTAGACAGAAGCAATCCGAAAAGTAGAAAAGAAGTTTATTATAATGCAAAAAAAAGGTTAACAAACGGCACAAGTGTAGCCATTTTTCCTGAAGGAATGGTGCCTACAGAAGACGTAATCTTAAGCCCGTTTAAAAACGGGCCATTTAGTTTGGCAATCGAACATCAAATTTCAATTGTTCCTGCAACATATTTTGATTGCAAACGGTTTTTTTCTTGGACCTTCTTTAAAGGAAGGCCAGGCACCCTTCGAATTAAGCAACACCAACCCATTTCTACAAAAGGCCTTACTAAAGAAGACATCAACCTTGTAAAAGCACAAACATTTGAAAAATTATTTAGCGACTTATCTACAGATGCTAAGTATATGAAAGATACTAACCGAACTATATAATGAGTGCTTTAAATCACAAATACAGTAAGAAAGAAGAGCAATTAAATATAATTACCCATGCTTTTGGATTAATTCTTAGCGTAATAGCTTTTCCCTTTTTGGTTTTAAAAGGATTATTATTTAATGGATTTTGGAAACCAGCAAGTATTTTTGTTTTTGGGCTTAGTTTAATTATTTTATATGCAGCTTCTACATTTTATCATGCAGCAACAAAACCATCATTAAGAAGAAAGCTAAATATTTTTGACCACGCGGCTATTTACGTTTTAATTGCAGGGTCTTACACGCCTTTTACGTTAATTACTCTAGAAGGAAAAGTAGGTTGGATTATTTTTGCACTTACCTGGTTTTTTGCTCTAACAGGTGTTGTTTTAAAACTTTTCTTTACGGGGAGGTTTGATAAAACATCAACAATTATGTATGTTTTAATGGGGTGGCAAATTGTTTTTGCTATTTCTCCTTTGCTAGAAAAACTTTCTGAACAAGGGCTTTTTTGGTTGTTCGTCGGAGGTATATTTTATACTATTGGTGCTGTTCTGTATTCCATTAAAAAGATTCCGTACAACCATGCAATTTTTCACTTTTTTGTTTTAGCAGGAAGCCTGTCTCATTTTATTTCAATTTATTACTACGTTTAAATTTACAAACGCTTTTTTTATAGCCAAAGCTTGTAAGGAAAATTACTTAAAGCGCTATTGTAGTACTTAACATCTCCAGTAACTTCTTCTCCTAACCAATTTGGTTTTATAAACTTTTCATGTTCATTGGTTAGTTCGATTTCGGCAATAATTAATCCACTATTTTCTCCTAAAAACACATCAACTTCGTAAATATGGTTTTCAGATTTCACAAAATATCGGTATTTTTCAATCGTAGTTTTTTCTGTTAAAAGCATTAAATCTTTCGCCTCCTTTAACGAAATTTCTTTCTCCCATTCAAACCGAACTGTACCCGCCTTATTTGATTTCCCTTTAATAGTTAAAAAAGCATTTTCTTCAATAATTCTTACACGAACTGTTCTTTCTTTATCAGAATTTAAAAACCCTTGCTGAATGTACTTTTTTGAAAAAGCGACTTCTTTAAAAGAGTTATTTTTTACCAAGAACTTGCGTTCTATTTCTAGACCCATTTAATTACAATTAATATTTGCACTAATGTATTGCTTTTTCTCGTTATTGTTACAATTATTAAATATCTTTGAAATGTAAAAAAGATTTCTTTATGAAGAAAAACATCTTGTTTTTTTTAGTATTTACCTCCTTTTATTCTTTTTCTCAAACAGATTATACCAGTCGGTGGGAAGATTTTTTTTCATACAACAATGTTAAAGATTTTGTAAAGGTTTCAGATAAAATTTATGCGTTAACAGATAATGCTGTATTTATTTATGATCTAAACTCTGAAGAAACCGAGAAACTTTCTTCTGTAAATGGGCTTTCTGGAGAAACAACTTCTGCAATTTATTATCATTCAGAAAGTGCAAGATTAGTAATTGGCTATGAAACGGGTTTAATTGAAGTTTTAAGTGATGACGGAAGTATTAAAATTTCTGCAGATATCGTCAATTTTAATCAATCTGGAGAGAAAAGAATCAATCATATTACAGCGGATAAAAATAAACTATACCTATCTACTCCTTTTGCGGTGGTGGTTTATGATATTGATAAGTTAGAGTTTGGAGACACCTATTTTATTGGTGCAAACTCTAGTTCTATAAAAATAAATGAAACACTAATTACCAACAATCAAATTTTTGCAGCTACAGAAAACGGAATTTATATTGCAAGTTTGTCAGATACTAATTTGATAGATTTTCAAAACTGGAAACGTCTTTTTATAGGAAGCTTTACAAGCATTATTCAGTTTAACTCTAACATTTATGCAGCAACAGACACAGATTTGGTTCTTGTAAAAGATACAAATTTACGTATAGAAAAATCTTTTTCGAGCACCATACAACAACTAAAGGCAAGCCTTCAAAACTTAATAGTAACAACAAATACAGCTGCTACCGTTTTAGATTTCAGTTTAAATTCAGTTTTTAAAAGCACAACAACGGTTAATTACAATTATACAATTAATAACGCTTCTGTTTTTGGAACAGATTTGTTTATTGCAACAAAAGAGTTTGGTATTTTACAAACCCCTTTTTCTGGAGCACAACGTTTCCAAGAAATTCATCCCGAAGGGCCCATTTCCAATAGTGTTTTTTCGATGGATACTTTTAATAAAAATACTTGGTTTGTCTATGGGGGGTATAATTCTGCATATGCTCCAACAGGAAATTTAAATGGATACAGTCATTTTAATGGTTCTAATTGGAAGAATACACGATTTACAAACGCAACACCAATTTTAGATTTGGTTTATGTTACCATTGATCCAAATCATCAAAATAGAGTGTTTTTAAGCTCGTTTGCAGACACAAATTCTGGTAATCTTTTTTCTGGTGGAGGCTTGTTAGAAGTGCTTGATGATCAGGTAATAAATTTTTACAACTCAAGCAATAGTCCTTTAGAAGATCTTTTTCCGAGCAACCCAAATAGAATTACCACAAGAGTTAATGGAACCATATTTGATAACCAAGGAAATCTTTGGATTACAGACGTACTTGCAACAAACAAATTAAAAAAATTAACACCAAACGGGACCTGGAAATCTTTTGACTTAAGAAGCTTGCAAACAAATACAGCAGAAGAGTTAAACACTATAAAAATAGACAATTCCAATAGCTTTTGGATGGGTACAAGAAGAAATGGAGCTTACGTTTTTAATGAAACGGGTTTACGAAAAAGAGCACTTACTACAGAGCCAACAAAGGGAAATTTACCACATGCAAATGTTAGAACATTGGCTGTTGATAAAAATAATAGAATCTGGATAGGAACTCAATCTGGATTAGTCGTTTTTTACAAAGCAAACGAAATTTTTGAGGCCAATATTTATGACGCAGAACCCATTATTATTTTGGATGACGGAATTCCAAAAAAACTTTTAGGAAATCAAACCATTAATACAATTGCTATTGATGGCGCAGATAATAAATGGTTTGGAACAGATGCAGGAGGCGTTTTATACACAAACCCAAATGGTCAAAACACAATTGCAAGTTTTAACAAAGACAACTCTCCTTTACCATCAAATAAAATACAAAAAATAAGTGTTGATGTAACAAACGGAAAAGTTTATTTTGCTACAGATAATGGTGTTGTTGCTTATAATAGCAATGTTGCAAGCTTTGGAGAAACCTTATCAGAGGTGTATGCATACCCAAATCCTGCACTAAAAAAGCATCAAATAATTACCATTGATGGTAAAAATGGCAACCACCTACCTAAAGGGACTAATGTAAAAATTTTAGATGTTGCTGGTAATTTGGTTTATGAAACAAATGTGTTAGAAGGACAAGAGCTTCAAGGAGGCAAAGTGGTTTGGAATAAAACCAATTTAGCTGGTAAAAAAGTAGCTTCGGGTATTTACATTGTTTTACTTTCTAATGAAGACACAACAGCAACAAGCACAACAAAAATTGCAATCATAAATTAATGGCATCAGTTACAACAAAAGCAATTGTATTAAGCTCCTTAAAGTATAATGATACCAGTTTAATTGTAAGATGTTTTACGTTAGAAGATGGTTTAAAATCATATTTATTAAAAGGAGTTTTAAGCGCTAAAAAAGGGAAAATAAAAGCTGCTTATTTTCAACCATTAACACAATTAAACATTGAAGCGAATCATAATATAAAAGGAAATTTAAACAGTATAAAAGAGGTACATATTGAAAATCCATACAAAAATATTTACACCAATATATTTAAGCAAACAATTGTGCTTTTTTTGTCTGAAATGTTAAGCAGTACAATACAAGAAGAAGAAGCAAATGAGCAATTGTTTTCATTTTTAGAAGCTTCTTTTATTTGGTTAGATGCAAATGATAAAACTTCAAACTTTCATTTGCTTTTTTTATTAAATCTTTCAAAATTCTTAGGATTTTATCCAGACACAACAAATATAAATCAGTCATATTTTAATTTAATCGATGGTAATTTTACAGAATTAACCATAGAGAAAGAAGTTGTTTTTGGCGATAATTTAACACAGTTTAAAAAGCTATTGGGCACAAATTTTGATAGTATTGAATCAATCAATTTTAATAAAAAAGAAAGACAACAAGTTTTACAAATAATAATTCGTTATTTTGAATTACATTTGGATGGTTTTAGAAAGCCAAAGTCTTTAAAAGTTTTAGAAACAGTATTTAACTGATGATAAAAAGAATTTTTACAGTATTAATTATTTTTTACAGCATAGCAATTTTTGGGCAAAAAATAAAAATTGTAGACGATGAAACCGGTTTTTCAATAAGTGAAGTGGCTATTTATAACAAAAACCTTACCATATCTACAATTACAAATGATAAGGGCTTTGCAGATATTTCTGATTTTAATCAGCAAGATTTATTATTAATATCTCATGTTTCATATGCTACTTATTCCATTGCGTTTAAAGAGTTAAAAACAGTAAATTATCTTGTAAAACTAACTAAAAAAACAGCACAGTTAGACGAGGTTGTTTTGTCTGTTTTTAAAAAACAAGAAAAGTCAACTAGAATTGCTGAACAAACAGTTGCAATTACGAAAGAAGATATTTTAAAAGAATCTCCTCAAACCTCTGCCGATTTATTAGCGGCTGTTCCTGGAATTAAAGTTCAGAAATCACAATTTGGAGGAGGAAGCCCTGTTTTAAGAGGAATGGAATCTAATCGAGTATTATTAGTTGTTGATGGGGTTAGAATGAATAATGCAATCTATAGAAAAGGGCACTTACAAAACTCAATTACAATCTCTCCGTCTATTTTAGAACGCACCGAAATTGTCTTTGGCCCATCTTCTGTTATTTATGGGTCTGATGCGTTGGGAGGGATAATTCATTATTATACAAAAACCCCAAAAACCTCAGAAAAAGAAAACATTAAAACTAGCTTTTTTTCTAGGCTTGGAACCGTTAATGAAGAGGTAACAACAAGTTTATCTGCAGAATTAAGTTTTAAAAAATGGGCTTCATTTACCAGTTTTACAAAAAGTTTATTTGGAGATTTAAAAATGGGAAAAAACAGAAACCACGGTTTTAAAGACTGGGGTTTAGTGCCTTTTTATTCAAAGAATATTGCCCAAAACTATTTCGCAAATCCAACGATAAATACAGATCCAAACCTGCAAAGAAACTCAGGCTATGAACAAACAGATTTTTTACAAAAATTGTATATTCCGTTATCACAAAAATCAGACTTAACTTTTAATTTACAATATTCCACCTCTTCTAATATTCCAAGATTTGACAGATTAACAGAGTTAAAATCTGGCACTTTAAAATTTGCAGAGTGGTATTATGGGCCTCAAGAACGCTTTTTAGCATCAACACAACTTAGTATTAATCCAGAAAAAAAATGGTTAAATAGCGGTACGTTTACAGTATCATATCAAAACATAAAAGAATCTAGGGTTCAAAGAAAATTTAACGACTTAAAGCGTTTGTACAGAAATGAAGAAGTAGATGTGTATTCATTAAATGGAGATTTTTCTGTGCCGCTTGCCAATGATAAAAACAGAAATTTATCTTATGGTTTTGAGGTAGCATATAACGATGTTAAATCTTCTTCTGAAGGAAAAATAATTGCACCTTCTAGTAATAAAATTGTTGGTTTAGTTGGAGATTTTAAGGTGCAATCTCGATTTCCTGACGGAGGAAGTAGCTACACCAGTTCTGCTGTTTACACAGATTATAGACAAGACATTAATGCAAAATCTACTTTAAACACGGGTATTCGTTTTACAAATACAAAGTTAAAAGCCTCATGGATAGACCAAGCATTTATTGCTTTGCCAAACACGGCAATTGAACTAAACAACACTGCTTTAACTGCAACAATTGGTTATGTTTATAAACCAACCAAAGACTGGAAATTAAACACCGTAATTTCTTCAGGTTTTCGTTCTCCAAACATTGATGATGTTGGAAAAATAAGAGAAAAAAACAGCGATGTAACACTACCAAACGTAGCCTTAAAGCCAGAGTTTGCTTACAATGCAGAAGTAGGTGTTTTAAAGTTTTTTAATCAAAGAAAATTTAGCGTTGGCTTTAATACATATTACACCCTTTTAGACAATTACATTACAAGAGCCGCTAACGGAAACACAATTATTTACGACGGTGAGGTTGGAAATGTTGTAACAAACATTAACAAAGGAACCGCATATATTACAGGTTTTACAGCAAATTATTTTGGAAGGTTAAATAACAACTTTAAAACCTCTGGAAGTGTCACTTACACAAAAGGCAAAACCTTAGACACTAAAGAACCAATGTCTTCAATTCCGCCTTTATTTGGAAGATTTGAAATTAGTTATCGAAAAAACAGGATAGAGCTTTCTGTTGATTATCGCTTTAACGCTAAAAAAGACATTAAAGATTATAACATTTCTGAAGGAATTGATAACCATGTGCAAACACCTGTTATAGATGCTAATGCTGCAAAAATTTTAGACAAATACTACGGAACGCCAAGTTGGCAAACCTTTAGCTTAAACGCAAAATATAACGTAAGTCCAAGTCTTTGGATACAAGGAAAATTAACGAACTTATTTGATGAGCATTACAAAGAATTTGCTTCTGGAGTTTCTGCTCCCGGAAGAAATTTTTCTGTTGCGCTACATGCTATTTTTTAGATTTTATTTTATTTCCGTCACTATCAAAATTTTCAGACAATTTTTGTTCTGTTTTAAATACAGCAACAGCAAGTGTTAGTAATAAAAAAACCATTGGCTGCCAAGTAACATCAACAGCAGTTATAAAAACAAAAAGCAATGCTACAGCAAATGAAATAGAAGCATACTTAACAAGTGTATTGTTAAAAAAAGAATTTGCGAAATGCCATATTTCTTCATTTTTCATTGATTTATTTGTTCTGTATCCGTAAAAGCTATTGATTTTTTTAGGAGGGAAAAAGTAAAAAACAACACTAAAGAACAACAACAAGCCATTTACAGAAATTACATATATATATGGATCCATAATCTTATTTTTTTAAGGGTCTAATTAAACCTTCTTGTGCAACAGAGGCAATTAAATCTCCACTTCTGGTATAAATATTTCCTCTTGCAAAACCTCTAGCACCAAATGCATTTGGAGACTCTGTTCTGTATAGCATCCAATCTTCTAAATCAAATTCTCTAAAAAACCACATAGAATGATCTAAACTAGCCATTTGTGTATTGCCATAATTGGCAGTACTTGCATTTGGATATAAAGTTGCGTTTAAAATATTATAATCAGAAATATAGGTTAAAATTTGTTGTTTTAAAGCCAGTTTTGCATTTAAACAACTTCCTTTTACTTTAAACCAAACATCTGAAAAAGGAGGTAAATCTTTTAAGTCTAAAGGATTTACAATGGTTGTAGGTTTAAATTCAATTGGGCGTTCAATTTCTAAAAAAGATTTTAGTTTTTTAGGCAAAAAATCTCCTAACTGCGTTAACATGTCTGTCCAGCTTAATAGCTCTTCTGGCTGTTTTATGTTTTTTTCTATAGCTTGTTGATGCTCGTGTCCTTTTTCTTTTTTATGAAAAGATGCAGACAAAATAAAAATAGTTTTATCATTTTGTTTAGCGGTAACTCTTCGAGTAGAAAAACTGCCTCCATTTCTCATATTGTTAACTAAATATGTAATGGGTATTTTCAAGTCTCCTGCCTCTAAAAAATAAGAGTGTAAAGAATGTAAAACACGATCTTCAGTAACACTATTATGAGCAGCGCTTAAGGCTTGCGCCAAAACCTGACCTCCAAAAACATTTGGACTCCCAATGTCTTTACTGATGCCAATAAATTCGTTTTCTGATTTTTTTTCTAAGGTAAGAACAGCAATTAAATCTTCGATAGACTTCATAAATTAAGCGAGTATTTTTTTACAAAGATAAATAGATTTACTTCTTTAAGCCCTCCTATTTAAAAGGTTTTTGTTGTTTGAAAGGCTTGGTTTCTATATAGCTTAAAAAATACTTTATAAACTTATTTTTAATTGTTTTTTTATGTCTAATATAACAGGTTAGTTCTTGTGGAGTTGCACCAACAGAGCTTTTAATTTCGCTAGCAGTGCGTCCAAAATTAATTGTCTTTAACTTTTTACTGATGGCAATTTCAATATAATCGTAAAGCATACGTTGATAAATTGCTTTTTGCTTGTTTAGTGAATAATCAATTCCAACAAAATGTGCATCTAAAGAAGTGTTATTGATGATTCCAGACATAAAACCTACAACTTTACCTTCGTGTTCGTAGCTTTTTAAAAAGTAATTTTCTCCCAATTGATTTTTTAAGGAGCTGTATGTTTCTGGGTTAAAATCTCCTAAATTAAAAACGGCTTTATTTGAAACAGTTTTATATAGTTTGGTAATTTCTGGTATTATTTCTTTAATACTTTCTTCTGAATTATCTTTTACAACTAAACTTTTACTGAGGGTTAATGCGCGTTTTGCTTTTACTCTAAATTTGGTTTTCATGGCAGCTAAATAGTCATCAAAACAAAGCCACTTTTCATCTAAAATTAACTGCATATTGGTCTCTACATTAAACGAATAATAATTTAAATGAAGCAGTTTATTTGTAATATTTAAAGATTCTTTGATAAAGTCTTTTATCAAGTAAATAGAAATATCTTCAGAAGCAGTTTCTTTAGAAATTGCTTTAACTACTTTTTTTAGAACGGTATGTTTGTTCTCATTTTCTTTAATAAAAACACCATGTTCTCCACTTACAAAAACGTTTCCACAAACCATTAATTTAATAGGTTTTAACTTAGGAAAAACGCCCAGTCGTCTTCCAAAGTACTTTAATAAGTGAAAGTTTTGCTTTATAGAGTTTTCAATGCCATCTAAAGGAAAGTCAATTGTTTGAATACTTGCAAACGCAACAGGTTTTTTTTCTGAATCTAATAAAACTAAATAAGAAAATTTAATTTGAGGGTTGTTCTTTTCAAGAGAAAGTAAATAATTGGGGTGAAAATAGATGTTTTTTGAGCACCCTAACTGACTCCAAATTGTACCAGTAACTGCTGTAATTGAGGAGAAAAATAAAGATGTATATTGATTTTTGCGAAAACTCAAGTAAAGTTCATTTTAGATAAACCGAAAGTACAAAAAGAAAAACAATCTACTAAAAACGATTATTCTAAATAGAATAAAATTTAATTGTATTTTTAGCAATCTAAAAAAGAACAATGCAACCAGATTTTAATTTTAATTATGCTCATCTTTTCGAAGAGGAGTTATTGTCAGAAATTCTTACTGTTGGCGAATATAAAAAAGTGCCAGAAGGTCAAGAATTAATAGATATAGGTAGTTCTATAAAATTTATGCCACTAATAATTAGTGGAGCCATAAAAATCTTAA
The DNA here is from genome assembly GCA_029238315.1 of Polaribacter sp. Lineage (GTDB taxonomy): Bacteria > Bacteroidota > Bacteroidia > Flavobacteriales > Flavobacteriaceae > Polaribacter. The sequence continues at coordinate 73,405 of JAQWGI010000033.1, read as the reverse complement.
GAGAAGATGAAAATGGAGATGAATTGGTGCTTTATTTTATAGAACAAGGAGATACGTGTGCAATGACAATAACCTGTTGCATAGGTCAATCAAAAAGTAAAATTAGAGCCGTTGCAGAAGTAGAAACAATCCTTTTAATGATACCGGTTCAAAAAATAGGCGAATGGATGAATACCTATCAATCTTGGCAAAGTTTTATTTTACAAAGTTATCATGAAAGAATGCAAGAGCTTTTAGAAGCTATAGACACCATTGCTTTTTTAAATATGGATGAGCGTTTATTAAAGTATTTAAAAGACAAAGCGATGATTAACAGAAGCGAGGTTATTCATGCAACACACAAAGAGATCGCAAATGATCTACACACCTCTAGAGTTGTAGTTTCTCGTTTATTAAAGGCGTTAGAAATTAAACAAGAAATTCAGTTAAATAGAAACCAAATTACGTTGTTAAATCTTTAGTTTTATGTAACTAATGTTACAGGTGTATTTGTTAAATGTTTTTAATTTTACAGCAAAAAATGAGAACAATTATTACACTTATTTCTGTATTGTTTTTTGTAAGTTGTCAAAATTCAGAAAAACCAACTTATGAAAAAGCCTCTAAAAACCAAGTAAAAAAATTACAGTCACATCCAGGAAAAAAACTAATGGAAACCAATTGCTACGTGTGTCATAACCCAGCAGGAAGCCACGATAACAGAATTGCGCCACCAATGATTGCTGTGAAAAAGCACTACAAATCTTCTAAAGTTACTAAAGAAGAATTTAAAAAAGGTATTCAAGACTGGATTATAAACCCATCCAAAGAGAATTCAAAAATGCCCGGAGCAATTAAAAAATTTGGAATAATGCCAAAGACTCCTTTTCCTAAAAAAACGATCGATTTAATTGCAGATTATCTTTTTGATAATGAGATAGAAAAACCAGAATGGTTTGATGCCCATGAAAAAGAAGAACATGGTCAAGGAAAAGAAAAGGAAATGAATGACAATCAGGCAGGCCTTATTGAAAATTTGCCTTATGATGAAAGAGGGCTAAAATATGCTTTGTCTACAAAATCTGAATTAGGGAAAAATTTAATGGGAAAAATCCAAAAAGAAGGAACTTTGGCGGCATTGAAATTTTGTAATATTAAAGCACATCCATTAACAGACAGTATGTCTATTGTTCATAAAGCGACTATTAAGAGAGTATCGGACAAGCCTAGAAACCCTAAAAATGTTTCAAATAATATAGAAAATGGCTACATAAACATCTTTAAAGAAGATGCAAGATTACTTAAAGAATCTAAGCCTATTGTTGTAGAATCTTTAGATAACGTAGAGGTATATTATCCGATTAAAACAAATAATATGTGTTTACAATGCCATGGAAAACCTGGTGAAGAAATTAAATCATCAACCTTAACACAAATTCATAAATTATATCCACAAGATTTAGCGTTTGGATATTCAGAAAATCAAGTAAGAGGTATTTGGAGTGTTACTTTTAATAAATAAAATTCATTTGTATGAGTAAGTTTTTAGAAATTATAAATAAAGACAAACCTGTTTTAGTAGATTTTTTTGCAGAGTGGTGTGGTCCTTGTAAAATGATGAACCCTATTTTAAAAGAAGTCAAAGACGCAATAGGAGAAGCTGTTTCTATTATTAAAATTAATGTTGATAAAAATCAAAGTTTAGCAGCTAAATATCAAGTAAAAGGAGTGCCAACACTTATTTTATTTAAAAAAGGAGAGCAGTGCTGGAGACAGTCTGGTGTCTTGCAAAAAAACGAGTTAACAAGCATTATAAAAGCACACAGCAATTAAAAAGATGATATCCGTCATGTTTTAAATGAGATCTTTATTAGATTTTTGAAGTATAAAATCAATATAAAATGTTACAAAATATACCTTTAGTTTCTTGGACAAACGGAACCATTTTAATCGGAGTTTTTGCTGTTGTTTGCGTTGGCTTAGTTGCAGCTGTTTTCTTGTTAATGTCTACAGATAAAAAGAAAAAAGAATAAATTATTGCAAAATATGAAAGATGCTCTTTAATGAAGTTTTTTGGGAAAATAAATACCAGCAAAATAAAACAGGTTGGGATTTGGGTGAAGTTTCGCCACCGTTAAAAGCTTATTTCGACCAGTTAGAAAACAACGAGCTTTCCATTTTAATTCCGGGAGCCGGAAACTCTTACGAGGCCGAGTATCTTTTTAACAAAGGTTTTAAAAATGTTTTTGTAGTAGACCTGGCAATAAGTGCACTGGAAAACATACAAAAAAGAGTTCCAAACTTTCCTGAGGCACAATTAATTCATGGAGATTTTTTTGAGCTAAAGGGCTCGTTTGACTTAATTATTGAACAAACTTTTTTCTGTGCTTTAGATCCAGCATTAAGACCAAACTATGCAGAAAAAATGCAAACGCTTTTAGCACCAAAAGGGCTATTGGTTGGGTTGCTTTTTGAGGCGGATTTAAACGAAGAGCATCCACCTTTTGGCGGCAATCAAAAAGAGTATTTAACGTATTTTACTCCTTTTTTTAAGAGCATACAAATGCAACCTAGTTACAACTCTTATCCAAATAGACAAGGGATGGAACTGTTTGTGAAACTGTCAATATAAATAAGAATAAACAGATTAAAAAGTAACATTATGGATGTTGAAATATTAGCAAGAATTCAATTTGCCTTTACGATTGCCTTTCATTATATATACCCACCTTTAAGTATTGGTATCGGTTTAATAATGGTAATAACTGAAGGCTTGTATCTTAAAACAGGTAACAAACACTACGAAGTTTTAACCCGGTTCTGGTTAAAAATATTTGCCATTACTTTTGGTATTGGAGTTGCAACAGGAATTATAATGGAGTTTGAATTTGGTACCAATTGGGCCGTTTACTCTAGATATGTTGGTGATATTTTTGGTAGTGCTTTAGCAGCAGAAGGCTTGTTTGCTTTCGGGTTAGAAAGTACGTTTTTAGGCGTTTTACTTTTTGGTTGGAATAGAGTTTCACCCAGGGTTCATTTTATTTCTACGATAGGTGTTTTCTTAGGCTCTATGTTTTCTGCTGTTTGGATTGTGGTAGCCAATAGTTGGCAACAAACACCAGCGGGCTATCATATTGTTGGCGAAGGGTTTAATGCAAGAGCCGAAGTTACAGATTTTTGGCAAATGGTATTTAATCCATCAAGTGTAGACAGAATTATCCATGTTTGGCAAGGAGCCTTTTTAGCAGGAGCTTTTTTAGTTTTAAGCGTTCATGCTTATTATCTTTTAAAAGGTAGGTATGTAGCTATTTCTAAAAAAGGTTTTAAAATTGCGCTATTAGTTGCAACAATAGTTTCGTTTTCTCAATTATTATCTGGACATAGTTCTGCAGATGGCGTTGCTAAAAATCAACCAGCTAAATTAGCGGCATTAGAGGGGCATTATGACAAATCTGCTCCGGCCGATTTATATCTCTTCGGATGGGTAGATAATGAAACTCAAAAAGTAACAGGGCTAGGAATACCAGGAGGATTGTCTTTTTTAGTGCATCAAGATTTTAAAGCCCCAATTACAGGTTTAAATGCATTTCCTAAAGATGAACAGCCAAGTCAGGTAAATGCTGTATTTCAATTTTATCATATTATGATTTCTATAGGAATGTTCTTAATTGCATTAACATTGTATGCCTCTTATTTATGGTGGCGAGGTAAGCTTTTTGACAAAAGATGGTTGCTTCAAATTTTTGCTTTTTCTGTAATATTGCCACAAATTGCCAATCAAGTAGGCTGGTTTGCTGCAGAAATGGGTAGACAACCATGGATTGTGTATGGACATCTAAAAACTAGTGAAGGTTTTTCTCAAGAGGTTTCTGCAAATCAGATTCTTTTTTCTTTAATTCTGTTTATGGTCGTTTACAGTTTTCTATTGCTTTTATTCTTATATTCTATGAATAAGAAGATAAAATCAGGACCTTATAATGAAGCTATTAACCCTTTAGAAATCAATTAAAATGCAAGAATTAGAAACTTTTTTGGGTATAGATTATCCAACGCTTTGGTATTTAGTAGTAGGATTATTATTTTCTGGTTATGCAATTTTAGAGGGTTTTGATTATGGTGCAGGAGCTTGGCATTTGTTTTTTAAGAAAGACTTAAGCAGAAGAATTGCTATTAATGCAATTGGGCCTTTATGGGACGCAAACCAAGTTTGGTTAGTTATTGGAGGTGGTGCTTTGTTTGCTGGTTTTCCTGTAATGTACGCAACCATGTTGTCTGCAATGTACATTCCTTTTATGTTGTTTTTAATGTTGTTGGTTTTAAGGTCTAGCGCTATCAAATTTAGAAGCTCAGAAAAAATGCTTTGGTGGCGTAAAACGTGGGATATTATTTATTTTATATCCAATACATTAATTGCTTTTTTACTAGGTGTTGTTTTGGGTAATGTGTTAGAAGGGTTTGAGTTGCATGATAACTTCTCTTACAAAGGCGGTGTTTTCTTTTCATTTTTAAGTCCGTATGCAATTATGGTAGGGTTTACTACTTTGTCTATATTTATGACACAAGGAGCCATTTTCTTATTACTTAAAACAGAGGGTAGACTGCATGCTAGACTTACTTTTTTATTAAAAAAAGGAATGATTTTTTTTCTAATTAGTTTTTCAATAACCTCATTATATACTTTAATATTTGTACCTGGTGTTACAGATAAATTTAAAGAAACCCCCATATTTTTTATTTTACCCTTGCTTTCTTTCTTATCAGTAGCAAATATACCAAGGCTAATCTCTAAGAAAAAGTATGGTTTTGCATTGATATTTTCGTCATTAACAATGGCTTTTTTATTAATGTTAGTAGCGTTTCAGTTATACCCTGTATTACTTCCTTCTACTGTAAGTTCGTCTTTTAGTGTTACTATATATAACGCAGCATCTTCTCAAAAATCGTTGGGTATTATGCTTACAATTGTTGCTATTGGCGCTCCTTTGTTGGCGGGGTATTTTGTTTTCTTATACAAAACATTTAATGGTAAAGTAAAGTTAGATGATACCAGTTATTAAGACTTACTAATTAGCTGTCTTTATGTAACATAAGTTACTAAAAATGAGTGTTTTTGTGATTACTTTTATTAAAAATTAAAATAAATGTCAAAAATACTCATTTTAGGTGCTGGAATTTCAGGACATGTTGCAGCATCACACTTAAGACGAAAACTATCTAAAGAACACGAAGTTGTTGTAGTTTCTCCGAATAGCAATTATCAATGGATACCTTCAAATATTTGGGTTGGAATTGGTAGGATGAAATCTAAAGAAATTTTATTTCCACTAGCACCTTTGTATAAAAAGAAAGGAATTGGATACAAACAAGCAAAGGCCATTTCATTTTTTCCAGAAGGAGATAAAAATGAATCTAAACCTTATGTTTTGTCAGAATATGTTACAGGAGATAAAAAAGGACAACAAGAAAAAATCACGTATGATTATCTTATAAATGCAACGGGCCCAAAATTAAATTTTGAAGCTACAGAAGGTTTAATTCCTGGAGAAAATAAAACCTATTCTGTTTGTACATATGGCCATGCAGATCATGCTTGGCAGGGATTAAAAGCCTTAATTAGTGAAATGAAAACTGGTAAAAAAGTAAAAATCCTTATTGGTACAGGTCATAGCTCTTCTACTTGTCAGGGCGCTGCATTTGAGTATATTTTAAACGTAGAACAAGAATTGCGTCGTCATAAGGTAAGAGAGATGGCTGAGATTATTTGGATTTCAAACGAACATAAATTAGGTGATTTTGGAATGGACGGAATGCTACTAAGTTATGGTAGTATGACGCTCAAGTCTTACGAAATGGTAGAGATGATTTTTGAAGACAGAGGTATTAAATGGATTTTAGGAGCCGGTGTAAATAAAATTGAAGATGGTATAGCGCATTATGAGAATTTAGAGGGTGCATATAAAACAGAGACCTATGATTTTGCCATGTTAATTCCTGCATTTTCTGGACATGATTTTAAAGCTTTTGATAAAAATGAAGATGATATTACAGAAAAGCTCTTTAAAGGGTTTATGATTGTAGATGCCGATTATTCCCCAAAGCCTTATGAAGAATGGTCTGTAAAGGATTGGCCAGAAACTTATCAAAATCCAACCTATCAAAATATCTTTGCGCCAGGCATTGCCTTTGCACCTCCACATGCAATTTCTAAACCTAGAAAAAGTAAAAACGGTACCGTTATTTCTCCAGCACCCCCTAGAACAGGTATGCCTTCTGGTATTACAGCTAAATTGGTTGCAGACAACATTATAGATACAATAAAAAGTGGTAAAGAGTCTTTAAGTCATAAAGGTAGTTTAGGTAATATGGGAGCAGCTTGTATCGCTTCTGCTGGTTACGGGTTTACACAAGGAAGTGGAGTTAGTATTACCACATATCCTATTGTGCCAGATTATGAAAAATACCCAAACACACAAGGAAGAAAACTAGGGAAAACTTTTGGTGAAATAGGTTTAGCAGGCCATTGGCTTAAATTAGCATTGCATTATGCTTTTATCTATAAAGCTAAAATGCGTCCGTTTTGGTGGTTAATTCCAGAGTAATATAAACGGTTAAAATGTATAAATAACTTATAAAAATTAGTGAAATGACACAAAGAATATCAAAATACCAGCGCTTTAAAATGATGAACCCAATTATTCAGTTTTTTAAATTTATCTATTTAAGTCTTAAAATTATGATTGTGGTTGCAAGCGGACATGGTGGAACTCGTGTAGAAAAGAAATAACAAGTTTAGTTAGTTTTAGTTGTTGAAAATTGGGCATTAATTTTTTAATGCCCAATTTTTGTTTAAAAACTATACTGAAAAAAAGCGGTTAAATTTCTACCAGGTTCTGTAATTGGTATGTTCTCAAAACCAGCCTGGTTGTTAAAGCTGAAGTTTAAATGATTGCGGTATGTTTTATCAAAAACATTGATAGCAGCAACACCAAGACTTGCATTTTTAAAAGGTGTAAATCCAAAGCGAATATCTAATGTTTGATAGCCCTCTGTTCTTGTTTCACCAAAACTAGGTGCAATTTCATCTTGGCTACTGGTAATATTGTATTGTAAATTGGCCCAATAATTTGGTTTTTTAACACCAAAAATAATACGTGCATTTAAAGGCGGTGTTAAAGGCAAAGATTCATTTAAATCTTTATTTTTAGCATATACATATGCTATTTCAGAGGTTACAAAATAATTTTCTAAAAAGTTAGCTTCAAAAGAAGCCTCGAAACCTGTTTTGTATGCACTGTCTAAATTTCTAAATACCTTCGGATTTACAGGTTGTGCTGTGGGCATAAATTTTCTAGTTTTAGATAGATCTACAATACCAACAATCAAGTTTTCTAAATCAGAATAGAATACAGAACCTGCAAATTTAATATTGTTGCTAGTGTTCTTTGCTTTAAAGCCAATTTCAAACTGGTTATTAACTTCTGCCTTTAGGTTTGGATTTCCTATATATTCATAAGGATCTTGGTTTATTGTAAAATGATTGATAAAGCGTTCTATCATATTTGCAGATCTAACTCCACGCCCAAAAGCAGCCTCTAAAGTTATGTTATTCGAAATATTTTTTTTGAGAGATACATTAGCACTAATGTTATTTTCTGTACGTTGTCTTAAATTATAAAGAGCAGCAAAATCTGCTTCCGGATCTTTACTATCAGAAACCACTCTATCATATCGAATACCTGCAGTAATTAAATGATTTTCTTTAAACAACCACTTTGCTTCTGTAAAAATTCCAAAATCATTTACATAAGAATTTTGCCAAACCTTATCATTAAATTCTTTTGGAGCTGGTAAGGTATTGCCATTCATAATTTTCACAAGACGATTTCTGCCTCCGTCTCTATGAACCAACATAGCATCTAAACCACTAAAAACATCAATATTTTTAGACGGTTGCCAATTTAGTTCTATTTTCCCTCCTTTTGTAGTTGCTTCAACAGCAGATGAGGCTTCCATCATCATAAAAGTAGGTCTTTTGGTATTGGTCATTAAATGGTCTACAAAACTGTAATATCCTTTTACAGAGATGCTTTTAAAAACCCCTTTTAAATCAGATTTTTTATAGTCTATTGATGCAATACTACTATTGTCATATTCAGTGTCCATTGGCAAACCAGCGTGTAAAACATCTCTACCAAAAGATTGTCTCCATTGAATTTGTATGCGCTCTGCATCTGTAAAGTTATACCCCATTTTTAAGCCATAATCTGTACTTAAAAAAGAAGCGGGTATTTCTGTATTGCTTCCATCTTGGTAGTTTCCAAAATTGCGATATCCAAAATTACCTACCACATCATATTTCTCTTTAATATATTGCAATTGTAACATGTTAACGGTGGCGTTTCCGTTGGTTTCAAATCCAGATGATATTTTACCATGAAACCCATTTTCTAAGTAATTAGGTTTTTTTGAAACCATATTTATAACACCTCCAAAAGTTGCGCCGTATCGAACTGTGTATGGCCCTTTAATAATTTCTATTTTCGAAATTTCTTCAGGAATGATATGAGTTGTAATCGGGTCCATTCTATTTGGGCATGCATGCATCGCTTTTGTACCACCATCATATTGTATATTTAACTGTTCATATTGGCTACCTCTAAATGAAGGGTCAATTGCGTAATTACCTCTTTTAATTACAGAAAATCCGTTGATACTATTAAATAAATCGGCAACATTTTTAGGTTGTACAACGTTTTTATCATATTTATTTGACACAATAGTGTGTATAGGATCTGTTTTTAGTTTTCCGGTAACAATTACTTCGTCTAATTGTATTCTCTTTATGGTATCTCTTTTAATATCCTTTTTTTCTTGTGAAAAAGAAACACTAGTTATTAATGCACACAAGAGCGTGCTAAAAATTATTCTCATTTTTAATTATTTAGTTTTTATGTAAGATGTTATACCCTTATATTTTGATAAGGAGTATTTATTTTTTTTATAAAAACTAGACTTCTGGCGGACGAAAACTTGTCCTTATTGCTAAGTATTTGTAGTGATTTTTAGCATTAAAAAAAGTTTTGCTGTAGGTATAATCAACTTTTGTAATACTACTAACATTAGATTGTTTGTAAAGCAAAACATCTTTAAAATCAATTATTTGAGTTGGTGCTTTTTCTGAGTTTTTACTGCTTTCTGTAACTTTTTTTAAATGACATTTACCGTTACATTGTAATTCTGGTTGGTCTTTATTTTCACACAACTCTTGAATAAAACCAATAGGATCAATAGAGTAATATAGGTATGTAAAAGAAACTCTTAGCATATTGTATAAGACAAGGCTGCTTAAAAAAATAGCGTAAAAAAGGGTTTTATTTTTAGTTAGAAAAATCAATTAGATAAATTTTATTTAAAAGCTTTTTGCCACACAAAGATAAGACAAGGACCTAAGTTAGACGTGTAACTAATGTTACTTAAAGAAGTGTTTAAACACTTTAATTTTGCGGTAGTAAAAACAATACAAATGAAAAATATACTTAAAAGTATTCCAATAATTTTATTACTGTTATCTAATTCTTTAGCAGCACAAGAAATTATTTCTATTGGCAAGGCAGAAGTTATATCAAACCTAAAGAAAAATAATTTAGCCTTAAAAATTTCGTTACAAGAGTTTTATGCTGCAAAAGCAGATTACAAACAAACCAACGCGGTTTTTTTACCAAATATTACAGCTAGCCATACAGGTATTTCTACCACAAATCCGTTAATGGCTTTTGGTTCTAAATTAAATCAAGGTATTTTAACTCAGAATGATTTTAATCCAGCCCTGTTAAACAATCCTACACAGACTCAGAATTTTGCAACTAAGATTGAAATTCAGCAGCCTTTAATCAATTTAGATGGTTTTTATCAAAGAAAAGCAGCCAAATCTAAAATGGAAGCGATGTCTTTAAAAACAGAAAGAACTACAGATTACATGGCATTAGAAGTTTTGCAAGCCTACATGCAATTACAGTTGGCATATAAAGCAATAGGTGTGTTAGAAAAAGCATTAGAAACAGCTGAGGTGCATCAGAAAATTGCAACCAATAATTTACAGCAAGGTTTTATGTTAAAAGCAGACGTTTTAAGTGTAGCGATAAGAGTTACAGAAGTTAAAAATCAGTTACAAGTTGCAAAAAGTAATATGCAAAACGCTTCTAATTATTTGTCTTTTTTGATGCAAACAAAAGAAGATGTGGTTTACAAACCGTCTGAAGAATTAACGGTTGTTTCTTTTGATAAAGAACCGATACTTATTTCTGAAAACAGAGCAGATATAAAAGCAATGCAATTGGCCAAAAAAGGATACGAGGCTTTAAACAAAGCAGATAAAATGGCTTTTTTACCTCGTTTAAATGCTTTTGGAAGTTATGAAATGTATGATAATAAGTTGTTGCAAGGAGCCGCAAACGGATACTTAATTGGCGCACAATTAAGTTGGGATATTTTTAAAGGATCGCAACGTTTTGGAAAAGCACAAAAAAGCAAAGCAGCTCTAGAAAAATCAAAGTTGTCTTACAATCAATATGTTGCTAAAAGCAATTTAGAGTTTCAGAAAGCAAAAAGACAATTAGCAGATGCAAAAAACAGTTTGGAATTAAACAAATTAGCTCTACAACAATCTGAAGAATCATTAAGAATTAGAAAAAATAGATTTAAAGAAGGTTTAGAAAAAACGGCCGATTTATTAGTGTCAGAAACACAGTTTGCTCAAAAAGAATTGGCTTATTATCAAACAATTTATCAATATAATTTTACCCAAGCTTATTTAGACTTTTTAACCAAACAGTAGGAAGAGAAATAAGAAAATAGAGACCAGAAATTAAAATTTAGACTTAAACAAACACCAACAATGAAAAAATATTTAAACATTCTAATCGTAACATCGGCATCTTTGTTTGTAACAAGTTGTGGTAGCGAAGACAAAAAAGCCATTGCAAATACAACACCAGCAATCTCTGTAAAAGTTGCTAATGTTACAGAGCAGCAAAACAGTTCTTATTTGTCTGTAAGCGGAAAAACACAAGCTGTTAACAGTACCTCTCTTAGCACCAGAATGATGGGTTCTGTAGATAAAGTACATGTTGCTATCGGTGATAAAGTTAAAAAAGGACAATTGCTTGTATCGATTAATAATGCAGATTTAGAAGCTAAAAAAGCACAAGTAAACGCGAGAATTACTCAAGCAGCAGTTGCTTTTAAGAATGCAGAAAAAAACTACAAGCGTTTTCAGAATCTTTTTAAAACAAGTAGTGTTAGTCAGAAAGAAATGGACGACATGACGGTAAATTACCAAATGGCAAAAGCAGCTCTTGAAGCAGCCAATCAGCAAAAAAATGAAGTAAACGCACAATTTGTATATAGCGATATTACAGCGCCATTTAGCGGAATTATTACAAGTAAAAACATAGAAAATGGCGATATGGCTTCTCCTGGTATGCCATTAATTAGTGTAGAAAACCCGACGGATTTTGAAGTTGTGGCCATGGTTCCAGAAACAGAAATAGCACAAATTAAAAACGGAGCACAAGTACGTGTTTTGGTAAAATCGATAAATGCTACAGTTCCCGGAAAAGTAGTAGAAGTAAGTACTTCTGCAAAATATACAGGTGGGCAATATTTGGTAAAAATTGAATTAGATAAAAAGCCTGCCAATATGTTATCTGGAATGTTTGCAACGGTTCAGTTTCCGATGCAAAAAATATTAAAAGCAACTATGGTTTTAGTGCCAGAATCAGCTATTGTAACCAACGGTCAATTAGCAGGTATTTATACGGTAAGTGAAAGCAAAACAGCCATTTTAAGATGGCTGCGATTGGGTAGAACTTACGGAGATCAAGTAGAAGTATTATCGGGTCTTTCTTTAGGAGAATCTTACATTCTTTTTGCCAAAGGAAAATTGTTTAATGGGGCTAAAATTACAATTCAATAACTAACAAGTTGCGTTAAGGGTAGTAGTGAAAATCCTTTTTTTAATGCTGAACACGATTCAGTATCTCTTTCAAAAATGCATTTAGCTTAAATAGAAAGAGGCTGAAATTAATTCAGCACAAGAAAAAAGATTGTAACGAATAGCCTGTTAAAACGCCCAAAATAGATAATAAAATGAAAGAAGGTATTGCAGGGAAAATAGCAAAAATCTTTATGCAATCTAAACTTACAGTGTTGTTAATGCTGGTGTTTATGGTTGTTGGAGTGTATAGTTCGTTTTTAATTCCGCGTGAAGAAGAACCACAGATTGATGTGCCAATGGCAGATATTTTTGTGGGATATCCAGGCGCAAGTCCTACAGAAGTAGAATCTAGAGTTGTAAAGCCTTTAGAAAAATTGATTTCTAACATAAAAGGGGTAGAGTATGTGTATGCCACTTCTATGAAAGAAAAAGCCATGGTTATTGTGCAGTTTTATGTAGGCGAAGATATTGAAAGATCGTTTGTAAAATTATATAATGAAATTAACAAACACATGGATCAAATGCCAAAAGGCGTTACGTTTCCATTAGTTAAAACGCGTGCTATTGATGATGTGCCAATGCTTGGATTAACACTTTGGAGTGAGAGTTATGATGATTATCAATTAAGCTTGCTTGCAGGTGAATTAGAAAATGAAATTAAGAAAATAAATGATGTTTCTATTACTCATAAAATTGGAGGTAGAAGCAGAGAATTGCGCGTTGTTTTAGACAAAGATAAAATGGCAGAAAGTGGTCTAGACTTCTTGTCTGTTTCTAAAATGATTCAAGCAAATAACACCCAGTTAAGTTCGGGTAGTTTTGATAAAAATGACAACGAACTTTTGGTAACTACGGGTAGGTTTTTAGAAACTGTAGAAGATGTAGAAAACTTAGTGGTTGGTGTGCAACAAAACAGACCGATTTATTTAAAGCAGATTGCACGTATTTTAGATGGTCCAGAAATTCCTAAAAACTATGTGAGTTTAGGGTTTGGTAACGCAAGTGAAAAAAACCAAACGTATCAATCAGAATATCCAGCAGTTACTATTTCTGTAGCCAAAAGAAAAGGCGCAGATGCCATGAAAATTTCAGAAAAAGTACTCGACAAAGTAGCCAATTTACGAAGCACATTAATTCCTGATGCGGTACATGTAGAGGTGACTAGAAATTACGGAGAAACAGCATCTCATAAAGTATCAGAATTGTTGTTACACCTTATTGGATCTATCATTGCTGTAACTTTAGTAGTAATGTTGGCCATGGGTTGGCGTGGTGGTTTAGTGGTGTTTTTATCAGTGCCAATTACTTTTGCATTAACGCTATTAAGCTATTATATGTTAGATTATACATTGAATAGAATTACCTTATTTGCGTTGGTGTTTGTAACCGGAATTGTGGTTGATGATTCTATTATTATTGCAGAAAACATGCACCGTCATTTTAAAATGAAGCGACTGCCATTTAAACAAGCAGCTTTGTATGCAATTAACGAAGTAGGAAACCCAACAATTTTAGCAACCTTTACGGTAATTGCTTCTGTGTTGCCAATGGCTTTTGTATCTGGTTTAATGGGTCCTTACATGGCGCCAATGCCAATAGGAGCATCAATAGCAATGATTTTATCTTTATTTGTGGCTCTTACAATAACACCTTATTTAGGATACATTTTCTTAAGAGAAAAAGATAAGAAAGGACAGCCAGAAAAGGCAGAAAAACCTTTAGAAGACACTTTTATTTATAGAGCTTACAACAAGTTAGAAAGACCATTGTTAGAAAACAGTAAAAAACGTTGGTTATTTTTAGGCGGAACATTTGCAGTATTAATTGCAACAATGGGCTTATTTTTAACAAATTCTGTTGCCGTAAAAATGTTGCCCTTTGATAATAAAAACGAGTTTCAGGTGGTTATTGATATGCCAGAAGGTACTACTTTAGAAAGAACTGCTGTTGTAACACAAGAGATAGCACAATACTTATCTACAAGGCCAGAAGTGGTTAATTATCAAAATTATATAGGCACTTCTGCACCAATAACTTTTAACGGTTTGGTGCGTCATTACGATTTGCGTGGTGGAAGCAATATGGCAGATATTCAGGTAAATTTAATTGATAAAGGTGAAAGAATAGCACAAAGTCATGACATTGCAAAGTTGTTTAGACCAGAAATTCAAAAAATAGCGGCAAAATACAACGCGAATGTAAAATTGGTAGAAGTTCCGCCAGGACCTCCTGTTTTATCTACGATTGTTGCGGAGGTTTACGGACCTGATTATAACGAGCAAATAAAAATTGCAAACGAAGTTCAGCAAATTCTAAGAAATACAGACGATGTTGTAGATGTAGATTGGATGGTAGAAGCAGCTCAAAAAGAGTATCAATTTAACATCAACAAAGAAAAAGCGATGTTGTATGGCGTTGCACCACAGCAAATTGCTTATACAATGAACATGGCACTTTCTAACAGCTCAATTACAACGTTGTACGATGAAGCTGCCGTAGATCAAATTGGGTTGGTGTTGTCTTTAGATGAGAAAGAAAAATCGACCACACAAGATCTTACTCAGTTAAAAATAACCTCAGAATTAGGCACTATGGTTCCTATTGCAGATTTGGTTGATATTAAAGAAACTGAAAGTGCAAAAAGCATCTATAGAAAAAACCAAAAGCGTGTTGTGTATGTGATGGCAGACATGGCTGGTCAATTAGAGAGCCCTGCATATGCAATTTTAGGAATGGAAAAAAAGTTACAACAAATTAAACTTCCAGAAGGGTATAAATTGAATGAAATGTATTTGGGGCAACCAGATTATGAAGATGATTATACCGTTAAATGGGATGGAGAATGGCAAATAACTTTAGAGGTTTTTAGAGATTTGGGAATCGCCTTTTTAGGAGCTATTATTTTGATTTATATCTTAATTGTAGGATGGTTTCAAAACTTTAAAGCACCTGTAGTAATGATGGTTGCCATTCCTTTATCATTGATAGGAATTATTTTAGGACACTGGATGATGGGCGCCTTTTTTACAGCAACTTCTTTTATTGGAATGATTGCTTTGGCAGGAATAATGGTTCGGAATTCGGTTTTATTAATCGATTTTATCAACCTAAGAACCGCAGAAGGTGTGCCGTTAAAACAAGCAGCAATAGAAGCAGGCGCAGTAAGAACAACTCCTATTTTATTAACTGCAGGAACCGTTGTAATTGGTGCATTTGTTATTTTGTTTGATCCAATTTTTCAAGGATTGGCAATTTCACTAATGGGCGGAACTATTGTTTCTACCGTATTAACATTAATTGTTGTTCCGTTGGTATATTATATGATTGAAAAGAAAAACTATAAATAAACGCATATGAAATTAATAATTGTAACAGCCGTAGCAGCATTTCATACAGAAGTAATTGCGCTTTTTAAGAAAGCAAACATCGAAAATTTTAGTGAGTCTGGTATTGACGGGCATAAAAACAGTGCTTCTGTGTTGGTAGCCTCTAATTGGTTTTCTGGAGAAAAAGCTAGTAATGAATCTTCGCTTTTTTTTTCTTTTACATCCGAAGAAAATAGTGAGAATTTGTTTGTGCTTCTCAAAGAATTCAATGCTAATTTAGAAACAAACAATCCTATAAAAGCGGTTGTGGTTCCGATAGAGAAATTTATATAAACATAAAAAAAATTAAGAAAATGTTAAACAAATATTTTAGAGTTATAGTAGGTGCAATGGTGTTGTTAAGTGTTGTTTTAACAACTTATGTAAATGAAAACTGGTTGTGGTTTACGGTTTTTATTGGCGTAAATTTAATTCAGTCTGCATTTACCAAATGGTGTTTATTAGAAACTATTCTGATAAAATTAGGAGTAAAAAAAGGGGAAGCTAGTTGTAGTATTTAAGAATCTTAACGAATTTTTAACGATATACTGATAGTTGCACATGCAACTATCAGTATTTTTGCATTATATGATATCTAAAGAAATTGAAATAGATTTTGAAAACTCTGTTGGCCCATGGATTGGCAGAACTATGAAGGTAATTGACTATTATTTACATGAAGAAATCAAATTAAAAAAATTAGATGTTACCAAAGAGCAAATCATTATTTTAAAAAATCTTTTTTTAAATGATGGTATCCATCAAAATGAGTTAGCTTTTTTAACCTCCAGGGATAAATCTTCTTTAACAAGATTATTGGTGAAAATGGAAAAAAAAGGATACATCAAAAGAAAAAAAAGCAAAGAAGACAAGCGAATAAATATGGTTTTTATTACTAATGTAGGAAAAGAAATGTTTGCAAAAACAAGGCCTGTTATTCAAAAGACAATAGATACTATAGAAAAAAACATCTCCAAAAAAGAAAAAGAAACCATGATTTTATTATTAAAAAAAATACAAACCAATTTCGAACTAACATTACAGACTTTATAACCAACTAGCATGAGAAAAATTATACTTTCAGTAGCAGGCGTATTATTAATTATTGCAGCTTTTTTTTTAGCAAAATATATGATTGATAACAAACAAAAACCAAAGCCAACTTTTAATAAATCAATAAAAACGGTTTTTGTAGAGCAGGTACAGAATCAAGAAATTCCAATTGTAATTAAGGCAAGTGGTAATTTGGTTGCAAAAAATAAGATCGAACTTTTTTCTGAAGTTCAAGGTGTTTTACACAGCTCAAAAAAAGAGTTTAAAGCAGGTGTAAATTTTTTAGAAAATGAAATACTATTAAACGTAAATAGTGATGAGTTTTACGCGAGTCTTCAGTCACAAAAAAGTAACTTAATTAATAGCATTACAGCAATAATGCCAGATATTAGGTTAGATTTTCCTGAAGCTTTTTCTAAATGGCAAACCTATTTAAATGAATTTGATTTAAATAAGCCAACACCAAAACTACCTAGCTTTACGTCAGATAAAGAAAAGTATTTTGTTTCTGGAAAAGGAATTACAACTGGATATTTTAATATTAAAAACTTAGAAGTTCGTTTAAAGAAATACACTATAAAAGCACCCTATAAAGGAGTTCTAACAGAAACTTTTGTTTCTGAGGGCACGCTTGTTAGAGCGGGTCAAAAGTTAGGTGAATTTATAGATCCGTCTATTTTTGAAATGGAAGTTTCTATCAATGCGGCTTTTGCAGATTTATTAAAAATAGGCAATACTGTTTCGTTAACAAATTTAGAAAGAACAAAAACATACTCAGGTAAAGTAATCCGTGTAAACGGAAAAGTAGATTTAGCGTCTCAAACCATTAAGGTCTTTATTGAAGTTGCGCACAGAGATTTAAAAGATGGTATGTATTTAGAAGCAAATCTGGTTGCAAAGGCAGAACAAAATGCAATCGAAGTTTCTAGAAAACTTCTTCTAAATAACAATAGTCTTTATACAGTTAAAGACACTATTTTGCAATTAATAGAAGTAAATCCTGTTTATTTTAACGCAGAAACAGTAGTTGTAAAAGGGCTATCAAATGATACTTTTATTTTAACACAATCTGTACCAGGAGCATTTAACGGTATGGTTGTTAAAACTCAAAAAAAGCAATAAAAGATGAAAAAAATAATCACATATTTCATCAAATATCCAGTAGCTGTTAACGTTTTTATTATTGCGTTTGTAGCATTTGGAATTTTAGGAGCATTAGGAATGAAGTCCTCGTTTTTTCCTTTAGTTGATTCGCAGCTAATAAGCATAAACCTTACTTATCCTGGTGCTTCACCAGAAGAAATAGAAGAGGGAGTTGTTTTAAAAATTGAAGACAACTTAAAAGGAATTGTGGGTGTAGAAAGAGTAACTTCTGTGTCTAGAGAAAATTCTGCATCAGTAAATGTAGAGGTTGTAAAAGGCAAAAATATAGACATTGTTTTATCAGATGTTAAAAATGCAGTTGATAGAGTTCCTTCTTTTCCTTCAGGAATGGAACCACCTGTTATTGCAAAAGTTGAAAGCGTTAGACCAACAATTAGTTTTACAATTAGTGGAGAAGGCTTGTCTCTAAAATCTTTAAAAGATTATGCAAGAACCATAGAAAATGATTTAAGAAGTTTAGAAGGAATTTCGCAAGTTTCATTATCAGGTTTTCCTGCTGAAGAAATTGATATTTCTGTAAGAGAAAACGATTTAAGAGCTTACGGATTGTCAATTTCAGAAGTTACAAACGCTGTTAGAAACACCAACCTTTTAATTACAGGAGGAAACATAAAAACAGCAGACGAAGATTATTTAATTAGAGCCAGAAACAGATCTTACTATGGCGTAGAACTACAAAATATTATTGTTAGAACTACTTCCGCAGGAAACATTATTCGGTTAAAAGATATTGCAGAAGTTAAAGATTCTTGGTCAGAAACACCAGACAGAATTTATTACAATGGAGATGTTGCAATTGATGTTACGGTAAGTAATACCAATAACGAAGACTTGGTGTCTTCTGCAGATCAAATTAAAGAATACATCTATAAATTTAATCAACAAAACAGTAATGTAACATTAAATATCTCGAGTGATTCTTCTATAACTTTAAATCAAAGAACTCAATTATTAATTGAAAACGGAGTTGTAGGAATTTTATTAGTTTTAGTTTTTTTAGCATTATTTCTAAACGCAAGGTTAGCTTTTTGGGTAGCTTTTGGATTGCCAATTTCTTTCTTAGGAATGTTCATCTTTGCTGCACAGTTAGGAGTAACAATTAATGTTTTATCACTTTTCGGAATGATTATCGTAATTGGTATTTTGGTAGATGATGGAATTGTAATTGGGGAAAATATTTACCATCATTATTACGATCTAGGAAAGTCTAAAATTCGTGCTGCAATTGACGGAACTATGGAGGTAATTCCGCCAATAGTTTCTGCAATTTTAACGACTATAATTGCTTTTTCCACCTTCTTTTTTGTTGATGGAAGAATTGGAAGTTTCTTTGGAGAAGTTTCTACAATTGTATTGCTAACCCTAAGTGTTTCTTTAATAGAAGCTTTAATTATTTTACCTGCGCACATTGCACACTCAAAAGCTCTTTCTAGAAAAAATGAAGCGCAAGGAATTGAAAAAAAATCAAATAAATTTGATGCTTTTTTTAAAAATATAAATAAAAAAGCAGATGGTTTATTAGTCTTTGTTAGAGATACTTATTTTGTTCCATTTTTAAGTTTTTGTTTAAAATATAAAATGTTGGCGTTTGCAATTCCGATTGCATTATTAACCTTTAGTTTTGGTGCAATTGGCGGCGGAACCGTAAAGACATCATTTTTTCCTTCTGTTGCAAGTGACCGAATTCAGGTAAATTTAAAAATGCCTCAAGGTACAAATGATAAAATTACAGATTCTATAATATCCTCAATTGAAGATAATGTTTGGCTGGTTAGTGATGAGTTTACAGAAAAACAAACAGGCAAAGAAAGAGTTGTGCAAAATATCATAAAAAGAGTTGGCCCTGGAACAGCAAATGCTACGCTAACAATTAACCTTTTACCTGGTGAATCAAGAGAATTTTCTTCACCAGAAATCACCAATGCAATTAGAGAAAAGGTTGGTAAAGTTTATAGCGCAGAAAGTTTAACTTTTGGTTCTGGAGGAAATTTTGGAGGAAGCCCTGTTGCGGTTTCATTACTTGGAAATAATATCTCTGAACTAAAAGCAGTAAAAAAACTATTAAAAGAAGAGCTAGAAAAAAACAGCTTATTAAAAGATATTTCAGACAATGATCCAGCAGGTATAAAAGAAGTTCGTATTAAGTTAAAAGACAATGCGTATCTTTTAGGTTTAAACTTGCAATCTGTAATGAGTCAAGTTCGTTTTGCTTTCTTCGGGTCTCAGGCACAACGTTTTCAAAGAGGACAAGATGAAATAAAAGTATGGGTACGTTACAATAAAAAAGACAGGTCTTCTATTAAGAATTTAGACGATATGCGCGTGTTAACACCTACCGGAAATCGAGTTCCTTTTTCTGAATTAGCAACCTATGAAATAGAACGAGGAGATATTGCTATTAACCATTTAAGTGGTAAGAGAGAGATTCAGATTACCGCAGATATGAAAACACCTGGAGAAAGTGCTACCGATATTTTAGAAGATATAAAAACCCGTGTTATGCCAGAAATTACTTCTACTTATACAACGGTTACACCAATTTATGAAGGTCAGAATAGAGAAGCAAATAAAACAATAGACTCTGTAAAGGTTGTTGGTCCAATTATTTTAATATTAATTTATTTAGTAATCGCATTTACATTTAGATCTTATAGCCAACCAATTTTATTAATATTAATGATTCCTTTTAGCATGATTGGTGTAGTTTGGGGACACTATTTTCATAATTTTTCAATCGGTATTTTATCTTGGTTAGGAATTATTGCACTGATAGGAATTATGGTGAATGACGGACTAGTATTAATTGGAAAGTTTAATACCTATCTTAAAGAAGGCATGAAATATGATGAAGCTTTAATTCAGGCAGGAAAATCTCGTTTTAGAGCAATTGTATTAACGTCAATTACTACAGTTGCTGGTTTAGCACCGTTGCTGCTAGAAAAAAGTAGACAAGCACAATTTTTAAAGCCAATGGCTATTTCGATTTCATATGGAATTGCAATTGCAACGCTTCTAACATTGGTTTTATTGCCATTGCTTCTATCGGTTTCAAATCAAATAAAAGTAATTATAAAGTGGTTAAAAACAGGAGAGAAGGTTACACAAGAAGAAGTAGAAAGAGCAATTATAGAATCTAAATTTGTACATGATGAAGCATAAAATATATACACTGTCTTTAATTATTTTTCTTTCGTTTCAGGTAAAAGCACAAGAAGTGTTAACTAAGAAAGAAGCTTTGCAAATAACATTAGAGAACAACTACGGAATTAAGATTGCTAATAATAATCTTGAAATCGCAAAGAATAATTCAGCAATTTTTAACACCAACCGTTTACCAACCGTTTCGGTTGCTTCCGGAGCAAATTACAGAAGCGATAATCAAACAATTACAAGACAAGATAATACGGTAACAGAAGTTGATGATGCGGTAACAAAATCTTACAACGCTTCTTTAAACCTCAATTATACAATCTTTGATGGTTTGGGCAGAAAGTACAATTATGCAGCACTAAAAGAAAACTATAATTTATCTGAAATTCAAGCAAAGGAAACCATAGAAAACACCTACTTACAGTTGTTTAATTTGTATTTTCAAATTGCACGATTATCAGAAAACAATACTAATTTAAAAGAAGCTTTAACCATTTCTAAACAACGATTTGAGAGAGCAAAATACAAGCACCAATACGGTCAATCTACAAAATTAGAATTGTTAAATGCAGAGGTAGATGTAAATAACGATAGTATTGCGTTAATTAACTCTAAACAACAATACTTAAATGCAAAAAGAAGTTTAAATATTGTATTAGGAGCTCAAAAAGGAGTTGATTATGAAGTTGAAACAGCTGTTACATTTAGTCAGATTTTAAATTTTGAAGAATTACTAACTAAGGCAAAAGCGGCAAATGTTTTGTTGAAAAAAACAGAAAAAAACCTAGCAATTAGCCAATTTAATATAAAGATTAACAAAGCAAGTTACCTACCAAGAGTTGGGCTAACAACCTCTTATGGGTGGAATAAAAGTGAAAACCCAGCAACATCATTTTTGGCACAATCTAGCTCTAACGGTTTAAATGCTGGCTTAAATTTAACATGGAATATTTTTGATGGAGGCGGCACAAAGACAAGAGTTGCAAACGCAAAAATAGCTGTTGAAAATCAACAGATTTTATTACAGCAACAAAATGAAACTTTAGAGAACACACTAAAGAATACATGGTCTTTATATAACAACAAATTGTTTGTTTTAAGTGCTCAAGAAAAGAACGTCGCTTCTAGTCAAAATAATTTTGATAGAACCAAAGAGCGTTACAATTTGGGGCAGGTAACCTCAATTGAATTTAGGCAAGCACAAATAAATTTTATCAACGCAAAAACAGCTTATAATAACACAAAATTTGAAGCAAAATTAATTGAATTAGAACTACTTCAACTATCTGGAGAACTCTTAAATACAGAGATTTAATTCATGTTTAAACCATACAAAAAGAGCGGATACATATCCGCTCTTTTTGTATGCATATAACTTTATATTATTTAAAAGCATTAAGACCTGTAATGTCTAAACCGGTAATTAATAAATGAATGTCGTGAGTTCCTTCGTAGGTAATTACGCTTTCTAAATTCATAGAATGACGCATAATTGAGTAATCTCCAGAAATTCCCATCCCGCCCAACATTTGTCTTGCTTCTCTAGCAATATGTATAGCCATTTCTACATTATTTCTTTTTGCCATAGAAATTTGTGCAGAAGTAGCTTTGTCTTCATTACGTAAAACACCAAGACGCCAAGTTAGTAATTGAGCTTTTGTAATTTCAGTAATCATTTCGGCTAATTTCTTTTGTTGTAATTGAAATTGACCAATTGGTTTACCAAACTGAATACGTTCTTTAGAGTAACGTAAAGCGGTATCGTAACAATCCATTGCAGCACCAATTGCACCCCAAGCGATTCCGTAACGAGCCGAATCTAAACAACCTAAAGGCGCTCCTAACCCAGATTTATTTGGTAGTAAGTTTTCTTTTGGAACTTTTACATTGTCAAAAATTAACTCTCCAGTTGATGAAGCTCTTAAAGACCATTTATTATGCGTTTCTGGAGTAGAAAAACCAACCATTCCTCGTTCTACAATTAAACCATGAATTCTACCTTCTTCATTTTTTGCCCATACAACAGCAACATCACAAAAAGGAGCATTAGAAATCCACATTTTAGCACCATTTAATAAAAAATGATCGCCCTTGTCTTTAAAGTTGGTTTCCATTCCTCCAGGATTAGAGCCATGGTTTGGTTCTGTTAAACCAAAACTACCCATCCATTCACCAGAAGCTAATTTTGGCAGATACTTATTGCGTTGTGCTTCATTTCCATATTTCCAAATTGGATACATTACTAAAGAAGATTGTACAGAGGCTGTTGATCTAACTCCAGAGTCTCCACGTTCTATTTCTTGCATAATTAATCCGTAAGAAATCTGATCTAATCCAGCACCACCATATTGTTCAGGAATATAAGGTCCAAAAGCACCAATTTCTGCTAAACCACTAATAATTTGTTTTGGAAATTCTGCTTTTTGAGCATAGGTTTCAATAATTGGAGAAACATCTCGTTTAACCCAATCTCTGGCAGCATCTCTAACTAGTTTGTGCTCTTCTGTTAGTAAATCGTCTAAATTATAATAGTCTGGCGCTTGAAATAAGTCTGGTTTCATGAATCTGAAAATTTATATAAAAACCAAATTTAAAGAATACAAGTTAAAAATGATAATTTTATTTAAAATAAAGACAAAATCTTTTTCATCAAAAGCAACACTTTTGTGTAAGTTTGTAGTGATGAAGCAAACTTTAGGAAAACAAGAGCGTTTAAAAAGCAAAACGCTTATCGGAAAATTATACAAAGAAGGAAATTCTGTAAAGAGCTTTCCGTTAAGATTAGTGTATGTACAAACCGAACACACTTCGCAATATCCTGCCCAAGTTGGCGTTTCTGTTCCAAAAAGAAACTTTAAAAAAGCGGTTGATAGAAATCGCTTAAAAAGATTATTAAGAGAAACGTATAGAAAGCAAAAGCAACTTGTTTACAGCACTATAGATAAACCTTATGTGTATATGATTTCTTATATTGGTAAAGAAGAACTTACCTATGCAGAAATTGAAGTTAAAATGGAAAAACTATTAACTGCTTTTGTTGCACAAATTAAAAATTAATAAACAATAAAAATGAAGAAAAGCATTAAAAATAAATCGATTCTTTTTTTGCTGATTGCCCTTGTTTTTGTTTCGTTTTCTTTTCAATCTAAGTTTTTTGAAGTTGCCAAACAGATAGAAATTTACACGACATTGTTTAAAGAACTAAACATGTATTACGTAAATGAAATTAATCCAGCAGAACTTACAACACAAGCTTTAAAAAACACTTTAAAGGATTTAGATCCTTACACAAACTACTTTAACGAGCAAGATGTTGAAGCGGCTAAAATAAACAGAGAAGGTGCATATAGCGGAATAGGAGCCTCTATAAATTATACAAATAAATTGCCATTAATTGTTCGTGTTAAAAAAGGATATTCTGCAGATAAAGCTGGTTTAAAGCCAGGAGATATTATTACAAAAATAGACAATCAAAATTTAGAGAAATTTAACGGTAACGATGCTTCAAGTTTATTGTTTGGTGCCCCAGAAACTTTTGTTTCTATTGAAGTTAATAGAAGTGGAAATAAATTATTATTCAATTTAAAAAGAGAAAAAATAGAAGTAAACCCAGTTCCGTTTTATAAGAAAATAGAAAACGATACAGGTTATATTGTATTAACGACATTTAACTCAAATGCAGCTTCTGAAGTTAAAAAAGCTTTTGAAGACTTAAAGAAACAAGGTATTACAAGTTTAATTCTAGACTTAAGATCAAATCTTGGTGGTTTATTAAATGAGGCGGTTGATATTTCTAACTTCTTTTTACCTAAAGGCTTGGTAATTGCAAGCACAAAAGCAAAAGTTAAAAAATTTAGCAACACGTATTTGTCTAGAAATAATCCGTTAGATACAGAAATTCCAATGGTGGTTTTAATTAATGGAAGCTCTGCTTCTGCATCTGAAATTGTAACGGGTGCTTTACAAGATTACGACAGAGCTGTTGTAATGGGAAAAAAATCGTTTGGAAAAGGGTTGGTTCAGCAATATCGTAATTTAAGCTATGGAACACAGTTAAAAGTGACCATCTCTAAATATTATACACCAAGCGGAAGATGTATTCAGGAATTAGATTATGCAAAGAGAGATTTAAAAACGGGTAAAGTTCCGAGTTTTTCTGATGCTGGAATAAATGAATTTAGAACTCAAAATGGACGAAAGGTTTTTGATGGAGGTGGCATAATTCCAGATATTACAACAGAAGAAGAAAACTTAACAGAAGAAACAAAAGCCTTGTTAAATTCTAGCGCTTTGTATGATTTTGCAGCAACTTTTAAAGAAAAAAATAGCACAATTACTGCAGCAAGTGAGTTTACATTCACTAATGATAATTTTAAGGAATTTCAAGCGTTTTTAAAATCGGATAAAACTTTTTTAACAAGTCAAGAAACCTCTTTTACCAATGCATATAAAACCTTAAACGCATCTCTAAATAAAAAAATAAAAAAAGAATATTCAACAATAATAAATACGTTAAAGACAGAAAAAATTAACGCATTATCTGCCAATAGACTATTTTTAAAGAACGCAATTAAAGAAATTATTTTAGATCAATATTACTATGAAGAAGGCATATATGAAAATAAAGTAGCTTTAGATTACACAATTATAGAGGCAGTAAAATTATTAAAGAATAACGTAAAATATACTCAGATTTTAATGGTTAAAAAATAAGCTGTTTAAATTAGTATCTTTGAAATACCAAAAAAAGAAAAAATTAGAATGAAGGAAAGAACAAGAGCGCAAGAATCTACAGGGGCTATAGAAAGATTATATATTTCTATGAGACACTTATTTAGTAGAGGTTTTTACAAGCCGATGGGTGTTTCTGGAGAAACTCTAAGGAAATCGTTGCTTTTATTAAGACCAGAAATTTACGGTTCTATCGCAGAAGAAAAGGTAGAATTAAATGGATTGATTTATATTATTGAGCGTTTACCAGAAGGAATTGAAGAGTGTCAGTTTATTAACTTAACAGCAGACGAAGGCTATAAAAACTCTCACTTTAAAGCGATAATTCCGCCTAAAAGAAGAAGAAACTGTTACCGAATTGATAAAGATCAAATGAATATTGAGATTACCAGAGGAAGGTCTGAAATCTATGATATTTTAACGCATCTTACTTTTTTATTTATCGAATCGCATAAAATAAAAGACAAAGTGTTAATCAACTCTGGAACAGAATGCATTAGAGAATGGAATACTTTGAGAGAAATTGTTTTATATGACAAATTAATTACAAAAGAAGAAAGAGAAGTTACCATTGCGCATTTAGCAACTATTTTAGGGAGAACTTACGAAGAAGTTTCTAAAATTTATAACACTTTTTCAACAGCGAAAAATCCAGATAGGTTTTTTCAATTGATCTTTTGGTTAGGGCAATTAGCAATCAATGAAACACTAGAAAACAAAAAACGTGTTGTAACATTTAGCTCCGTTCTAAACGAGCAAATAGGCCAGCATATTTATGGAGAAGTTTGGGCCAATAACATTAAGAAAATTCTTAAAGAAAATGCGTTATTAGAAAGACCAATTCATATCATTAGTGCAAATATGCACAGTGTTATGAACTCTATTTATGCAAAAGGAGCCATCCCTAATAAAGCAGATAAGAACGAAGGCTTTAAACTTTTTGAGTTGTTGAGTAATGAAAACAGTAAAGATTTTCAGGCGAAAGTTAAAAATTACGCTTCAGAAAACGGGTTAATCTATGTGAAAGACAATTCTGGAACTAATATTAATGTTCAGATAATTGATACAGAAAAAATTAATTTTGAAACAACTAATTTTTCTAAAGTGAATTCTACAAGTAAAAATCCAGTATTAATTGTAATGGATTATGCATTTGGAGAACAGGCATATGAAACAATGGATGAGTTATTAAAACCATATATAACTGTAAATAAAGTAACACATTTAAATGTAGAATCTATTTCTATTATGGGTAAAGCAGGTATATTAGAAGGGGGTAAAGGAGATATTATGATTCCGTCTTCACATGTTTTTGAAGGAACGGCAGACAATTATCCTTTTAAAAACGAATTATCTAAAGAAGATTTAGAAGGTTTTGGAGTGCAATCTTTTGATGGTGCAATGATTTCAGTATTAGGAACATCATTGCAAAATAAAGATGTTTTAAAATTCTTTCACGATTCTACTTGGAATGTAATTGGATTAGAAATGGAAGGCGCACATTATCAAAAAGCAATACAAGCAGCATCAAAAATTAGAGGAAATATATCAGAAAATGTAAAAGTCCGTTATGCATATTACGCATCTGATAATCCTTTAGAAACCGGAGCAACATTGGCTTCTGGTGGATTAGGAATGTCTGGAGTAACACCAACATATGCAATAACACAAAAAATATTAGAACAAATATTTTAAACAAAAACTAACCAAAAAAATAATAATGACTAAAGAATCACAACCTAAAGAAGAAATAGAATTAGGATCGTTATTTATAACTATAGGAAACGGATTTTCTAAATTATTTAACTTTATTGGAAGCATTTTTAAAGAAATTTTTCATCTTTTAATATTGTTCTTGCTGTTTTTAAAAAGAAACACTAAAAAACTTGTATTAGCAGCAGTTATAGGAGGTATAATAGGTACGGTATTTGAGTTTAACAAAGAATCTACTTACGGTGCAGATATGCAGGTACAGCCTAATTTTAAAAGCACAAGACAACTGTATAATAATGTAAATTATTACAACGATTTGGTAAAGCAAAAAGATACGATTTCTTTGGCTTTAGCATTTGGAATTTCTTCAAAAACAGCTGCCACTTTAAAAAAGTTTAACATCTCTCCAATTAAAAACGGTAACGATTTATTAACATCTTATGATGATTTAATTTTGTCTGTAGATACGCTAACGGCTAAAAGTTATTCATTTGCTGTTTTTAAAAATACATTTACAGATTTTGACTATAAAGTTCATAGAATAAATGTAGTAGCTACAAAAAATAATGTTTTTTCAAAATTAGACAGAGCTATTATTTCTTCAGTAGTTGATAATAGTTTTTATAATAAAGTTAAAATGCTGTCAAATCAAAATTTACAAAGAACAGATTCTTTATTAAAAGAGAATTTAATACAAATAGACTCTTTAAGAAAAGTTTATATGACTGTTTTGATAGAAGAAGCAAAAAAGAACCAAACAGGAACAAGTATTGATTTAGGAGGAGAAAAAAGAACCACCAAAGAATTAGAGCTTTTTGAAGTCAATCGAAAAATTAATAAAGATTTAAAAGACATAACAAAAGATAGAGCAGAGAAATCTGAAGTTTTAAATGTAATTTCTAATTTTCAACCGATAGGGTATGAAATTAAAGGAATAGGAGAGAACTATGGAGCTCAAGCGGCATTACTTGGTTTTGTTTTAATGGTATTATTTTTATCAATAAAACAATTAAACAACTATTTAAATAATTATAAAAAATAGTGGATGCAAACAGTTTTAATTACAGGAGGAGCAGGCTTTATTGGATCAAATTTTATTCCGTTTTTTTTAGAAAAAAACAAAAAAACGAAGGTTGTAAATTTAGATGATTTAACGTATGCTGGAGATCTAGAAAACCTCAAAGAATTAACAAACCATCCAAGATACTTTTTTGAAAAAGGAGATATTTGTAATCGAAATTTTATAGAAGAAGTCTTTAGAAATCATCAAATATCTGATGTAATTCATTTTGCCGCAGAATCTCATGTAGACAATTCAATTAAAAACCCAGATGCATTTGTAAAAACAAATGTATTTGGCACTTTTACTCTATTAGATGTTGCAAGAGATTATTGGATGCATTCACCAAATTCAAATAAAGAAAATTTTAAAGAGTCTAGATTTCATCATATATCAACAGATGAAGTATATGGCACGTTAGGCGACGAAGGTTTATTTACAGAAGAAACACCGTATGCACCTAACAGTCCTTATAGTGCATCTAAAGCTTCTTCAGATTTTATGGTAAGAAGCTACTTTCACACCTACGGTATGAATGTGGTTACTACAAATTGTTCTAACAATTATGGCCCTAAGCAACATGATGAAAAGTTAATTCCGACTATTATAAGAAAAGCGATTGCTGGAGAAAATATTCCTATTTATGGTGATGGAAAAAACATTAGAGATTGGTTGTATGTTTTAGACCATTGCAAAGGCATAGATTTGGTTTTTAAAAAAGGAACATCGGGTGAAACTTACAATATCGGCGGTAAAAACGAACGAAACAACTTATATATAGCAGATACTGTTTGTGAAATATTAGATAAAATTCATCCAAAAGAATACTCTTACAAAACACAAATAAGTTTTGTAAAAGACAGGCCTGGTCACGATTTTAGATACGCTATCGACGCATCAAAATTAGAAAGTGAATTGGGTTGGAAAGCAGATGAAAATTTTGAATCTGGAATTTTAAAAACGATCCAATGGTATTTAAAAAAACACACATAGTATGAAAGGAATTGTTTTAGCAGGGGGCTCAGGAACACGCTTACACCCATTAACATTGGCTGTTAGCAAACAGTTAATGCCAGTATATGATAAGCCAATGATTTACTATCCGGTTTCTACGCTAATTTCTGCCGGAATTAAAGATATTTTAATAATTTCTACACCAGAAGACTTGCCCTTGTTTCAAAAATTATTAGGAGACGGAAAACAGATTGGTTGTAATTTTGAGTACGAAGTTCAAGAACAACCGAACGGTCTTGCAGAGGCATTTATTATTGGCGAAAAATTTATAGGGAGAGAAAAAGTAGCCTTAATTTTAGGAGATAATATTTTTTATGGTTCTGGTTTGGCAAATTTACTAAGAGCTAACAATAATCCAGATGGAGGCATTGTATATGCTTACCATGTAAATGATCCAGAGCGATATGGTGTGGTAGCGTTTGATGACTCTAATCACGTACTATCAATAGAAGAAAAACCTGAAAACCCAAAATCTAATTACGCGGTTCCAGGGATCTATTTTTATGATAATGAAGTAGTACAAATTGCAAAAAACATCCAACCAAGTAAAAGAGGAGAACTGGAAATTACCGAAGTTAATAACGTGTATCTAAAAAAAGGAAAACTCTCAGTAGAAATTTTAGACAGAGGCACTGCTTGGTTAGATACGGGTACTTTTGATTCTTTAATGCAAGCAAGTCAGTTTGTACAAGTTATAGAAGAGAGGCAAGGTTTAAAAGTGGGTTCTATTGAAGAAGCGGCGTATAAAAGTGGTTTTATTTCAAAAGAACAATTACATCAATTAGCAGCACCATTTTTAAAAAGTGGTTATGGTAAAAATTTAGAAGGAATTTAATGCAGATTACAGAAACACATTTAAAAGGTTGTTTTGTTCTAGAGCCAATTATTTTTGGAGACGAAAGGGGTTATTTTTTTGAAAGCTTTCATAAAGAAAAATTTAAAGAAATAACGGGCAAAAAAATTGAATTTATTCAAGACAATGAAGCTTTTTCTAATAAAGGAATTTTAAGAGGATTACACTTTCAAAAAGGAGCGTTCTCACAAGCTAAACTAGTGCGTGTGGTAAAAGGAAAAGTATTGGATGTTGTAGTTGATATACGAAGAGATTCAGAAACTTATGGAGTGCATTTTTCATGTGTTTTATCCGAAGAAAATAAAAAACAACTCTTTATACCAAGAGGATTTGCGCATGGATATTCTGTTCTAGAAGACAACACTATTTTTGTATATAAATGCGATAACTTTTATGAACCAAAATCAGAATCAGGAATTATATATAACGATAAAACGTTAAACATTAACTGGATACTTACTGAAGACGAAATAATTCTGTCTGAAAAAGACAAAAACCTTAAATCGTTTAAAGAGTTAGAACTTTAACAAGAAAAAAGTATAATTTATTTTATATAAATTACTTAAAACAAAAACTATATGAGTATTTCAATTTGGTTTTTATCAAATATTTCTTCTGAAATGTATGGAGATTCTACGAGACCTTATTTTTTAGGGAAATACTTAAGTGAAAACTTTACTGTTAACCAGTACTGTAATATTTCAAAAAGTGAAAAAGTAGTTTATTATAACTTTTTTGAAAACACCTTTTTTTCAAAACCAAGATCTATTTTAAAAGCTAAGAAAAAAATTGTTGAAGAAATAAACAAAAAAGGTTGCCCAAAAATTATTTATGCCCACCAATTATTATACGGATTAATAGGCGTTTTTTTAAAAAGAAAGTTTCCCGAAATTATTTTAATTTCAGATTTACATACTTCTTCTTTTTTTGAATTAAAAGAAGAGAGAAAAACAGGATTAAAACAACGAGTAAAATTATTTTTAATCCCTTTTTTAGAAAATTTAGTTGTAAAAAACTCTGATCAAATTGTAACAGTTTCTAAAGAAACAGAGGAAATTTTAACTCAAGACTATCCTTTGTCAAAAGGAAAAATTCACATAATTAAAAATGCAACAGATACAAACATTGTTTACAAAAAAGATTTTATAAAAATTAACCAAACAAAAAAAAACGAAAATGTTTTAGTTGTTTTCCCTAATCCAAGAGGAGAATTTCTAAGCAATGACTTAGAATTTTTATTTGAGATAGCAGATAAAATTCAGGAAACAAAAAATCGTATTCAATTTGTTGTTTTAGGTGGAGGAGAAGTACCTGAAACTGTTCCAGATAATGTTCTTTTTACCGGTTATGTAGAAAATTATAACGAATGGTTAAACAAAGCTGCTATTTGTATAGCAACTTATCCTTCAAATGCAGTTTGTGGAGGCGTTAGAAATAAAATCTGCGACTACTTAGCAGTAGGTAAACCAATAATTGCAACCAAAGAAAGCATGCGGGGGTTTGATGATTTAGTTAATGGTATAAATTATTACGAATGTAATACTGTTGATTCATTTATAGAAAAGCTAAATTTTTTAGCAGAAGAATCTAGCGAAGCGATTAATTTAATGAAAGAAGAAAATCTAAAAAAATCATTAGAATATTCATGGGAAAATAGAGCAAGTGAATTATCTGAACTATTAAAAAACATTACAAATGCTTAAAAGCATTGCTCAAATATTTTCATCACATATTCTAGTAAAAATTATTGGACTAATAAATATTGCAATAATTTTAAGTTTTCTATCCATAAGTGAGTTTGGTAATTATAGTTATTATTTACTAATGTTACATCTTGTTGCTATAATAATAGACCCTTTTTTATCTGCTTATTTGGTTGATTATAAGCTTAATGATTACAAGAAATATAATTTAGGAATATTTATTTATTCAATTATTTTACTACCAATATTTTATCTTGGTCTATCTTTTAATATAACTGTAGAGCTTAGAGTTTTTCTTTTCTTTTCTTTTAGTTTTGTTGCCAGCGGAATTTTAAAATCTTTTTTAAACACCAAAGAACATTTCTTAAAATATGGATTAGTTGATGTATTTAGACAGTCAACTATTTTTATAAGCACAATTTTTTGCCTCTATGTTTTAAAAAATAATGATTACTTATTTTTACTGGAGTTGAATTATGCCTCATCTTTTATTGTAATGCTATTGCTGCTTCCTTTCTTTATAAAAAAAAGAGAGGTCTATTTTAAGATTAAAATTAAATCTTTTAAAACACTCTTTAAGAATGCCAAATATTTAATTTTCTATACAGCTCTTGTTCCTATTATAGCCTTTATAGATTCTTATTTTGTAGAAAAATATTTATCGGAAAGAGATTTGGGTTTATATTCTTTTTCGTTAAAAATATATAGCATTTCATTAATGTTAGTGGTTCCTGTTTTTACAGTTTTGAATTTAAAACAATTAGAGGTTGCAAAAGAAAAAAAATATTTAGACTTTTTAAAAAAGCACCTTACAAAAGTTCTTGCCTATTCATTTATATTATTAGTTGGGGCAACAGTATTTAATTACTTGATTACGCAATACGTTTACACAAGCTATAAGGCATCTTTTTTAGATACAACTATTTTGTTGTGTGCTGCATTTATTACATATATATCAATGCCGTTTTCATTTTTGATAGCCTACAGAAAGCACAATTTTCTCTTTTTATTATCCCTTATTGCATTAACGGTTAATATACTAATCAATTATTTTTATATTTCAGAATACGGAACTATTGTTGCAGCAATTTCTACCTTTTTAGCTCAAACCATCATAAACCTTGGTGCGGCTATTTTATCTTATTTATTAATTGATGATAAATTAGAAGAATGAAATTAACAGTTAAACATAGCTATACTTTTTTGTTTTTATTAGGCGTTTTTTTTATTCCGTTTAACTCTTATGAAGGTATTTCTTTTTTAGGCGAATATAAAAGAGATGGAGCAATAATCTTTTTTATACTATCATTTTTACTTTTTCTATTTGATAGTTTTTATAAAGGAAAAATTAAGTTTCCGCAAACAAGTATATTTATACAGTTTTTAATTCTTTTTATTGGTTGGCTCTTTCTTTCAGCAGTCCTAAACAGTGCTTCTATTTATCAAAATTATATCAAACAAACTTCAGGTTTTGTTAGATTTATAAGGCAATTCATATCACTCTCTTTTGTTTTAATAATTTTTATTACTTCTTACAATATTTTAATATTATATTCAGTTAAGCGTATTTTTTTAAGGTTAAGAAAAGCGTTTTTTTACTCTTTTATAATTGTTGCTTTATACGGATTTGTAGAAACTTTAATTATTTATTTTAACGTACTTTCTTTAAAACCGCTGGCTCTTTTTTTTAATTATTTACCCTTTACAGATATTTATTTAGATTTTAAAGGAGTAAGAATATCTTCAATTACATACGAGCCTCCTTTTTTAGCCATATACTTAATAACAACTGCTGGCTGGATGTTTAGTTATATAATTACTTCCTCGGGTGTAAAAAAATACCTACCAACATTATTGGTGTTTGCGTTGACTTTTTTCTCTGGATCAAGAACCGCACTGGTTGTTGTTTTATTTCAATTTATTGTATTTGTAGCAATTGTTTTTACCATAAGTAAAAGGTTAAGGAATATTATTAACGGTTTTTTTATAGTGGCTATTTCTTTCGTTTTGTTGCTATTTATTTTTAATGGGAAAAAAATTACAGAAGCAGTAGAAACTAAAATAGAGTCTTTAAACTTCAAAGAAAATCTAAAGACAAATATTTCAAACAAATCTAGATTAGGAATTCAATATACTTCATTATTAATCTTTTTAGAACATCCAATTATTGGGGTTGGTTTTGGTCAACAAGCATATCACGCAAAAGACAAATACCCAAAATGGGCAACTTCTAATAACTATGAGTTTACACTTTTTTATTTAAATAACAATGTAAGATCGTTTCCACCAGGCTATAACATATATACAAGACTATTAGCTGAAACAGGCATTATTGGTTTTCTTATTTTTGTTTTTTTTATGTTTTTAATTTTATATCAAATTATTGTCTCTATAAAAATAAGAACACTGAAAGAGAAAACAGTGTCTATTGTTTTGTTAATTTCTTTTCTTGGTTTTATGATTAATTGGTTACAGTTTGATAGCTTTAGAGTGTATGGTTTTTGGATTTGTTTAT
This sequence comes from Polaribacter sp., assembly GCA_029238315.1. Taxonomy (GTDB): domain Bacteria; phylum Bacteroidota; class Bacteroidia; order Flavobacteriales; family Flavobacteriaceae; genus Polaribacter. Next base: position 39,110 of record JAQWGI010000033.1, on the reverse strand, counting down.
CAATATTAATTGCGCAATTAAACGAGAAAAAAGTACATGAATAACACCATTGTTTTAATTCCGCATTTTAATAATCTAAAAGGATTGTACAAGTCAATTTCCTCAATTGGCTTAAATGAATGTGTCGATATTTTAATTGTGGATGACGGAAGTTCTTCTAAAATTATTGAAAAAGAAGTTAACGCTAAATTTAAAGCGCAAGGTATTTTATTTATTGAGTATCTAGAAAGTAATTTAGGAATTGAACACGCATTAAATAAAGGTTTAGAAATTATATTAGAAAAAGGATATAAATACACAGCAAGATTAGATTGTGGTGATATTTGTGTTGATAATAGGTTTAAAGTACAAGAAGCATTTTTAGAGACACATAGCGAGATTGTTTTAGTTGGTTCTAATGTTAATTTTGTAGACACTAGTGGAAACCTCATCTACAATCTTAAAATGCCTAGTGAAAATGTAGAAATAAAGAAAAAAATGTATTTAAATGCAATGCATATTCACCCAACAATAATGTTTAAAAACCTCATTTTAAAAACAGTTGGGTTGTACCCTGTTACCTATAAGGCCGCTGAAGACTATGCTTTTTTCTTTAAAATTATACAATTTTATAATGTAGCAAATATAGGCGCTAACTTGGTAAATTGCGAGTTAAACCCAGAAGGGATTTCATCAACTCAAAGAAAGATTCAAGCAAAAAACAGAGTTAAAATAATTTTAAAGTATTTTTATTTTGGGCTTTATCCAGTATATGGACTTTTAAGAAGTTTATTCTTATATATTTTACCTTTAAAAGTATTAATTTTTTTGAAAAGGATTTTGAAATGAAATTGAAAACAGTAACAAACAAACAAAATATTTTTGACACTCTCTTTGCACTGTTAGCTTTTACTTTGCCATTATCTTTTGCTTTGCCTAATATTTTGTTACTTCTAGTTTTTTCACTTTTTGTTATAAAAAAAAATAAAGAACGTTTAAATACATATGTAAAATTAGTGTTACTATTTGGATTGTTTTTTATTTTAAAAGCACTTTTTAATAAAGAATTAAGTCAAAACTTTTTTATCTACAAACACCTAATAGTATTTACCGCAATAAGTTTTCTTGCATTTAATATTAAGAATATAATTCTTGTAAAAAAAACTTTTGTTTTTGGAGTTTTATCAGCTGTTCTTTTCTCTTTTTTTAAAATCACTGCTTATTATGTTGAAAATCAATCAATTCCTCTAGGGAACACTAGTGAGGCAACTGAGTTATTAATAATTCATAGACCCTATTTTGGTTTTATTTGCTTTTTAGCAATTATGTGTTGCTCAAGTTTAATTAATGAAATAAAGACATCAAAGCAAAAAGTTTTTTATAAACTATCAATCGTTCTTTTTATAGGTTTTGTTTATTTAATTGTTGCTAGATTAGCTCTTGGTTTAATTTTAATTTATTTATTTATTCTTGCTTTTCAGCAGTATAAATTATCAAAGAAAAAAATAGTTCTTTTTGTTGGTTTATTTTCGAGTTTATTGTTCATGCTGGTTATTAATAATAAAAATTTAAAAAAAAGACTTCATATAGAAAATTCATTTGATAAAACAATTAAAGTGATAGCAAATCAAGAACCAAGAGTTGTTATTTGGGGTTGCTTTTTAGGGTTGATAAAAAAGTCAGATTTTAATTACTTAACAGGATATAAAAGTATTAAAAGCATTCAATCAGATTTAAATGATTGCTATAAAAACACAATTGAAAATGTGTCAAAGAATACATATTACCAAAAAACAAAATTTAATACACACAATCAATTTTTGGACTTTTTTTTACAAGGAGGGCTTATTGGTTTCTTATTATTTATAATAATTCTTGGATATTCTTTTTATTCAAATCGATTTAATTTTACAACCATTTTTATTATATTTAGTTTTGTGAGTTTTTTATTGTTAGAAAATTTATTTCATAGACAATTAGGTGTGTATTTAATTGGTATCTTTATTCCTTTGTTTATGAAAAGAAATGTAGGAAAAGTATTGCATGGAAATTAGAAAAAAAATTTTGGTAATTGACTGGCTAGACACCTATGGTGGTTCAGAAAAGGTTGTGAAATACTTGCATGAATTATATAATTTTGACAAAGTTTACACATTAGTTAATGTAATGTCAAAAAAAAACTTAGATGAAATTTTTTGCAAAAAAAAAATAGAAATAAAAACCACTTTTTTACAAGTTTTAGGGAAATATTTTAGATACGGATTGCCTTTATTTCCCATGGCATTAAAAACATTAAAAATTAAAGAAGAAAATTCTTTAATAATTAGTGTTTCGCACTCGGTGGTTAAAGGAATTGAATTCCCTAAAACTAGTCAGCATTTTTCTTATTTAGTTGCAAGAAATTTAAAATATATCTGGGAAGAAAAACCTTTATATTTTAAGGGCTTTAGAAGGGTTTTTTCCTTTATAACTCCCTCGTTAAAAAAGTATGACATCAGGATGTCTAAAAGACCTACAAAAACAGCTTCTGTTTCTAGTTTTGTTTCAGAATGGGCAAATAAAAAATAAAGTTGTTGATGATTAAGATAGTTCATATAGCAAGACCAATTTCTGGAGTTGGAGTTTATATTGATTTGCTTACAAAGTATATTGATGACAATAAATTTACGAATGTTTTAATTTGTAATACAGAAGACGATTTAATAAAGCCGAGAAATAAGTCTGGCAATAAAATAAAAATCCATCATGCAAATTTATTCAGAAAAATTAATCCAATTAAAGATTTAAAAGTTTTAATATCTATAATAAAAATAATAAAAAATGAACAACCAGATATAATACATTGTCATAGTGCAAAAGCAGGAATTCTTGGCAGAATTGCAGGCTTCTACTTAAAAGTAAAGACCTTTTACACACCTCACGCTTATTCATATCTAAGTCAAAAAAATAAAATAAAAAGAAGTATTTATAAATTGATAGAAAAAACTATTTCTAACCTTCCAGCTAAAACATTAGCATGTTCAACCTCAGAATATAATAGAGCTGTAAAAGAATTAAAAATTAACAAAAAAAAAGTACGTCTATGGAATAATTCTATTGAAGAACATATCGATTTAACATCAATTGATATCCCTTTAGATTTACCAGAAAAATATATTTGTACAATTGGTAGACCTTCATATCAAAAAAACACAGAGCTTCTAATAAACTCTATAATAGATGTTAAAACACAAATAAAAGATATTCATTTAATAATTTTAGGAGCTGGTTTGTATTCTCCTTCTCTCGAAAAAATTAATAATTTAATTGAAAAGCATCAATTAAAGTCTAATGTTACAATTATTCCATGGTTAGACAGATTATCAACCTTAAAAATCTTAGAAAAAAGTTTGTTTTATATTTCTACCTCTAAGTATGAAGGACTGCCCTACTCACTTATCGAAGCATTAGCTTTGAGCAAGCCCTGTATTGTTACAAATGTTGATGGAAATAAGGATTTAGTTTCCAATAAAGAAAATGGATTTGTTGTAAATGAAGATAAATTAGAAATAGCAGAAAAAATAATTTTATTATTAACACAAGACTTGTTAAGGCAGGAAATGGGCAAAAAATCCAAAAGCTTTTTTTTTCCTAAACACAGCATAATAAAAAACATTTCGAAGCTTAAAGAAATTTATTTGGATTAACTTCGCAATAAAAACATCAAGAAAATTTGAAAAAGAGATACTCCTTTTTAATAGTTCCGTTAATGATACTCATCGATTTGTTTATTATAAATGGCGTTATTTTTTACATTTTTGATAAAGAATATTTACAACTTGATTTTTTTCTCTACATTAATATTTTTTGGCTTCTATCTTCTTTATTTGTTGGTTTTTATAAAATATATAGACACACGCGTTTTTATAGAATATTAAGTTTATTGGCAATTCAATTTAGTGTGTTCTTTTTAGGCTTCTTCACTTACTTTGCACTGTTTAGAGAAGGTGATGTTGTTAACAATCAAACCATAATTTTAACCTCAATATTTTTAGAAATTACCTTCGCAAAATTCTTATTTATTTATGCGTTAAAAAAATATAGATCATTAGGTAAAAACTACAGAAAAGTAATCGTTTTAGGTTCTGATGATACAGCTAAAATGCTATTGAAAATATTTAAAAAAAAGAAAGAGTTTGGATATGTTGTTACAGCTTTTTTTTCTGATAAAACTTCAAAAAATCAATTGTATGCAGGAACAATTAAAGAAAGTTTTAAGTTTATTCTAGAAAACGATGTTGATGAAATTTATTGTTTTTTATCAGAGTTAAATCAACGAGAAGTAAAAGAGGCAACCACTTTTTCAAATCAAAAAGGCATAAGCATAAAGCTTGTTCCAGACACCAATGAATTGTATAGTAAAAATTATAAAAAAGAATATTACGACGATTCTATATTGATTTTAAAAGTACACAAATTACCTTTTGAATCAAGAGAAAACAGAGTTGTAAAAAGAGTTTTTGATATCGTATTTTCAATATTTGCAATTTTTTTTGTCATGTCTTGGCTAACACCAATTTTGTGGATAATTATAAAACTAGAGTCTAAAGGTCCAGCATTTTTTAAACAAAAAAGAGAAGGTTTAAGAGGTGAGTTATTTGTGTGTTATAAGTTTAGATCAATGAAAGTAAACTTGAATTCAGAAAACAAACACACAATAAAAAATGATGTTAGAGTTACTTTTTTTGGTTCGTTTTTAAGAAGAACAAGTTTAGATGAGTTGCCGCAGTTTTTTAATGTTTTAAAAGGTAATATGAGTGTTGTTGGACCAAGGCCACATTTAAAAAGTTTATCAATCGAATATCAAAAAAATGTAAATAATTATATAGATAGACATACTGTAAAACCAGGAATTACGGGTTTAGCTCAAGTTCGAGGTTATAGAGGCGAAATCACAAAAAAATCTGATATCAAAAACAGAATTCGATTGGATATTTTTTATATTGAAAACTGGTCTATACCGTTAGACATTAAAATTATTTTACAAACTATTTTTAACGTTTTTAAAGGAGAGGAAAAAGCATATTAATTTTGAGTGATGAAATTCAAATAACAGCTTCTATAGTTTTGTTCAAAGAAAATGTACAAACGCTAAAGTCAACCGTAAAAAGTTTTTTGCAAATCCCGTTTTCTAAAAAATTATATTTAATTGATAACTCTCCAAAAAACACACTTGAAAAAGAGTTTGAATACCCAGAAATTGAATTTATTTTTAATAATAAAAATATTGGTTTTGGCGCTGCACACAACTTGGTTTTAAAAGATTTAAAATCAGAGTATCACTTAATTTTAAATCCTGATGTTAGTTTCAATACAACTGTTTTTAATAAGTTAATTGTACAACTTAAGCAAAACAAAAATGTTGCAATGATCTCCCCAAAAGCGGAATATCCAAATGGAGCAAATCAAATAATTTGTAGAAGAAATCCAACGGTAAAAGAAATGATTTCCAGAAGAATTGGTTTGTTTAAAAAGAAACAATATTTAGAAGAAGAATTATCAAAACCATTTAATCCCGCGTTTATACATGGTTGTTTTATGTTCTTTAAAACAGCTGATTTTATAAAATTAAAAGGCTTTGATGAGCGTTATTTTTTATATATGGAAGATGCAGATATTTGTAGAGAAATAAAGAAATCAGGAAAAGAAATTTTATATTACCCTGAAGTAACAATAACTCATTTTCATAGAAAAGAGTCATCAAAAAAAATAAAATTATTTTTATATCATATTTCTTCAGCAATTAAATATTTTAGAAAATGGAAATAGGGATTTCATAAATTTTCAATCATTAAAGACAATTTATCGCCTTATATTTGCTCTCTTAAACAACACAACACATGAATATTTTAATCTTAGGTTCTGGAGGAAGAGAACATGCTTTTGCACTAAAATTATCGGAGAGTACGAAAGTTAATCAACTTTTTGTTGCACCTGGAAATGCAGGAACTTCTCAAATTGCAATCAATGTAAACATCAACCCAATCGATTTTAATGCGGTTAAAGAAACGGTTTTAAACAACAATATAGAAATGGTTGTTGTTGGGCCAGAAGCACCGTTAGTAGAAGGTATTCATGATTTTTTCTTGGCGGATAGTGAGTTGAAAAGAATTCCTGTAATCGGACCCAAAAAAGATGGCGCACTTTTAGAAGGATCTAAAGATTTTTCTAAAATATTTATGGAAAAGCACAATATCCCAACTGCAAAATATCAATCTTTTACAAAAAAAAATTTAGTTGAAGGATTTACTTTTTTAGAAACGTTAAATGCGCCATATGTTTTAAAAGCTGATGGATTGGCCGCAGGAAAAGGTGTGTTAATTTTAGACTCTTTAGACGAAGCCAAAAAGGAATTAGAAGAAATGGTTTCTAATCAAAAATTTGGTGAAGCATCTTCTACTGTTGTGATTGAAGAATTTTTAGAAGGGATTGAATTATCTGTTTTTGTGTTAACAGATGGAAAGAGTTATAAAATTTTACCATCCGCAAAAGATTATAAGCGAATTGGTGAAGGTGATAAAGGTTTAAATACTGGAGGAATGGGAGCAATTTCTCCTGTGCCATTCGCATCCCAAGAATTTTTACAAAAAGTTGAAGAACGTATTGTAAAACCAACTGTAAAAGGTTTGCAAGAAGACGGAATTGATTACCGTGGATTTATCTTTATTGGATTAATGAATGTAGATGGAAACCCCAAAGTAATTGAATACAATGTGCGAATGGGAGATCCAGAAACTGAAGCTGTATTACCTAGAATTGAGTCTGATTTGTTTGATTTGTTTCAGGGTGTAGGAAACCAAACATTGCATGAGAAATCATTTTCGGTAACGAATAAAACTGCAACAACTGTAATGTTAGTTTCTGGTGGTTATCCTGAAGCTTATGAAAAAGACAAACAAATAACAGGTTTGGAATCCGTAAAAGAATCAATTGTTTTTCACGCAGGAACAACCACACATCACAACACTGTTGTTACTAGCGGAGGTCGTGTAATGGCTATTACTTCATTTGGAGATTCTATTGAAGAAGCGTTGGCAAAAAGTTATGCAAGTATTGATAAAATTCGTTTTGAAAAAATGAATTACAGAAAAGATATTGGGTTTGATTTAATCAAAAATTAAAACTTCACAATTTCGATCAAGGAGATGAATTTATTATCGAATTGAGCAGAGAAGAAGCTTAATCCAACATATTACTTTGTAAAAAATAATAATGATGAAAGCGTTTACTTGAAAGGGTATTACAATTTTCGTTACTTCAAAAGAAAGCTACCTTAATCCAAGTTAAATATCATACAGAAAAAGAGCATATAATAAAGAAGTATATGATACTAAGTTTTTTTAGTTGAAGCAAATAAGAGCAAAGAATTAATGGCTTATAACAAAAAACAACATAAAGAGTTACTTTGCTTTTTCTAATGAGAAAGAAAATTCAGACCCCTCTTTAAAAGTGCTTTTTACAAGAATCGTTTCTTTGTGAGCTTCAATTATATGCTTTACAATAGAAAGCCCTAAGCCAGAGCCGCCTTGATCTCTAGATCTACTCTGATCTACTCTGTAGAAACGCTCAAACAAACGAGATAAGTGCTCTTGTTTAACTCCTTCTCCATTGTCAGAAACCTTTATAATGTGTTTGTTAGAGTTGTATTCGTCTACACTAACCTTTGTAATTCCGCCAATTTTTCCATATTTAATTGAGTTTACAACTAAATTAATGAGTACTTGCTCTATTTTTTCTTCATCACCAATTACATAAATAGGAAATTCATAAATCCGATCAAAAACTAATGAGATATTTCTTTTTTTTGCTCTCATTTCAAACAAATCAAATACATTCTGAATCAGTTCTAAAATATTGAAAGCTTGCAGATTCATTTTCAACCCCTTGGTTTCTAATTTAGCAATCATGTCTAAGTCTTTAACAACAGCAACCAATCTTTCTACACCTTTATTTGCTCTTCCTAAGTATTTTTCTAAGATTTCTTTGTCTTCTGATGCACCTTCAATTAAGGTTAATAAATATCCTTGAACGGTAAATAATGGAGTTTTTAACTCGTGTGCAACATTTCCTAAAAAATCTCTTCTAAAAGAATCTCTTTCAGTTAAATTTTGAATTTCGACACGTTTTCCTTCAGCAAACTTTTGTACACTTTTAGAAAGTGTTTCCATATCTGTAGTAACAGATTTTCTCTTTAAATCTTCTTTTTCTAATAAAGAAACGTCTTCATAAATTTTACTTACACGCCTGTAAATAAAATATTCTACTCTATATTGAAATATAAAAAACGTAATTGATAATACGATAATAACTGTAATTGGTATCACCCAAAAACCAACTTTTTGGTAAAGAAAATATGCAGCAATAGAAGCAATAACTATTAGCAGTGTAATATACAAAGCAGTAATTAAAGCAAAAGAATAGGTTTTTTTTAGTTTCACAAAAAAGGTGTTTTAATTGTCTTCTTCTAAAACAAATTTATAACCCACTCCCTTTATTGTTTTAAAGAAGTCATCTCCTATTTTTTCTCTTAACTTTCTAATATGTACGTCTATGGTTCTTCCGCCAACAACAACTTCATTACCCCAGACAGTATCTAAGATTGTTTCTCTTTTAAAAACCTTACCAGGTTTAGATGTTAGCAAAGAAAAGAGTTCAAACTCTTTTTTAGGTAAAACTATTTTTTGATCTCCCTTAAAAACCACATATTGATCTCTATTGATAATGATATTTCCAACTTTGGTTGAGGTGTCTTGTTCTTCAGTTTTTTTTAACCTTCTTAATAAAGATTGAATTTTACTTACTAAAACTTTAGGTTTTATAGGTTTGGTGATATAATCATCTGCGCCAGCATCAAAACCAGCAACTTGAGAATAATCTTCTCCACGAGCAGTTAAAAACGAAATAATTACATGTTCTAAATCTTTTATTTTTCTGATTTTTTCACAGGCTTCAATTCCGTCCATTTCTGGCATCATAATGTCTAATAAAATTAAATGTGGTATTACTTTTTTAGCAACTTTTACTCCTTCAATACCATTTTTTGCTGTAAAAACTTGATACCCTTCGTTTTTTAAATTGTAACCAACAATTTCTAAAATATCTGGTTCATCATCAACTAATAAAATTTTAACATCACTTTTTTTCATGATTTTTTTCTCTTGTTTTCATCAAAAGTATGGATAATAAATTTAAAAAAACAATTCGTTAACAATGATTTAATGACTTAACAATGACTTAACCTTGTATTGACAGAAAGGTAATTTATCGCTAACATTAGTTTTACAAAACTGCTAGACATTTGCATAAAAATAAAATTATTTTACAAATAAAAGGAATGAAAAAATTAACGATAGCATTTGTATTATTAAGTCAATTAGTTGCCGCGCAAATTAAGGGAACTGTAGAAGGAACATTAACAGATGCAGAGTCAAATAATGAGCCGATGCCATTTGCAAATGTGTTTATTAAAGGAACAACAATTGGAGGCACAACAGATTTTGATGGAAATTATTCTTTAAAGGTTGATGAAGGAAATTATATTTTGGTTTTTAGTTTTGTTGGATATCAAACAATAGAAAAAAAGATTGTAATTGTTTCTGGAGAAACTCTAACAATTAACGAAAAATTAAGCGCAAAAGCAGGGTTAACCTTAGATGAAGTTCAAATTACGGCAACAGTTAATAAAGCAAAATTATCTGCAATTCTAACGGAGCAGAAAAAAGCCGTTGCAATTAAAACTACAATTGGAGCTCAAGAACTAGATAATAAAGGAATTTCTGATTTAGCAACAGCAGTTACAAAAGCAACCGGAATTTCTAAACAAGAAGGTTCTAATAATATTTTTGTGAGAGGTTTAGGTGATCGATATAATTCTACAACCTTAAACGGATTGCCAATTCCGTCAAATAATCCATCAAGAAAAAACATTACATTAGATATTTTCTCTACGGATATTGTTCAGAAAATTGATATTAATAAAATTTATAATGGATCTATTTATGGAGATTTTGGAGGTGCAAATGTAAATATTGTTTCTAAAGAACATGTTGGCAAACCATCTTTAGAAATTGGACTTGGTTCTGCAACAAACTCAAACCTTTCTAGCGATTTTTATTTACAACAAGGACCTAGTTTTACAGGTTTTTACAATTATAATTATCCAACAAATGCTTTAAGCGGATATAATTTTACAACAAGTTGGGATAATGTTTCTAAAACACCAATTGCAACAAATTTATCTATAAAAGGAGGAAAGAAATTTCAAGTAGGAGAAGAAGGAAACTTTAATGTTTTTGGTACCGTTTCTTTTTCTAACGGATTTAAATTTAAAGAAGGTATTAACCGTGGAAGTGTAAATGCACAAGGGTTGGCGTATACAGATTACATTTTTAAATCTTACGATTACAATACAAATACAACAGCAATGTTAAACGCTGGTTATAAGGTAAGTGTAAATAATTTGTATAAATTTAGCTCATTATTTATCAATTCTTCAAATCAAAGTTTAGATGAATATAATGGTATAATTAATGTTTTTGATAACGCAAGTAGCGGTGGCGGATTTGTAAAAAGAGCAACTTTTGATAAAACATCATTGTTTGTAAATCAGTTTTTAGGAAATCATAAGTTTGGAGAAAAAATTACTGTTGATTGGGGTGTTTCTTACAATCATATCAATAATGTTATTCCAGATAGAAGACAAAACATGTTGGTTCCAACAAGTGATAATGACCCAAATGGTGTGAAAACTATTTCTGATTTAGCAGCTTCAGACAATCATCGTTTTTTCCAAGAATTATTTGAAGATGAGGTTTCTGCAAATTTTACAACATCATATCTTTTTTCTAAAGAAAAGGATGATGAGTACAAAGGAAAAATTACTGTTGGTTATAGCGGAAGATTTAAAAAAGTAGAATTTAATGCAACTCAATTTAACTTTAGAGTGAATAGAAATGTAACACAACCAGTTGTAAATTCATCAAATTTAGACACGTATTTTACACAATCAAATTTAGCAAATAACTTCTTTAAGGTAGAAACTTTTAGAGGTGATGCATCGACTCAAAACGCATTAGACCCACAAACATATTCTGGAAATCAATATATAAATGGTGGTTTTGCTGAAGCACAATATAAATTCAATTCTAAATTTACAGCCGCTTTAAGTTTAAGATTCGAGCACATTTATCAAGATATTGCATGGAAAACATCATTAGATCCAAGTGGAGATAAAGATGCTTTTGCAAAATTTGAGTTGTTACCAAATGTAACTTTTAAGTACGAAGTAAATGACAAAAATAATTTAAAATTTGCAGCAAGTAAATCATATACATTACCACAATACAAAGAAAGAGCACCTTTTCAATTTGAAGAAGTAACTCAGATTAAATTTGGGAATCCAGATTTAGATTTATCAACAAACTTTAATGCAGATATTAGATGGGAATATTTTCCAACAAGAGAAGAAGTTATTTCTGTAACTGGTTTTGGTAAAATTATTCAAAACCCAATTAATGAAGTAGTTGTAGCATCTGCAACAAACGATATTTCTTATGTAAATACTGGTAAGCAAGCAAGTGTTTTAGGAGCAGAATTTGAAATTAGAAAAAACCTTTTTGCAACTGAATTAGAAAAAACGGATGATATTTTAAAAAGTAAATTATCTGCAGGTTTTAATGCATCTTATATGTATTCTAATCAAGATTTTGACAGGTTTAAAGTAATTAATGAAACCAATTTAAACGTAAACTTTACTAATGATGAAGGTAAATTAACTGGAGCATCTGACTTAATTTTAAATGCCGATGTAACTTTTACTAAAGACTTTTCAAAAACAGCAAATATTTTAGCAACCGTAACCTACAATTATTTTTCTGATAGAATTGCAGCAATTGGTTCTGCAGGAAAAGGAGATTTAATAGACAAAGGAATTGGAAGTTTAGATTTGATTTTAAAATCTCAGATTTCTAAAAAAGTTAAGGTAGGTCTATCAATAAAAAATGTATTAAATCCATCAGTACAAAGAATTCAAGATATTCAGAACATAGAAGTTTTATCTTTTAAGAATGGTGTAAACGCAAGCTTTTCTTTAACCTATAAATTAGATTAAACCACTTAACATAAGCATAACAAAAAAAGTTGATGCTTAACAGTCTTTTAAACTTTTGGTAAGACAGGTATTAAACAAGAAGTATTTCTTTGTGATAGAAATAAACTAAAAACACAAAAATGAAAAAAAGAGTATTATTATTCGCAGCAATTGTAGCAATTGCTTTTACAAGTTGTACCGTTTCAAACGAAGAGCCAGGTGATGGTTTTCAAGTTGATGCAACAAATTTTAAAGGAAATATTACACAAGGAACCGTAACTTTGAATGCTGGGTTAGAATACAACTTAACTGGAGCATTAGTAGTTGAAGATGGGGCAAAATTAATAATTCCAGCAGGAACTGTAATTAAAGCATCTGGAGGAACAAGTTCCTATATTGCAGTAGCTCAAGGAGCACAAATTTTTGTAGACGGAACAGCAACAAATCCAGTAATTATGACATCTTCTAAAGCAACACCGACGCCAGCAGATTGGGGTGGATTAGTTATTTGTGGAAAAGCGCCAACAAATAAAGGAGAAACCGCAACGGCAGAGGTTTCTGATTTAACGTATGGTGGAACTGTAACAAATGACAATTCAGGATCAGTAAGATATTTAAGAGTAGAATATACAGGAGCTACGTTTAATGGTTCAAAAGAATTTAACGGAGTTTCTTTATTCGGTGTAGGCTCTGGAACAACTTTTGAATACGTGCAATCGTATAATGGAGGTGATGACGGAATCGAGTTTTTTGGAGGAACAGTTTCAGGAAAATATTTAGTCTCTACCGGATCTGGAGATGATTCAATCGATTTTGCAGACGGATGGTCTGGAACAGGAGAATATTGGTTTATTAGCAAAGGAGCTAAAGCAGGAATTGAAGGCTCTAACAACGGAGATGACGGAAATGCTTCTCCAACAACCACAGCAGTTTTAAGAAATATTTCTATTGTTGGTCCGGGTTCAGAAGGAGCTCTGTATATTAAAGAAGGAGGAGGAAATTGGACAGCCTCAAACATCTATACATCAGACTTTGATCTAGGCATCAAAATTAAGTCCTCTGATACAGCAGCAAATGATAATGTAAAAAACGGAAACATTGTAATTACAAATATTCAGTTTGATAATGTAACTACAAAAGATGAATATACAGGTACTGAAACCTACTTTACAGAAGGTACAAATACAGGGGCAGGAAATGGAAAAAATGCACCAACTTGGGCAATAGGTTGGACAAAAGGATTGTGATTTGAAGAATTGATAAATGAAAAAAAGCAGGCTAAAGCCTGCTTTTTTTGCTTATTATCAGTTAATTATGAGGTAATTTTTTTCTGACAACGAATACAATTGCAATTTATTTTATATCTTTAATATTTCTTTTTTACTTTAAATTTTATCATATGAAAAAAAACTACTTTTTAACAATACTATTTGTTTTAACAATTAGCATTTCATACGGACAAGCATTGCTCTCTGAAAACTTTGATTATGGTGCTGCCACAGGAGACCTAACAGTAGTTAGTTCTGATTCTTGGGCAAATCATTCTGGATCTACAAAAGTGGTTTATATAACTACAAGTTTAGCAATGGCCAATTATCCAAATGTTGGTATTGGAGGATCAGTTACAATTTTACCATCTAATTCTGAAGATGTCAATAGAACTTTTACACCTCAAACATCAGGAATTGTTTATGGAAGTGCTTTAATTAACTTAAGTGCTGTTACTTCTTCAGGGAATTATTTTATACATTTTAATAATTCTGGCTTTAGAGCTAGAGTGGGAGCTAAAGATAATGGTTCTGGAAAAATATTGTTTGGAATAAGAACAAACTCAAGCACTCTTAATTATGGAACAACAGCATTCGATTTAAATACAACCTATTTATTAGTGTTTTCTTTTAATATAGCATCTGGAGAATCTAATTTACATGTACTATCATCTGTTGTTGCAAATGAACCTGGAACACCAGAAGCAACTGATACAGATGCAGGTAGTATTGGAGTTCCTATTTCAGCGGTGTCATTTAGACAGTCTTCAAATATACCAACAGTAAATATTGATGGAGTAAGAGTTGCTACAACTTGGAATGATATTATGACTGAATCTACTGCTTCTTTAGAAAAAAATGCTCTTCCAGGTTTTTCTAGCTATCCAAATCCTGTTAATAATGGGAGTTTAACGGTAATAACTTCCGGTTCAAAAGAAAAAGAAGTTTCTATTTATAATGTTCTTGGAAAAAAAGTTTTTCAACAAAAATTCTATGGCACAAGAAAACAATTAGATGTTTCTAATATCAATTCTGGAATATATATTATGAAAATAATTGAGGGAGACAGAGTAGCAACTAAGAAGCTGGTCATTAGATAGTTTTTAAAATAGCCCCTTATGTAAAACCTCGAGTTTTCAAGGTGTTTTTAATTTTAAGTAACTTCACAAAAAATTATGGCTATGAATTTACATTTAAAATTAGAAAATATTTTATTTCTTGATATAGAGACGGTTCCACAAGAAGCAACCTGGGAAAACGTTTCTGAAGCTACAAAACACCTTTTTGCACAGAAAACAGCTTATCAACGTAAAGAGGATGTTACAGCAGAAGATTTTTATGAACGTGCTGGTATTTGGGCAGAATTCGGAAAAATAATTTGTATTTCTGTTGGATATTTCACAATTCAGAAAAAGGAAAAACAATTGCGATTAAAGTCCTTTTTTGGAGATAATGAAAAAGAATTATTATTAGATTTTAAAGTACTTTTAGATACTCACTTTAGCGAAAATCAACATGTTTTATGTGCGCATAACGGTAAAGAATTTGATTTTCCATACATTGCAAGAAGAATGATTATTAACAGTATTGAACTACCTAAAAAATTAAATTTATTTGGAAAAAAACCCTGGGAAATACCACATCTAGATACAATGGAATTGTGGAAGTTCGGAGATTACAAACACTATTCTTCTTTAAAACTATTAACATCTATTTTAGGAATTCCATCACCAAAAGATGATATTGATGGAAGTGAGGTAGCTAGTGTGTATTATAAAGAAGAAAATCTAGAGAGAATTGTAACATATTGTGAAAAAGATACCGTTGCCGTTGCGCAATTATTGTTACGATTTAACAATGAAGATTTGTTAGAAGATTTTCAAATTATAAGTGCATAATTAATTTTCTATTTTCATAGAAAGTTCAAGCCAACGCTCTTCTTTTTGCTCTAAATCAGCTATTATTTTCTGTAATTCTTGTGATTTTTCGTTGATTTCTTCTGAAGAAATTTCATTGTTTGAAAACTGACTCTCAATCGTGGTTTTTTTCTTTTCTAATTTTGCAATATCACTTTCTAGTAAACCAAATTCTCTGTTTTCATTAAAGCTTAGTTTACCTTTTGAATTTGAAGGTTTTTTACTGACTTCCTTTTTAGGTGTAATTGAAATAACTTTTTCTTCTTTCGGTTTTGAGTCTTCATAAGCTCTAAAATCTGAATAATTTCCAGGAAAATTTTCTACAATTCCTTCGCCCCTAAAAACAAAAAGAGAATCCATTATTTTATCCATAAAATATCTATCGTGAGAAACAACAAGTAAATTCCCAGGGAAATCTAATAGAAAATTTTCTAGAACATTAAGTGTAACAACATCTAGGTCATTTGTTGGTTCATCCAAAATTAAAAAGTTTGGATTCTGAATTAAAACAGCACACAAATACAAGCGTTTTTGTTCTCCTCCAGATAGTTTCTCCACGTAATCATATTGCTTTTTCCTGTCAAATAAAAAGCGTTCCAAGAGTTGCCCTGCAGTAATTTTTCTTCCTTTAGTAAGGGGAATAAACTCACCAAACTCTTTGATAACTTCAATTACTTTTTGTCCTTCTTTGATGACGATTCCACTTTGCGTATAATATCCAAACTTTACAGTTTCGCCTAAGATAACTTTACCGCCATCAACAGGGATTTTTTCTGTAATAACATTTAAAAAAGATGATTTCCCAGTTCCGTTTTTACCAATAATTCCGATGCGTTCTCCACGTTTAAATACGTATTCAAAACCATCTAAAATAAGTTTATCATCAAACGCTTTTTTAACTTTGTGTAGCTCCAGAATTTTGCTCCCCAAGCGCTCCATATTTATTTCTAACTGTACTTGATGATCTTGTCTTCTCTTGTGTGCTTTTTCTTTAATTTGGTAAAAATCATCAATTCTAGATTTTGATTTCGTTGTTCTTGCTTTTGGCTGACGACGCATCCAATCTAGTTCTTTATTGTAGAGGTTTTTTGCTTTTTCTACGGTAGTTTGTTCAAGAGCAATTCGTTCTTCTTTTTTTTCTAAATAATAGGAGTAATTTCCTTTATACTTATACAGCTTTCCGTGATCCAATTCTACAATTTCGTTACAAACACGTTCTAGAAAATACCGATCGTGGGTAACCATAAAAAGGGTAATTTTCTCTTTGGCAAAATAACTTTCTAGCCACTCAATCATTTCTAAATCTAAATGATTTGTAGGTTCATCTAGAATTAGTAAATCAGGTTTGTTAATTAAAATTGTTGCTAAAGACAATCGTTTTTTTTGTCCACCAGAAAGTTCAGCAACTTTTTGTTCTAAGTTATCAAACTTTAATTTTGATAAAATTTGTTTGTATTGCGTGTCAAAATCCCACGCATTATGTTGTTCCATTAATTCAAAAGCTTTTTGGTAAGCATCTGTATTTTCTGGTTCTTCTAACGCTTTGTTGTACTGAGAAATTACTTGCAGCGTTTTATTTTCGGAAGAGAAAACCACTTCTTTAATGGTTCTTTTTGGATCCAATGTATCGTTTTGTGCCAAATAAGAAATCTGAATTCCTTTTCTAGAAATTACCTGCCCATTATCAGGCATATCTAATCCTGCAATGATGTTTAAAATAGATGTTTTTCCACTTCCATTTTTTGCAACAAAAGCAATTTTTTGATCTTTATTTATTCCAAAAGAGATCTCTTCAAAGAGGATTCTTTCGCCGTAAGATTTTGAGATGTTTTCTACCGATAAGTAATTCACCATAAAAAGTTTTTGCAAAGAACTTAAAAACAAATTAAACGAGAACGGGTTTTAGATAATTTCTGTTTTTTAATACTATCTTGCAGTATTATTTGTTCGCCATTTAGATGAAATTTATTAGTATTCTCTTTTTTTTACTGTTTTTTTTGTGGAGCCCAACGAAGGCTTTTTCACAAAAAAACATAGCTGTTTCTGCTAATTTTGAAGAGCAGGACCTTTTGAAATTTCAAGATTATTTTTTTAAGGCATTAGCTCAAAAAGCGATTAATAATTTCAGTATTGCTATTCAGAATTTAGAAAAGTGCAACGAAATAAAACCTAATGATAGTGCGATCTTATTTGAGCTTTCTAAAAACTATTTACAACTAGAAAAATTTTTTGAAGCCGAGCAATATGCAAAACAAGCTTTAAAACTTACACAAGATAACTATTGGGTTTTACAACATTTAAGTAGTATATACCTGGCTTCTAGTGATATAAAGAGTGCAATAGAGGTTGAAGAAAAGTTGGTAAAAGTAAATCCTAAAAAACAAGAAAAATTACTGTTTTTGTATTTTCAGAACAATCAAATAGAACGGGTAAAAAAGTTAATTTTAGTCTTAGAAGAAGCAGGTAGCCTTTCGTCAGAATTGAGCTCGTTAAAGCGCCAAATTTTTAAAAAGAAAGAAAAAAAAGTATCAAAAAAATCTGATAATTTAAAAGAAATGATTGCTGAATTTGAGTCTGAAAAAAGTTTCGAAACACTACGTAAAATAGTAACTTTGTCAACAATAAGCAACAAGCAATTACTGTTGTATACTAATAAAGGGTTGGAGTTGTTTCCGGCACAAGCTTTTGTTTATTTAATGAATGCCAAAGCATTGAATCGTAACACGTCTTATAACACAGCCTTAGAACGCTTGTTAATCGGAATTGATTATGTTGTTGATAACAATAATTTAGCGGCAGATTTTTATGAAGAAATCGCAAAAAGTTATCTGGAATTGGGTGATAAAAAAGAAGCAATAAAAAATAAAAACAAAGCGCTAGCATTGCGAAATAAATAAAGTATTAATGAAATTTTTTCGATTAATTTTACTGGTCTTTTTTGTGTTTACTGCTTGTAAATCCAAGCAAAATTTAGCAAGTAAAACTTCAATTACTAAAAGAATGTCTGCAAGGAAAGTGGTAAAAAAACACCTTGCAACATTTTTAGATAAAAAAACGATTGATGCTCGATTAAATATTGTGTTTAAAGATGAAAAACAACAACAAAAATTAAAAGTTAAGCTCCGTATAGACACCAACAAAGTAATATGGATTAATGTTACCTATAAAGGGATGGTTTTGTTAGCTAGAGCAAAAATAACACCAACTTCTGTAAGTTATTATGAGAAAATAAATAAAACCTACTTTAAAGGAGATTTTAGTTTATTAGAAGTATTATTTGGTTCTGAAATAAACTTTAAGCAATTACAAAATATGTTGATTGGAGAATCCTTTTTAGATTTGAAAACTCAGAAACATTTATCTTCTGTAAATGAAAACGCACACTTCCTTTTTCCAGATCAGCAAAACAAAGGCTTTGATGTTTTGTTTTGGATAAATCCAATGCATTTTAAATTAGACAAGCAGGTTCTTCAAAACCGTAATAAAAATCAAGAATTAAAAGTGGTTTATAAAGCTTATGCGAGCTTTGATGATGTTTTTTTTCCAAAAAAAATTCAAATTAGCGCAAAAGCCGAAAATAAATTTACACATTTAGATATCGATTACAAAACAGTAATTTTTAATAAGAATATTTCCATCCCTTTTCGAATTCCAAAAGGATACAAACCAATTGTTTTTTAATGAAACCATTAAAACTTTTTTTAGCAACACTTTTAGTCATTCTATTTTCTTGTAATGACACAATACATGCGCAAACAAGAAAAGAACTAGAATTAAAACGAAAAAAACTAAAGCTAGAAATAGTTAAGGTTAATAAGCTGTTATTTACAGAGCAAAAGAAAGAAAAAAGTGCTTTAGAGGCTTTAAATGATCTAGGTCAAAAGATTGAAGCCAGAACAGCATATTTAAGTTCAATACGTAAAGAAGCAACATCTTTGTCTACTGAAATAGAAAATAATGAAGCTGAAATTGCGAAATTAAATCAGGCGCTTACAATTTTAAAGAAAGATTATGCAGATATGATTTTTAAATCATATAAAAGTAAATCAAAACAAAGTCAGTTGTTGTTTTTTATGTCTTCAGAGAGTTTTAGACAGGCTTATAAGCGTTTACAATACATGAAACAGTATACTTCTTTTCGAAAAAAGCAAGGAGAAGAAATTGCTGTTCAAACTACTTTTGTTCAAAACTTAAACGATTCACTTTTGTTACAAAAGCAGGTAAAAGACACATTGATTAAAGTTGAAACGGAAGAAAAATTAAAAATTGAAGCTGATAAAAAAAACAAACAGAAATTAGTTTCACAAATTAAAAGAAACGAAAGAAAATACATTAGAGAAATAAAATCTAAACAGCGAGAGGAACTTGAAATTGCAACGCAAATAGACAAAATAATCAAAGATGCCATTACTAAATCGAATACTGTAAAAGGCGTAAAAAAAGCTTCGGGGTTTGCTTTGACACCAGAAGCTAAATTATTGGCTAAAAAATTTGAGAGCAATCGAGGAAAATTACCTTGGCCGGTAAGTAGCGGATTGGTGGTTAGAAAGTTTGGTTCGCAGGCACATCCAACGCTACGTGGAATTACGATTACAAGTTCTGGTTTGCATATTGCAACCGATAAAGGTGCTATGGCAAAAAGTGTTTTTAACGGAAAAGTACTGGCAATACAAGTTTTGACAGGAGGTAAAAAAGCAGTTTTAATTCAACACGGTAATTATATAACAACCTACAACAACCTAGAAACGCTACTTGTAAGAAAAGGAGATGTGGTTACAACTGGGCAATTTTTAGGGAAGATATTTACAAATAAAATCACTCAAAAAACTACCTTAATTTTTGTGTTGCACAAAGAAACCAAAAGGCAAAACCCTGCATATTGGTTGTTAAAAAGATAGATTAATTAAACAAAGCTTTTAATTCAGTTGCGCTGTTAGCTTCCATTTTTCCAGATAAAATTAAGCTTAATTGCTTTCTCCTTAGCGCACCGTCAAAACGTTCTTGTTCTAATTTGGTTTCTGGAGTTATCTGAGGAACAGGAACCGGAGTTCCAGTTTCATCAACAGCAACAAAAGTGTAAATTCCTTCATTCGCTCTAGACTTTAGTCCAGATTCTCTGTCTTCTACCCAAACATCAACATATACTTCCATAGAAGATTTAAAGGCTCTAGAGACTTTTGCTTCTATAGTTACCACACTTCCAACCGGAACAGCTTTAGCAAAAGAAACATGGTTCACAGATGCGGTTACCACAATTCTTCTAGAATGACGTCTTGCGGCAATACTACAAGCTCTATCCATTCTCGCTAGTAACTCGCCACCAAATAAATTGTTTAAAGGATTGGTTTCTCCGGGTAAAACAACGTCTGTTAAAATAGTTAAAGATTCATTTGGAGTTTTTGAGCTCATAAAAATAGCATTTTAAATTATTCGCAAAGATAAGCAATAACAAATTAATGTTATTGCAGTATTCGTATTTAAAAAAGTGTTTTACTGTTTTTTCTTTACAAGTAACCAGGCATCTTCAGAATAAGAATTTCTGATTTTTTCTAAGTTTTTATATGCTTCTGCTCTTGTTTTAAAGCTAGCATAAGACACTTGTGTTAAGCCCCATTTGTTCTTTCCAATAATTTGAGCATCGAAACCTTTTGTTTTTAGCTGTGCTAATTTTTTTATTGCGTTATTATGAAATTCAAAAGCGCCCGCAACAATATGAAAACTTTTAGGAATCTGCTTTTTTATATTTAATTGAATGGTTGGTAGTGGGTCTCCAATTACAAAAGTTGCAGCTTGTATTTTCTTTTCTATCTTAGCTTGTTGTTTGCTATATTGTTCTTCCAAATGATTATTCTGATACCCTTTCCAGCCAATGATTCCTAATGCAAATAAAACAGCTATGGAAGCAGCATATTTTAAAAAACCTGAAGATTTTTTAGTAACAATTGGAGTTAAATTTGCAGTATCTTGTTTGTATGCTAAACGTTTAACAGCAGGAGAACTTAAAGCACCCATACCAAATGTTTCTGTTAAATAGTTTGAAGCAGTATTAGGTTCAAAAATTAATTGCCCTTTATTGTTTAAAGAGATACTTCCAACATTACCAATTAAAATAGCTTCTTTTTTTAGCAGAGTATTCCATTTTTTTACAACTTCACTAATCTTTTCAGAAGCTTTCTCAAAAGAGATGTTTTCTGAAGAAGCAATGTAATTTGCTAACAAACCATCATTGTTTTTTATATGCGCATTAAACGTAATTTGTTTTGTTGGCGGATAAAATGTGTGTGAAAAATGATTCACTTTTGCAGAAACAGTATTGGTTACAAATCCTCCAAAATCTGGAACAATTACACAATCGTATCTGTATAGTAAATCGTTAATGTAGCGAGGTAAAGTCATAGTAACAAAGTTAATATTTTTTTGTAAAAAATTAAAGAGAGATTAGAAACTTATCAACAAAAATTTATTGTATATTGATTGTCAAACTATTGCGATTTGAAAAAAGAAAAATTAAAAGCTATTTTGCGTTTGCAAAAAACAAAAGCTGTAGGCGATATTTTAGCCAAAAAATTGATAGCTGCTACAGGAGATGTTCGTCAAATTTTTAAAGAAAAACCTACTACTTTGCTAAAAATCAATGGAATTGGAACACATGTTGCCAATCATTTGTTTGATAAACAAAACGAAATTCTTGCTGAAACGGAACTTGATTACATCGAAGAAAGTAACATTACCACATCTTATTTCTTAGAAGATGATTTTCCTAAAAACCTGCAACAATGCATCGATTCTCCAATTTTAATTTTTAAAGATGGTAAAATTGACTTACAAAACGAACGAATCATAAGTGTTGTTGGTACACGAAATATGACTTCTTGCGGACGTGATTTTTGCAACGAGTTTATTAAAAATATCAAAGAATACAACCCAATTATTGTAAGTGGTTTTGCTTACGGTGTAGATATTTGTGCACACAAAGCAGCTGTTGAAAACAATTTGCAAACCATTGCGGTTTTAGCGCATGGGCTTGATCAAATTTACCCTAAAGTACATAAAAAATACATGCATCAAGTTCATGAAAATGGCGGATTTATTACTGAGTTTTGGCATGATGAAAATCCGTTGAGAGAAAATTTCTTAAAACGAAATAGAATTGTTGCGGGTATTTCTCAAGCAACAATCATTATAGAATCTGCAGGCAAAGGCGGCTCATTAGTTACAGCAGATATTGCAAATTCGTATGATAGAGATGTTTTTGCGGTTCCTGGTAGAACAACAGATGTGTATAGTAAAGGTTGTAATCGTTTAATAAAAGACAACAAAGCTGCCTTGTTAACTTCTGGGGAAGATGTTGCAAAAATGTTGAATTGGGATTTGCAGCAACGTGCAGCACCGAAGTTGCAAACACAATTATTTATTGAGTTAAATATTGATGAACAAAAAATTTATGATTACTTATTAAATAACGGAAAACAATTATTGGATATTATTGCGTTAGAATGCCAAATCCCGATTTATAAATTAGCTCCAATGTTGTTGCAATTAGAAATGAAAGGCGTTTTAAAACCGTTACCAGGAAAATTGTTTGAGGTTGTTTAAAATGTGATTCCTTATGAAAAAGAGCATCCAAAAAAAACCTTTTTTTAATGAAATTGATTTGAGCCCTCAATTAAGTTGAGAATGATAAAGCAAAACTAAAATGTCATTCCGCACTTGATGCGGAGTCCATAAACAAGAAAGTATGAAAACAAATCATCAATATTACGTGTACATTTTAGCAAGTAAAATTAGAGGTACTTTATATATTGGAATGACGAACGATTTAGAGCGAAGAGTTTTGAACATAAAACAGGAATTATAAAAGGTTTTAGACAAAAATATGGGGGTCAATAAGTAAATGTATTTTGAAGTTTTTCAAAATGTTTATGAAGCTGTTGATAGAGAAAACCAATTAAAAAATTGGAACAGACAATGGAAAATTGATTTGTTTGAAAAAGAAAATAAAAAATGGCAAGATTTAGCTTTTGATTGGTTTGATGATATTTTAAATGATTAGTGTGGATTCCATAAATAAGAAAGAATGCTAAAAAATCGTTATATATTTTTATTTTAAACAATACAATTTTTGCGAATTCAAAAACAATTATAATAAAACTCTATTTTTTCTTAGATCGAATACTTTCAATAACAACGGTAGATAAAATCAACAATCCGCCGAAAAATGTATTTAAGGTCGGAATTTCATTTAAGAAAAAGAAGGCCAACAAAATTCCGAATATTGGTTGAATACTACTAATAATACTTGCTGTTGAAACGGAGAAATATGTGAGTTTTCTAACCATTAATGTATGTCCGATTGCTGTTGTTAATAACGCCAATAATAATACATACGGATATTGCGTTCTGATTCCAGAAGTATCTAAAAACAACAAAAAAGGCGCTAATAAAATGGTGATAAAAAGCACTTGATAAAACATTAGCATGGTTCCGTTATATCTACAAATGTGTTGTTTCATTATTAAAATTCGCAAGGAGTAACAAATTGCAGAAATTACTCCTAAAATAATTCCTTTTACATGATTGCTTTCTAAATTAAAATCGGGCGCTAAAATGTAAATTCCGAGTAAAACCAACAATCCTAAAAAGATATGAATAGGATTGAATTTCGTTTTAATAAACAATGGCTCTAATAGCGCTGTAATTACTGGAAATGTATACAAAGACAACATTCCGAGTGCCACATTAGATAGTTTTAAGGCATAAAAATATGTGGTCCAATGTGCTGCCATAAAAATGGCGCCTAATATAAAAAT
Organism: Polaribacter sp.; assembly: GCA_029238315.1. Classification (GTDB taxonomy): domain Bacteria; phylum Bacteroidota; class Bacteroidia; order Flavobacteriales; family Flavobacteriaceae; genus Polaribacter. The sequence goes on along the minus strand of JAQWGI010000033.1, from coordinate 15,010 downwards.
GAGAACATCTTTTTTAGAATGAATTTTTAGATTTACCTTTTTAAATCGACAATATGCGTATAGAAAAATCAACGCCAAAGAAGAACGCCACCAAACTATAATTGACGGTGGCATTTCTATATATTTTCCTAAAACTCCTGACGTACTTATAAATAAAGTAGCAAGCAACAGTTCAGAAATATGTTTTAAGTGGTCGTTTTTCATATTGTTTTATGTCATCTTGCCCATAGTGGAGAGATCTTCATTTTTAAAAGGAATTAAGATTTCTCAACCTCACTTTGTTTCGTTCGAAATGACAGATTTTTAAGTTATTGTTTCCTTGAATGGATAGCTATACTTTCTTTAATACTTCTAAAGCTTTGCTTACCGAATCAATTTTGATAAACGTAATTAATAAACGCAATCCTTTTTTAGTTTCTTTCTCTTTCATCACACAGCTTTTGCTATTTTGTTGCACATATTTTAACATGTTTGTAAAGTTTTCTGTTTGATAAAATTCACTTTGTTGATCAGAAACATAATAACCGATCATTCGTTTTTTCTTTAAAATAACCTTCTCTAAACCTAATTTTTTAGCCAACCATTTTATGCGAACCGAATCTAATAAATCTATAACCTGAATTGGTAATTCTCCAAATCGATCCATCAATTTTGTTTCAAATTGTTTGATCTCTATTTCTTTGGTTAAGCTACCTAGTTCATTATATAAATTTAAACGCTCTGTTATCGAATTCACATAATCATCAGGAAAAAGTATTTCAAAATCAGTGTCAATTTGAACTTCTTTTACAAACTCTTTTGGCTTAGAATTGTCTGTTGGGTATAATTCTTTAAACTCATTTTCTTTGAGTTCTTCAATTGCCTCAGAAAGTATTTTTTGATAGGTGTCAAATCCAATATCATTGATAAATCCGCTTTGTTCTCCACCGAGTAAATCACCAGCACCACGAATTTCTAAATCTTTCATGGCAATGTTAATTCCGCTTCCTAAATCAGAAAACAGTTCTAGTGCGGTAATTCTTTTTCTAGCATCATCCGTCATCATATGATAGGGCGGTGTAATAAAATAACAAAATGCTTTTTTGTTAGATCTACCAACACGTCCTCGCATTTGATGTAAATCTGAAAGACCAAAATTATTAGCATTATTTATAAAGATAGTGTTTGCATTTGGCACGTCCAATCCGCTTTCAATAATTGTAGTAGAAACCAAAACATCAAACTCATTATTCATAAAACCGAGCATTAATTCTTCTAGCTTTTTTCCCTCCATTTGTCCATGACCAATCGCAATTTTTGCACTTGGTAGTAAACGCTGTAACAAACCAGCAACTTCTTTAATATTTTCGATTCTATTGTGAATAAAAAACACCTGTCCGCCTCTAGAAATTTCATAAGAAACAGCGTCTCTAATTGTTTCTTCTGAAAAACGAATCACATTAGTTTCTACTGGATGACGATTTGGGGGTGGCGTAGTAATTACAGATAAATCTCTTGCCGCCATTAGGCTAAATTGAAGCGTTCTTGGAATTGGAGTTGCTGTTAGTGTTAACGTGTCTACATTTTCTTTTATCGTTTTTAATTTATCTTTTACAGCAACACCAAATTTTTGCTCTTCATCAATAATTAATAAACCTAAATCTTTAAACTGTATTCGTTTATTTGTCAATTGATGCGTACCAATAACAATGTCAACACTTCCGTTAGAAATGCCTTCAATAACTTGGTTTTTTTGATTGGTAGTTCTAAATCGGTTTAAATAATCTACCGTTACCGGGAAATTCTTTAAACGTTCTGTAAAGGTTCTAAAATGTTGGTATGCTAAAATTGTTGTTGGCACTAAAATAGCCACTTGTTTTCCGTTATCAACAGCTTTAAAAGCCGCTCTAATGGCAACTTCTGTTTTACCAAAACCAACATCTCCACAGACTAATCTATCCATCGGTTGCTGGCTTTCCATATCTGTTTTTACATCTTGGGTAGATGTAAATTGATCTGGAGTGTCTTCATATAAAAAACTTGCTTCTAGCTCGTGTTGCATATGTGTATCTGGACCAAACTGAAATCCTTTCTGCAGTTTTCTTTTTGCGTATAACTGAATTAAATTAAACGCAATATGTTTTACTCTTGCTTTGGTTTTTTGTTTGATTTTTTTCCAAGCACCAGAGCCAAGTTTGTATATTTTTGGAGCCTTACCATCTTTTCCGTTGAACTTAGAGATTTTGTGCAACGAGTGAATGCTGATGTATAAAATATCGCGATCGCCATAAATTAATTTAATTGCTTCTTGCTTATTTCCTTCAACATCAATTTTTTGTAAGCCGCCAAATTTTCCAATTCCGTGGTCAATATGTGTTACAAAGTCTCCAATTTCTAAATTATTAATTTCTTTTAAGGTAATCGATTGCTTTTTTGCATATCCATTTTTTAATCTGAATTTATGGTACCTTTCAAAAATTTGATGATCCGTGTAGCAAACTATTTTTTCATCTGTATCAATAAACCCTTCATGTATGGAAAAAACAATCGTCTCATAATTAACTTCTTCTTCCACATCATTAAAAATATCATGAAAACGTTGTGCTTGTTTTTCATTTCCACAAAACAAATAATTGGTATAACCTTGCTTAGAATAATTATTTAAATTTTTGATTAAAAGATCAAATTGTTTGTTGAAAGAAGGTTGAGGTGTTGCGTTAAATTTAATATTTATTGTAGTTTGTGCTTTTTCTTGTTGATTTACAGCAACTGCAGAAAATTGATTGATTTGTTCTTTTATAAAAGTGCCACTACAAAATAATTCTTCTGGTTCTGTATGTTTAATTTCTGAAGATAATTTTGAAAAGGCTTCAGATGCTTTTTGGTATAAAGTATCTAATTTACCGCTAAGAATATCAATATTTTGATGAAAAACAATTGTTTTAGAAGAAATGTAATCTAAGAAACTTTCTCGTTTTTCTTGCAGTGTTTTGTTTTCAACATTTGGCATAATGCTGATTTTTTTTAACTTTTCTACAGAAAGTTGTGTTTCTATATCAAAAGTTCTGATGCTTTCTACTTCGTCGCCAAAAAACTCAATTCTATAGGGTTCATCATTTGAAAATGAAAAAACATCTATAATTCCTCCTCGCACAGAGAAATCACCTGGTTCAGTTACAAAATCAACACGTTTAAAATGATATTCAAACAACACTTCGTTTACAAAATCTAACGAAAGATTTTCGCCAATACATAACTTTAAAGTGTTCTTTTCTAACTCTCTTTTGGTAACCACTTTTTCAAACAACGCATCTGGATACGTAACAATTATCGCAGGTTTTTTCTGAGAATTTATCCTATTTAAAACCTCAGATCTTAAAAGAATATTTGCATTATCAACCTCTTCAATTTGATAAGGTCTTCGATAAGAACCTGGATAAAAAAGCACATTTTTATCGCCTAATAATTGTTCAAAATCATTTAAATAATACGCCGCTTCTTCTTTGTCATTAAAGATTAAAAGATATGGTTTTTCTGACTTTATAAAAGTTTCTGAAATTACAAAAGACAACGACGATCCCACCAAATTCGAAATCTGAAAGTGGTTTTTTTCGTGTTGAAGCGCTGCTAAAATCTGCTGTACTTTGGCAGAATTTTTATATCGATTAATTATAATCTCTGTACTCAATTCAACTATTTTTAGCAAATGTACTATAAGTATTTGTAATAACTAAATCGGTATAATTAGTTATCACAAAAAAGTTTAATTTTATAAAAAACTCGGGCTAAATTTTAAACCAACAAAATAAGTTCTTGGAGTTGCTGGCCCGTAAATATAATTACTATCTCTTTCTTTTCCTTTATCAAAATCTGTTTGATACGCATTAAATATATTTTTAATTCCACCTAAAATTTCTAAGTTGGTTTTAATTGTTTTTAAGTTGAATTTATAACTAGATTTTATTCCAATTTCTGTAAAAGAAGGCGATTTAAAATACACATCTTTTGTTAAGTTTCCAGCAGAAGCTAAATGCAAAACATCCATAGAACCTGTGTAAACAAGATTGATAGAAGTATTAAATTGTAAGTTTGGACTGTACGTTAAAGTTGCGTAACCGTAGTTATTTGGCGTACGTAAAAATTCTCTTTTTGCGGGTAAAACATCAGAATTTTCAACAGGTTTATCAAACAAACTTGTTTGAATTGTAAATCCGGTTTCTACCTGGAAAACCTGATCGTAATTTAAGCGTGCTTCAATAGTAATTCCTTTTATTGTAGCTCCAGCGCCATTTCTTTTCTCGAATAATTCACCAAAAGCATCCGTTCCTAAAGGCTTTAAATAAAAGGCGTCAGCTAAATGTGTGTAAAATCCCTCAACAGTAAAACCGTAAATATAATGCTCGGTTGGTTTGTCAAAATTTAAAGAAAGATTATAACTATTAGAACGTTCTTGTTTTAAATCATTTGCAAGTGTAACTCTAGAAATTCCGCCGCCAGCAAAAGCAATATGTAAATCGGTATCAAAAGCTTGTGGCGCTCTAAAACCTGTTCCCCAAGTTGCTCTAAATTGTGTGTTTTCAATAAAATTATACAAAAATGAAACGCGCGGACTTATAATTGCATTAGAAACTAAGTTGTGTTTATCAACTCTAAAACCAGATAACAACGTCATTTTTTTATTGATTTCCCAATCACTTTGAAAAAAGAAACCTAGGTTTTCTGTAAGCTGATCAACTTCATAATTATATGCTTTTATTTCGTCAAAAACATCGTCTTGTACAAACTCTGTTCCGATTGTAAAAACAGAATTTCCGTTTAAAAAATTATCCACTTTATAGTTGAATTGAATTCCACCTTGAAAAGTAGTGGTTTCAGAATTTCCATACGGCGGATTTTCAATATGATTTTGAATATCAGCAGACGCATCAGGAAAAATACCTGTGTAATGTTTTCTTCCGGTATATTGACTTGCAAAATAAGTGATTAAAGAACTTTTTCCTTCGTTAAAATTAATTTGATAATCAATGTTTCCAGCATAAACATCGTGAGTTCTTTCTTCTGATTGCAATGCAAAATGTGGTGCTTTTTTCACTATTTCTCCTCCATAACGAAACTCGTTCATTTTACTAAAGTTAATTTCTAGCTTTTGATCTTCTGTTGGTAAAAATAAGATATTTGTTCCGAAAGAATTGTTTTTTAATTCTGGTAATTCAGAATAATTATCGCCATTTGCATCGTATAAATTTCTGATTCTGTTATTTACAAAAAATGAAATTCCTGCATTTCTTTCTTCATTTATTACTGTGGCATTTCCGCTAATAATTTGATCAGGAGTACCATCAATATTTTGATACGTGTATCCGAAAGAATAATCGTTAAATTTTGGAATTTTAGTAATTACATTTACCGTTCCGCCAATAGCGCTAGAACCGTACAATGCAGAACCACCACCACGAACAACTTCAATTCTGTCAATCATATTTGTAGGAATTTGCTCCAATCCATATAAACCAGTTAATGGACTAAAAATAGGTCTTCCATTAATTAAAATTTGAGAATATCCACCAGACAATCCGTTCATTCTAATTTGTGTATAATTACACGTTTGACAATCAGTTTCTACTCTTAAACCAGTTTGAAACTTTAATCCTTCAGACAAATTACAAGCTTGCACATTGTCTAAAATTTTACTGCTAATTACATTTACAATTACTGGGTTTTTTGTCTGTCTTTTGTTTGTTCTAGTTCCGGTTACGGTAATTTCATTCAGTACTTCTGCAAACTCCTTTAGCACAAAATTTTGAATATAATTTCTTTTGTTTTTTATAATAGTAATTGATTTGTTTGCTGCGATAAATCCGGTTGATGAAGCAACTAGTCTTATAACGCTAGTTTTAGAAGTTTTTAATTGATATTTTCCGTTTTCATCGGCAGAAACACCTTCTGTAGTTTCATCAATTTGGATACTTGCAAAAGGTATGATTTCTCCTTTTGAGTTTATAATTTTCCCTGTAATATAAGATTGTGCAAATAAAATGTTACAAGAAAAAATAGTGATACATAGTGGTAAAAAGCGTTTCATTTTATAGTTTATTTTTGCAAATATAAATTAAAATTTAGACAAGACTAAAAATATTTTTACATTTCAAAAAATAACGTACATTTGTCACATAATAAGAGCGCATGTTTACATCTTCAGAAGAAAATTATTTAAAAGCAATTTTTCATTTAGGAATCACTTCTAACAAAGGAGTAAGTACAAATGCTATTGCAAAAAGTCTACACACAAAAGCATCTTCTGTAACCGATATGATAAAAAAACTAGCAGATAAAAAGGTGTTGGTTTACAAGAAGTATCAAGGTGTTTCTTTAACATCCGAAGGAAAAAAAACAGCAGCAAATATTATTAGAAAACACCGTTTGTGGGAAGTTTTTTTAGTTGAAAAACTAAACTTTAATTGGGATGAAGTGCACGATGTTGCAGAACAATTAGAGCATATAAAATCGCCAAAATTAATTAACGAAATTGATGCCTTATTAGGTTTTCCAAAGTATGATCCACATGGAGATCCAATTCCTGATAAAGAAGGAAATTTAGATCAAATCGAAAAAAGTTTGTTATCAACTTTGGCAATAAATGAATTTGGAATTTGTGTTGGTGTGCACGATTCTTCATCAACATTTTTACAGTTTTTAGACAAACAAAAAATAGCATTAGGACAAGAAATTATTGTAGTTGAAAAAGAAGATTTTGATGGTTCTATGGTTGTAGAGATAAACAAGAATAAAATTTCAATTTCAAATAAAATCGCCAATAATTTATATATAAAAAAGTCTCAATAGATAAAAAATAAAACATGAGTATATTTGATCAACTAGTAGTATTTGCTAAAGAAAATCCAATTTGGGCGGCACTTTATGCATCACTTTTTACTTGGGGCTTAACTGCCTTAGGTGCATCATTAGTCTTTTTCTTTAAGAAACTAAATCGTGCAGTTTTAGACGGTATGTTAGGATTTACAGGGGGTGTAATGGTTGCTGCAAGTTTTTGGAGTTTATTAGCGCCCGCAATAGATAATAGTCCAGGAGAAGGATTTGTAAAGGTAATTCCGTCTGCAATTGGTTTTGCTTTAGGTGCCTTGGCGTTGTTTGGTATGGATAAAATACTACCACATTTACATATTAATTTTAAAGAAAACGAGGCCGAAGGTGTTAAAACGGAATGGCACAAAACTACGCTATTAACATTGGCAATTACCTTGCATAATATTCCTGAAGGATTGGCAGTTGGGGTTTTATTTGGAGCAGCATCAACCTTAGTTGGCGTTGAGCAAACAGAAATGATTATAGCTGCAATTTCTTTGGCAATCGGAATTGGAATTCAGAATTTCCCAGAAGGATTTGCTGTTGCTATGCCTTTAAGAAGGCAAGGTGTTAGCAGGTTTAAGAGTTTTTGGTACGGGCAATTGTCTGCAATTGTAGAGCCTGTGGCGGCAGTTTTAGGAGCCGTTGCTGTTTCGTTTTTTACACCAATTTTACCTTATGCTTTAGCTTTTGCAGCGGGCGCAATGATTTTTGTAGTTGTTGAAGAGGTAATTCCGGAAACACAGAGAGATAAATATACAGATATTGCTACTCTAGGGTTTATAGGTGGTTTTATTGTAATGATGTCATTAGATGTTGGTTTAGGCTAGGACATCATTTATTTTATAAAAATTATGATTCCCGCGAAAGTGGGAATCTTTTTTTAGTTAAATTGCTAACTGAATTTTTAACAATCTTTTTTTGCAAAACACATCTAATTTTCAAGTTTATAATGCCTCTGCAGGTAGCGGAAAAACATTTACGCTGGTAAAAGAGTACTTAAAAGTGGTTTTAACAACCGAAGATCGTTTTGTATTTCAGAAAATTTTGGCAATAACTTTTACCAACAAAGCAGCGTCTGAAATGAAAGAACGGGTGTTGGATAATTTACAGCATTTTTCTGAAGGAAAAGAAAACGATTTGTTTTTAAAATTAAAAGAAGAAACATCTTTAGAAACCAGTACAATTCAAAACAGAAGCCGTTTGGTTCTTGAGACCATCTTACAGAATTATAGCGCTTTTGCAATTACTACTATTGATAGCTTTACACATAAAATAATTAAAAGTTTTGCATTTGATTTAGGATTAAATTTAAACTTTGAAGTAGAGCTTGATTCAGATACTTTATTGTCTTTAGCAGTAGATGTTTTAATTGCTAAAATTGGTATAGAAAACGATATTACAAATACATTAATTGAGTATTCTTTAGATAAAACGAAAGAAGATAAATCCTGGGATATTTCTAGAGATTTAAATGAGTTTGCAAAGATTTTATTGAAAGATGAAGATGCAAAACATTTTAAGAAGTTAAACTCAAAAACAATTAGCGATTTTACTTCTTTAAAGAAGAAATTATTACAGCATCAAAAAGAATTAGAAAAACGTTTTGCTGAATTGGGTGAGAGTTGTTTGCAATTAATTTCTGATGCAAATTTAGAAGCAAAAGATTTTACGCGAAGTACTGTTCCGAAGTTTTTTAATGATGTAGCTGTAAAAGGCTTCAATTTTGACTTTGTAAAACGAAGTGAAACCATTCAAAAAGCAATTGATAACAATGAATATTATAACAAATCTGCTAGTGCTAATATTGCTGCTGCAATAGAAACTATTGTGCCAGAAATAATTGCTTTTTTTGAACAATTAAAAGAAATTCATCAGCAATTTACATTAAATAAATTAGCTTTAAAAAGCATCATTCCTTTAGCGGTTTTAACGAAAGTAAATGCAGAATTAACAGCAATAAAAGAGGAAAATAATATTCAGTTAATTTCTGAATTTAACCAGTTAATCTCAAACAATATCAAAGAAGAGCCAGCGCCTTTTATTTATGAAAGAATTGGACAAAAGTATATGTATTACTTTATTGATGAAATGCAAGACACATCAATTTTACAATGGCAAAACTTAATTCCGTTAATTGAAAATGCATTAGCGCAAGAAAAAAGTAATTTGATGTTGGTTGGCGATGGAAAACAAGCAATTTATCGTTGGCGAGGCGGAAAAGCAGAACAATTTATAAAGCTTGGTTCTGAGGAACAAAATGAACGCATTTCGAACCCGTTTCAAGTGCAAAAAGAAGTAAAAGGCTTAGAAACAAACTATAGAAGTTACAGTGAAATAATCGACTTTAATAATTCTTTTTTTCAATTCGTTTCTGGACATTTTAAAAATGCGATGTATCAACAGCTTTTTGAGGACGGGAATAAACAGAATACCACACAAAAACAAGGTGGATTTGTATCGGTTGATTTTTTAGATAAAGAAGATGATAAAGAAGAGAATGACTTAAAATATGCTAAAAAAGTTTATGAAACCATCATTAACTTAGATGCTGATTTTCCAAGAAAAGATGTATGTGTGTTAGTTCGAAGGAAAAAAGATGGCGTTGCGGTTGCAAACTATTTGTCTGAACAAGGAGTTGAAATTATTTCGTCAGAAACCTTGTTGATTCAGAATAGTGAAAAAGTAAATTTTATTATTAATTTATTGCAAGTCATCCAACATCCAAAAGATCAAGAAACGTGGTTAAATATTTGTTATTTTTTACATGATCACCTAAAAATAAATAGTGATAAACATAGTTTTATTGCTTCTTTTGATATTAAAAACGAAGTCAATTTCTTTGAAAATATATCGCAATATAATCTTCAATTTAATGTTGAGAATTTCTCAAAACTTCCGTTTTATGAAAAGATTGAAGAAATTATCAGAGCTTTTCAATTAGCAGAGGCATCAGATGCTTATATTCAGTTTTTTTTAGACGTGGTTTTTGAACAACAAAAGAAGGGAACTGGCATTCAGCAGTTTTTAGAATTTTGGAGTCTTAAAAAAGAAACTTTAAGTATTGTTGCGCCAGAAGCAGAGAATGCTATTCAAATAATGACCATTCATAAATCGAAAGGACTAGAGTTTCCAGTTGTTATTTTCCCTTATAATATTGAGATTTATCGACAAATAAACCCGAAATCTTGGCTAGAAAATTTACCATCAGAACAATTTGAAAGTTTTGAAGAGATTTTAGTTGATGCCTATTCTAACATAAAAAATATTGGCGAAAATGGAGTTGAAATTTACAATCAGCAACGAGAAGAATTAGAGCTAGATAATTTTAACCTATTGTATGTTGCTTTTACTAGATCCGTAGAGCAATTGTATATAATTACAGAGAAAAGCATTAGTGAAAAAGGATTTGTAAACACAAATTTTACTTCCGGAATTTTGATTCAATTTTTACAAGAACAAGGTTTTTGGTCTCCAGATAAATTAAGGTATACTTTTGGTGATAAAAAGAAAAAAAGCATAACAGAAGCAGTAGCATCAAGTACTATTACTCAGAAAAATTTTATTAGTAATTCTTGGCAACAACACAATATTTTTATGGTCGCAAATTCTTCTAAATTATGGGAAACCGAACAAGGAAGGGCTATAGAATATGGTAATTTAGTACATGAAATCTTGTCGAAAATTTTTTCGAGCTCTGATGTTGAAAAAGTAGTTCAACAATATTTTCACCAAGGGTTTTTGAATTTAGAAAATGCAATAAAGATAAAGAGAATACTTTTTGATATTGTTGCTCATCCGAAGTTAAAAAGCTCTTTTTCTGATGAGGTAATTGTTTTTAATGAACGAGAAATAGTATCGAAAGAAAACCATATTTTTATTCCTGATAGATTGGTTTTTAATCAACAAAACGAAGTAATTATTATTGATTACAAAACAGGAAAACCATCAAAAGAACACCATCAACAATTAATTACATATGAAGATGTTTTAACATCAATGCAAATAAAAGTGGTAAAAAAACTACTTATATACATTAATGAACAAATTTTGGTTGAAGAAGTGTAAAACTTTTTAACTTTGAACTTTTAAACTTTATAGAAAACAAAACATGTACGGAAACATAAAAGAGCAATTACAGGAAGAGTTACAAGAAATAAAAGACGCAGGATTGTATAAATCTGAAAGAATTATTACTTCATCTCAAGATGCAGTGATAAAAATTTCGACTGGTGAAGAAGTAATTAATTTTTGTGCAAATAATTATTTAGGATTGTCAAATCATCCTGAAGTTATTCAAGCAGCAAAAGACACAATGGATACGCATGGTTTTGGAATGTCGTCTGTTCGTTTTATTTGTGGAACACAAGATATTCATAAGGATTTAGAAGCTAAAGTTGCTGAATTTTATCAAACCGAAGATACCATTTTATATGCAGCAGCTTTTGATGCAAATGGTGGTGTTTTTGAGCCTTTGTTAACAAAAGAAGATGCAATTATTTCTGATAGTTTAAATCACGCTTCAATTATTGACGGAGTTCGTTTGTGTAAAGCTGCTCGTTATCGTTATGAAAATAATGATATGGACGCCTTAGAAAAACAACTTATAGCGGCAAATAAACAAAATCATCGATTTAAAATTATTGTTACAGACGGTGTTTTTTCTATGGATGGAATTGTTGCTAAATTGGATAAAATTTGTGACTTAGCAGACAAATATGATGCTTTAGTGATGGTTGATGAATGTCATGCAGCAGGTTTTATAGGGGAAACAGGAAGAGGAACCTTAGAATTAAAAAATGTAATGGGTCGTGTAGATATTGTTACCGGAACTTTTGGAAAAGCTCTAGGAGGCGCAATGGGTGGTTATACAACAGGTAAAAAGGAGGTAATTGAAATTTTACGTCAACGCTCTCGACCTTATTTATTTTCTAATTCATTAGCGCCAGCAATTGTTGGAGCTTCGCTAAAGGTTTTTGAGATGATCACAGAAGACACATCATACCGCGATAAATTAGAATGGAATACAAATTATTTTCGAGCAGAAATGGAAAAAGCAGGTTTTGATTTAGTAGGCGCAGATGCCGCAATTGTTCCAGTAATGCTCTATGATGCTAAACTTTCGCAGACAATGGCAAATATGTTGCTTAAAGAAGGGATTTATGTTATTGGATTTTTCTTTCCGGTGGTGCCAAAGGGAAAAGCAAGAATTAGAGTGCAATTATCTGCTGCACACACAAAAATTCATCTAGATAGCGCTGTAAAAGCTTTTATAAAGGTTGGGAAATCTTTAAAAGTTATATAGTACAGTAGGTTTCTAGGGTATTTTTTTATTAAAAATCTTTGTAAATAAATTATAACAACTTACATTTGTACCTTTAAAAGAACTTTTAATTTAAAAATTTGATAATGAAACATTTAAAAATAGCTGTGATAGCTTTATTTACATTAGCGATGGTCTCTAATGTAAGCGCTCAGGATTCAGACAATCCTTGGGCAATTAGTTTAGGGTTTAATATAGTAGATATCCGTGGTGATAATTCTATAGAAAACATCTTTAAAGATTATGTTGGAACAAGTGATTTGAACTTTGGAGTACCAAGAATAACTCTAGAAAGATATTATAAAGCTGGTTTCTCTTTACAATTAGCGGGTTCGTTAAATGAAATTGACGGAGCAACATATGTTGCCGCTGATGCAAATGTAAAATATGATGTAAACGGATGGTCTGAAAAAATCTTTGGATCTACTACTCAGTATTTTGACCCTTACATTATTGCAGGTTTAGGTATTAACCATTTATATGGTAACAAATCTTTAACAGCAAATGTTGGAGCAGGTTTTACTACATGGGTTAGTGAGCAGTACGGAATCAACTTTCAAACAGGTGCAAAGCACGCTTTTGGAGACGATGGTGTTGATCACTTCCAGCATTCAGTTGGTTTAGTTTACAAATTTGGTGCAGTAGATACTGATGGTGACGGAGTTGTTGATAAAAAAGATTCTTGTCCAGAAGTTGCTGGTTTAGAGGCGTTCAACGGTTGTCCAGATGCTGATGGTGATGGAATCCAAGATTCTAAAGACTCTTGTCCAAATACTTTTGGATTAGCTGCTTTAAACGGTTGTCCAGATGCTGATGAAGATGGAATTGCTGATAAAGATGATATGTGTCCAAACGACAAAGGATCTTCTGCAAACAGAGGTTGTCCAGATACTGATGGAGATGGTGTTGTTAATAAAGATGATAAATGTCCAAATGTTGCTGGAGCTTCTGCAAATGGAGGATGTCCTTGGCCTGATACTGACGGAGATGGTGTTTTAGACAAAGATGATAATTGTGCAAACGAAGCAGGACCTGCATCTAATAATGGGTGTCCAGAGCCAGTAATTACTGAGGCTGCCCTTGCAAGAATCAATGCAATTTTATTCAACTTTGGAAGAACATCTTTTAAAGTAGAAGGAGCGAAAGATTTAGAAGAAATTACTTCTATCATGAACGAGTTCCCTAAAGCTAACTTTATGATCGAAGGGCATACAGATTCTACAGGACCAAAAGCACTTAACGTGAGAGTTTCTAATAAAAGAGCTCAAACAGTATATGACTACTTGGTTAAAAATGGAATCTCTGCAGACAGATTGACAGTTAAAGGATTTGGAGAAGACTCTCCAATCGCAGATAACAAAACAAGATCTGGAAGAGCTAAAAACAGAAGAGTTGTTGTTAAAGTTTCTAACTTGAAATAAGACACAACAATACCACAAAAATTAAAAGCCTCATACAAAATGTATGAGGCTTTTTTTTGTCAAAAATTCTTTTTTAATCAATATTTTATTCTTGTATTTTTTCATGATAAAAAAGGGTTCGAAACGTTTTTAGTTTTGCATTAAATAAATTATCTTTGCACCCTGAAAAAGGAGGGTAAAATCCACAAAATAAAATAAATAACATTAATTAGATACTATAATGTCTACAACAACAGGTAAAGTTTCACAAGTTATTGGTCCAGTAATCGACGTAGAGTTTAATACAGAAAACGCTGCACTTCCAAAAATTTACGACTCATTAGAAGTTATAAAAGCTGATGGTTCAATATTAGTTTTAGAAGTTCAACAGCACATTGGAGAAGATACAGTTCGTACAATTTCAATGGATGCTACTGATGGCTTACAAAGAGGGCAAGAAGTTAAAGCAACAGGAAGTCCAATTCAAATGCCAATTGGTGGTGATATCTACGGAAGATTATTCAACGTAACTGGAGAAGCTATTGATGGATTAGGAGAGTTAGATAAAACAGGAGATAATGGTTTGCCTATTCACAGAGCAGCACCAAAATTTGAGGAATTATCTACTTCTACCGAAGTTTTATTTACTGGTATTAAAGTAATTGACTTAATTGAGCCTTATGCAAAAGGAGGTAAAATTGGTTTATTTGGAGGAGCCGGAGTTGGAAAGACAGTTCTAATTCAGGAGTTAATTAACAACATCGCAAAAGGACACGGAGGTTTATCTGTATTTGCAGGAGTTGGAGAAAGAACTCGTGAAGGAAATGATTTATTAAGAGAAATGTTAGAATCAGGAATTATCAAATATGGTGATGATTTTATGCATTCTATGGAAGAAGGAGGATGGGATTTATCTAAAGTAGATAAACCAGGAATGAAAGACTCTAAAGCAACTTTTGTATTTGGACAAATGAATGAGCCACCTGGAGCCCGTGCTAGAGTAGCATTATCTGGATTAACAATCGCAGAGTATTTTCGTGATGGAGCTGGAGAAGCACAAGGAAAAGACGTTCTTTTCTTCGTAGATAATATTTTCCGTTTTAAACAAGCAGGTTCTGAGGTTTCTGCCTTATTAGGACGTATGCCTTCTGCAGTTGGGTATCAACCAACATTAGCAACAGAAATGGGAGCAATGCAAGAGCGTATTACTTCTACTAAGAAAGGTTCTATTACATCTGTACAAGCGGTTTATGTACCTGCAGATGATTTAACAGATCCAGCGCCGGCAACAACGTTTGCGCATTTAGATGCAACTACAGTATTGTCTCGTAAGATTGCAGAATTAGGTATTTATCCAGCAGTAGATCCATTGGATTCTACTTCTAGAATTTTGACCCCTGAAATCTTAGGTAAAGATCATTACGCTTGTGCTCAAAGAGTAAAA
>JAQWGI010000010.1 GCA_029238315.1 Polaribacter sp. | reverse complement strand
ACTTCTTCTGCTAAATCAAAAATCTCTAGAATATCTTTATCTCTTTCGAAACCGATTGCTCTAAATAATGTTGTTACTGGTAATTTTTTCTTTCTATCAATATAAGCATACATTACTTGATTGATATCAGTTGCAAATTCTATCCAAGATCCTTTAAAAGGAATTACTCTTGCAGAGTATAATTTGGTTCCGTTTGCGTGGAATGATTGTCCGAAGAATACACCTGGAGACCTGTGTAATTGAGAAACTACAACTCTTTCTGCCCCATTGATTACGAATGTACCTGAGTTTGTCATGTAAGGAATGGTTCCTACATAACCAGCTGGTACAAGAGTGTCGAAATCTTCGTGTTCTGGATCGGTACAGTATAATTTTAAACGTGCTTTAAGAGGTACACTATGTGTTAAACCTCTCTCAATACATTCTTGTATGCTATATCTTGGTGGATCTACAAAGTAGTCTAAGAATTCTAACACAAAATTATTACGTGTATCTGTAATTGGGAAATTATCCATGAAAGTTTTGTATAAACCTTCTTCACCACGCTCTTCAGCTTTTGTTTGTAATTGGAAAAAATCTTGAAAAGATTTTACTTGAATATCCAAAAAATCTGGATAATCAGTTCCTAATTTTGCTGACGCGAAGTTTATTCTTTCAGTAGTGTTTTTCGTTGTCAAAAGAGAATTTTTTTTTGATTAAAATCGATGATAAAATATAAAACGAATATATACACAAAATGGTTTAGGTCTAAGAACGCTTGTTCTTAAGACCTAAACCTAAGTTTGTTTAAGCTATTAAAGCTTATTTAAGCTCAACCTCAGCTCCTGCTTCTTCTAAAGATGCTTTAAGACCTTCTGCCTCATCTTTAGAGATACCTTCTTTGATTGGCGCTGGTGCGCTATCTACGATACCTTTAGCTTCTTTTAATCCTAATCCAGTTAATTCTTTAACTAATTTTACAACTGCTAATTTAGAAGCACCTGCTGCTTTTAAGATTACATCAAATTCTGATTGCTCTTCTGCTCCACCTTCAGCACCACCTGCTGCTGGTCCAGCAACTACAGCTGCTGCTGCAGGCTCAATACCGTACTCATCTTTTAAAATAGTAGCTAAGTCATTAACTTCTTTTACTGTTAAGTTAACTAATTGCTCTGCGAAATCTTTTAAATCTGCCATTTTAATTGTTTTTAAAAATTTTTATTTATTATAGTTTATTAGTGCGCTAATTTATTTTTCTGATAATGTTGTAAGAATACCAGAAAGTTTTTGACCACTAGACTGTAATGCTGAAACAACATTTTTAGCTGGTGATTGTAATAATGTGATAATATCTCCAATAAGTTCTTCTTTAGACTTAATGTTTGCAAGAGTTTCTAGCTGATCATCACCAACATAAATAGACTCTTCAACAAATGCCCCTTTTAATAAAGGCTTGTCTGATTTTTTTCTGAACTCTTTGATTACTTTAGCTGGTGCATTACCTGCTTCAGCAGTCATGATAGAAGTATTTCCTTTTAAAACATTTGGTAACTCTCCAAAATCTTTATCAGATGCTTCCATTGCTTTTGAAAGCAATGTATTTTTAACAACTGCTAACTTTACATTAGCTTTAAAACAAGCTCTTCTTAAATTAGATGTTGATAATGCATCTAATCCTGATATGTCTGCTAAATAGATAATGTTTGTGTCTGCTAACTTCGCTGTTAAATCTTGGATTACTTGTGATTTTTCTTCTCTAGTCATAATTTCTAAGTTTTAACTGCTTATTAAACTGATTTAAAATCAACTGTAACACTAGGGCTCATTGTGCTAGACATGAATACACTCTTAATGTATGTTCCTTTTGCTGTAGTTGGTTTCAATTTAACAATTGTTTGTAATAATTCATTTGCATTGTCTGCAATCTTCTCAGCGTCGAAAGATGTTTTACCAATTGCAGCATGTACAATACCAGTTTTATCAACTTTAAAGTCAATTTTACCAGCTTTTACATCTGCAACAGCTTTTGCAACATCCATTGTTACTGTACCTGTTTTTGGGTTAGGCATTAAACCTCTTGGTCCTAAAACTCGACCTAAAGGACCTAATTTACCCATAACACTTGGCATCGTAATAATTACATCAACATCTGTCCATCCTCCTTTAATCTTTTGAAGGTACTCATCTAATCCAACATAATCTGCACCCGCTGCTGTAGCTTCGGCTTCTTTATCTGGAGTAACTAATGCTAAAACTTTTACATCTTTACCAGTTCCGTGAGGTAATGTTACAACACCACGAACCATTTGATTTGCTTTACGAGGATCTACTCCTAAACGTATTGCTAAATCAACTGATGCATCAAATTTTACATTTGTTATTTCTTTTATTAAAGCAGAAGCTTCACTTACATTATAAGATTTTGTAGCATCTAATTTTGCAGTTGCTTCTTTACGCTTTTTTGTTAATTTTGCCATTTTGAATAACCGTTATTAAAGTTTAAGCTGGAGCGTTTCCTGTTACTGTTAATCCCATAGAACGAGCTGTACCTGCAATCATTTTCATTGCTGACTCAACTGTAAATGCATTTAAATCTACCATTTTGTCTTCTGCAATAACTTTAATTTGATCCCAAGAAACTTTTGCTACTTTCTTACGGTTTGGTTCTCCAGAACCTTTTTTAATTTTTGCTGCTTCTAATAATTGTACTGCAGCTGGTGGAGTTTTTACAACAAAGTCAAAAGATTTATCTTTATACACAGTAATTGCTACTGGTAATACCTTTCCTTGTTTGTCTTGAGTTCTAGCATTAAATTGCTTACAGAACTCCATAATGTTAACTCCGGCAGCACCTAAAGCAGGTCCAACTGGTGGTGAAGGATTTGCTGATCCTCCGCGCACTTGTAATTTAACAACCTTACTTACTTCTTTTGCCATTATTTAAACTTTAGTTTAAGTTTTTTTGAATCGTGGAAGCTCATCAAAAAAATCAATTTCTATTTGTGTAACAATTATGTTATTTTATCAACTTGCATATAGCTTAATTCTAATGGAGTTTTACGTCCAAAAATCTTAACCATAACTTCAAGTTTTCTCTTTTCTTCGTTAACTTTCTCAACGGTACCATCAAATCCATTAAATGGACCATCTACCACTTTTACAGTTTCTCCTATTACATAAGGAATTGCAATGTTATCGTCCTGAACTGAAAGTTCATCAACTTTACCTAACATTCTGTTTACCTCAGACCTCCTTAATGGAACTGGAGAACCTCCTTTTGTTTCGCCTAAAAAACCAATAACACCTGTTACCGATTTAATTACGTGAGGCACTTCTCCTGCTAAATTAGCTTCTACCATTATATAACCCGGGAAATAAACTTTTTCTTTCTGTATTTTCTTCCCGTCTCTAATTTGTATAACTTTTTCTTTTGGCACCAAAACTTGATCTACATAATCAGTCAAGCCTAATCTAGCTATTTCGGTCTCAATATAAGCTTGTACTTTATTTTCTTGACCACCAACAGCTCTAACTACGTACCACTTTTTTACAGAATCAGCCATAATTAATTATTAAACATGGTAAAAAAGTTATCTAAACCTAATTGAAAAACATAATCAACAGCAAAAACTGCTAATGCAAAAATTATAGTAAACACTGCAACAACTACTGTTGATTTTTGTGCTTCTTCTCTAGGCAACCATGTTACATGATTACTTAGTTCTTCAAATGATTCTTTGATATATTTTATCATATTATTTGTTATTTGCACGGGCGGAGAGACTCGAACTCCCGACACCTGGTTTTGGAGACCAGTGCTCTACCAACTGAGCTACGCCCGTAAACACAAGGTGCTAACCCAAATTATTGAGAAGCACCTTGAAATGTTATTAATTGAATGCTGATTAAAGAATTTCAGTTACCTGACCAGCTCCAACTGTTCTACCACCTTCACGGATTGCGAAACGCAAACCTACGTTCATTGCAATTGTAGAGTGTAATTCAACAGTAATTGTCAAGTTATCACCTGGCATAACCATTTCTACACCTGATGGTAAAGAAATTGTTCCTGTTACATCTGTAGTTCTTACGTAGAACTGTGGACGGTAGTTGTTATGGAATGGAGTATGACGTCCACCTTCTTCTTTTTTAAGGATATAAACCTCAGCTTTAAATTTATCATGTGGAGTTACAGAACCTGGCTTACAGATTACCATTCCTCTTTTGATTTGTTCTTTATCAATACCTCTTAATAAGATACCTGCATTATCTCCAGCCTCACCTCTATCTAAGATTTGACGGAACATTTCAATACCTGTAATTGTAGATGTTAACTTTTCAGCTCCCATTCCAATAATTTCTACAGGATCTCCTGTGTTAGCAATACCAGTTTCGATACGACCTGTAGCTACAGTTCCACGACCAGTAATTGAGAATACATCCTCGATTGGCATTAAGAAATCTTTATCAACTTCTCTTAATGGCTCTTCGATCCAAGAATCAACAGCTGCCATTAATTCCATTATTGAATCAACCCATTTTTGTTCACCGTTCAATGCACCTAATGCAGATCCAGCAACAACAGGTCCATTATCACCATCGTACTCATAGAAAGAAAGTAAATCTCTAATTTCCATGTCTACTAATTCTAATAATTCCTCATCATCAACCATATCTACTTTATTCATAAATACAACCATTCTAGGAATTCCTACTTGGCGACCTAATAAGATATGCTCTCT
>JAQWGI010000003.1 GCA_029238315.1 Polaribacter sp. | reverse complement strand
ATGAATATTATGGACTTAGCAAAGAAATTGAATATTCAATAACTTACAAATACGAAGTAATTGATAGTTTACTTCATTTTTCAAACACTGAAGATGAAACATTTATTTTTCATCCTTCTGAAAAAAATTATTCAAAAGATTTTCTTGATACAGGCGAAATAATTGAACAACAAGGATGTATGTTTTATTAACTAAAATAAACTAAATCATCGGCACATCCTCTTCATTAAGTTCATAAAACACGGAGTAGAGATATAATTAATCAATGAAAAAACTCTTTTTATTTTTACTCCCAGTATTTTCATTTGCCCAAATAAGCATAACTTCAAACGATAGTCTTGGAGAACATATTGGTTTACATATTATATACTATTTAGGAAGAGTGAATGGGGGGGTAAGTTTAGGTAAGCTCCCCAATATTGATGGGAAGGAGTTTCATCAATTAATTTGGACAAATAGTGATTATGACAAAGTAGAAGAAAGAACTTTATTTACATTTCATTCTACATCAGATGATATAAATAATTTGTTTCAAATGTTTAAAGAGGTAATTAAAACACAAAAAACAAAGATTTTTAAATTAGATGGTAAACTTGTTACTATTAAGCCCAGTTCAATAAATGATGAAGTTATTTTCCTTTATGAATTAAATGAAGAAAATAAATATTTGTGAAGGCATATATAAGGGTTTTGTTATTTGTATGTGTAACATAAGTGGATTAATCCTCATTTTATAGTTTGTTAAGTTTTGAATACGCCTCTAATTAAGGGGCGTTTTCTTTTAAACCACCGGCATATCCTCCTCAGTAATTTCTGGGATTTCTAATCCTCTTAAATAAGTCAAACTAACACTTATAGAAGAGTGTCCCATAGCTTTCTGTAGCTTGGTTATAGTCCCTGTTCTTTTAAAGATATCAATAGCTCTAAATTAACAAAAGCAGTAAAGTTTTAGATCTTTCTCAAATAACTTTGAAAGCTACTGCCAAGCCTGGAAACTATTTGAAAGCTATATTTACATTAAAATATACCGATTCTTTGTTTATAAATTGTAGCGAAGCCCAAGAGTATAAATAAATTGATTAGAGGATAGAGTTTGATTTATAAACACTCTCAAGTCAAAACTTGAACTCAAACGGTAATTTACTGTTTCAGCTATTCCATAAGTGGTATCAAGGTCTAGATAATAAAGTTGAGTAGTAAAGGAAAACTTATTTTGCTGTAAAATTCCAGACAGGCTGAATAAATTGAGCTCAAGATCATTATTTATTCCCTTGCCATGGATGTATGTTGTGTTAAGCATTATTTTTTTTGAGACTGGATAATTTGCCGCAATTCTCTGTGAAAAATATGTGTTTACCGTATAATCGTCATTAATTTGAATTAATGGAAAAACAATGCCTCCAGATAACTTTAATTTTTTTGTTTTTTTGTCAAGTATTTTGATTTGTGTTACAAAAAAAAGGCTTCTCAGATTTAATGTATTCATCCGAATACTGCCTATCATATAGGCAGAAATAAGTTTTTTATTTCCAGTACCAGCATTGAAATTAATATTGGGGTTTGGATCTGTAAATGCGGGTATGAAAGAAAAACCTCCTGAACTAAGCTCTACACTTCCGTATTGGGAAAATCCAAAAATAGGGATTGATATAAATAAAATTAAGAATTGAGTCATTTTCATAATATAAGTTCTTAGTAATCTTTCAATTTAAATAAGAGATTAATAGCTTGAAATACTGGTTGATTGTTAGGTTTTTGAATAAAAAATAAAAATCCCTCAAAAATGATAAAAAAATTACAGACTAAATACGAGAGAGTTTGGATAATAGATGAAACTTAAAATTTATTTAAAATGAAAAATATATTATTAATTGGATTACCAATATCAGCTGAAATGGAGCTTTAACTTTAGGCTGTAGCGCACGCATAAGCGCACGCAAAAAAGTAAACCCCTAGTGTTAATAGGGGCTTACAAGGTATTAAGCGGAGAGACAGGGATTCGAACCCTGGCGACGGTTGCCCGTCGACATATTAGCAATCTGCTCCATTACCACTCTGGCACCTCTCCTTAACAATACTTAAGTATTAATTAAAAATTGCGAGTGCAAATGTATGATTACAAATACAATTTCGCAACCTTTTTTTAAGTTTTTTCTAAAAAATAAATACTATTCTGGATATTCAATTCTTAAGTGATAGATATTCAGCAATTTCTTTTTTATGACTTTCTTAATTTTTTCAATTTCTCTAAAAGTAATATCAGAATTAACAAATTGATTATCAGTTTTTTGTTTCTCTACAATTTTATCAATTAACAATTCTATAGATTGTGCTGTTGGATTTTTAATACTTTTTGAAGCTGCTTCTGCAGCATCACAAATCATTAAAATAGCAGTTTCTTTTGAAAACGGAATGGGGCCTGGATATTGAAATTTAGATATAGCTATGGTTTCGTCTGGATACTGTTCTTGTTCTTTCTTGTAAAAATAGTACACCAAATTCGTTCCATGATGCGTTCTAATAAAATCTATGATGCGATCTGGCAGTCTGTGTTCTTTGGCCAATTCAATACCTTTTATTACATGATTAATAATTAGTTGCGCACTATCCTTAGCCGATAAATCATTATGAGGGTTTACACCTGTAGATTGATTTTCTATAAAATACATCGGGTTTAACATTTTACCAATATCGTGATACAAAGCACCTGTTCTTACCAACATAGAATTGGCACCAATTTCATTTGCTGCAGCTTCCGCTAAGTTGGCAACTTGCATCGAATGCTGAAAGGTTCCAGGAGCTTTTTCATTTAATTCTCGCAGTAATGTTGTATTTGTATTTGACAACTCTAAGAGGGTCACATCAGAAACCAATCCAAAAATTTTCTCATACATGTAAATAAAAAATACAGCCAAAAAAGAAAGTACACCATTGGCAGCAAACAACATAAAATAATACACATTTATCTGAGAAGCATTTCCTTCTTTTATAATTGAAAACGCAAAATAGGTAAGCATATAAACAAGAGTAATCTGACCAATAGAGATAAATAAATTTGCACGTTTGTGCAGTTCTGAAACCGATAAGATAGTAACAATACCTGCGATGATATGCAAATAGATAAACTCAAAACTATTTGGCACAATAAATCCTAATAAAAGTACTGTTAACACATGTGCAAATAACCCTAACCTGGCATCAAAAAAAGCTTTTAAAACAATAGGCAAAATACTTAACGGCACCACATATAAAAAATCTGAATTGTATTTGATAACCAATGTTTGTATAAATATCATTAAAAAAACATTGAAGAAAATAAAAGTTACTTTATTATTATTCTCATAAATTTCTGTTCGATACTGCTTTAAAAACAGCAACAACATCAACAAAGCCAAAGAAACCAAAATGGTGTAACCACAAACAATCCAAATATAATTTGATGCGGTCCAAACTTTAGATTCTGACTCGTTTTTTAACGAGTTTAAAACTTCTAGTTTTCTTTCTTCAACAATATCTCCTTTTAAAATAATTAATTCTCCTGTGGTAATTAATCCTTTTGTATAAGAAATACTCTTAAAAGACTCTTCTAATGCTTTTTGTGTAAACGTATTGTCAAAACTAACATTAGGCTTTAAAACTTCTAATAAAGTATTTAACAATTGGTTTTCTGCATTATTTAAAGGTGCTGCCCCTATATTTGTTGTAATGAGCTCTAGAACCTCTTTATAAACCATCAATTTATTATAAGCAAACTCGCTAAGTTCGTTTGCCTTTCTTACATAAATGATTTCGTTTTCATTAAAAATTTTACTTTGGCTAGCAACATCAATAAACCCGTATTTATATACCTCATCAATGATATAATTTCCTGTAGAAATTAGATGTAACATTTGATTTAAGTTTATAGTATCGTTGTCTTGAATGTAATTTACCTTATCAGTAAAACTTGTTTTTACCGATAAAACAACCAAACTATCATATTTGAAATACGGCTTGTTAATTCTGGTAAGTTCTTGCTTCTCTCTATTGATCTCTTTTTCAGACTTTTGAATAGAAAAATCAAAGGTTGCATATAAATTTTCGTACTGCCAGGGTTTCCCTTTGTTAAAATCGTATTTAAACTGTCCTGCTTTCGGAAATAAATAGACAATAGAAACAACTGTAATTAAGAATAACAACACTTTGTAAACAATCGCATTATTCTTATATATCTTATTAATAATTTTACTCATTCAGTTTAATTTTAGTAGCTAAAAAGCGTATACAAACTTACTTTAAATAGTTGCTGTATCAAAAATTAGATTTAACTTTATTCTTTCTACAAGAAATGCCCTTCTTATATTTTATTGCTCACAATAAAATAGTTATTTTCGCAAGGTAAATAATATTGTACAAAACATTTAAGATATATAGATATGAAAGAAGTAGTAATTGTATCGGTTGCTAGAACTCCAATTGGTAGTTTCATGGGGAGTTTATCCTCAGTCCCTGCTCCAAAACTAGGCGCAATCGCGATTAAAGGAGCTCTAAAAAAAATCAATCTAAACCCAGATATGGTTGAAGAGGTTTTTATGGGTAATGTTGTTTCTGCCGGTTTAGGACAAGCACCTGCAAGGCAAGCAGCTATTTTTGCTGGAATTCCAGACACTGTTCCTTGCACTACAATTAACAAGGTTTGTTCTTCTGGAATGAAATCTATTATGTTAGCAGCACAAACTATTGCTTTAGGCGATGCAGAAATTGTAGTTGCAGGAGGAATGGAAAATATGAGTATGATTCCACATTATCAACACGCTAGAACTGGCTCTAAATTTGGACCAATTACCATGGAAGACGGCATGCAAAAAGATGGATTGGTTGATGCGTACGAAAAAGTTGCAATGGGCGTTTGTGCTGATGCATGTGCAACAGAATACAACTTCTCTAGAGAAGATCAAGATGCTTTTGCAATAGAGTCTTATAAGCGTTCTGCTGCTGCATGGAAAGCTGGTAAATTTAATGATGAGGTTGTTCCTGTTGAGATTCCTCAACGCCGCGGAGAACCAGTTATCTTTTCTGAAGATGAAGAATACAAAGCTGTAAAAATGGAGAAAATTCCTGCTTTACGCGCTGCATTTACAAAAGACGGAACCGTTACTGCTGCAAATGCATCTACTATAAATGATGGTGGCGCTGCATTAATCTTAATGTCTGCAGAAAAAGCAGCCGAATTAAATATCACTCCACTTGCAAAAATTAAAGGATATGCAGATGCTGCACACGAACCAAAGTGGTTTACAACTGCTCCTGCAAAAGCTTTACCAAAAGCATTAGCAAAAGCGAATATTGCAATAGATACAGTAGATTATTTTGAATTAAACGAAGCTTTTTCTGTTGTTGGATTGGCAAACATGAAAATTTTAGGACTCTCTCCTGAGAATGTAAATGTAAATGGTGGCGCTGTTTCTTTAGGACATCCTTTAGGGGTTTCTGGAGCAAGAATCATTATTGCTTTGACATCTATTTTAAAACAAAATAATGCAAAAATTGGTGCTGCCGGAATTTGTAATGGCGGTGGCGGTGCTAGTGCAATGGTAATAGAAAGCGTTTAATTTTAAATACAATCTTCACAACTTGTTATACGGCATTTGTAATTTAAGTATCGTTCCTTTAAGACTTGAAACCTCAGACAATTCTGAGATGGTTTCTCAAGTGCTTTTTGGTGAACATTTTAAAGTGCTAGACAAGAAAAAAAATTGGAGTAAAATTAGAATTCATTTTGATGGATGTGAAGGCTATATAAACAATAAACAGTTTTTTGAGATAAGCGAAGAAAATTATTTAGAATTATCTAATTCTAATACTACATTATCTGGCGAGTTAATTGACTTCTTAATTGAAGAAAATGGACAACTATCTACAATACCTATAGGGGCAACACTTCCTTTTTACCATAATAAAAAAGTATCTATTGGAGCTAAAAAATTTACCTTTGAAGGCACAATTATTAACAAAAAACTAGACAAAGAACTACTTTTAAAAACAGCTTTTTTATTTTTAAATACTCCGCATTTTTGGGGAGGAAAAACGCCTTTTGGCATAGATAGCGCTGGTTTTACACAAATGGTTTATAAACTATGTGGCTATCAATTATTAAGAAAAGCCAAGCAACAAGCAACTCAAGGAGAGGTTTTAAGTTTTATTGAAGAAAGTGAACCCGGAGATTTGGCTTTTTTTGATGACAATGAGGGTGTTATTACTCATGTTGGAATTATTATGAAAGACAATCATATTATTCATGCTTACGGAAAGGTAAGAATCGATCGATTAGATCATAGTGGTATTTACAATGTAGACACTAAAAAGCACACACATAAACTTAGAGTTATTAAAAAGATTATATAAAAAAACCGAAACTAGTTAAGTTTCGGTTTTTTATGTTCTTTTTTTACAAACTATTTTAAAGTCTCTAAAACAGCTCTTAATTCTGTTGCTTTATCAGACATTTCCAATTGTTCATATACTCCTATTAATAATCTAACTGTAGATTCACTTCTTTCTTCTTTGTCGGCATTTATTAAAAGTGGTAAAACCTTTCCAAATAAATCTTTACGCTCTTTTTGAAACTTCATATAGCTATCTGTATCTGAAATAGGTAAAGCGTTCATTTTTGACACCAACTCAGGATCTTTTAATAAAAGAGTATTTGCCAACATCCAGCTTGCTTTTGGATAATCACTCTTCATTTCAATAACTTTAGAAAAATATTTTTCTGATTGCGCTATATTTTTCGCATTGTAATTAACAATACCTATGTTAAAAAATAAATCTGGGTTTGTTGGGTCTTTCTCTGTAGCTTCTTTCATTAATGCTTCAAACTTTTTAGGTTGGTTTAAATCATTATAAATAAAAGCTTCTGTCATTAACAATTGTAAATTATCTGGTTCTACTTTACGTAAATCTTGAATTAACGCAATTGCTTCATCAAATTTTTTCTGTTTTGATAAAATAGTTACTAGAAATTTTAAGTTATCGTTTCTTTTAGATGGAGAATTTGTAATTATTGGGTCAATATACTTCCCTGACTTCATCATTACATTCATTTCATTTTCAGAGTTGAAACCTATTTTTTTGTTTGTTTCTTTATCTGTAGCATTGTATACTTTTTGGATTCCTGTATACCCTATGTCTTTAAGTAATGTAAAATATTCATAAGAAGTATTTAAATCTTCTCCTTGTAAAGCCAACTGAGCTGCGTTTGATAAAAACAAGGTGTCTTTTTTATCTAAAAGATATCTTAAATAAAAGGCTTTAGACGCTTCTTTAAAATTCTTAGCATCGTTTAAAGCAAAGGCTTTTTTATTAACCTCATCTTTCAAAAGGTTGTACAAAGGCATTGCTTTATCCGTATAACGCTTTTTATTAGATTGCTCAAAAGAAAACAATTGATTGTATGCTTCACCAGCTTTTTCGTACTCTTTTTTCCCTCCAAAAGTTTGTGCTTTTAAAAAATAAAATTTAGATTTCGTTTTTTCATCTGCATTTGCAATTAAACCTTCAGCTGCATTTATTGCTGAAACTGCTGAATCAAAATCCAGTTTTTTAATTGCTTTTTCTGCAGTTTTTAATTCATCTTTCTGTGCAAAAGCTACTATCGTAAATAACCCTAATGCAATAGTTAATACTTGTTTTTTCATTTTTTGTTTAAATTTAATAATCGTATTATTCTTGATTTTCTGATGATGTATTATCTACTTCTGTAGCAATTTCAGTATCTTCCATTTCTTCCTCTTCTTCATGTTGTACTTTTGCTACAGCAGCAATACTATCTGAATCTTTAATATTTATTAATCGAACTCCTTGTGTTGCTCTTCCCATTACTCGTAAATCTGCAACTGCCATTCTAATAGTTATACCTGATTTATTGATAATCATTAAATCATCATCATCAGTTACATTTTTAATAGCCACTAAATCTCCAGTTTTTTCTGTAATATTTAAAGTTTTAACACCTTTTCCTCCACGATTTGTTATTCTATAATCGTCTAAATTAGATCTTTTACCATATCCTTTTTCAGATACAACTAAAATATTACTCTCATCATCGTTTACAGCAACCATACCAATAACTTCATCATTATCGTGTTGTAGGGTAATTCCTCTAACACCAGAAGCAGTTCTTCCCATTGGGCGCGTTTTTGCTTCTTCAAAACGAATTGATTTCCCAGATTTTAAAGCTAGCATTACTTGGCTTTCACCATTTGTTAGTTTTGCTTCTAGCAATTCATCCCCATCTTTAATGGTTATGGCATTGATTCCGTTTGTTCTTGGACGTGAATATTGCTCTAAAGATGTTTTCTTAACCTGGCCTTTTTTAGTAGCCATAATTACATAATTAGTATTGATATATTCTTCGTCTTTTAAATCTTGTGTTACTAAGAAAGCTTTTACTTTATCATCTTGCTCAATGTTGATTAAGTTCTGCATAGCTCTTCCTTTGGTGTTTTTGCCTCCTTCTGGAATTTCATATACACGCATCCAGAACACTTTTCCTTTCTGAGTAAAGAACAACATATACTGGTGGTTCGTACCAACAAATAAATGCTCTAAGAAATCTTCATTCCTTGTGGTAGCACCTTTTTGCCCTCTTCCTCCTCTATTCTGAACTTTATATTCATCAAGATTGGTTCTTTTTAGATACCCTGCATTAGAAATTGTTACTACAACTTTAGTATCAGGAATCATATCTTCAATGCTCATGTCTCCACCAGCATATTCGATTTGAGAACGACGTGCATCACCGTATTTATCTCTAACAGCAATTAATTCTTCTGTTATAATTTGATAACGTCTTGGTTCGTTTTCTAAAATATCTTTTAAATCGGCAATCGTCTTCATGATTTCCTCAAACTCAGCACGCAACTTATCTTGTTCTAAACCTGTAAGCTGACGCAAACGCATTTCTACAATTGCTTTTGCCTGAATCTCTGTTAACTCAAAACGCTCAATTAATTTATCGCGCGCTTCATCACCGTTTTTAGAACCACGAATAATTTTAATAACTTCATCAATATTGTCTGAAGCGATAATTAATCCTTCTAAAATATGTGCTCTTGCTTCTGCTTTCTTTAATTCGAACTTTGTTCTACGAACAACAACTTCATGTCTGTGTTCAACAAAATAATGAATTAATTGTTTTAAGTTTAACTGCTCTGGTCTTCCATTAACTAATGCAATATTATTAACACTAAATGATGTTTGTAAAGCTGTGTATTTGTATAATTTATTTAAAACGATGTTTGGTATTGCATCACGTTTTAAAACGTATACAACACGCATACCATTTCTATCAGATTCATCTCTAATATTTGCAATCCCTTCTAATTTCTTGTCATTTACTAACTCAGCAGTTTTTTTAATCATCTCTGCTTTGTTAACTTGGTACGGAATTTCTGTTACAATTATACACTCACGTCCTTTAACTTCTTCGATAACGGCTTTTGCACGCATTACAATACGGCCACGACCTGTATGAAAAGCATCTTTTACACCATCATAGCCATAAATAATTCCACCAGTTGGAAAATCTGGTGCTTTAACGTGCTGCATTAACTCATCAATTTCAATATCTCTATTTTCGATGTAAGCCAAAGTACCATTAACAACCTCTGTTAAATTGTGCGGCGCCATATTTGTTGCCATACCTACAGCAATACCAGAGGCACCATTTACCAATAAATTAGGAATTCTCGTTGGCAAAACAGTAGGCTCCTCTAAAGTATCATCAAAGTTTAAACGATGATCAACAGTATCTTTATCAATGTCTTGCAACATATCTTCAGATATCTTCTGCATTCTAACCTCAGTATAACGCATTGCTGCAGGAGAATCTCCATCAACAGAACCAAAGTTTCCTTGGCCATCAACCATCATATAACGAACACTCCAATTTTGAGCCATACGTACCATTGAATCATAAACAGAAGTATCTCCATGTGGATGATACTTACCTAATACTTCTCCAACAATTCTTGCAGATTTCTTGTAAGAACCTGTTGCCTTTATACCCAATTCGTGCATTCCGTACAAGACTCTTCTATGTACTGGCTTTAAACCATCTCTTACATCTGGTAAGGCTCTAGAAACTATAACCGACATTGAATAATCAATGTATGCAGATTTCATTTGTTCCTCAATATTAATTGGAATCAACTTTTCTCCGTCTGTCATATATTTTATGTATTTATTTTTATACTATTTTCTCAATGGAGCAAGATACAATTTTTACCTTTTTACTCAAAAAAATTATCACTTTCATTAGCTTTAGTTATTAACATTTTTAAATATTTTTTAACAACTTTTATAGGACTGATTTTCAACCTTTTCTAATTGTTTTTTTAAAGACATTTTGGCAATAAATTTAAACTGGCACTTTTTTTGTAATTTTTTAATAAAAATTCTACTAAATTTACAAGATAGATACAAAACATATGGACGATAATTTTTCACCAAGAGTACGAGATGTAATTACCTTTAGCAAAGATGAGGCCTTAAGGCTAGGACATGATTTTATTGGAACAGAGCACTTGTTACTAGGGTTAATTAGAAAAGGAGAAGGCAAAGCAATTGACATAATGACTGCATTTGATGTTGATTTAGATTTAATGCGCAAGAAAATTGAAAAACTAAATCCTGCTGCTATTAGTTTTACAGATGCTGGAGAAAAGAAAAAAAGCCTACACCTTACAAGGCAAGCAGAAAAAGCCTTAAAAACTACTTTTCTTGAAGCCAAACTTTATCAAAGTGAAGCCATAGACACTGCGCATTTGTTATTGTGTATTCTAAGAAATGAAAACGACCCTACTACAAAGTTGTTAAACAAAATGTATATTGATTACGATCAGGCAAAAGCATTGTACAAACAACTTCATGTAGAAGATTCTGAGTATCCTGTAAATCCAATTGCAGAAACCCCTTCGGATGATGGTTTTTCTGAAGAAAAAGCAAATCCTTATGGACAACAGCCATCCAAAGGACCAGCTGCTTCTAAAAAATCTAAAACACCAGTTTTAGATAATTTCGGAAGAGATTTAACTGCTCTAGCAGAGGCTAACAAACTAGACCCTGTTGTTGGTAGACAGAAAGAAATTGAACGAGTTTCTCAAATTTTAAGTAGAAGAAAGAAAAATAATCCGATGTTAATTGGTGAACCTGGCGTTGGTAAATCTGCCATTGCAGAAGGCTTGGCGTTAAGAATTGTAAACAGAAAAGTTTCTAGAATTTTATTTGACAAAAGAATCGTTTCTTTAGATTTAGCAAGTTTAGTTGCGGGCACAAAGTATCGTGGTCAGTTTGAAGAACGTATGAAAGCACTTATGAATGAACTGGAAAAAAATGAAGATATTATTTTGTTTATTGACGAGATTCATACCATCGTTGGTGCTGGTGGTGCAACCGGCTCTTTAGATGCTTCAAACATGTTAAAACCTGCGTTAGCTCGTGGAGAAATTCAATGTATTGGTGCAACAACTTTAGATGAGTTTAGAACAAACATTGAGAAAGATGGTGCTTTAGAACGTCGTTTTCAGAAAGTAATTGTTGAACCAACGAGCGTAGAAGAAACGATTCAAATTTTACATAACATCAAAGAGAAATATGAAGAACATCACAATGTAGATTTTACAGACGATGCTATTGAAGCTTGTGTAAAATTAACAAACAGATATATGACAGATCGATATTTACCAGACAAAGCTATTGATGCTTTAGATGAATCTGGCTCTCGTATTCATATTACAAATATCGTTGTGCCGCAGCAAGTTTTAGCACTAGAGGTAGAACTAGAAAAAATTAGATCAAATAAAACCAAAGCTGTCAGTGGTCAAAAATATGAAGAAGCTGCCAAGTTAAGAGACGATGAAAAAAATATTGAAGCAGCACTAGAATCAGCCCAAAAACAATGGGAGGAAGATTCTAAATTAAATAAAGAAATTGTTACAGAAGACAATGTTGCAGAAGTGGTTTCTATGATGACAGGCATTCCTGTAAATAGAGTTGCAGAAGCAGAGAGCAATCGTTTAAGTGAATTACCTAACTTAATTAAAGGAAAAGTGATTGGTCAAGATGAAGCGGTTAGCAAGGTTGTTAAAGCAATTCAAAGAAATAGAGTAGGCCTAAAAGATCCCAACAAACCTATTGGTTCTTTTATCTTCTTAGGCTCTACAGGAGTTGGAAAAACACAATTAGCAAAAATTTTAGCCAAAGAGTTGTTTGATTCTGAAGATTCTTTAATTAGAATAGACATGAGTGAGTACATGGAAAAATTTGCAATCTCTAGATTAGTTGGTGCACCTCCTGGTTATGTTGGCTATGAAGAGGGCGGTCAGTTAACAGAAAAAGTAAGGCGCAAACCATATGCTGTTGTTTTATTAGATGAAATAGAAAAAGCACATCCAGATGTATTTAATATGTTGCTTCAAATTTTAGATGATGGGTTTATTACAGATAGCTTAGGAAGAAAAATTGACTTTAGAAATACCATTATTATCATGACATCTAATATTGGCGCAAGACAGTTAAAAGATTTTGGTTCGGGTGTTGGATTTGGAACATCTTCTAAAGTTGCACAAGCAGATGATCATGCCAAAGGCATCATTGAAAATGCATTAAAAAAATCATTTGCTCCTGAATTTTTAAATAGAATAGACGATGTTATTGTATTTAACTCATTAGAGAGAGAACACATTCATTCTATTATAGATATTGAGCTAGATAAATTATTAAACAGAATTTCTGATTTAGGTTACACCTTAAAGCTAAGCGAAAAAGCAAAAGATTACATAGCTGACAAAGGTTTTGACAAAAAATATGGAGCAAGGCCCTTAAAAAGAGCTATACAGAAGTATATTGAAGATGCTTTAGCCGAAGAAATTGTGAACTCTAAATTAGCAGAAGGCGATACCATTAAAATGGATTTAGATGAAAAGAAAAATATGCTTACCATTAAAATTAAGAAAGCAAAAAAAACTCCAGAAGAACAAAAAAAAGAATAACTTAAGACCGAGCATTTTGCTCGGTTTTTTTATAAAAAATAACACTTTAAGTAATAATAATCATTTAATCAAATACTTATATTTGCATAAAATTATAATAACATACAATGAGAAATTTACTTTTTATATTCATTTTACTACTAGCATTTACATCGTGTAAAGAAGAAAACACAACTTTTGTATCGTTTGCAGGAAACATTCGTAATGTAAGCACTCAAGACACACTGCTTTCTTTAAGGTCAAATACCTTTACAAAAGATATTAAAATAAATAATGATGGCACTTTTAAAGACTCAATTTACATCAAAGAAGCTGGTTATTACACCATTGTTATAGACAATAAAAATTATGGCTTTGTGTTTCTTCGAAATGGCTTTGACTTAATGTTAAATGCTGATTATACAGATTTTCTTCAAACTTTAACTTACAGCGGCAAAGGCGCCAATACAAGCAACTACTTAATTGAGCAATACAAGTTTAACCTTGCGCTAGGAGACACTAGAAATATGTTTGCTTTAGAAAAAGACGCCTTTACAAAAAGAGTAAACAGCATTAAAAATAGCTATGATAGCATTAAAAATCAATACCAAGAAGTTGACACAATGATTGTTCGATTAAACACGCAACAAAACAACGAATTGTTTGATATTTTAGAAAAAAACTATGAAACACAACACGCAAGTGTTTTAAGACAAATAGAACAAGAGAGATTATTAGGAGCAGGAAAACCCTCTCCTAAATTTAAAAATTATTTGAGCTACAAAGGCGGAAATAAATCACTAGATTCTTTCAAAGGGAAATTTGTTTATATAGATCTTTGGGCTACCTGGTGTAAACCATGTATTGCCCAAATTCCTTTCTTAAAAAAGATAGAAGAAAAATACCATGATAAAAATATTGAATTTGTAAGTATCTCTACAGACAATGCTCAAACAGCTGGCTCTTGGGAAAACGCATTGTCTAAATGGAAAAATATGGTAAAAAATAAAAACCTAACGGGAGTTCAATTATACGCTGGTAAAGACAATCAATTTATGATTGACTATCAAGTAACTGGAATTCCAAGATTCATCTTAATTGATCCAAAAGGGAATATTGTGAGCGCAAATGCACCAAGGCCTTCTGACCCAAATTTAGAAATGCTTTTTAAGCAAATAGGATTGTAACCTAATAAAAACAGATAAAAAAAGCAGGAGACATACTCCTGCTTTTTTTATCTGTTTACTTTGTTTTTATTCTTTAAAAACCCCCATTGACGCGTATTTTTCCATGCGCTGCATTACTAAATCTATATCATTTAGATCTTTTAAACCTTGGTATGCTTCTAGAATTGTTTTTTCTACTTCCTTAAAAGTTGTTGCTCTATCAGAATGCGCCCCACCTAATGGCTCTTTAATAATTGCATCTACAATTTTTAATTTCATTCCGTCTTCAGCAGTTAACTTTAAAGCCTCTGCGGCTTTTTCTTTATGCTCCCAACTTCTCCATAAGATTGAAGAACAGTTTTCAGGAGAGATTACAGAATACCAAGAATTTTCTAGCATCAAGACTCTATCTCCTACGCCAATTCCTAAGGCTCCACCGGAGGCTCCCTCACCAATAATGATGGTAATAATTGGTGTTTTTAAGCGGGTCATTTCTAAAATGTTTCTTGCAATTGCTTCTCCTTGACCTCGCTCTTCTGCTTCTAAACCTGGATATGCCCCTGGTGTATCAATTAATGTAACAACAGGAATATTAAATTTCTCTGCCATTTTCATTAATCGCAGAGCTTTTCTGTACCCTTCTGGGTTTGCCATCCCAAAGTTTCTGTACTGACGTGTTTTTGTATTATACCCTTTTTGCTGACCAATAAACATAAACGATTGGTCTCCGATTTTACCTAAACCACCAATCATTGCTTTGTCATCCTTAACATTTCTATCACCATGTAACTCCATAAAAGTGTCACCAGCTAGCGCCTTAATATAATCTAATGTGTAGGGTCTGTTTGGATGACGAGACAATTGCACACGTTGCCAAGCAGATAGGTTTTTGTAAATATCTTTTTTAGTTTTTTCTATTTTTTTTTCAATCTTTTTACAAGTAGCAGTAACATCAACATCACTTTCTTCTCCAATAACTTGACATTTTGTTAGTTGATCCTCTAACTCTTTAATTGGTTGTTCAAAATCTAAATATTCCATAAATTGGTTGATTATTTTTAACTAAATCAATTTAAAATTGATTGAAATTATAACTTTACAAACTTACTATAAAATTTGTTTTTTGTATAAATTTTTTACTTTTTATTCTTTTTGATTTTTTGCTGAATAGACCTTCTGTTTTTTATGATTCCGTTTAGCAATACTACAAACAGTACAATAAACGCTCCGTAATAAAAGCCAGTATTCATTTTTTCTTTTTCTCCAAAAATAAACAATGCCAATATGATCGCATAAATGGGCTCTAAATTAGTGGTTAACATTACAGTGTAAGGCGTTAAATGTTTCATTATTTTAACAGAAACAATAAATGCATATGCTGTACAAACACTACTTAGTAGCAATAAATAAAACCAATCTGACGTTTTTAGATTAAAGAAATCTGAAGTAAAAGAACCTGTAAAAAACAAAAACACAGTTACAAATGCAACACCAAAAAACAATTGGTAAAATGAAATAACATCTGCATCTGTTTTTTTAACAAAGACACCGTTTAACACCGAAAATAAAGCTGCTAAAAAGGCTGATATTAATGCATAAATTATACCTAAATAATATTGTGTTTCAAAACTAAATATAATGTATAATCCGCAAATAACAATCAACCCTAAAAGGATTTCTATAGCTTTAATTTTTCTTCTAAAAAATAGTGGCTCTATCAAAGATGTAAAAAATGCACCTGTACTCATAGTAACCAAAGCAATTGAAATATTTGAAACTTTTATAGCCTTAAAAAAAGTAATCCAATGAATAGCAATGATAGTTCCACTAAATAAAAACTTTAATAATGACTTTTTATCTATTGAAAAATTTTTTTTGGTAAAAATAAAATACAACAGAATAAAAAGTACCGCCAATAACATTCTAAACCAAACTAATGGCACAGCATCTATACTAATTAATGCACCAAGAATTGCAGTAAACCCCCAAATAAAAACAATTAAATGAAGTTGTAAAAAGTATTTTAATTTACTTTCTGCCATTGTAATAAAGGTATAAAGCTAGAGCTCCAAAAACAATATTTGGTATCCAAACGGTTAGTAAAGAGTTGGCTCCAGCAACAGCTCCTAAAACCTCAGAAACTTTCAAGAAAAATACGTATACAAACATCAACCCAAAACCAACTGCTAAATTAACACCTGTACCACCTCGTCGTTTCTTAAATGACAACGCTACAGCAATGATTGTAAGAAAATAAGAAGCAATTGGCAAACTGGTTCTTTTGTGTAATTCTACCAAATGTGCATTTAAATTCTTAACACCTCTTTTTTTAGAGATATTAATAAAATTTATCAACTCATCTGAAGGCATTTGTTGAGCTAAAGCCGATTTATAAATTAAATCTTTGGGTGTAAAAGCAAAAGTTGTATCAATCATTTTTCCTAAAAAAATTTGATCGCTATCTTTAAAAATTCTTCGTATTTTATATTTATAAAGCTTAAAAGTGCTGTCTTTCGGGTTCCAACTAATATCATTTGCTGTTAATTTAGATTTTATTTTATCCCCTTGATAAACATCTGTAGAGAAATTATACCCTGTATTTCTTTTTAAATCAAAGCTCTGAATAAAAATATAGGTACTATCTGTTAACTGTAAACTAAAATTTTTAACAATATCTTCTCCATATTTTGGTTTTTTAATATAGGTGTTTTCAAATTTTTTTCGAACCTTACTGCTACTTGGCACCACAAAATGATTCATAACCAACGCGAAAATTGTAATTAAAGTAGCACCAATAAAATAAGGATATAAAAAACGTGTAAACGAAATTTTTGCATTATTAATGGCTACAATTTCTGTATTGTTTGATAATTTAGAAGTAAATATAATTACAGCTATAAACACCGCCAAAGGCATAAATGTGTTTAAATAATAAATGATAAAATTCTTATAATAATCATTTAAGATTTCAAATAACGTAAGTGTATCTGAATTTAAAAATTTATCTACTTTCTCTGCAATATCAATAGCTACAGCAATAGGTATTAAAATTAACAACGTAAAAAAAAATGTTGTCAAGAATTTTTTTAATATGTAAGCATCAATTTTTTTCAAATTACAATCTTTTGTCCATTTGCTTTACCATTTTGTCTTTCCATTGCGTAAAATCTCCTGCTAAGATATGCTTTCTTGCTTCTCTTGTCAACCACAAGTAAAAACCTAAATTATGGATGGTAGCAATTTGTTTACCTAACAGCTCTTTTGCAGCAAATAAGTGACGTAAATATGCTTTAGAATATAAAGTATCTACAAATGTGATATCCATTTCATCAATGGCAGAAAAATCATTTTCCCACTTTTTATTTTTGATATTTATTGTTCCGTGAGCAGTAAATAACATTCCGTTTCTGGCATTTCTAGTTGGCATCACACAATCAAACATATCAACTCCCAAAGCTATATTTTCAAGAATATTAATTGGTGTACCAACGCCCATTAAATAACGAGGTTTGTCTTCTGGCAAAACTTCACAAACAATTTCTGTCATGGCATACAATTCATCTGCCGGCTCTCCAACTGACAAGCCTCCAATTGCGTTTCCTTCAGCACCAACTGATGCGATAAATTCTGCAGATTGTTTACGCAAATCTTTGTATGTACTTCCTTGTACTATTGGAAAAAAGGTTTGATTGTAATCGTATTTTAAAGGTGTTTTTTCTAAATGATTGATACAACGTTTTAACCAACGATGTGTCATATGCATAGATCTTCTTGCATAGTTAAAATCACAAGGATAAGGGGTGCATTCATCAAAAGCCATAATAATATCTGCTCCGATTGAACGTTGAATTTCCATCACATTTTCTGGTGTAAATGTGTGATAAGAACCATCAACATGACTTTTAAACTTTACACCTTCTTCTTTAATTTTTCTTCTTCCAGATAAAGAGTACACTTGATAACCTCCAGAATCTGTTAAGATATTACGATCCCAATTCATAAACTTGTGCAAACCACCAGCTTGCTCAATAATGTCAGTTTTTGGGCGCAAGTATAAATGATACGTATTTCCTAAAATAATATCAGGATTTATTTCGTTTTTCAACTCTGTTTGATGCACACCTTTTACAGTACCAACGGTACCAACTGGCATAAAAATTGGAGTTTCTATTTCACCATGATCTGTAGTTATTACTCCAGCTCTAGCTTTACTTTTGGGGTCGGTTATTTTTAAGTCAAATTTCATTGCTTGCAAAGATACTGTTATTTAAGAATTAGATGGTTAAAGAAATGATCGGATTTATCTCTTTTTTCTTTTGAAAGTTGTGTTAGAATTTCGTTTAGATTTTGGAGAATTTTTTCTAAATGAAGCACTTTTCTTGTTAAATTGATTGGGTTTTGCTACTGTTTTTTTAAAGACTTTCTTTTTTGGCTTCTCTACATCTATAGAAGCCTCTTCTGTTTTAGAAGAACTAGCAACCATCGTATTAATCTCTACCAATTCTTTTTCAGTTAATTCGCGCCAATCTCCTACTTTTAAATGCTCTAAATTCACATTCATGATACGTGTGCGCTGTAATTTCAAAACTTCGTACCCTAGGTATTCACACATTCTTCTAATTTGACGATTTAAGCCTTGTGTAAGAACAATTTGAAATGTGTTTGTGCTAATTTTTGTGACTTTACATTTCTTTGTAACGGTTCCTAAAATCGGAATTCCATTACTCATTTTTTTTATAAAATCATCGGTAATTGATTTGTCTACTTTTACAACATAATCTTTTTCATGATTGTTTCCTGCACGTAGAATTTTATTAACAATATCGCCATCATTTGTCAAAAAAATTAACCCTTCTGAAGGTTTATCTAATCTACCAATTGGAAACAAACGCTCTGGATGATTAAGATAGCTTACAATATTGTCTCGCTCTCTAGCATCTGTGGTACAGACAATCCCAACGGGTTTGTTAAAAGCAATGTAAAGTGTTTTGGGTTTTGGGTTTAATGCCCGACCATCAATCTTAACAACATCACCGTCTAAAACACGATTACCCAACTCTGTAGGCTTTCCGTTAATGGTAACTCTACCAGCAGTAATTAGTTTTTCTGCTTCTCTACGAGAGCAAATTCCTGTGCTACTGATAAACTTATTAAGATTTGTAGATTGTTGATTTTTCTGCTCCAAAAGTGCTAAAATATTTCTGCAAAGAAACGGATTCTTTAAATAAGTATGGTTCTAAAAGTTAAATTTATTCTTGGTGTTTTAACTAGTTTAGTTGGTGGCAATCTATGTAACCAATTGGTTTGAGTTGTATCTTTCATTACCAATAAACTTCCTCTTTCTAAAACAATGTCTATCTTTTGTTTCGTTGCTTTATGTTTAAATGAAAATTTTCTTGAGACACCTAAAGTTAACGAAGCAATTTCTCCATTTTTTTTGAGCATTTTTTCTCCATCAGAATGCCAAGCCATACCTTCTTCTCCAGAATGGTATAAGTTTAATAAGCAAGAATTATATGTTGCATTGCTTTCTCTTTCTACAATTTCCTTTAAGGCCAACAATTCATCTGTCCATAACAATGCATGCTTTGTTACATTCGAGTAATTGTATTCATAATTTTCGTTTCCATACCATGCAACTTTTCTTTTGGTGGTAATTTTTTTTCCAAAAATAACAGCTTCATCATTTTTCCATTCAATATCTGACAATAATTTTTCAAAATAAAAGGCACTTTGTTTTTCAGTCAAAACAACTCCATGATAATTAGTTACACCATCAAATGGCAAAATATTTGATACGGTTTCTTGATTGAATAAATCCATGGTTTAAAAATACAAAAAAGCGTAAATTCTATCAAAAAATGAGTTTATAAATAAATTTTGATTTACCAATCCTAAAAACTAACTTTGAAGAAACTGTTTTAAACTTTTTAAAACAGCATTCTTTAATAAAGTTTAAAAAGTAAAAAAATCTTCATTATGGCAATATTTAATTTAAAAGTAAATGGTAAAAAACTCCAAGTAGATGTAGATGGTTCTACTCCTATTCTTTGGGTTTTAAGAGATCATTTTAAATTGTTAGGAACTAAGTTTGGCTGTGGAATGGCACAATGTGGTGCATGTACAATCCATCTAGATGGAGAAGCTGTTAGATCTTGTTCATTGCCAATTTCTGTTGTACAAGATAGCAACATAACAACCATTGAAGGATTGTCTGAAGACGGAGAACATCCTGTGCAAAAAGCTTGGTTAGATATTGATGTGCCACAATGTGGTTATTGTCAAGTAGGACAAATAATGACGGCTTCTGCATTACTAGAAAGAAACCCAAACCCTACAGATGAAGATATTGACATCGCAATGAACGGTAATATTTGTAGATGCGGAACTTATGTAAGAATTAAAGAGGCAATTAAAGCTGCAGCTAAAAACTAAAAATAAAAGTCATGACAAAAGTAAAAACAGCATTAGATCGTCGTTCTTTTTTAAAGATATCGGCAGCTGCCAGTGGAGGAATTTTAATTGGGTTTAGTTGGTTTGCTGGATGTACTCCAGATACCAAAAACGGTAAGTTTGTTGAAGTGCCCAATGAGTGGTTTGAAATAAATAGTTATATAAAAATTGGTGATACCGGAATGGTAACCATTTATTCTCCAAATCCAGAAATTGGTCAGAATATAAAAACTTCAATGCCAATGATTGTTGCAGAAGAATTAGATGCAGATTGGAATCACGTTCAGGTAGAACAAGCTCCCTTAAATACAGGAATTTATCAAAATCAATTTGCTGGTGGAAGTTTATCTATTAGAATGGGATGGACAGCTTTAAGAACTGCTGGTGCCACTGGAAGATTTATGTTATTAACTGCCGCTGCAAAAGAATGGGGTGTTACAATTGATGATGTATTTGCAGAAAAAGGTATTATCAAAGAGAAAAACGGAAACCGTAAAATTAGTTTTGGAGAAATAGCTTCTAAAGCTGTTGGAATTGAAATTCCGAAAGAAGTGAAATTAAAAGACACCAAAGACTTTAAATTAATTGGAACAAGTCAACAAAATGTTGATGGTAAAAAAATTGTTACAGGAGTTCCTCAATATGGAATTGATTTTCATCGAGAGGGGATGAAAATAGCGGTATTGAAACACGCACCAGCATTTGGCATGAAGTTAAAAAGTTTTAATGAAGAAGAAATTAAAGCCTTACCAGGAGTTGATGATGCTTTTATGGTAGATATTTCTATAAATGGAAAAGCCAACGGAAATGCTTCCCCACAATTCATAGCTATTGTTGGAGACACAACTTGGCCTTTATTACAAGCAAAAAAAGCAATTAAAGCAACTTGGGAAACCATAAGTGAATTGGAAGATTCTGAGATGCACTCAAAAAGAATGGAAGCTGCAATTAGAACAGGGAAACCAAATCAAAGACGTGAAGATGGAAATGTAAAGGCTGCCTTTAAAAAAGCGGTTAAAATTATAGAAAAAACATACACTGCGCCATTTATGGCTCATAACACAATGGAACCCATGAATTTCTTTGCTAATGTTACAACAGAGGGTGCAGAAATGATTGGTCCAACGCAAACACCACAATCTTTAGAAAGAGCTGTTGCCGGTTATTTAAATATGTCTGTAGACAAAGTTTCTGTTAATATGACAAGAATGGGTGGTGGATTCGGAAGAAGACTGTACCCTATCTTTGGAGTTGAAGCTGCTGCAATTTCTAAACAAATTGGAAAACCTGTAAAATTAATCTATTCTCGTGAAGATGATATGTCTCAGGGAACATATAGACCAGCATATAGATCTACATATAAAGCCGGATTAGATAAAGATAATAATTTAATTGCTTTTTCCGCAAAAGGTGCTGGGGTTCCAAATGGTGGAATTTACACAAACCGATATCCAGCAGGAACTGTAGATAATTATTTGGTAGAAAAATTTGCTGTAAAAACAAATATTACAACTGGCGCTTGGCGTGCACCAGGATCTCACTTTGCTGCTGGTGCAGAACAATCATTTTTAGATGAAGTTGCAGAATTAGCAGGTAAAGATCCTTTAGAATTTAGATTAGAATTATTTGATAGAGCAATTAATAACCCTGTTGGTAAAAAAAACGATTACGATGCTAAACGTTACGCAGGGGTTTTAAAGTTAGTGAAAGAAAAATCAGGTTGGGGTAAAACTACACCAGGAGTGCATCGTGGTGTTGCGGCATACTACTGTCACTCTACCTATGTAGCAGAAGTTGTAGATGTAATTATGGAAAATGGCAAACCTAAAGTACAAAAAGTTTGGTGTGCGGTTGATTGTGGGATCTTGGTGAATCCTGATGCTGCAAAAAATATAATTCAAGGTGGAGTTATCGACGGAATTGGACATGCAATGTACAGCGAATTAACTTTTGATAAAGGTGTAAACCAACAATCAAATTTTGATACATATCAATTAATCAGACATTCTCAAGCACCTCAAGACATAGAAGTTTTCTTTGTAGATAATGGCATTTCTCCAACAGGATTAGGAGAACCAGGATTACCGCCAGTTGTTGCTGCATTAGCAAATGCAATGTATAAAGCTACAGGAAAACGCTACTATCATCAACCGTTTAACACAGCAGAACAAGCATAATTTAATACTTATTTTAAAAACCTACTTTAATTATTTGTACATTAAAGTAGGTTTGTTTTTTTGATAAATTTTGAGAAAGTAATTAATGACACACGAATTAAAAGAACTTATAGAAACAGGGGTTATTTGGCAAAAAAAAGGACTAAAATCTGTTTTGGCAACCGTTGTTTCTTTAAACGGATCGTCTTACAGAAGACCTGGTGTAAGAATGCTATTAGGAGAGCACAATAAATGGATTGGTGCTGTAAGTGGTGGTTGTGTAGAAAAAGAAGTGTATTTACAAGCACAAAGTGTTTTTGAAACAGGCAAACCTAAACTAATGAATTATGATGGTAGATTTCGCTTAGGTTGCGAAGGAATTATTTATATATTATTAGAGCCTTTATATATTTCTGAGGAATGTTACGAGGCATTTCAAAAAATAGTAAATAATAGATTTACATTTACTTGTAACTCATATTTTAAGATTGATGATGAAATTGGAATTGGATCTGTTCTACATTTAGAAAACAAATCTTTTAATATAACTTCATCTGTTGATTCGTCAACTATTTCTAACTCTGAATGTTTCTCTCAAGAATTCTCTCCAATTTTTCAACTATATATTTTTGGTGCTGAACACGATGCTGTTCAGCTTTGTAAAATGGCAACACAAATTGGTTGGCAAGTTCATATTGTAGCACCACCAGACGAAGCTAAATCATTAGATTATTTTGAAGGAGCCAAAAGTTTACTAACACCAACGTATGACAATATAGACGCTACAGAACTCGATAAAAACACTGCCGTTGTATTAATGACACATAGTTTTAATAAAGATATTCAATATTTAATGGCTTTAAAAGATATCGAATTTGCTTACTTTGGATTGCTTGGCCCTTCACATCGAAGAGAACGTTTATTTTCTAAGTTTTTAGAATATTACCCAGAGACCGATATTAAATTTTTCGAAAATATAAATGGCCCAATGGGCATAAATATTGGAGCAGAAAGTGCTTCAGAGATTTCGCTATCTATTTTAGCTGAAATTTTATCCGTTGTTCGCAATCAAAAACCCATCTTTTTAAAAGATAAAGCAGGACATATTCATGCTTAACATTCAACTTTTATTAGTAGCAGCTGGTGCTTCTTCACGAATGGGAGAACCAAAGCAGTTATTGCCATGGAATAATCAAACTTTAATTGAACACCAATTAAACAATTTATTAAAAACTAATACAACAACAAGTGTTGTTTTAGGAGCAAATGCTGAAAAAATAAGTTCAGTAATTGATTCGCTTCCAATTTCGATTTTTACAAATCCTAAATGGCAAAACGGAATGGGAAACTCAATATCATTTGGAATTCAACAATTATTAGAAAAAGATGCAAATATTGACGGAATTCTAATTTCATTAATTGATCAACCACTACTTACAACTGAGTATTTCAATAAAATTATAGAAAGCTTTCAAATAAATAAAAAACAAATTATTGTTTCTCAATCAGAAAATGGGTGGTTAGGTGCTCCTGTATTATTTGATAAGACCTATTTTGATGAATTAATTAATCTAAAAGGTGATGAAGGCGCAAAACTTATCATTTCCAAAAATAAAAACAAGATCCATCTAATTCTTGCTGAAACTATTTTACAAGACATTGATACTCCTGAAGCGTATCAAAAACTATTCAAAAAGTTTCATAAATAAAAAACCTCACAATAAATTGCGAGGTTTTTACTGAATTAAACATCATAGCGTTTAAAATCTTCTTTTTCATTAGTTTACTAATAAAGTCATTATAACTTTAAAAATTTTCCCAATAGGAACATTTAAGATCAACTACTTATATAGCGTGTAATGATCAATTTCATGCTCAAATAATTATACAACAAAACTACACAGATTTTTAATTGTTTTTAGCTCATTTATAGCCCACTCAAATCTATTTAATCAATTATTTTAGAATTTTTTGCAAAAAAATGACTAAAATTGCAAGTTGTTAAAGAACATAAGATACTGAAAACAAGCATATTTACAATTATAATTATTCTTAAAACTAATTGCCCACAAAAGGCTCATTAAATGCTAAAAGAGTACTCTCAAATACTAATTGATATTCAGAAAAAATCTAGAATTACGATTCATAAAATTAGTGATGTAAAGAATTTAAAAAATGAGATACAAGGTGTAACTAATAAAAACATTTCTTTTAACACTCTAAGAAGACTTTTTGGCTATTTACCTAGAACGACTCCTTCACAAGCAACCTTAAAAATACTTGCTAATTATTTAGGATACACTTCCTACTCTAACTACTTATTTAATAAAAAAAATTACGATGATTGGTATTTTAAAATGAAAATGCTAAGGCTTCAAT
Source organism: Polaribacter sp. (assembly GCA_029238315.1). Classification (GTDB taxonomy): domain Bacteria; phylum Bacteroidota; class Bacteroidia; order Flavobacteriales; family Flavobacteriaceae; genus Polaribacter. The sequence continues at coordinate 13,206 of JAQWGI010000003.1, read as the reverse complement.
TAAGTAACAAAGTATTAACAAAAGAGCAAGTATCTCTGTTTAATTTTGGTTTAGATAATAATGATAATATTGTTTCTGTTGGGAGTTATATTTCTTTTTTAATTGAACAAAATAATATCAATTCATTAAAAGTATTTTATAAAAATTTTAATTACGAAAAACTTTCTAATAGCAACATTTCAAAGTTATCAATAATAATTACATTTGGATTTTATAAATTATCTGATAAAAAAATACTTGAGATTTATAAAGAGTTGATCGTATTTGATAGCTTCAGATATACAGGCCCCTTATTTTTCATAGACTATAGTAATTTAAATGGTTACTATATGAAGGCTCTAAAAATGATAAAGACATTAAATAAAAGTAAATCTGACTATTTATTTGTTTCAATTATGGAGTTTTATCAAAAGTTTTATGCAAATGAAAAATTTAACAATATTGTTGTAGCTCCTTTAGAAGATGATAAAAAAATATTTCCTGTGTTAAAAGGCAGATATTATGCTTATAAAATATTAGCGTCAGATCAGGTAGATGCGATCATTCAAAAAAAATACTTAAAGAATTAAAACTAGTCAATCCTTATCTTTTTCTTGTTGAAATAGTTCCTTCTTTAATTTTAAAAGAGTCCTATATATTTTTATCTATATTGATGGATAAATACTATGAACAAATTTTTGAAATGGATCGATGGTCTTCTCAAAGCACAATTTCTAATTACTTAATTGGGTTAGCCAATGTTAATATATACAAAGGTAACTTAAAAACTGCAAAAATAAACCTAGAACTAATTGAATTAGACAAAGTAGAACTTGGATACACAGATTTTTTAACACTTTTTTACTACTTAACCTATATCCGTTTGTATGCAAAAGAAAATAATAAAGAACTAATAGTAAAGTACCATCAAAAACTAACAACACTTGCAGAAAGTATTGGATATCTAAAATTTATTAGTGTCTCCGAAAAATACACACGACTCTAAATTATGTTCTATATTTTAATCTCAATTTTATTATTTTCATTCAATAATGTACTTTGGAAAAAGAACCTCAAAAATACAGCTGTATATTTTTTAATTTCTTACCGTTCATTTATTACAAGTTTTTTATCTATTGGCGCAATGCTATTTATTGTAAAAGACTACTCTATTAATTTTGAATCATTTTTAAGAGTAAGTGCAGGTTCTTTTTTGGGGGTTGTTGGACTTTTAACGATGCTTGTTGTAATAAAAAAAACATCATTACAATGGTTAGGCATCTACAATTTAGTTGGAATTTTTATTACATTATTTTATCTGTACTTCTTTGAAAACTTACAATCATTTCCTCCTATTACTGGAATCACTTTTATAATTTTAGGGTATGCTTTATTTATTTTTTTTAATCAAAAAAGCAAGGTACATCTTACATTTAAATATCATTTACTACTAATCATTATGATCTGTAGTTTTAATTTTTCCTACGTAATACACTGGAAAAACCTAACACAAGAAATTCATCCTTTACTAATTATCAGCAATCAAGAAGTTTTGGTTTTTATGTGCAGCTCATTTCTATTATTCTTAAGAGAGAAAAAATCGATAACACGAATAAATTATAAAAACCATTTTAATGGCATTCTGTTAATGAGTATCGTTATACTCTTTGCGGTATTATTTAGTTTTTTAGGAATTCAAGCAACAGACCCTTTAATTACCGCTATTCTTTTTTTAGTTAGCCCGCTAACCACAATTCTATTTTCCTATATTTTTTTTAAAGAACAAATCATTTTAAAACATATTATTTCTATAAGTATAATTAGTGTTGGCGTTTTCATCATTCATTATCACAGCTTATAATATGGGCTAAAAATGAGCTAATGTGAAGTATAGCATTTATTAAATTAGTTAAAAATCTTCTAATCAATGAAACATCTAAAAACACTCTCAGTATTCTTCATTTTATTTTGCTCGCCTTTAGCCTCACAAAACCAATTAGGGGTTAAGATTACAGGTATAAAAGAAAATGATTCTATTAGAGTTATTGTTCAGAAATCTTCTGAAATTTTTATTAAAAAGTGGATACATTATAATGATTCTAGCACAACATCATCTAAAACATTTGATCTATCTACAGGAAAATGGGCTGTAAAACTTGATGCTACAGGTTACACATATCCTTCTCAGCAAGTAATTAATATACCTACTGATAAAAGTATAGAATTTACACTAACAGAACTCACAAATAGTGATTATGATTATACTTGGGAAGATGATGGAAGTGATGCCGGACACGCAACACAAAGATATGTTAACGAACCCCCAAAAATTGTAGTTTTAAATGATTCTATAGCCGTACCAAACGATTTTTCTTCTATAAAATTAAGAACAGAATACGGTGTAATCCTTTCAGATTCTATTCAGCCTTGGTCTAAAGAAGACAGTTATCGATTGTATAAAATGTTTTCTAATTTACCGTATCGTAAGTATGGAGAAGCTAATGGTATCGATTTATCTTCTGGAAAAAACATTAGAGGTATTTTTATGTTAACAAACGATGAACAGTCAGACGACTTAACAATAAACAACTCAGAAGCTGTTCCATACGCTACTGTAAGTCAAAATGCATTTACCTATGCAGAACCTCAAATTGTTACGATAGATGGTATAAAGGGAAAGTTTTTCTCTAAGAGATTGTACCATGTCGTAGTTCGTTTTATTACAGATTTTGCAAATAACGAAAACGTTCTAAATTGGCTTGCAGCAGAACGTTTTGGAGTGAAATTTATGAAGCCTAATCAGGAAACAGAAGATATAATGAGTGAGGATGCCAGTAATTTTCAAGAGTTTTATAAAACAGAAAAGTTAGAAATACTTGCAATGCTAGAAGAATTACCTGAAGGATTTCATAAACAAGAAGGCTTAAAATATTTAGTAAGAAGAATTGATGGGCAAGACAATCCAACAATGCCTCCAGCTGCCGCTATTGCTTGGTCTGGTTTGCATGTAATAGAATTTATGTCTAAAGCCTTTAATGGTGGTAGCATCAACGATCATAGAAGGCTAATCTTGCATGAAAAAGCACACTTTTTATGGGCATATACTTTTGATCAACAGTTAAAAGATGATTGGGCAGACTTAGGAGGTTGGTTTAAAGATCCTACAGCTGCAAGCGGATGGTCTACAACCAATACTACTGAAGCTGTTTCTGCATATGCACATTTAAAAAACCCAAATGAAGATATGGCAGAATCTATTGCATTCTATTTAACAAATCCAAATGCATTACGCTCAGTTTCTGTAAGAAAATATGAGTTTGTTCGAGATCGAGTTATGCACGGAACTCGATACATTGCTCAAATTAGAGAAGATTTAACTTTTATAGTGTATAATTTATTCCCAGACTATACATTTCCAGGAAAAATTACAAAAATAGAATTAGATGTTAAAGGAAAATCAGAAGAAGATAAAGAGGTTACCATTAGAGCTACGTTAAACTCTACAGATCCAAAAATAGATGGCGCAAATGGAGCAGAATTAAGATTTGCATCCAGTACTGGAAGTATTCATGATTTAGCATTGTATCCAGAAAATGGTCAAGAACAAGATTCTGTTCTGATCGGAACTACAACTTTTAGTAAATTAGAAAAAAGCGGATATTGGTCTTTAGCTTCTTTCAAAGTAACAGATCCTACTGGAAACATGCGCTATGAAAATACTTCTACGGTTGGTATGAAATTGTATATCGAAAATCCTTTAGAAGATATTTTAGCACCTGCTTATAATTATGATTATTCGTATGAAATAGTTACAGATAAATTTACAACAGGAGATGTAAGTGGAACATTAGATGAAAATGGAGAAGAAATGAGAGCGCTAAAAATTAGTTTTTCTCATTATGATGAAAGCCCTTCTAGTAGAGGTTATGCAAGACTAAAAGTTCCTAATGAAAATGACGAAGAAGTATATGAAAGAGATATACAAGGACCAGTCATTGTTAATGAAAATAGAAATATGGATAATGGTTTTAATTCTAATAAGAATTTTGAAATGTATTTACTTCTATATGATTATCTACAATCTGGTTACTACTCTACTACCTACTCTTTTGTAGAGGACATCGCTGGTAATGAAGGAAAAGTTTATCATGTTAAAGATACTGCAGACTACATAATACCAGAATTAAGAAAACTTAAAGAGTTTAAAGAAGTTAGAGATAGTATCTATATAGAAACTCTATATCCAGATAGTTTAAAGCCAGAAATAGACTTAAATAATATTACAATTACCGCAGAACCTACAAACCCATCTGCTCCAGATGGAGAAACAAGGGTAAATATTACATTAATTGCTAGAGATCTGTCTAATTTTGCTGGGCATGAAGCAGGAATAAGTGGTGTATCTTTTACATTAAGAGATCCACTAGGAGGAATTCATGGGTATCAATCTGGAAATGCAACCATGAATCATCCAGGGTTTGACACCGGTAATCAGCTTCCAGAAAACAATAGTAACTGGAAAACATATAATTTTAATTTACTACTTCCAAAAGGTTCTCCTCCTGGACAATGGGGCATGGCGTCTGCTCGTGTAGAAGATAAAGCAGGAAATTGGAAAAACTATTCATTTGTAGAGTATGTACGTTTTGATATTATAAAATCTGATGTACAATTAACAAAGCCTTTAGATATAGAAATTACAGACAAAGTGGTAAATGCCTTAAATGTAAGTAATATATCTGCTGTAATGGAGTGTAAACCTTGTAAAGACAAAAATTATGTATACACTATATATAGCCTAATGGGAGGTACTGTTGTTAGAGGTGAAGGTGTTTTTGAGAATGATAGTATTGTTGTAAATTCAATTAATACACAGGGAGTTTTAGAAGGCGTAATCAAATTAACGGTTCAAGTAACAGACTCTGAAAGCAGGTTAATTGCAACAAAAACAACAGATTACATCAAAGACACCGTACTACCAAAATCATATTATAGCCAATCTAACTTACAAAATGATGGTAAAAGTTCTTTAGATGACTTTGTGATTGATGTGGTCATAGAAACTATAGACGTAGGTGGAGAATTTGACCTAAATATTGAAAAAACAACCGCTGCAAAATCAAAAACCAATAATAGTATTAATTTAACAGGAAGTTTAACCTCAGAAACTACTAAACTAAGCAATCTAAAACTTACATCGCTTTCAGATGGAATTTACAAGTTTAGTTTAACAGTAATAGATCCAAATGGTAACCCAGGGGCACCAGAAATAATATATTACAAAAAAACAGGAAATGAAATAACTAAAATTGGAAAGAGCTTAAGTCTAGAGACTTTAGATTTTAATACATATTTCTCTTTATATCCAAATCCGACAGCTGACATTCTTAAAATAAAACAAAGGGAAAATTTAATAATTAAAAGTGTTTCTGTAAGTGATTTAAATGGACGTGAGATTTTAACTAAAAAAAGCAATAGGCTACAAACTCTATTTACCCTAGATGTATCAGCACTAAAAACAGGAATTTATATACTTAATCTTAAAGCAGGTGAAGAAAATTTGAATGTGAAATTTATTAAAAAATAGATACAGGATAAAACTTCACTTTAAAAAACAATAAACCTCACAATAAATTGTGAGGTTTATTTTACAAATTGTTGTGGGTTTTTGTTCCAACAGCCCTCATACAGCATTTTTTTTAAATGCCAACGTCTTAAAAAAATAAAAACCACTCAAGTAAACTTGGTGGTTTTTTATTTCAAGCTTTGCGCTTGGTTGCGGAGAATGAGGGATTCGAACCCCCGGACCTGTTACAGTCAACAGTTTTCAAGACTGCCGCATTCGACCACTCTGCCAATTCTCCAAGTGTCTCATCAGGTATTCCCTGAATGCGGATGCAAATATAGAATCTTTTTTGAGTATCTAAAAGAAAATTACACTTTTTTACAATTATTTTTTTTAGATCATTTCTATAATAATTGTAATACTTTTACAATCAAATTACTAAAACATGTTAGACTTCATTTTATTAATTGTTGTAGGATTTATTGCTGGTTTTATTAACACAATTGCTGGCGGTGGTTCTTTATTAACATTACCTGTTTTGATTTTTTTAGGATTGCCACCAAATGTAGCAAATGGTACTAATAGAATTGGAATTGTAATTCAAATGCTAGCGGGTTCTGCAGGCTTTAAAAGTAAAGGAATTACCACTTTTCCATTTAGCATTTACATGGGGGTTTCTGCTTTGATTGGTTCATTAATTGGTGCGCAAATTGCGGTTGATATCAAAGGTGAAACTTTTAACAAAGTACTTTCTTTTGTAATGATTGCAGTTGTTTTAATTATTGCATTTAAACCAAAACTAAAAACAAAAGAACTTTTAGAACGTACAACTGGAAAACACCTATGGATTAGTTGTGTTGCTTTTTTTATTTTTGGAATTTATGGAGGTTTTATTAACGCTGGCTTAGGGTTTGTTTTAATTTTATTTATGCATTTTTTTAACCGATTATCTTTGGTGAAATCAAATGCCACAAAAGCAATTATCATTATAATATACATGTCGGCTGCATTAATGGTCTTTGTCTTAAATGATAAGGTTAATTGGAAAATGGGTTTAATTATGGCTATCGGAACTTCTTTAGGAGCTTGGTTTTCAAGTCGTTTTTCTGTTAAAAAAGGTGATGGATTTATTAAACTATTTTTAGTAATTGTGGTTAGTATTATGGCCATCAAATTGTGGTTTTTCTAATAAAATAGAGTAACTTCGCTTTGAATATTAAAATCAAAATCAATGTTTAATACTTTCGGAAACTTACTAAAACTAACAACTTATGGAGAATCTCATGGAGTTGCAATTGGCGGAGTTATTGATGGTTTTCCTGCCGGAATGAAAGTTGATTTTAAAGCTATTCAGAAAGAATTAGACAGACGTAAACCAGGACAATCTGCCATTGTTACACAACGTAAAGAGCCAGATACAGTTCAATTCTTATCAGGTATTTTTGAGGGAATTACTACTGGAACATCAATTGGTTTTCAGATTCAAAATACCAATCAAAAATCAAAAGATTATTCTCATAACACAAATATTTATCGCCCTTCTCACGCAGATTATACGTATGACAAAAAGTTTGGCACACGAGATTATCGTGGTGGCGGAAGAGCTTCTGCAAGAGAAACCGCTAATTGGGTTGTTGCAGGAGCATTGGCAAAACAATTAATTGCACACATAAATATCAATGCATTTACTTCTTCAGTAGGCCATATCTTTATTGATAAACCGTACCAAGAATTAGATTTTTCTAAAACGGATGATAATATTGTGCGTTGTCCAGATGCTATTTCTGCTGGAAAAATGATTACTAAAATTAAGGAAATTAAAAAAACTGGCGATACAATTGGCGGAACAATTACGTGTGTTGCACAAAATATTCCTATTGGATTAGGAGAACCTATTTTTAATAAATTGCATGCAGAATTAGGAAAAGCAATGTTATCTATTAATGCTGTAAAAGGCTTTGAGTTTGGTAGCGGATTTTGTGGTGCAAAAATGTTAGGAAGCGAGCATAATGATACTTTTAATGCTACTGGGAAAACTGACAGTAATTTGTCTGGCGGAATTCAAGGCGGAATTAGCAACGGAATGGATATTTATTTTCGTGTTGCTTTTAAACCAGTTGCTACCATAATGCAAAATCAACAAACCATAGATTCTGAAGGAAATCTAACAGAAATTCATGGTAAAGGAAGGCACGACCCTTGTGTGGTTCCTAGAGCAATTCCTATTGTAGAAGCATTAACCGCTTTGGTTTTGGCTGATTTTTACCTACTAAATAAAACAAGAACTGTTTAATTTTTTTTTTGAACTTATTTAAATTATATGAATTAACTTTAAGCTAAGTACAATTATAAAACACTTGTGCTGAACTTAATTCTGTTTCAAAACGTTATATAATCGTGTTATCGTTATCAAAAAAATAAAAATTCACATAAAAAAACCGAAAGTAAATCGTTTCGGTTTTTTAGTTTCTTTTATGTCATTCCTGCGAAGGCAGGAATCCATATTAAGATGATGCTTTAGATTCTTGCCTACGCAGGAATGACAATTGCTTTTGTTTTTATGCTTCACCTGTTGGTCCAAAATTCATTGGAATCGGTGGTTGCTCGTAATCTTTGATTTCACCATGGGCTTGTTCAAATCTATTAACATTATCTAACAACGCTTTCGTTAAACGCTTTGCGTGTTGTGGTGTTAATATAATTCTAGATTTTACTTTTGCTTTTGGTACGCCAGGCATTACATTGATAAAATCAACAATAAATTCTGACACAGAATGATTAATGATTGCTAAATTAGAATACGTTCCTTCTGCAACAGTTTCGTCTAATTCTATATTTAACTGTTGTCCTTGATCCTTTTTATTTTCATCCATAGTAAAAATTTTGTCGGGTCGAGCGCAGTCGAGACCTTAATTAAAACCTCTCGACTGCGCTCGAGGGGACATAAATAAAAAAAGCCTACAAATAAATTGTAGGCTTTTTAGTTATTTATAGATTTTCTTCTATTTCTTCTTTTGGACCTACAATGATATGATCATATTTTCTCATACCTGTTCCTGCTGGAATTCTCTTACCAACAATCACATTTTCTTTCAATCCTTCTAAAGTATCTATTTTACCATTAACAGCTGCTTCATTTAACACTTTCGTAGTTTCCTGGAACGAAGCCGCAGAGATAAACGATTTAGTCTGCAATGAAGCTCTTGTAATACCTTGCAACACTTGTTCTGCTGTTGCTGGTTGAGCATCTCTTGCTGTAGCTAAATTCTGATCATTTCTACGTAAAATAGAATTCTCATCTCTTAACTGACGTGAAGTAATGATTTGACCTGCTTTTAAATTTTCAGAATCTCCTGCATCTTCAACAACTTTCATTCCATAGATAGCATCATTTTCAACAATAAAGTCGTTCTTATGAACTAATTGATTTTCTAAGAACAATGTATCTCCAGAATCAATAATTTTTACTTTACGCATCATTTGACGAACTACAACCTCAAAGTGTTTGTCGTTAATTTTCACACCTTGTAAACGATATACTTCTTGAATTTCGTTTACTAAGTATTCTTGAACTGCTGATGGTCCTTGAATATTCAAAATATCAACAGGAGTAATTGCTCCGTCTGATAAAGGCATACCAGCTTTAATGAAATCATTTTCTTGTACTAAAATCTGATTAGATAACTTAATTAAGTATTTTCTAACATCTCCGGTTTTAGACTCAACAATAATTTCTCTATTTCCTCTTTTAATTTTTCCGAAAGAAACAACACCATCAATCGCTGCAACTACAGCTGGATTAGAAGGGTTACGTGCTTCAAATAATTCAGTTACACGAGGTAAACCTCCAGTAATATCACCTGCTTTACCAGATTTACGTGGAATTTTAACCAACGTTTTTCCTTGTTCAACCTTTTCGCCATCACTAATCATTAAGTGAGCACCAACAGGTAAACTATAAGAACGTAATGCGTTACCATCTTTATCTTCAATAATTAAAGAAGGAATAATTTTCTTGTTTTTAGAATCTGTAATTACTTTTTCTTGGAAACCAGTTTGCTCATCAATTTCTACTTGGAAATTAATTCCTTGCTCTAAATTATCAAAACGAACTTTACCTCCAAATTCAGAAACAATTACTCCGTTAAATGGATCCCACTGACAAACAACATCTCCTTTCTTAATGGTTTTTCTATCCATATCAAAGATTGTAGAACCATAAGGTATATTATTTGTGCTTAAAGTAATGCCTGTTTTCTTGTCAATAACTTTAATTTCTGCAGTTCTAGAGATTACAATATCAATTACTTCTCCATTTGCATCCTTACCTTTAACGGTACGTAAATCGTCAATAACAACTTTACCTTCAAAATTAGCAATTAGCTTATTGTCTTCAGAAATATTTCCTGCAACACCTCCAACGTGGAAAGTTCTTAATGTTAACTGTGTACCTGGTTCTCCAATAGATTGTGCTGCAATAACTCCTACAGCTTCACCAATTTGAACTTTATTACGAGTAGATAAGCTCTGTCCGTAACATTTTGCACAAATTCCTCTACTAGACTCACAAGTTAACGCAGAACGTACCTGAACTCTATCAATTCCAGATGCTTGAATTGCATCAGCTACTTTAGAAGAAATCGCTTCACCAGCATTAATTAATAATTCGTCTGTAATGGGTGCATATACATCTTGTAAAGAAACACGACCTTCAATTCTTTCTGATAATGATTCAACAATCTCATCGTTTTTCTTTAATGGCATTACTTCTAAGCCTCTTAAAGTTCCACAATCATCTTCGTTGATAATTACATCTTGAGAAACATCTACTAAACGACGTGTTAAATATCCTGCATCGGCAGTTTTTAATGCGGTATCGGCTAATCCTTTACGCGCACCGTGTGTAGAGATAAAGTATTCTAAAATCGATAACCCTTCTTTAAAGTTAGAAAGAATCGGGTTTTCAATAATTTCTCCACCACCTGCTGTAGATTTTTTAGGCTTTGCCATTAATCCACGCATACCTGTTAACTGACGTATTTGCTCTTTAGATCCACGGGCTCCAGAATCTAACATCATATACACTGAGTTAAATCCTTGTTGATCTTCACGCAAACGTTTCATAGATAGGTCTGTTAATCTGTTGTTCGTAGAACCCCAAATATCAATTACCTGATTGTAACGCTCTTTGTTTGTTAACATTCCCATGTTATAGTTTGCAATAATTCCATCCACTTCTTCATTAGCTTCTGCAATCATTTTTGTTTTTTCTTCTGGAATAATAATATCACCTAAACTAAATGACAAACCTCCTTGGAATGCAAACTTATATCCCATGTTTTTGATATTATCTAAGAATTCTCCTGTAGTAGGAATATCAGTAGCTTTTAAAATTCCGCCAATAATACCACGTAAGTTTTTCTTTGTTAATACCTCATTAATATATCCTGCTTTTGCAGGTACAACTTCGTTGAATAAAACTCTACCAACTGTTGTTTTTATAATTTTTTGAACTTGCTCTCCGTTTTCATCAATATCAAAAGTTCTCACTTTAATTCCAGCATTCAAATCAACCATTTCTTCGTTAAAAGCAATGTTTACTTCTTCTGGTGAATAAAAAGTTAAGCCTTCTCCTTTAATTGGAACTTCTTTTGTAGAAAGTCTTTCTTTGGTCATGTAGTATAATCCAAGTACCATATCCTGAGAAGGGACTGTTACTGGAGCACCATTTGCAGGGTTTAAGATATTGTGTGAAGCCAACATTAATAATTGAGCTTCTAAAATAGCTTCTGGTCCTAATGGTAAATGTACAGCCATTTGATCTCCATCAAAATCGGCATTAAATGCCGTACACACTAATGGGTGTAATTGAATTGCTTTTCCTTCAATTAATTTTGGCTGAAAAGCTTGGATTCCTAGACGGTGAAGCGTTGGAGCACGGTTTAATAATACAGGATGTCCTTTTAAAACATTCTCTAAAATATCCCAAACTACAGGCTCTTTTCTGTCTATAATTTTCTTTGCAGATTTTACTGTTTTTACAATTCCTCTTTCAATTAATTTTCTAATTACAAAAGGCTTGTATAATTCGGCAGCCATATCTTTAGGGATACCACATTCGAATAACTTTAATTCTGGTCCAACAACAATTACAGAACGTGCAGAATAATCAACACGCTTTCCTAATAAATTCTGACGGAAACGTCCTTGTTTACCTTTTAATGAATCTGATAAAGATTTTAAAGGTCTGTTAGATTCAGTTTTTACTGCAGATGATTTACGTGTGTTATCAAATAATGAATCAACTGATTCTTGTAACATACGTTTTTCATTACGTAAAATAACTTCTGGAGCTTTAATTTCAACCAATCTTTTTAAACGATTGTTTCTAATAATAACTCTTCTGTATAAATCATTTAAATCTGAAGTTGCAAAACGCCCTCCATCTAATTGAACTAATGGACGTAATTCTGGTGGTATCACCGGAATTGCCTTCATTATCATCCATTCTGGTTTATTTTCTCTTTCTTTATTAGAGTCTCTAAACGCTTCTACAACATTTAAACGTTTTAACGCTTCAGTTTTACGTTGTTTAGATGTTTCTGTATTTGCTTTGTGTCTTAATTGGTAAGATAACTCATCTAAATCGATACGAGCTAATAAGTCAATTAAACATTCAGCACCCATTTTAGCGATAAACTTATTTGGGTCAGAATCATCTAAATATTGATTTTCTTGCGGAAGTGTTTCTGCAATGTCTAAGTATTCTTCTTCTGTTAAGAAATCCATTTTCTGTAATGGTTCTCCTTCAGCGTTTTTAGCAATACCTGGAGCAATTACTACGTATCTTTCGTAGTAAATAATCATATCTAACTTTTTAGATGGCAACCCTAAAAGGTATCCCATTTTGTTAGGTAATGATCTAAAGTACCAGATATGTGCAACAGGAACCACTAAATTAATGTGCCCTACTCTATCTCTACGTACTTTCTTTTCAGTTACTTCTACACCACATCGGTCACAAACGATTCCTTTGTAGCGAATTCTTTTATATTTACCACATGCACATTCAAAGTCTTTTACAGGACCAAAAATACGCTCACAAAATAACCCATCTCTCTCTGGTTTGTGTGTACGGTAATTAATTGTTTCTGGCTTTAACACCTCTCCTTTAGAAATTCCTAAAATAGATTCTGGAGATGATAATCCAATTGAGATTTTATTAAACTTTTTTACAGTGTACTTCTCGTTTTTTCTTGCCATGATAATGGATTCGAATTAAAATTGTAAAAATGACCTCTAAATAAGAGGCTTCTAAATATATGATTGCCATCAAGTCTTTTATAGACTTGATGACATTTCACTGTTTGTTATTCTTCTAATTGAACGTTTAATCCTAAACCTTTCAGTTCGTGCATTAATACGTTAAATGATTCTGGTAATCCAGGTTCTGGCATTTCTTCACCTTTAACAATACTTTCGTATGTTTTAGCTCTACCTAACACATCATCAGATTTTACAGTTAAGATTTCTCTTAAGATACTAGATGCACCATATGCTTCTAATGCCCAAACTTCCATCTCTCCAAAACGCTGACCTCCAAATTGAGCTTTACCTCCTAATGGTTGTTGTGTTATTAATGAATAAGGACCAATAGAACG
>JAQWGI010000027.1 GCA_029238315.1 Polaribacter sp. | reverse complement strand
TAAGTGTAATTTTGCTACTTTTTCATCTAAATGCTTAGGTAACATGTATACTTCGTTTTCGTAAGCATCTCTATTATTCCATAATTCTAATTGTGCCAAAGTTTGGTTTGTAAATGAGTTAGACATTACAAAACTTGGATGCCCAGTTGCACAACCTAAATTTACCAAACGCCCTTCTGCCAAAATGATAATATCATTTCCGTTAATATTGTACTTATCTACCTGCGGCTTAATAGTATCTTTTGTGTTTCCGTGGTTTTTGTTTAACCAAGCCATATCAATTTCGTTATCAAAATGCCCTATATTACACACAATTACTTTGTCTTTCATGGCTTCAAAATGACGCCCTTGAATAATATCTTTATTTCCTGTAGTTGTTATAATAATATCAGAATTTGCAACAACCGTTTCTAATTTCTTCACTTCAAAACCGTCCATTGCAGCTTGTAATGCACAAATAGGATCAATTTCTGTAACAGTAACAATAGAACCAGCACCTTTAAAAGAAGCTGCTGTTCCTTTACCTACATCTCCATAACCACAAACAGTTACACGTTTACCCGCTAACATAATGTCCGTAGCTCTTCTAATTGCATCTACAGCAGATTCTTTACATCCATATTTGTTATCAAATTTAGATTTCGTAACCGAATCATTCACATTAATTGCGGGCATTGGTAGGGTTCCTTTTTTTACACGCTCGTATAAACGATGAACTCCTGTAGTAGTTTCTTCAGACAATCCGTTAATACCTGCAGCCAATTCTGGGTATTTATCTAACACCATATTTGTTAAATCACCACCATCATCTAAAATCATATTCAATGGCTTTTTATCTTCTCCAAAGAACAACGTTTTTTCAATACACCAATCAAACTCTTCTTCGCTCATATCTTTCCAAGCATACACAGCAGTTCCTGCAGCAGCAATTGCGGCAGCTGCCTGATCTTGTGTAGAAAAAATATTACAAGAACTCCAAGTAACTTCTGCTCCTAAAGCTTGTAAAGTTTCTATTAAAACAGCCGTTTGAATAGTCATATGTAAACAGCCTGCAATTCTAGCTCCTTTTAGCGGTTGCTCGTTTTTATATTCTTCTCTTAAAGACATTAATCCTGGCATTTCTGCCTCGGCCAAATCAATCTCTTTTCTTCCCCAATCTGCTAAAGAAATATCTTTTACTTTAAATGGTACATAAGTAGCGGTTTTTGTGCTCATATTTTGTATATTTATGTTCTATAATTTTCGAGCTGCAAAGTTACAACATACATTTTAAAAAATATGCCTCTTTACAAAAGATTAACGATTGATTCCAATACTAAAGTATTGATTTGGAGCATACAAGAAAGTTACACAGATTTAGCAGACGGAATTACTTTAACCACTGCAAATCAAACGCGTGTAGACAGCATGAAATCTGAATTGCATCAAAGAGGGTTTTTAAGCATCAGACACCTGCTAAAAGAAGTTGGTTTGGTTGATGCTGATTTGATTTATGATGCATTTGGAAAGCCACATTTAAAGAGTGGAAAATTTATTTCTATTACACACTCTTTTACTTTTTCTGGAATTATAATTTCTGAGGTTCCTGTTGGAATTGATATTGAAATGCAGCGCGATAAAATATTAAAAATTGCACATAAATTTACACCTTTTCAAGAATACAAAACCATTGCAAATCATGATGCTTTAATTAGCAAATTAACCATCGTATGGGGCGCAAAAGAATCTTTATATAAAATTTATGGAAAGAAAAAACTACGTTTTTTAGAACATATTTATATTGAAGATTTTAAGTTTGCAGATGAAAAAACAACTGGAGAAATCAGGTTTGAAAATGAAACACAATCTTATCATGTGCATTTTTTAGAATTTGAAGGCTTTACTTGTGTATACACCTATTAAGCAAGTTTCAAAGTAGAAAAGTTACAAAATTCTAAAGTTTGATTTCGTGTCAGTTCTAGCGGAGTCGAGAACTCATAAATTTTCAATAGGAGACTATGTTTGAAAAAAACTTAAAATTTGCGAAAGAACTTTACACTGAAATTGTAAATAACACAATCAACCCTAAATTACCATTAATTTACAAAATAGAAATTGGAAATATTAGAAATTCAGAGTATGAATTCTACATAAGAAAAGCTTCAAAAAGCATAACTAGACCAATGAAACATTATCCAAAATATGTGAATAACTATGAGAACTATATTTATAGAAAAACATATAAAAATGGAGAAATTATTGGTGAACAAAAAATGATTAAAGAAAGTGTAGAGAAATATGGAATTGAAAACACTCTTAATTCATTTAGTTTAAAGTAAAAATAATTTAACATTACAAAACGTAATATCAGTTCGAGTGATTTCGATTTTTCATCGGAATTGTATCGAGAACTCATAAATTTAAGACCTTTCAACTCCGCTCAAGGTGACAAAAAATTGTACTTTTGAAAATCAAGAAAATACAGTTATCAATTTAAAAATGGTGAAATCTGACCGAAGTAACTATGAACCAAATTTTTGATTTTTTTTTAGATCCTTATAAAACAGCAACAACATTTAATATTGTATTAGAAATTTTGGCGGTTGTTTTTGGAATTGCTTCTGTTTGGTACGCGAAAAAAGAAAGTATCTTAGTGTATCCAACCGGAATTATTAGTACTGTAATTTACGTGTATATTTGCTTTCAATTTACGTTGTATGGCGATTTAATCATTAACATTTACTACACATTTATGAGTTTGTACGGCTGGTTTATGTGGACGCGTTTGCTAGAAGATCATCAAATAAAAATTACCAGAACGACAAAAAACGACAAACTAAAAGCGCTCGGGATTTTCACTTTTACAGCGTTATTTGTTGTTGTTGTGTATTTATATTTTAATCGATTTGATAGAATTACCGATTATTTTGACACGTTTACAACCGGAATTTTCTTTGCCGCTATGTGGTTAATGGCAAATAAAAAATTAGCACATTGGAATCTTTGGATTATCGGAAATGTAATTTCTGTTCCGTTGTATTTTATCAAAGGATTAGGCTTTTCTGGAATTCAATTTACCATCTTTTTAATTTTAGCATATCAAGGATATATCTCATGGAAAAAAACCTTAGACAACAACCAGCAAACATTGTAAAAGTAGTTTTATTTGGCCCAGAATCTACTGGAAAAACTACACTTTCTAAGCAATTAGCGAGACATTATAACACGGTTTGGGCGCCAGAATTTGCCCGTGAATATTTGCAGAAAAAATGGAATAACGAACGTAAAACCTGTGAAGCAGACGATATCGTTCCGATTGCAATTGGGCAAATGAAATTAGAAAATAAGTTAGCAAAAAAAGCAGATAAAGTACTGATTTGTGATACTGATTTATTAGAAACCAAAGTGTATTCTGAAGAATATTATGGCGGATTTGTAGATCCTTTATTAGACAAAGCAGCAAAAGAAAATAAATACGATTTGTATTTACTAACCTACATCGATACGCCTTGGGAAGAAGATGATTTGCGCGACAGACCAGAATTAAGAAGAGAAATGTTTAATGCTTTTGAAAACGCGTTAAAAAAACACAACAGACCTTATATTTTATTAGAAGGAAATAAAGAAACCAGATTAAAATTTGCTGTAAATACGATTGATGAAATCATTGCAAATAGAAAAAATTTAACTTCGTTTTCTAAAAGTTTAGAAAAATAAATGGTGAATTTAGATAACAATCTTTAATGTCAGGTCGAGCGCAGTCGAGACCTTTCGACTCCGCTCAAGGTGACAAAATAAAATGAACACAGAAAAACTCATCAAAGAACTCAATTTTAAAGCAACCAGAAGTTCTGGGGCTGGCGGACAACATGTAAACAAAGTGTCGTCTAAAATTGAACTGTTTTTTGATGTAGAAAACTCAAACGAATTTTCTAAAGAACAAAAAATCTTACTGTTTAAAAACTTAGCCACTCGACTTACCAAAGAAAACATGTTGCTTTTAACTTGTGACGAAAGTAGAAGTCAACATAAAAATAAAGAATTGGTCATTAAACGTTTTTTAGAAATTATAAAATTGGGTTTAATCGTTCCGAAAAAACGAAAACCTACAAAACCTAGTAAAGCTTCCATCAAAAGAAAAGCAGAAAATAAACGTAAACAGGCTTTAAAAAAATCGATGCGTAAAAAACCTAACTTAGAATAAAAAATACGATTCTTATTTTATAATTCAAAAATCCAAATTACCTTTGTAGCGTTCTCATAAAGGGGTGCTAAAACTGAACATAATTTCAAAACCAAAAAGGTACTGAAACAAGTTCAGCACAAGCTGAGATCATACCCAATGAACCTAGAACAGGTAATGCTGTTTAGGGATTACGAATGTTAAGAAAATATCTTGTAGATATTTTTAATGAGTAGCGAAAAAGCTAGGCTTTTTCTTATAAATTAACGTTCAAACAATTAATTATTCAATATCAATCACAAGAATAATTACCTCTTTTTATTCGTTTTAATTTTTTTTAAAATGAAAAAAATAATCTTTATTTTATTCTTGTTTGCAAGTACACTTGCAAACTCCCAAAGTTTTACTATTTCAGGTAAAATTACCGATGAAAACAAACAACCTTTAGTTAGCGCTTCTGTTTTTATCAAAAACACCAACAACGGAACTTCTTCAGATTTTGATGGAAATTATCAATTAAAAGTTACTACTGGAACTCACAAAGTTGAAGTTCGTTTTATTGGTTATAAATCCGTTTCTAAAACGGTAACAATTTCCAATCAAAGTGAAATTGTAAACTTTAATTTACAACCAGAAAACAATGTTTTAGATGAAGTTTTGGTTGCTGCAGTTCGTGTAAAAGCTAACTCGCCAGTTACACATTCTAATCTTACAAAAAAGGAAATTGCAAAACGTAATTTAGGACAAGACATTCCGATGTTAATGAACTATTTACCAAACGTTATTTCTTCATCAGATGCTGGAGCAGGAATTGGTTACACGTACATTCGTGTTCGTGGTTCTGACGCTTCTAGAGTAAATGTTACGCTGAACGGAATTCCGTTTAACGATTCTGAAAGTCAAGGAACTTTTTGGGTAAATATGGGAGACTTTGCTTCTTCAACGCAAAGTTTACAATTACAACGTGGAGTTGGAACATCAACAAATGGATCTGGTGCATTTGGTGCAAGTTTAAATATTTTAACAGATGCAATTTCAGAAGATCCTTATGCAGAAATTTCGAATTCTTTTGGTTCTTTTAACACCAGAAAACACACGGTAAAATTTAGCACAGGAAAAATTAATGAGCATCTAGAATTTTCTGGAAGAATGTCTAAAATATATTCTGATGGATATATTGACAGAGCTTTTACTGATTTAAAATCTTACTTTTTACAAGGAAGTTATACAGATGATAATACTTTAATTAAAGCGATTGTTTTTGGAGGAAAAGAGAGAACATATCAAGCGTGGGAAGGAATTGATGCAGCGCAATTAGAAGCTGATAGAACTCACAATCCGTACACCTACGAAAATGAAACTGACAATTATTGGCAAGATCATTATCAATTACATTGGAACGAAAAATTGAATGAAAATTGGTCTACAAACATCGCTTTAAATTACACAAGAGGAAAAGGATATTACGAGCAATACAAAGCTGGTAGAGACGCTGTAGATTATAATAATTTAATTGCAGACGGAAGTGATGTTGTTGTACAACGTTGGTTAGACAATCACTTTTATGTATTTAATTTCAATGCAAATTATAATAAAGACGGATTAGAAATTATTTCTGGAATTTCTTATAGTGATTATAAAAATGACCATTACGGAGAAATCATTTGGGGAAATGATTTAGCGGCAAATACTTCTATTTTTGATCGTTATTACGAAAGTAATTCAACAAAATCTGATTTTAGTCTTTTCTCTAAAGCAACCTTTGATCTTTCTGAAAACTTCAAAGCATTTGTAGATTTACAAGCCCGTTTTGTAAATTATACAACCGCAGGTTTAACCTCTGATAGAGATCCAATTAATGTAGATCAAGATTTTAGTTTCTTCAATCCGAAGTTTGGTTTTACTTATAAATTAAATGACAATAATAGCTTTTACACTTCGTATGCAAGAGCAAACAAAGAACCAAATAGAAACGATTTTGAAGGCGGTATTTCGCAACACGAAAGTTTAGATGATTTTGAATTAGGTTGGCGTTTAGCGAATAATCGCGTTAAATTAAACACCAATCTTTATTTTATGAACTATCAAAATCAATTGGTTTTAACTGGAGCAATTGATACAAATACAGGTGAACCTTTAAGAGCATCAAGCGGAAAAAGTTATCGTTTTGGTTTAGAAGTTGATGCAAACATTACACTTTCTGAGCAGTTTTCTATAATGCCAAATGTTTCTTTAAGCAGAAATAGGAACCAAGATTTTAATGCAGAAATAAACGGACAATTAGAAAACCTTGGAGAAACTCCAATTACTTTTTCTCCTGATATCGTTTTTGGAAATTCGTTGGTATACAAACCAAAAGAAAATTTACAAATCGCGTTTCTTTCTAAATATGTTGGGAAACAGTTTATGAGTAATTTAAATAGTCGCGTTTCTAAATTAGATGTGTTAGAAGGATTTTTTACCAGCGATTTAAATGTTGTGTATGAAATTGAAACATCAAGCATTTTTGAATCAATAACGTTTACAGGATTGATTAACAATATTTTTAACAAAGAATATGTTGATAGAGGTTATTATTACACTTTTGATGATACTTGGTCTCAACCAAATGTAACAACTACAGTTGATGGCTCTGGATATTATCCGCAAGCAACTCGTAATTTTTTAATTGGAGTTACCTTAAAGTTTTAAAAAAAATCTATTTTTGACTGTTTTCGAGTCAAAAACATTAAAAAATAGCCGTTTTTTAGCAAAAACGGCTTATTTTTCGTATTTTTGCTAAATATGAAAATTTCTATAATTTACCAGAAAAAAAACACAAGAATCTATAATTTTAATTTTAGCATTTTTAAGAATCAATCTGATAAATTTATCCCTCCTGCTTTTTAAGTATTCTACTTTTAAAAGCAATCTGCTTTTAACTTCTTAATTCTACAACAACATCTATTTTGCAAAATGGAATGTATTACTACATTTCAAAAAAACTATTCTTATGAAAATAATTCAATTTAAAAGAAAAACAAAACACGAAAAATACTATTCAAAAGCCATGGGAACGCTAAACTCAAGAGTAACTTATATTAAAAAATACATATTAGGTTTCCCTATAAAAACAGTTCACAAATACAGAGAAACCTATTATGGAGAAATTAAAAACTGCGACGACTGCAACTTATTTATATAATCTAAACTTACTTCTTAAGCATAAAAAAAACCGATACAATTGTATCGGTTTTTTTAATACTTTTTTATAATTAAGCCTCTGAACTCATTTTTCCAGTTGCACAACTCACAAAAGATTTTGCTTTATGTAAAACTGTGTTTTTATCGCCCACTTCTGGATACCCCATTTTAGACAACTTTTCTTTTACAGCATCGATATTTTCTGTGTCTGATGTGATTTCTACAAAAGAATCATCAACATTTACCGCTATATCAGAAACTCCATTTACTGATAAGATTCCTTTTTTAATTGTTGCGGCACATCCACCACATTTTAAATTTTCTATATAAATTTTTGTATTCATTATTTCTCTATTTTTAAGTTATTCGCAGTCCAAGCATTAAAGCCGCCTACTAAATTATATACTTTTTCAAACCCGGCTTCTTTATATATTTTTGCAGACCTAGCACTAAATAATCCAGAAGTACAATAGACCAAAACTGGCTTTGTCTTATCTAAATCTTTAAAAGCTTTTGATCTAAAACCCGAAGACAAGTAATCTACATGCTTCGCATTTTTAATGTGTCCGTATTGATACGCTCTAAATGTTCTAACGTCAATTATTTGCGCGTCTTTATTTGAAAGTAATTTTTCAAATTGTTCAACACTTACATTCGTAAAATTTACTTCTTTTTTATCTTGACTATTACAAGATGCCAACATAAAAAAAAGACAAACTAATACATAATTTTTCATTTTCTTTTATTTTAAAGTTGATGGACACACAGCTTCTGTTGTTCTAATTTCTGTTTCTTTTATTGCTTTAAACCCTCCTAAAACATCAACAACTGAATGAATTCCTCTTGCTTTTAAAATAGATGAAGCTATAACAGATCTGTAACCACTAGCACAATGTACATAAAAATCTTGTTTTACTGGAAATTTACCAATGTGACTATTTAAATAGTCTAACGGTGTGTTTTCTGCTTTTAAAACATGTTCACTTGCGAACTCTCCTGGCTTACGAGTATCAAAAACTAGTGCATTGTTTTGATTTATTTCTTTTTCTAATGTGCTTGCAGAGATTGACGCTATGCTATCAACCTCTTTTCCAGAAGATTGCCATGCATTAAAACTTCCTTTCAGATACCCTAACGTATTATCAAATCCAACACGAGATAAACGAATAATCACTTCTTCTTCTCTGCCTTCTGGAGCAATTAATAAAATTGGTTGTTCAATATCTTTTATTAAAGCACCAACCCAAGGTGCAAACCCACCATCAATTCCAATAAAAATTGAACGCGGAATAAATCCTTTTTTAAATTCTGATTGATGACGCACATCTAAAATTAATGCATCTGTTTCGTTTGCAACCTTTTCAAAATCCTCTACAGAAAAAGCATGTGTTCCTTTAGAAATAACTTGATCTATATCTTGATAGCCTTCCTTATTTAATTTAACATTTAAAGGAAAATAAGCTGGCGGAGGTAATAACCCATCCGTTACTTCCTCTATAAATTCTTCTTTAGACATGTCTGCCCTTAAAGCGTAGTTTGTTTTCTTTTGTTCTCCAATAGAACCTACAGTTTCTGAACTTAAATTTTTTCCACATGCAGATCCAGCTCCATGAGCAGGATATACAATTACATCATCAGCTAAAGTCATAATTTTAGTTCGTAAACTATCAAACAAAAAACCAGCCAAATCTGCTTCTGTTAATTCTCCTATTTTTTGTGCCAAATCTGGTCTTCCAACATCACCTAAAAATAAGGTATCACCACTAAATAATGCGTAGTCTTTTCCGTTTTTATCTTTCAACAAATAAGAAGTACTCTCCATAGTATGCCCAGGTGTATGCAATGCAATAATTGTTAGATCTCCAATTGTAAAAACTTCATTATCTTTTGCAATGTGCGCATTGAAGTTGGTTACTGCATTAGGCCCAAATACAATTGTTGCAGCTGTTTTTTCTGCTAATGTTACGTGTCCACTAACAAAATCTGCATGAAAATGTGTTTCAAAAATATATTTAATTTTTGCATTATCCTTTAGTGCTCTATCCATGTATGGAGTAACCTCTCTTAAAGGGTCTATAATGGCAGCTTCTCCATTACTTTCTATATAATACGCACCTTGCGCTAAACAACCTGTATAAATTTGTTCAACTTTCATAATTTATTCTATCCTTTATTTATAAGTTTGATGTATGTATTCTGCATATTTCTTTTGATGTTCTCTATCGCCAGTTTTATAAAATTTCACGGCTGTAAAAATGTTCATAAAAAAATGATTGATATCTATAATATTTAAAATTCCGGCTCTAAATAAGGCATCTCTTACTGGGCCTTTAACACCAGCAAAATAAATAGTAATTCCTTTTTTCTTGTAAAACTGAATTCGCTCCATTAACATATCTACGCCTGTACTATCTACTCTATTAATACTTTCAGCATCTAGAACTATCAATTTTAATTGCTCTCCTTTTTTTGAAGCCAGATCATCTAAATTATCTCTAAAATAACTAGCATTTGCAAAAAATAATTGCGCATCAAACCTAAGTACTAATAAATTATCTTCTATAACAACATTTTTAAAACGTTCTTTATTCTTATAGAAGTCTGAATCTGGAACTGCTCCTAAAACAGCAACATAAGGCTTAGAAGTTCTAAAAATTAATATGATGATAGACATGCCTACACCTACAAAAATTCCGTATTCGATACCTAAAAATAAGGTTGATAAGAACGTGGTAAGTAACAAGAAAAAATCTAACCTATTTGTTTTCCATAAATACACTCCTTCTTTTACTTTAACTAAACCAAAGACAGCCACAATAATTATTGCTGCCAAAATAGTTTTAGGTAAGAAATAAAAAATTGGTGTTAAAAAAAGTAAGGTTAAAATAATCATTGCAACAGAAACCATTGCAGAAACTCCCGTAGTTCCTCCAGATTCTTGATTTATTGCAGAACGTGAAAAACTTGATGTAGATGGGTATGCCTTAAATAATGAACCCGCCATATTAGAAACACCAAGTGCTATTAATTCTTGGTTGGGTCTAATTCGATATTCATCTTGTTTAGATTCTAGAGATTTCCCAATTGAAATTGTTTCTAAAAAACCAACTAAAACTAAAGTCAAGGCTATTGGCAATAATTCTTTTATTTGATCTAAATCAATTTCAGGAATTGAAAAAGAAGGCAAACCCGAGGGTATATCTTCAATGATAGCAACACCGATTAGATATTTTCCTAAATACTTAATCGTTAAAATTCCGAGTACAACAACAATCAGTGCATTCGGAATTTTCTTATTTACTTTCCGAAGTACAATGATAATAACTACCGCTATAATACCAATAAAAGTTGTGTGTATATTTAAGCCAGAAATGTTATTCCAGATATCTTCTATAACATACTGAATTTGGTTACTTCTTACAAAATCTACCCCAAATAAATTTCTAAACTGATTAAAACCGATGATTAAAGCTGCCGCAGAAGTAAAGCCTGTAATGACTGGTTTTGATAAAAAATTAACAATAAATCCTAATCGAAAAACACCCATTAAAAACTGTATGGCACCAACTACTAAAGCTAGTAAAATTGCAATGGCTATATAACTTTCAGAGCCAACTAAGGCCAAGGTAGAAACACCTGCCGCAACAATTAAAGAATCCATAGCAACCGGACCAATTGCTACTTGTCTAGACGAACCAAAAATAGCATACATTATTTGAGGAACCAAAGCAGAATAAAGTCCATAAATTGGTGGCAAACCTGCAATTAAAGCATAAGCAATTCCTTGTGGAATTAAGATGATTCCTACAGTTACACCTGCTATAAAATCTCCTTTAAATCTAGAAGTTGTATAGTTTGGTAACCATTCTAATATTGGAATTATCTTTTTAATATTCATCTAAAATAATTCGCCTTGATTTAAACCTTTTTGTTTTCCAAGATGGTTATAAGCTGCTTCAGTAACTTCTCTTCCTCTTGGCGTTCTCATTATAAATCCTTCTTGAATTAAGAAAGGTTCATATACTTCTTCGATGGTTTCAGGGTTTTCTCCAACAGCAGTTGCTAATGTAGAAATTCCAACCGGACCTCCTTTAAACTTATCGATTAAAGTATTTAATATCTTGGTATCCATTTCATCTAAACCATGAGCATCTACTCGTAATGCTTGTAAAGCATACTGTGCAATTTCTATACTAATATTTCCATCACCTTTAATTTGAGCAAAATCTCTAACTCTTCTTAAAAGTGCATTTGCAATTCTAGGTGTTCCTCTACTTCTACCTGCTATTTCAATTGCTGCTTCCATAGAAATGGGAACTTTTAAAATAGATGCACTTCTTTGGATTATGGTTGTTAATAATTCTTTTTTATAGTAATTTAAGCGACTACTAATTCCGAATCTTGCTCGCATTGGAGAGGTTAATAATCCAGACCTTGTTGTGGCTCCAATTAATGTAAAGGGCTCTAAATTGATTTGAACTGTTCTAGCATTAGGGCCAGATTCAATCATAATATCAATTTTATAATCTTCCATAGCAGAATACAAATACTCTTCTACAATTGGGCTTAAACGATGAATTTCATCAATAAACAACACATCTCTTTCATCAAGGTTTGTCAACAAACCAGCTAAATCTCCTGGTTTGTCTAATACAGGACCAGAAGTAACTTTAATTCCAACTTGTAATTCGTTTGCTAAAATATGAGCTAATGTAGTTTTTCCTAAACCTGGAGGGCCATGAAACAAGGTATGATCAAGTGCTTCACCTCTTTGATTTGCAGCTTCTACAAATATTTTAAGATTTTCTATAGCTTGATCTTGACCTGTAAAATCTTCAAAAGATAATGGACGTAACTTTTTTTCTACATCCAATTCGTCATTAGAAAGACCGGTGTTTTCAGGGTTTAAGTTTTCATTCATAATTACAAATATAATTGAATTTAAATTGTTGTTTAGTGATAAATGTTACACTAAAACAGCTCTTATTTTAAATGTCTAATATACAAAAAAGCCTTTCCAATCTGGAAAGGCTTTTTTAAATTTAAATTCTTAAGAAGGATCTTCTCCGTCTTTTAAGGGAACTGTTTGTAAAACAAAATCTTCTCCATGAATATACTCTCCGTTTTCATCAACCTTACTATAATCGTAAGCCCAACGATGTACCTCTGGAAGTTTACCAGGCCAGTTTCCATGAATATGCTCTACCGGTGTAGTCCACTCTAAAGTGTTAGAATTCCAAGGGTTTTGAGTTGCTGCTTTTCCTCTATAGATAGAAATAAAGAAATTTGCTAAGAAAATAATCTGAGAAACACCTCCTAATATTGCAAACAATGTAATTACAACATTTACATCTGCAACATCATCAAACATTGGAAAATTGGTATTTGTATAATATCTTCTTGGTAACCCTGCTAAACCGATAAAGTGCATTGGGAAAAATAC
The DNA here is from genome assembly GCA_029238315.1 of Polaribacter sp. Lineage (GTDB taxonomy): Bacteria > Bacteroidota > Bacteroidia > Flavobacteriales > Flavobacteriaceae > Polaribacter. The sequence goes on along the minus strand of JAQWGI010000027.1, from coordinate 3,923 downwards.
TCCATAAGCAGAAATCATAGTTAGCCAAAAGTGCCAATACCCTAGGGTCTTATTCATCATTTTACCATACATTTTAGGGAACCAATGATATACACCAGCAAACATTCCTAAAATTGCAGAAACTCCCATTACCAAGTGAAAGTGCGCAACCACAAAATAGGTGTCGTGTACATTAATATCTAAGGCAGAATCTCCTAAAACCAATCCTGTTAAACCACCGGTAACGAATGTAGAAACTAATCCGATAGAGAATAACATGGCAGGATTCATCTGTAGATTTCCTTTCCACAAAGTGGTAATATAGTTAAATGCTTTTACAGCAGATGGTATTGCAATTAATAACGTTGTAAATGTAAATACAGAACCTAAAAACGGATTCATACCAGATACAAACATGTGGTGTCCCCAAACAATGGTAGATAAAAATGCAATTGCCATAATAGAACCAATCATTGCACGGTAACCAAAGATTGGTTTACGAGAATTGGTTGCAATAACTTCTGATGTGATACCTAATGCAGGTAATAATACAATATATACTTCTGGGTGTCCTAAGAACCAAAATAAGTGTTCATATAACACTGGAGATCCTCCTTGATAATGTAAAACTTCTCCTTGGATAAAAATATCTGACAAGAAAAATGAGGTTCCAAAACTTCTATCAAAAAGCAATAATAAAGATGCTGATAATAATACTGGGAAAGAAACTACACCAATAATTGCAGTAATAAAAAATGCCCACATTGTTAATGGCATTCTTGTCATTTTCATTCCTTTAGTTCTTAAATTGAAAATTGTAACGATGTAGTTCAACGATCCAATTAAAGAAGATGCAATAAATATTGCCATAGAAACTAACCATAAAGTCATCCCTGTTCCAGAACCTGGAATTGCTTGTGGCAATGCACTTAAAGGAGGGTAAACCGTCCAACCTGCAGAAGCAGGTCCAGCTTCAACAAATAAAGAAATTACCATTATAATACTTGATAAGAAAAACAACCAATAAGAAACCATGTTTAAAAAACCTGATGCCATATCTCTTGCTCCAATTTGTAATGGAATTAATAAGTTAGAAAATGTACCACTTAAACCAGCAGTCAAAACAAAGAATACCATAATGGTACCATGTATTGTAACCAGTGCTAAATAGATGTCTGGACTCATTACTCCGTCTGATTGATGAGGTCCTAAGAATGCTTCAATTATTGTAAATGACTTTTCTGGCCACGCAAGTTGTAAACGAAACAACATTGACATAAACACTCCAATAACTCCCATAAAAATACCAGTTATTAAAAACTGCTTAGAAATCATTTTATGATCTTGACTAAAAATATATTTAGTTACAAATGTTTCTTTATGATGATGATCTGACATATCTTACTTTTTATTGTATCTTTAATATCTTAATTTACTGCTAATTGTTCGCCTAATGTTGGTTGCTCTGCATACCACTTATTAAACTCTTCTTGTTCTAAAACAACGATTTTCATTTGCATTGCATAATGCGATGCACCACAAATTTTATTACATAATAGTATGTAATCAAATTCGTAAGGATCCTCTCCTTTTTCGCTTCTTATTTTATTGATGACTGCTGTTTTCTCAACAACTTCTGATTGTAATCTCATTTCATCTGTTGTAAATTTAGGTGTAAACCCAAATTCAGTAACCATACCAGGCACACAATTCATTTGCGCTCTAAAGTGTGGCATATACGCTGAATGTAATACATCTTGAGAACGGAATTTAAAAACAATTTTTCGTCCTTTTGGTAAATATAAAATAGGTTCTATAGCTGATACTTTTTTATCATCTTGAGCATTTAGATCGCTCATATCAACTCCCATTGTATTTGCTCCTTCAATGTAATTTACATTTCCTCTACCAAGAGAGTTGTCATCACCAGCATAGCGAGCTTCCCAAATAAATTGTTTAGAATACACTTCAACAACTAATGGGTCTTCTGCATCAGATAAATCCATTATATTATTCCATTGCCATAATCCATAACCTATTAAAACTACAAGGACTACTGCTGGAGTAATGGTCCAAATGGCTTCTAATTTATGACTATCTGCATAAAACAAAGCTTTGTTTTCTTTTTTCCCACGGTATTTATATGCAAAATAGAATAATAAAAATTGCATAATAAACTGAACGATTCCTATTAATATAAATGTAATATTAAATAAATTGTCATCATGTTCACCTTCTATAGAAGCTGATTCTGGCAACATAATTACATTCATAAAAATTAAGCAATAAATCATCATTGCATATAAGAACGCTGTAAACCAAAGAAAGTATTTTCCTTGTTTGTCATTATCTTTGTCTGTAGCAATTACGGTTCTAAAATTTAGAATTCTAGTGATTTGCCAAAAGCTTACACCTATTGCAACAGCTATAAAAATATAAAATAAAGCTAGCATATTATTTTGTCTTAATTATTTAATTATTAATGATGATTTTCTTCTTCTCCTTCGTGTTCAATATTGTAATAGTGGAAATGTGTACTTTCCTCTAAGAATGGGTTTCCTTTTGCCAATGCTGGCGCTTTTGCAAACGTTCTAAAGGTTACGAAAATAAATAGCCCTATAAAAAATGCCAATGCACTTAATTCTGGAATTCCAAAAAACCATTGGTCTCCTACTGTTGCTGGCATAATCATAATAAACACATCCAAGTAATGCCCTGCTAATATTACCAATCCTCCAATAACAATAAACCAAGGTCTACTTTTAAAGTCGCTATTAATTAATAGTAGTATTGGGAATACAAAATTCATTACCAACATACTTAAAAATGGTAATTTATAATCGTTAAATCTAGCGATAAAGTAAACTGTTTCTTCAGACATATCTGCATACCATATTAACATAAACTGAGAAAACCATAAGTAAGTCCAGAATACAGAGAATCCAAACATAAATTTTGCTAAATCATGTAAATGGCTATCGTTTACAAAAGGTAAATGTCCTTTAGAGCGTAAGTAAATGGTAACAAATGCAATAACAGTTAATGCACTTACTAATAAAGTAGCTAAAACATACCATCCAAATAATGTAGAGAACCAGTGAGGATCTAATCCCATGATCCAGTCCCAAGACATCATCGATTCTGTAACCATAAAGAACACTAAGAATATTACAGATGCATGGAAGTTCTTCTTATAAGTTTTGTTTCCATCATTAGCATTGTCTTCTGCCAATGAAAATTTTCTTGAAAAATAACGATAAGCATTCCATCCTAATAAATAAATCACAGATCTAATAGTCCAACCTGGCACATTTAACCACCATTTTTTTCCATCTACAATCGCGTCATATTTATCACTTGCAGGATCAAAAACACCTTCTCCCATCCATGTAAACATATGATTTAAATGCCCTGCAGAAGTCATTACAATTACAAACATTAAAATACTTGCAGGAACAATATTAGCAGAAATTGCTTCCATAACCCTAAATAACACAACAGACCAACCTGCCTGTGCTACTCTTTGAGATGCATAAAAGGCCATGACTAGCAATGTAATACCTAAAAAGAAAAACAACGCTACATAAGTTGCAGCCCAAGGCTTGTTTTGCAATGCGTGTAAAACATGTTCTGCATGCTCATCGTCTGCATGTGCATCATCTGCGTGTTCTGCTTTTTTTGCATTGTTATGTGTTACAGAAACAGATGAATCATGTGTTGCTGCTTCACCATGACTATCATGTTGTTTTGCTATAATTTCTTTAGCATCTTCAACTGTTTTTGGAGCAGTTAAAAAGCTATATCCAACACCCAAAGCTCCAATAATCATTAAAGCAATTGAGAATGTTTTTAATTTACCTGAGAATTGATACATATCTTTTAATTCTATCTTTTAAAGACTTATTTTAATAAATCGTTTCTTAGTTTATCTACATAGTGAACAA
>JAQWGI010000025.1 GCA_029238315.1 Polaribacter sp. | reverse complement strand
TAACAAAAAGTCTACAGTATTCCCTTCTTTATCAACTGCTCTGTATAAATATCTCCACTCACCCTTTACCTTAATATAGGTTTCATCTAGTCTCCACCTTTTTCCAACTAATTTTTTTCTCTTTCTGAATTGTTGTTCTACAAGGGGTGTGAATTTGAATACCCAGCGTTGAATAGTAGCATAATCCACTTTGACTCCTCTGATAGATAAAAGTTCTTCTACATCTCTATAGCTAAGACTAAACTTTAATTTGAAGTAAACAGCTTGTAATATGATTGCTTTAGGAAAACAGTGACCTTTGAACATCTTTTTTGTTGTAAATATAAAAAAATAAAATTTTTCATTACATTAGATGCGACAGAACCATTTTCTTCTACAGGACCATTATCATCGAATGGAGCTACTGCGTAAATTGAATTTGATGTACTGTCAAATACTAAACTACTTATAGATATATCTTGCCCTAAATCCGCAATTTGATTCTGAACCCCAGTATCTTTTTCAATTGCTGCAACTATATTTCTCATTGAGGCAAACAACTCAAATTCAGAAATTGATTGGTCAATAGTTATATTCCCTATAACTTCATCTTGATTATCATAAGTCAATATTATGTTACCAGACACAGCATTTTCTGGCACTTCTACTTTGAGATAGTTGCTATTTATTTCGGTTATTGTGGCAACTTCGTTATCGCTAAAAGTTATGATATAAGTTTCGTTTATTGAAAAACCATTTCCGTTGATTGTTAATATATCACCAACCTGTAGGGATTGAGAATTTTCAATAGAGATATTTGTCGGAAATTGGTTTTGAGGTTCAGTTTCTGTAGAATCATCACTTGAACAAGAAAAAGTAAATGTTAAAATAGTCAATAGTAATAAAATGTGTTTCATTGTTTAGTTTTTATTTAAATGTGTTACAACGGTCGTGTATATGAAACGTAGCGTGTAAATAGACGCTAAACTTTCGGATTATGCACGAGCCGAATTTTTTAATTTTCTTTTTATCTTATTTTTTCAAAAAGCCAAATTAAAAAATTTGGCGGACTTCGCAAATACACACAAACCTCTCGGAAAGCCCGTAATAGCTATGTTTTATATACGTTGTTGTGCGTAGTTTTTTTTCAGAATGTCATTGATAATCCTAATCCATATTCTCGTCCATTATAAAAAGGCATAACAATTCCGTTTGCACTTTCTCTGTCTTTAAATATCGTTCTTTTTATTAAAGGATGAATCCAGTAAGCGATTTTAGTGCTTAAAATTCCAATCCCAGCACCTGCTGCAACATCAGTCAGCCAATGTCTATTATTATACATTCTGAACATTCCAGTTCCTGTTGCTACAACGTAACCAGCAACGCCATACCAAATAGAAACATCTTTGTATTCTTGATACAAAAATTCAGCTCCCATAAATGCTGTTGCAGTATGACCAGAAGGAAAAGAGTTTTTAGAAGAACCATCAGGTCTTTCAACATTACCAGTTCTCTTAATTATATTCACAGTTCCTCCCATAATGAGATAAGCAGTTCCTAAAATTATTGTTCTATCCTTAAAATTGTTTTTTCCTTTAATTCCGATTGCATTTAATCCGTACACAGTTAAGAATGGACTATATTGTGAAAAATCATCGATAGTAAATTTATTGTCAATGTTTTCAATTATTTCATCTCTTGTATTCGTATTTATTGATTCAAGTGTGTGACTTTCAAGACCAACAATTCCATAACCAATTAATACAGTTGGTACAATTAAAGTTTCGTATTTAAATTTAATATTTTCCTTCTGTTTTAAAGAGTCAGTTTTTATGTTTTGACTAAAGACATTTAAAGTACCTAAAATCAGAAAAATCAATAATGTTGTTTTTTTCATATGGTTTGGTCAAATTACGCACAACGTTCTACGTGTATAAAAAGTTGCGATTTTGTCAACGAGGAATTTCCAACGGAAATTCTGAAGTTGGCAAAAGAGCAACAACTTTTGGTGAAGCTAAAAATAGCAATTTTTTATACACGGTGTTGTGGCACGTTTTTCTTACCACTTGTCTTTTTCTTTTACTTTAAATTCAGTTATATTTTCGAATGTAAAGTTTATAATTTTAGATGATTTTTCTAGAAAACTTGATTTAAATTCTGTGTTTCTTTTCTTGAGTGCGAAAACTTCTAAATCAGTCATTTCACCTTGATTTGATAAAGCATCATCATAATTTTGTTTCAATTTTATATTTTTGATAGACACACGATATTTACTCTCTTTAAACTCAATTTGCACGAAAGAATTTACGCTATTTCTTGCAATATAAATTGGCGTTGACATTTCGGACAAACCATATCCTTTGTAGTCAAGTGTAAGATTTGTGATTTCCGCAATTATTCCGCTCTCGTTTAATTCCACATTTTTGAAATTACCTGAATTTTTAATTTTGTCAGTTAACTGCTCCTTTGTCAATTCAGTTTCATAAACTTTTTGCCATATTAATTTGCCGTTTTCAATCTCGAAATTATCAGTTTCAGACGTACTAAATCCGATTAGAATTGGTAAATAAATGAGAAATATTAATGTTTTCATAGGGTTTTCTTAAATGTGCCACAACGTCTCGTATATGAAACGTAGCGTGTAAATAGACACTTACCTTTCGGATTATGCACGAGCCGAATTTTTTAATTTTCTTTTTATCTTATTTTATCAAAAAGCCAAATTAAAAAATTTGGCGGACTTCGAAAATATACACAAACCTCTCGGAAAGCCTGTAATAGCTATGTTTTATATACATTGTTACCTGCTGGCTTTTTTTAACCTGTATAATTCTATTATCTATGTTGGTCAATTAAGATTACATTTCCGTCTGGGTCAGTTGTCATAAAACTCGCAGGTCCTGAAGTACTTTTATCGATTTCAGTTCCAATATTAATTCCATTACTTTTTAATTCTTCCTGAATTTTTCTAACATCGACAAAAGTTTCAATTTCTTTTGCGTTTTCATCCCAACCTGGGTTAAAAGTTAATATATTACCCTCAAACATACCTTGGAATAACCCAATTACTGAATTTTGATTTTTCATTATTAGATAGTTTTTTTCCAAATCTCCTCCGAGTTGTATAAACCCAAGATTTTCATAAAACTTCTTTGATACTTTTAAGTCTTTAACACTAAGACTAACTGAAAATGCTCCTAAATCCATATTGTTTTCTTTTGTAACTGTTTTATTAGTTTGGTTTGATTCAATTTTATTCTCAAGGTTACCTATTTTTTTCAATAATATTTCATTATCGGTTTCGAGTTTTTTTATCCTTTCTTCTTTATTTGGATTCATATTACATCCAACTAATATGGCTGTAAAGAGGAAATATATTATAGTTTTTTTCATAATTTTCTTCTATGTGACGTTTTTTTGTTCAACTTGCAGGTAACGTTTAGTATATGAAAAGTAGGCGATTTCTAAGCACAGAACTTTCAGTTAAGTACAAACTTTGATAAGAACCAAAAGCCTTGAATTTATTACTGTTTCGCCTATTTTTTATATACATTGTTATGCACTTTATTCTTTATCTCAATCCATTTATATCATACTGTGATACAAAACCCCAAACGATTTCAGATGTGTTCTGACCTTGAAAAGTTGCGTTAAACCAAACATGGTCTCCTCCAATGTATTTATAATGCTCAACAGAAACTGAGCTATCTCCTTGGTCATAGGCATAATGCTCAATTGTCATACCTCCGCTATTGTCAGTGCTTACAGTTGGATTTGTTGTTGTATTATTAAAATCAATCCAATGGTCTAAGGTACTTTGCGCAGAGTTCCAACCATTGCCTCCATTATAGGGGAGAACTCCATCAGAAGTTCCATGAAGATGTACTACAGGCATAGGATGATTTGTAGGTCCCGTACAATCTAACATTGCTCCAGAAACAGATGCTACCGCAGCAATTAAATCACTTTTATAATTCGCAAGTCCATATGCCATCATACCACCATTTGAATATCCAGCGGCATAAATTCTCTCCACATCAACATTATATTGAGATGAAAGCTCATTTATTATGGCTTCGACAAAACCAAAATCATCAGCATTACTTTTATTGTCTCCACCAGCAGGACAAGCATTCCAGTGAGAAGAACCGTCTAAACAACTTCCTTGAGGATAGATTAAAATAAAAGTGTCAGCTTCTGCCAATGAGCGCATATCTGCTTCTTGCATAAATTCACTTGCACTTCCTCCAAAACCATGAAAATTAAACAACACGGGAACTGCGGTTGCACCGTCATAAGAGTTAGGCATATACAACACATATTCTCTATTTATGCCATCATGAACGATTGATTGGGCGTTTGAATTTGTATAACAGGATTCTGAATTGGCGTTTACATCATCTTTATCACAACTACTAAGAATTGTTAATAAGATAGTAAATAGTAAAATTGATTTTTTCATTCGTATTGTGTTTAAATTATATTATTTTTAGAAACGACTATTACTTTTCCTTATTGTGCATAACTCTTTTTATTGTTAATCTTATTCTTCTGTAAAATAGATTTCAAATCTCTATGTGATAAAGTATCCCTCATCATTTGTGTATTAATTCTTCTGTAATAAGAAATAGCAGTTGTATATGAATGACCTGTTATTTCAATCACATCTTCAATTCTCACATCTTGCAAAAACATATATGATACAAAGTATGAACGAAGGTGATGAGAGGTTGAAATACCATATTTTTTCCAATTCAAATCTTCACTATTTACCAATCTCTTTTTGAATATATTCATATACCAATTAGTAGAATATCCCTCATAAGGTTTTTCGTTGAGGTTAGGTGAAGGAAAAGTTTTAGGATGTTCTTTTGGATAAAACAATTCAAATATTACATCAATAATATTAGTTTCCCATACATCATATCTTTCTTCTTTATTTCTTTTCCTCTTTTGAAATGGAACTCCTTTTGGTGGTTCGTTCCAAGAGAATATTACATCTGTAATAGGAATAGTTCTACTCTTCTTTTTTGAATTATTAATTACAAGGTTGTAGTGGTGTGAGTTTTCTTCATCTCCATCATCTTTACTCAAATAAGAACTTACTTGGGTTTTTACATTTTTAGCATTTTTTTTCCATGCATCAAAATTTCTAAAACTTTGTAATATTTCTGTAATTCTTGTTCCATATCCTAATTGAATGAAACTAACAAAGAAAACAATATCACTCATTACAATCATTTCCTTTGGTTGATTTTTATGTTTATTTCCGTTTAGTGTGCCATCTTTTAGTTTTTTATTATAACTAAATCTTTCTTCTCGTATTCTCTCTCTATCACCATTATACTTACAATACAATCTCCAAGTTTCAGCAATATAATTTTGACAATCTGTTAAAACCTTCTCATAATTTTTTCTACTGAAATCCTCAAATATTCTTTGTTCATTTTTTACCTCACCCATTACTGTATTTAGAAGTAAATTTTGATAACCAACTGTAATGTGATGTTGTTTAAGAATACCTTTTCCAAACTCACTTACCGGTTTACAAATCCAATTTAGAAACATACGAACTGATTGGAGATGTAATTTTAGAGTTGCTCTTGATAATTTATTTTTTCCAACCTCATCACCATTTCTCCCTTTTTTATTCCTTGATTTGAGTTTCAAAAGATATTCTTTAATCACAACTCTAAAATCTTCACTTTTTCCCGCATCAATTGTTTTTATCTTTTTTTCCAAACAGAACAAATCAAATTCAGTAAGAGTAATAACTCTTCTTTTCATTGTTGATATATTTCGTTTGGTTTCTATTTCTGAATTATAAGTTAAAACATGAGAAGAACCTCTTTTTTTGTATTCTAAACCACCATCTTCCATGCAAATTGAAATGTATTCTTTCACATATTTTGATAGTAAAGGTTCAATTACATTCTTGTTGGAAAAATTATGATTTATTTTCTCTAAAAAGATTTGAGTTGCAAATTGAAAAGATGTTTCTGATTTTTCTAATTCAACATCACAAGAACATAGATATTTTGTTCTTGGGCTAATTTTGTTATTACTGAATTTATAATACCAAAACCAACGATTTTTAACTTGTTTGATGGTGAAAGTTCCCTTGAAGGTTTCTCCTATAATCTTATTAGCAAATTGGAAGAATTGTTCTTGGTTAGATTCACTCCAACCATATTCCCTTAAAACCTCTAATCTTTTTTTACTTCTTTCCATTCAAACGGAAAGGTATTAAAAAAAATCTTATTTTAGGTATAACTTGGGTATAACTTAATATTAAACAAATGTAAAGTATTGAAAATAAAGTAGTTATGTACGAACATAACTTTCTATATAAAGTTTTTTTGAGTTTTTAGGATTGCGCTCTTTTACAAGTGCTTTTCCTTGTAAATTTTCATCTATTACCTTCTCTATTTGTTCCATATTCATAATCAAAATGAACGGCAAATATACAACCAAATTCTATATTTTATGACATATTGGCAGAAATTTAACGTCGATATATGTATTTAAATTCATCAAATAATGACTCAATAATTTGTTATAAAAAAAAACTTCCTACTTTTGCAATCCGAAATTACATACATATATAAGGAGTAATTATTTCAATTGAGAAGATTTATGGCAAAGAATTTAGTAATAGTAGAGTCACCAGCAAAAGCAAAAACGATCGAGAAGTTTCTTGGTAAAGATTTTCAAGTAGCATCTAGTTTTGGCCATATTGCAGATTTACCCTCTAAAGAATTAGGAATTAATGTTGATGGCGATTTTATGCCAGAATATATTGTTTCTGAAGATAAAAAAGCAGTGGTAAAAAAGTTAAAAGCATTGGCAAAAAAAGCAGATACTGTTTGGTTGGCAAGTGATGAGGATCGAGAGGGAGAAGCTATTGCTTGGCATTTAAAAGAACAGTTAAGTCTTACAGATGCGAATACAAAACGAATTGTTTTTCATGAAATTACAAAAAAAGCAATTTTAAAAGCTGTAGAAAACCCAAGAGATATCAATTACAATATGGTTAACGCACAACAAGCGCGTAGAGTTTTAGATAGGTTGGTTGGGTATGAGTTGTCTCCAATTTTATGGAGAAAAGTAAAAGGAGGTTTATCTGCAGGAAGAGTTCAATCTGTTGCGGTGCGTTTAATTGTAGAGAGAGAAAGAAGTATTCAAGAATTTAAAACAACAGCAAGTTATAAAGTTGTTGCTCAGTTTTCCAACACAGACGGAAAAACATTTAAAGCGGCAATTCCAAAGAGTTTTGATACAAGAAAAGCCGCAGAAGCATTTTTAAAATCATCTGCAACTGCAGATTTTTCTATAGCAGATTTAACAAAAAAACCAGCAAAAAAATCTCCAGCAGCACCCTTTACAACATCTACTTTACAGCAAGAGGCTTCAAGAAAGTTAGGTTATCCTGTTGGGAAAACGATGCAAGTTGCGCAACGTTTGTATGAAGCAGGTTTAATTACCTATATGAGAACAGATAGTTTAAATCTGTCTGAAGATGCAAGAACTGCAGCTAAAGAAGCAATTACAGGAAGTTATGGAGCTGAATATAGTAAGCCAAGAGTATTTAAAACAAAAAATAAAGGCGCGCAAGAAGCGCACGAAGCGATTCGTCCAACAGACATGAAATTACATTCTGTAGATGTTGAGTACGATCAAAACAGATTGTACGATTTAATTTGGAAAAGAACTATTGCTTCTCAAATGAGCGATGCTAAATTAGAACGTACAAATGTAAAAATAGAAAATTCTGAAAATAATAAAATCTTTACTTCAAATGGAGAAATGATTCAGTTTGATGGATTTTTAAAAGTATATTTAGAAGGCGTTGATAATGATGAAGAAGAGCAAGCAGGAATGTTGCCGAATTTAAAGATTGGCGAAGCATTGTCTTACGAATTTATTACAGCAACAGAGCGTTTTACGAGCCCGCCATACAGATTTACAGAGGCTTCTTTGGTAAAACAACTAGAAGAATTAGGGATTGGAAGACCATCAACATATGCACCAACAATTTCTACAGTTCAACGAAGAGGTTATGTAGAGAAAGGAGAAACAGAAGGATTAGAGAGAGGATACGAACAATTTACGTTAAAAGCCGGAACAGTTTCTAGTGCTTCATTATCTGAGAAAACAGGTTCTGATAAAGGAAAATTAATTCCGACAGATATTGGAAACATCGTAACGGACTTTTTAGTTGCAAATTTCTCTAATATTTTAGATTTTGGTTTTACGGCAAAAGTAGAATCTTCTTTTGATGATATTTCTGAAGGTATTGAAAATTGGACAGAAATGATCAAAGGTTTTTATAACGAATTTCATCCAACAGTAACTTTTGTTTCTGAAAATGCAGAAAGAGAAAGTGGAGAACGTGTTTTAGGAAAGCATCCAGAATCTGGAAAAACGGTTTTAGTGCGTTTAGGGAAATTTGGAGCGATGGCTCAAATTGGTGATAGAGATGATGAAGACAAACAATTTGCAAGTTTGCAAAAAGATCAAAACTTAGGAACAATATCACTCAAAGAAGCTTTAGACTTATTTTTATTGCCTAAAAATTTAGGTACTTATGAAAATGAAGAAGTAATTGTTTCTAATGGTAGGTTTGGTCCTTACATTAAGTTTGGAGCGATGTATGTTTCTCTAGATAGAGGAGAAAATCCTATGGATGTAGATTTGGAAAGAGCTACTGAATTAATTGTTGCAAAACAAAAAGCGGATGCGCCAATTGCAGAATATGAAAACTTGCCTGTTCAAAAAGGTGTAGGTAGATTTGGACCATTTATTAAATGGAATTCTATGTTTATCAACGTAAATAAAAAGTACGATTTTGATCATTTAACCTATGATAATATTGTTGAATTGATTGAGCTTAAAAAGCAAAAAGAAATTGATAAAGTAATTCATAATTGGGAAGAAGCAGGTATTAGGGTTGAAAAAGCGCGTTGGGGTAGGTTTCATATTTTAAAAGGAAAAATTAAAATTGAAATGCCTAAAACTACCAACGCTAAAGAGTTAACGTTAGAAGAAGTAGAGCAAATAATTGAAGCAAAAGCACCAAAGAAAAAAGCAACCAGAAAAAAAACAGCAAAAAAGAAATAACAATTGAGTATCTTGCACTCGCCTAAGCAATAAATAAGTACATGGATTTTAATTTTTTAACCCCTATAAATGATACTGTTATTGCACATCTGATGTTGCATTCTGGTCAAAGTTTGGGTAGAAACCTTGCAATACATTCCAAGCAGCACGGTTTTCCTGAGTTGCAAAATGTACAGGTAGCTATTTTTGGAGTATTAGAAGATAGAAATGCAGAAGACAACCTAGGTTGCGGAGAAAATATCCAAGCTATTCGAAAGCACTTGTATCAATTATTTCCAGGGAATTGGCATACAAACATTGCAGATTTAGGAAATATTATCAAAGGAAATACTGTAGAAGATACTTATTTTGCAGTAACAAGCATTACTAGTTATTTATTAAAAAAGAATATCATACCAATAATCATTGGCGGTAGTCAAGACATAACGTATGCAAATTATAGAGCATATGACACCTTAGAACAAACGGTAAATTTAGTTTCTGTAGATAGTAAGTTCGATATTGGCTCAATAGAAAATGATTTAAGTTCTCGTTCTTATCTAAGTAAAATAGTAATGAATCAGCCCAATAATTTATTCAATTTTAGTAATATTGGGTATCAAACGTATTACAACTCTCAAGAAGAATTAGATTTGTTAAACAGTTTGTTTTTTGACGCCTATCGATTAGGAGAAGTTAAGGATTTAACAAAGGTTGAACCGGTTATGAGAGATGCAGATTTGGTAAGTATAGATATCGGAGCAATTCGTCAGAGCGAGGCGCCAGCAAATAATAACTGCTCTCCGAACGGATTCAATGGGGAGGAAATTTGTGCAATTGCAAGATATGCGGGGATTAGTGATAAAGTAACTTCTTTTGGAGTTTATGAATTCAATCCGAAATTTGATAACAACCATCAAACAGCACATTTAATTTCTCAAATGATTTGGTATTTTATAGAAGGTGTTAATTACAGAGCTAAAGATTATCCATATAGCACCAAAGAATCCTATCAGAAATTTATAGTTTTAGTAGAGAATGATGATCCTATCAATTTCTATAAGAGCGATAAAAGTGGAAGATGGTGGATGGAGATAAATATTTCCACAAATAATAAATACAAAAGACATGCGTTAATACCATGTACATATCAAGACTATCAAGAAGCCATTGATCAAAAAATCCCTGAAAAATGGTACAAGGCACTGAGAAAACTAAGGTAAAAATTAAAGTTAATTGATTCTTACTTATTTGACACATAAAGTATTAAAACGGTTGGTTTTTTTAAAAAAAAAGAATAGGTTTACGAACTTTTTGAGGAAAGAATATATATATATGAAGAGAGTAGCATTATTTGCACTGATAATAACCACTATTTATAGCTGTGGTTCTAACGACAGGGGCGAGTTAACAGGCGTTAATTCTAAAAGAAAATGGTTTGCAGAAAAACCTTTAGGAATGACGTTAGTTCCTGGTGGTTCGTTTACAATGGGTAAACAAGAAGAAGATGTTATAGGGAATTTAAGTGCGCCAACAAGAACTGTTACTGTTCGTCCATTTTACATGGATGAAACAGAAATTACGAACAGTGAGTATAAGCAATTTGTTTTTGCAGTTAAAGATTCTATTGTAAGAACTAAATTAGCATACAAAGCAGAAGAGGTTACGCTTCTTTCTAACGCACCTGCTGGTACTCCTTCAACAGGAGGGATTCAGGATTTTGCTTTTCCTTCTCTTGACTCCGATAATGCAACACCCTATGATAAATACATGCTAGAAAATTATTATGGTTTTGGTGGTGCTCTAGATTCTTTAAGGCCTTTAAATAAAGACGTTGATATTATTTGGGATAAAAATAATTATCCAGACGAACATTACGTTGAAGTAATGGATTCTCTTTACCTTAAAAAAGATGAAACATATGATGGCAATAGAACTTTTAATAAAAAGTTTTTGAACTATAAGTACTTTTGGTTTGATAAAGATGCTGCCATTAAAAAAGGAGGTAATGCAAAAGATTTTTTACGCTCAGAAATTGTAAATGTTTATCCAGATACTGCAGTTTGGGTAAAAGATTTTAATTATTCTTACAACGATCCAATGCACCAAGATTACTTTTATCATGATGCATATGCAGATTATCCAGTAGTTGGAGTAGACTGGTATCAAGCACAAGCATTTTGTAATTGGAGAACTAAAAATAAAAATGATTATTTAAAAGCAAGTAAAAATAAGGTTATTGCTCCTGATTATAGGCTTCCAACAGAAGCAGAATGGGAATATGCAGCCAGAGGTGGTCTTGATTTCGCAAAATATCCTTGGGGAGGCCCAAGTACAACAAGCGATAGAGGTTGTTTTTTAGCGAACTTTAAACCTGTAAGAGGAGATTATGCAGTAGATGGAGCTTTGTATACAGTGGAAGCAAAATCTTTTAATACAAATGACTATGGTTTGTATAATATGGCTGGAAATGTTTCTGAATGGACAAATTCTTCTTACGATCCTTCATCTTATTACATAGGTTCTACAATGAACCCGAATGTAGAAGATAAAAATAACAACAGAAAAATAATTCGTGGTGGTTCTTGGAAAGATGTTGCTTACTTTTTAGAAGTTAGCTCCAGAGATTACGAATATGGAGATACAGCAAGAAGTTATATAGGTTTTAGAACCGTACAAAATTACTTAGGTAAAATTTACGATAACAATTAATATTTCAATTTATCAATCCCCTAAAAACATAAAATTATGGCACAATCAATGAGAAGTAAAAAAATAATGAATATGGTATACGGTTTAGGAGCTGCTATTGTAATTATTGGTGCACTTTTTAAAATACAACATATAAATTACGGTTTTTTAACTGGTGGTGTAATGTTAACAATTGGATTAGTTGTAGAAGCAATTGTATTTGCAATCTCTGCTTTTGAACCTGTTGAAGAAGATTTAGATTGGAGTAAAGTATATCCAGAATTGGGTAGTAACGAAACAGAATCAAAAAATGCTCAAGGAATGCTTTCTCAAAAATTAGACAACTTATTAAAAGAAGCAGAATTAGACAGTGTGCTTATTAAAAGTTTGGGAGATAGTATCAAAGATTTTAAAGGTGCAGCTCAAGGTTTAAATGCAACTACAGCAACTATTTCTGCAACAAATAGTTATAATGAAGAAATGACTAAGGCAGTTTCTCAAATGGAATCTTTAAATGGATTGTATCAAGTTCAGGTTCAAAATGCCAACAAGCAAGCAGATATAAATACGTCATTAGTAGAGCATTCTGAGAAACTAAAGCAGCAAATGGAATCATTAGCTGAGAATATGTCTTCTTTAAATGGAGTTTATGGAGGAATGCTTACTGCAATGTCTAGTAAATAATTAGTATTAATTAAAGCACTAAAAACTAATTAGATATGGCAGGAGGAAAGATGTCTCCAAGACAAAAAATGATCAACTTAATGTATCTTGTATTTATTGCAATGCTTGCAATGAATATGAGTAAAGAAGTATTGTCTGCATTTGGTTTCATGAATGAAAAGTTGACAGAAAATAATGAGTCAACAACAATTAAAAATAAAGCAGCATATGCAAATTTAGCAACCAAAGCTTCAGAGCAAGTAGCGAAATTTGGTCCTTTAAAAGTACAGGCAGATAAGATTGAAAAATCATCTGCAAGCTTTTATGACTTCATTGCAGATTTAAAATCTAAAATGACTTCAGATATTGAAGACAAAAAAGATTATGAAACGATGGATAAAACCGCTTTTTTAGATGAGTATTTTTTTAAAGGAGATGGTTTTACACCTGCAGGTCAAGAGTTTTTAGATAAAATTAATGGCTATAGAACAGACGTAAACACTGCTTTAGGATCAAATAACAAATTTGTATCAACCCTAAATACAAGATTTAATACAGACGATGTTGTTAATAGAGATGGTAAAAAAGTTAAATGGTTAGATTATCGCTACAAAGGCTTTCCTTTAGTAGCTTCTTTAACTAATTTAACACAAATGCAAGCTGATATAAAAAATACAGAAGCTGATATTGTAAGTTCATTGTTAGGCGGACAATTAGAAAGTGAAGTATCAATGTCTAATTATAATGGAATAGTTAAGCTTGATAAAAACGCTTTTTATCCTGGAGACAAAGTAACAGGAACTGTTGTTTTAGGTAGAGAAGACCCAAGTTTAAGTCCAAGTAGAGTAGTTTTAGATGGAAAACCATACACGAATTATAAAGATGGTGCAGTAAACCTAGATTTAAGAGCAATTGGTGTTGGTGATAAGGAAATAAAAGGAACAATTTATTTTATGGAAAATGGAGAAGAAGTTCCAGTGCCATTTAAATCAAGTTATTCAGTTATTTCAAAACCAAATTCTGCGGTTGTTTCTGCAGATAAAATGAATGTAGTGTACAGAGGTGTTGAGAATCCGTTAACAATATCTATACCTGGAATTCCAGCAAATTTAGTAAAAGCTACTGCGCCAGGTTTAAAACAGCTAAAAGGAAGTTCTTATATGTTAAGTCCTAAAGGAGGTAATGAGGTTACAATAAATGTTTCTGGTAAATTACCTGACGGAACTCCTATAAGAACCCCAAAAACATTTAGAATAAAAGACATTCCGCCTGCAATGGGAACTGCAAGAGGAGATTTTGGTATTGTAAAAATGCCAAAAACAAGTGTTGGAAGAATAACTATTGGAGCAGGACTGCAAGATTTTGTTTTCGATTTAAAACTAAGAGTAACAAAATTTACAGTAAAAGTTCCTGGTCAATTAGCCGTAACCGTAAATGGAACCACTTTTAATGCAGCTGCAAAACAAGCGATTGCAAAAGCAAGAAGAGGGCAACAGATTACAATTTTTGATATTGAAGCAGTTATAGAAAATAATACTTCATATAAACTTAAAAAAGTAATGCCTGTAATTATTGAAATTTCTAATTAAGATTCATAAGTATGATGCATAAGAAACGTTTTTTTCTAGTTCTTTTTGCAATGGTTACAACTAGTGTAATCAATGCTCAAGCCAACTTACTAAACTCTAAATCTGTTGATGAAATTGTTGAAAAAACAGCAGAGCAAAAGTTAGCCGTAAATGATAAACCTTTACCGTATGGTTACATTAATGATAGAGATATCTTGTGGTCTAAGGTGGTTTGGGAAGTTATAGATTTAAATCAAAAAATAAATCTTCCCTATTATTTCCCAATAGATACAACCAATGTGTCAAACACTCGTAGATCTTTATTTGATACGCTCTATAAAGGGATTAGAACAGGGGAAATTAAAGAAGCGTATGCAGATGATTTTTTCAATACTAAAATTACCAGACAAGAAATTTCTTCTCTTTTAATCAATGTGAGATCTAACGGAAATAATATTGATACATTTAGAGTAAGCTCACAAGATATTACTGCCTATAAGATTAAAGGAATGTGGTATTTTGATAAAAGGCAAGGAGAATTAAAGTACCGTTTATTGGCAATTGCGCCTTTGGGTCCGGATGTAAAAACATTAGGTGTTTCTGAGATAGATGATGAAAATTTATATCCGTTATTTTGGGTTTTTTATCCATCAGCTAGAGATGTGTTACACAAAGCAAAAGTTTTTAATCCTAAAAACTCTTCACACCCTATTTCTTTTGATCACTTGTTAAATGCAAGGCGTTTTGCATCTGTTGTAGTACAAACACAAAACATATACGGAAACAGAAAAATTTCTGACTATATAAGAGGTAATTCTTTGTTTCAGTTATTAGAGGCAGATAAAATTAAAGAAGACATTAGAAATAGAGAAATGGATATGTGGAATTACTAATTACTATCGGATACATATTAAAAAAAAGCGTTTTGAATTTCAGGACGCTTTTTTGCGTTTAATAGCGTATTTTTACCCCATGAAAGTAGATTATATTGTTGTAGGTTTAGGCTTAGCGGGTTTGGCTTTTGTAGAAGAACTACTTGCCGCTAAAAAAACATTTATAGTTTTTGAAGACCATTCTCAAACATCATCATTAGTTGCTGGAGGTGTCTATAATCCAGTAATATTAAAACGCTTTACCCCAGTTTGGAATGCTCAACAACAATTAAATATTGCACTTCCTTTTTATAAAAAAATAGAAGAGAGGCTAGGCTTAAAAGTAGATATTAAGTTTACAATTAGAAAAGCGTTTAAATCTATTGAAGATCAAAATAATTGGTATGAGGCTGCAGACAAACCAATGCTTGCTAGTTTTATGAATCCAAATATTTTGAACGACAGAATAGCGGCTGTTGTAGCAGATTACGGTTTTGGAGAAGTTCAAAATACAGGAAGAATTGATACAGAAAAACTAGTTACTGCTTATAGAAATTATCTACAAGAATCATCTCAAATCATTTTTGAAAACTTCAATTATGATTCTATAATATTCAACAACAATAGTGTTTCTTATAAGAATATTGAAGCGACCCGAATTGTTTTTTGCGAAGGTTTTGGAATCAAGAAAAATCCTTTCTTTAATGATTTACCTTTAAATGAAGTAAAGGGCGAGTTGTTTACCATTCATGCACCAGAATTAGAGATTGATTTTTTATTAAAATCTACGTTGTTTGTTATGCCTCTAGGAAATCATTATTATAAAGTAGGAGCAACTTTTAATTGGAAAGATAAAACCTTAGCTTTAACCAAAGCAGGAAAAGAAGAATTGATAGACAAGTTAAAAAAAGTAATTAAAGTTCCTTATACAATCGTTAAGCAATATGCAGGCATTAGACCTACAGTAAAAGATAGAAGGCCCATGGTTGGTGTACATCCGAAAAAACCAGAATTAGTGGTTTTAAATGGGTTAGGCACACGTGGTGTAATGATTGCTCCAACAATGGCTAAAAACCTTTTTAATCATTTAGAAAAAGGAGAGCTGTTAGATACAGAAATAGATATTAAGAGGTTTCAGTAGTTGTTTCGCTTTCTTTCTTTTCTTCAAAAGAAACAAACATATTGATCCATAAAATTCTAGAAAGCCTCATGTTTAAAGGCATTAATAGTATGGAAGTAATTAAAATTGCAGCAAAAGCTTCTAAGATTTCCAGTCCAATAAAAACCTTTGCAATAATAAATACAGACACAAAAATAGCCACTGTAATTCCGTAGCTTACGTACATGGCGCCATAAAAAAATGACGGTTCTAGCATGTATTTTAAATTACAATTTGGACAATTATCATGTAGTTTAGTTATCCTGCTTGGATGGTATGTAAATTTATGTTTGAAAAATTCTCCTTCATGACATTTCGGGCATTTTCCTTTTGCGATACTGTAGATTTTTGTTCCTTTTTTAAACATCTGAACCTTAAAAATTATATACTTTTGCAAATATAAAAAATTTTTACAATTCTAACTCTGTAACAATCATCACATTTCATGCTAAACGTACATAATTTAACAGTTTCATTTATGGGAACTGATTTATTTTCTGGAATTACTTTCAAATTAAATAAAGGAGATCGAATAGGGTTAATAGGAAAAAATGGAGCAGGAAAGTCTACCTTATTAAAAGTTTTATCAAAAGATGTTGAAACCAGCGGAGGAACCATGGCTTTTGATAAAGATGTTCGTATGGGTTTTTTACGACAAGATATCGATTTTGTAGCGGGGAGAACTATTTTAGAAGAAGCATATCAAGCATTTGAAGAAATTAAAAAAATAGAATTAGAACTTGATGCTATTAATAATCAATTAGCAACAAGAACCGATTATGAAAGTGAAGCATACAGTCAATTAATTGTAGATTTAACAGAGAAAACAGAGCGTTATGAGTTACTTGGTGGATACAACTATCAAGGAAATACAGAAAAAATATTACAAGGCTTAGGCTTTAAAAGAGAGGATTTTGACAAGCTTACTGATACTTTTTCAGGAGGTTGGAGAATGCGAATCGAGTTGGCAAAACTATTATTGCAAGACAATGACATATTACTGTTAGATGAACCTACAAATCACTTAGATATTGAGTCTATTATTTGGTTAGAAAACTTTTTAAAAGGATATTCTGGAGCAATTGTGTTGGTGTCGCATGATAAAATGTTTTTAGATAATGTAACAAATCGTACGATAGAAATTTCTTTAGGACAGATTTACGATTACAAAAAACCATATTCTGAGTTTCTTCTTTTAAGAGGAGAAATTAAAGAAAAACAATTGCAAGCTCAGAAAAATCAAGACAGAGAAATTAAACAGAAACAACTGCTAATTGATAAGTTTAAGGCCAAAGCAAGTAAAGCTTCTATGGCGCAGTCTTTAATGAAACAATTAGATAAAGTAGAGCGTATTGAGGTTGATCAGGATGATAATGCAACTATGAACATTCGTTTTGCAAAATCTATTGAGCCAGGAAAAATTATTGTCGAAGCAGAAAATATGAGTAAAAGTTATGGCGACAATCAAGTGCTAGAAAATGTTGATTTATTGATTGAGCGTAACAGTAGAATTGCTTTTGTTGGTCAAAACGGACAAGGAAAATCTACCTTGGCAAAAATGATGGTAGGAGACATTCCTTTTGATGGTCATTTAAAGTTAGGGCATAATGTGCAAATCGGATATTTTGCGCAAAATCAATCTGAACATTTACCGCCAGAAAAAACAGTGTTGCAAATTATGGAAGATGCCGCAACAGATTCTAACAGAGCAAGAGTTAGAGATATGTTGGGTGCGTTTTTATTTGGTGGCGATGCTGTTGATAAAAAAGCAAAAGTGCTTTCTGGAGGAGAGCGTAATCGTTTGGCTTTGTGTAAATTATTGTTGTCTCCGTTTAACGTTTTAATCATGGATGAGCCAACGAATCACTTAGATATAGCATCTAAAAATGTATTGAAAGAAGCATTGAGAAGTTTTAATGGAACATTGATTTTGGTTTCGCATGATAGAGATTTCTTACAAGGTTTAACTGCTACGGTTTATGGATTTAAAGACAAAGTAATTAAAGAATATTTAGGCGATATTGATTATTTCTTGGAGCAGCATAAGATGGAGAACATGCGTGAAGCCGAAAAGAAAACGGTTGTGAAAGAAGTAAAGGAAACGAAGAAAAAAGAAGCCTATCAATTAAGTAGAGAAGAAGAAAAAGAACTGAAAAAATTAAAAAATAAATTGTCTAAAATTGAAGCTGAAATAGCAGTATTAGAAGCTGAAATTGAAAAAATAGATTTAGAACTAGCCAATAATTATGATGAGGTTGCAACTAGGCCAAACTTCTTTGAAAAATACAAAGCTAAAAAAGCAAAAGTAGATGCTTTAATGTCTGATTGGGAAAGAGTAGAAGGGCAGGTAGCTAGTTTTTAATTATTTTCTTGAGAGTTTGTGGTGGTTTTTTCTTCTTATTAACTGAATTACTATCTACTTAGAAATTGCGAAAAGATTTTTTAAGTAGATAGTAATTCAGAGATAAGTTGTAAAAGAAGCTCTTTTATTAGTAATTCTTTTTTTTTACGTTAATTATTCTTTTTTCATTATTATTGGACGTAGTTTTTTCTTTAATTTTTCAAATTCCTCTTTGGTCATCATATCGATTTCCATTAATTCTTTTGCTTCTTTTAATTTTGAAATAGCCTCTTCTCTAGTCATTTTTCTGTTTTGCAACAATATTTCACCAGATTCAATAGCTAATTCAGTATCCATAACACTAAGGTATTTATTAAACCCAAATGCCTTTCCGTTCATTTCTCCCAAAACCATAATAAGGTATAATGGTTTTTTCTTACTTCCTCTATGATAAGCTTTTATTTCTTTGACAATAACTTTAGTGTTTTTTAAACTATTACTTGCCATTACTTGAGAGTCTCCATCCATAGAAGACATAATACTTCCAATTCCAGAAGGTCTTCCCATTTTTATAAACTCATAGGTTTTTTTTGTTGTGCTTCTTGTCTGTGAAATCCCTCCTCGAGCCTTATTACCATAACTACCAGTATAAGTTTTTGAGCTTAGTTCTTGATTTGTAGGGTTTCCCAAGATAACTGTATCTCCAACTTGAATAATATTTTCATTAATTGTCTTGTATTTTTGAATCAATGTTCTGTTTTTTACATTTTTAAAAAAATTGATATCTTGAGTGTTTTCATAGGTTAAGGAATCTAATTTTCTTTGAGCATTTATATTGATGATTGATAGCAATGCTAAGGCAAATAGGGTAATAGTTTTTTTCATGTTTCTGAGTTTTATTTGTTTTTAGTTAGGGTTTATTTTTTCAAAGAACAACACTTTTTTGTTATTGAAATAATTTTAATATAAAAACCGAAATTTAGTTAAAAATACATTTAGAATCAAACTAAAGTAACTTTCTGTATTTTTGTAAAAGCAAAATTATTATTCCATGTCTCCACGAAGCGGACTCGAGAGGTTTAGAAATACAAATTGAAACGAAATTAAAATGAAGTTATATTATGTGTACATTTTAGAATGCGCTGACAAATTCTTCTACACAGGAATTACAACTAATATAACAAGAAGATTTGTAGAACATCAAAAAGGGTTAAATAAAACGTGTTTTACTTTTAAAAGAAGACCTTTAGAATTAATTTTTTATCAAGAATTTAATGATGTAAATCAAGCAATATTTTTTGAGAAGAAAATAAAAAAATGGCGTAGAAGTAAAAAGTTGGCTTTGGGAAATGAAGATTTTGACACGCTTCAAATTTTATCAGAATGTAATAATCAAAGTCATTCTAAAAATTATAAAGTCACAAAATTGTCTCTTCCAGTGGAGTCGAAAAGTAAAGAAGAAGAGAATTCTAAAGTACTATCACTTCGTGCGGAGTCGAGAAGTCAAGAAGTAGAAAATAAACCTTCAACTAAAAGAGGTCTCGACTCCGCTCGACCTGACATACAACAATCAATTAATCAACAAATTTTTCTTCCAATTTTACAAGAAAAAAAAGTGGATTTGTACATCAAAAGAGAAGATAAAATTCATCCGTTTGTTTCTGGTAATAAATTCAGAAAACTCAAATACAATATTTTAGAAGCTAAAAAAATGCAACAAGATACCTTGTTGACTTTTGGCGGTGCTTTTTCTAATCATATTGTCGCAACTGCAGTTGCAGGCAAGTTAGCAGGTTTAAAAACAATTGGCGTTATTAGAGGAGACGAGTTAAGAAATAATTTACAAAAAACATTAGCAAATAATTCGACCTTAAAAAAAGCACATGAAAACGGAATGGATTTTCATTTTGTGTCAAGAGCGAGTTATCGAGACAAAACATCAGTTTCTTTTATCAATTCGTTAAAAGAACAGTTTGGAGATTTTTATTTAATTCCTGAAGGAGGAACAAACGATTTGGCAATAAAAGGTTGCGAAGAAATTTTAACAAAAGAAGATTCAGAATTTGATGCTATTTGTGTTGCTGTTGGTACAGGAGGAACTATTTCTGGATTGATAAATTCAGCTAAAAGTCATCAAAAAGTTATTGGATTTCCAGCTTTAAAAGGTGATTTTCTGCAACAAGAAATTGAAAAACTAACAACAAGAAGAGAAAATTGGAGTTTACTAAACGAGTATCATTTTGGTGGCTATGCAAAATACAATGAAGTGTTAATTTCGTTTATCAATCAGTTTTATGCAGCAACAAAAATTAAGTTAGATCCAATTTATACAGGAAAAATGCTCTTTGGAATTGTAGATGTAATCAAAAAGGATTATTTTTCAGAAAATAGTAAAATTTTGATAATTCATACTGGAGGTATACAAGGAATTGAAGGTGTAAATCAAAAATTATCAAATAAAAATTTAGCGTTAATTTCTTTTTCATGAATTTTAAAACGTATATCATTATTGCATTTGTAACTCTATTTTTTGTGAGTTGTGGCGCAAAAAAAAGTATCGTAAAGCCTAAAAATAAGGCTCAGAAAGAATCTCAAGCCTTTAAGAAGTTACCTTCTGTAAAACAAAATGCACACGTAAAAAAGCTTGTCAAAAAAAACAAAAAATTAAACAAATACACGTTAACGTATATTAAAAAATATGCACCTTTGGCGGTTATTAAAATGCATGAATATAAAATTCCTGCAAGTATTACTTTGGCACAAGGAATTTTAGAATCTGGTAACGGTAGAAGTGTCTTAGCCTCTAAATCTAATAATCATTTTGGTATTAAGTGCCATAAAGGATGGACAGGTAAAAGAGTATATCATGATGATGATAAAAAAGATGATTGTTTTAGAAAGTACAAATATGTAGAGCGTTCTTATAATGATCATTCTCAGTTTTTAACAGGAAGAAAACGGTATGCCTTTTTGTTTAAATACAAGACGTCAGATTACAAAAAATGGGCAAAAGGCTTAAAAAAAGCAGGATACGCTACAGACAAAAAATATCCTTCAAAACTAATTGGTATTATTCAGAATTACCAATTATACGAGTTTGATAAAGTTAAAAAAAGCGACCTAAAAAGGGATAAAAAAGCAGATAAAAAAAAGCGAAAAGAAGCTGAATCTGATAAAAAAAATCAAGAAAACAAGTCTTTGCGCAAAGGTAAAATTCATACAGTAAAAAAAGGTGAAACGCTTTATGCTATTTCTAAGAAGTATACTGTTTCAGTTTTGCAATTACAAAAACTCAATAATTTACAAGGCACTACACTAAGTATTGGGCAGCAATTAAGAATCAAATAAATCATTTATTATGAAAATAATTAAAGCAGTAAAAGGAAAAACTCCCAATATACCAGAAGATTGTTATGTGGCAGAAAATGCAACCATTGTTGGAGAAGTGTCGATGGGTGAAAACTGTAGTGTTTGGTTTAATGCTGTCATTAGGGGCGATGTTCATTACATTAAAATGGGTAACAAAGTTAATGTACAAGACGGAGCTGTAATTCATGCTACTTATCAAAAATCACCCACTACAATTGGCAATAATGTTTCTATTGGGCACAATGCTATTGTGCATGGTTGTACTATTAAAGACAACGTTTTAATTGGTATGGGAAGTATTGTAATGGATGACTGTGTGATTGAAAGTAACTCTATTATTGCTGCTGGAGCTGTAGTTTCTAAAAATACGGTTGTAGAAAGCGGTAGTATTTATGCCGGAATTCCTGCTAAAAAAATAAAAGATATTTCTAAAGAATTGATTTCTGAAGAAATTGACAGAATTGCCAATAATTATGTAGCATATGCGAGTTGGTTTCGGGAAAAATAAAACCCGATGCGCTCTCATTTCGCATCGAGTTTTTGTATTAATCAATCAAACAATTACACGTACTCTTAAAATTTTCCTTTTGATCTTTTTCTCATTTTTTTGTTTTTAATCATTTGCTGCTTTTTGCCAGCCATTCTTTTTTTTGCTACTCCAACTTTTCGCTTTTGTAATTTTGTAAACTTTTCAAATTGCTCTGGAGTTAAGATCTTTTTCATTTGAACTTTAAACTCAATCCTCTGATCCAACCTGGTATTTGCAGTTTCAAAATTAGGTCTAGGTCTTCGTTGCTTTCTTGCTTGCTCTTTATTGTTTTTTACTGAAGCTTCTCTCTCTTTTTTCATTTGAGTACCTTGGGCTTTTCTTTGTTTTGCTACTTCTGTATACAAAGCAATTATTTTTTTTGTTTGCTCTTTAGAAAGTTCTAATTGCAATGTTAACTTTTTTGCAGTTAGGGTTGCTTGTTGTTCTGCAGTGATATTATTAGCTTTTGCTATGCGTTTTCTTTGCTGAGAAAAACCTGCTGAAACTGTCAGTATAAATGCGAATGCGAGTGCTACTTTTTTCATGTTTTAAAATTTTAATGATTATTTATATTGCTTCTTTGACTTTAGAAGAATCAAAAGGTTTAACTTTGACTGTTTTTTTAACATACGATTAACAAATTTTGAAATCCTTAAAAATGAAAAGATTACTACTTGTTTTTTTGCTATTTACAGCCGTGGTTTCTGCGCAAGATGCTACCAAAGTAAATCTTACAAATCCTAATGCGACCATATATACGCACTTGTATTTTTTACAGTCAGATTCGTATCAACCAGAAAAAGCTGCAAGAACAATTTATCCGAATGCTACAAAAAACCCTAAAAATGCGGCGATTAAATTAAAAAAGATTTTAGACGGGAAAGGGTTGTTTGTTGACTTTAAACAGGTGCCAAAAAGCACAAACTACAAAGATACAACAGGAGTTGAAAACCCTAATAAATATGTGTTATTTCCGTATGATATGCCTTTCATTTCTGTAGAAAAATTAGGAAACAATTGGTATTACTCTAGAGAAACCATCGCCAACTTAAATCAGATTTATAATGATGTTTTTCCTTGGTATATTTCAAAATTAGAAGACTTTTTACCTGAATTTGGGCAAAAGAAAATTTTTAACATTGCACTTTGGAAGTATGTTGGGTTGTTAATGTTATTATTACTAGCATTTGTATTGCATGTAGTTTTTAAACGTTTTACTTTTTTTATTTTACAAAAAACGCATAATTATTTTTTAAAAAATGATGGCACTGCCATTGCACAAGTTTTAAAGAAGTTAGCACATCCAATTAGTCTTTTGGTTGCGCTGCGTTTCTTTGATAAAATATATCCTTCTTTACAATTTGGGTTGACAATTAATAAATGGGTTTTTCTGGGCTTACACATTACACAAACCGTTTTTTGGATCTATGTATTTTTAAAATTAGTAAAGGTAATTATGTATGTGTATGCCGAGTTTACAGCAAAAACACATAGTAAGTTAGATGATCAATTAGTGCCAATTTTAAATAATTTTTTAACAGGATTGGTGATTTTCTTCGGGATTTTAAAAATGTTAACTGTTTTTGGAATTGATACAACAGCTGTAATAGCGGGAGCATCTATTGGTGGTTTGGCAGTTGCATTAGCATCCCAAGACACTGTAAAGAATTTATTGGGAACGTTTATGATTTTTCTAGACAAACCTTTTCATATTGGTGATTGGATTGAAGCTGGAGGCGTAGAAGGTTCTGTAGAAGAAGTTGGATTTAGATCTTCTAGAATTAGAGCAGCTGATACTTCTATTTTTCAAATCCCAAATAGCAAACTGTCAGAAATTGTCATTAATAACAAAGGACTGCGTTTGTTCAGACGATACAACACCAATGTTGGATTGCGTTATGATACGCCACCAGAGTTAATTGAAGCATTTGTGAAAGGCGTTAGAGAAATTATTATTGCACATCCAGAAACGCGTTCAGAATCAGATTCGTATAATGTTGAATTTACAGGTTTTGGCGACTCTTCTTTATTGATATTAATCAATGTATATTTTAAAAGTTTAGCTTGGGGGGTAGAGCAATCTTCTAAGCATAAATTACACATTGCTATTGTTAAATTAGCTAAAGAATTGGGTGTAGATTTTGCATTTCCTTCATCTACCGTGATGATTGAACAGTTTCCAGAGAAACAATCTCTAGATTTAAAATACAATATAGATCAAGAACGAATAGACGGTGTGATCAAAAATCAACTTGAAGATTTTAATAAAAACAAATCATAAAAAAAAGCCTCTCATTTTGAGAGGCTTTTTAAATTAATTATTTATGCTCCTTATTTAGGATCTAAAATCATGTCAATTCTTTCTACAACATCTTGTAAGTGATATCTAGTAATGGTGTTTGCAGCAGAACCAATTGCGTTCTTAGCATCACGTCTTAATCTAGATAATTCTCCTCTTACAATTGGTTTAATATCAGATAAACTTGCGTTTACATTTGTTCTTTTATAGAAGCCGTTAGATCCTCTTACATTTTTAAGATTCATTAACGCAGCTAATTGATCAACGTGTGCTCTTTGTAAAGATCTTCTATACACATCAATAGATTTTTTAGCATATAATTCAGACCATACACCTCTTCTTAAATCTCCCATTAAAGTTAAAATAGTGTATGCTTTGCTACCGTTTAATGTTTGATTTTCAATCATCCTTGTTAATCTTCCTGCATCTAACATATTACGTAAAGCGCCAGACTGCATTCCCATAATTTGATCTGAATGACCAGAAAATTGTGTTTTACCAATAATGTCTTTATCAATCATCCAAGTTGGTGTTGTAAATAATTGCTTATTGATAAATTTAAATGCATTTCTTTGGTGTTCTTTTGAAACATGCTCGTAAACAGCACCTTCTTGATCTGATGTTTTATACGTTTCAATTACTCCTCCAATATTAGATCCAACATGTCCCATGTAACGGTTAAATTGTCCTGTAACTTGTCCAAGCATTGTGCTTAACTCTGTATAGTTTTCACCTTTTTCATTTGTCCACTCTTGCAATCTTGGTAAAATTCTTTTTAAATTTTTAATACCATAGTCACTAGCTTTTATTGCATCATCACCTAAATCTTCTGTTTGTGAACTCGGATCAATCACACCAAATTGTTGTGATCCAAATCTATACATTGGATCTCCAGCATGCTTTAAAATCCAGCTATCTAAAGTTTCTTTTTCTTCTTCAGCTGTTTTTCCTAAAATAGGACGGTAACCCCAAGAAACAGAATACTTGTCATATACGCCAATGTTTGGCATTAATGCAACTCCTTCATCACCAGGTTGTGCAACATAATTAAAACGAGCATAATCCATAATAGAAGGTGCTGTTCCGTACTTTTTAGTAAAAGAAGCAGAACGTAATGAGTCTACTGGATATGCAGCAGAACTTCCCATGTTATGAGGTAATCCTATAGTATGTCCTAACTCATGTGAAGAAACAAAACGAATTAAACGCCCCATAACCTCAGTTTTAAATTGATTTTTTCTTGCATCAGGGTTGATTGCTGCAGTTTGAACAAAGAACCAATTGTGTAATAATGTCATTACGTTATGATACCAGTTAATGTCTGATTCTAAAATTTCTCCAGAACGAGGGTCACTCACGTGAGGACCATTTGCATTCGGAATTGGAGATGCTAAATAACGAATTACAGAATAACGCACATCTTCTGGGCTATACTCTGGATCTTCTTCTTCTGTTGGCGCCATTTTAGCAACAATTGCATTTTTAAATCCTGCAGCTTCAAAAGCAACTTGCCAATCGTTTACTCCTTGCATAATAAAAGGAACCCATTCTTTTGGCGTAGCTCTATCTACATAATACACAATTTGCTTTTTTGGTTCAACCAATTCACCTCTTTTAAATTTTTCGATGTCTTCGTCTTTAACTTCTAAACGGTATCTGTCTAAATATCTAACAGATTTACTTTTTTGAGCATCTAATCCATAATCTACTTGAGATCTTGCAAACCATCCAACTCTTTCGTCAAAATAACGACGCTTCATTGGTACTTTTGGTAATAAAATCATTGAGTTACTCATTTCTAATGAAATAGAACCAACACTTCCGTTAGATGGAGCTTTATTGGCTGCATACGTTTTTACGTGTCTTACTTCAATGTTTTGCGGGTAACTACTTACTCTTTCTATAAATGAACGTTTTGCATCCATTCTTGTAATTTGGTAAGCTCTTCTTCTTGCTTGTGGATATCCTAAAGCAGCAACATCTGTAGAAAATAAAGTAGTTGCATCAATTACTGTACTTTTTGTTTCTTTGTTAAATGCTTTAATTGGAAAAGAAAATAAAACGGGCTCAAAGTTAGAGTTAACAACGGCCTCGTGAACAGGTAAATCTTTGTCTGCAACAACATCATGAGATACTACTCGAAGTAATATGTTTTTATTATTCTTTTCCCATCTCAAAACTTGTGTGTTTTGTTTTCCTCCACCAAATCCAAGTCCGTTTGCAGTTTTAGCAATTCTTGTGACCATTAACATTTCTCTTCCTAATAAAGAATCTGGGATTTCAAAAAGATAAGCTTCCTCTTTTTTGTGAACATTAAATAAACCAGTATCAGTTTTTACATCTTTTGTAACTACTGAAGCATATGGTTGAATGGCTCCTTTTTTTGGTTTTGGTTTTGGAGCTGGTTTTACGGTTTCTTTAGCATTTTTTTTGCTTTTTTTCTTTTTGCGTTGTGCATCTGCATCAACGGAAAAACCAAAAACAAATAAAACAACTAATAATCTTGAAATTACTTTTTGTATCATAAATTTATATTTAAAGGTTAGTGTAAAAATTAATTTTCCGAATTTAATACTAAAATAGAAGAAAAATCTTAAAAAAATGTTAAAGACTTTTTTGTGTTATAGTCTAAACTAAATGTATTTTTATTGTTATAAATTTAGCCAATAACTTAATTTTAGATTAATAGATCTAAATCTTGGGCTTATTGGTACATGGGTATTGTAATTATCGTTGTAAGCAATGAATAAATCTGATAGCGGAGCAAATCGCCATTGTAATCTTGTGTTTATACTAAGATTGTCTTCTTGGTTATTGTATTGAATTAATGTGTTCCAGAATAAATTCTTATTGAAAGTAACGTCAAATCTTGGGCCAACCAACCAAATTGTTGCCGTTGCATAAGGTTGTGGTAAACGAACATAGTTGTAGTTAACTTGAATTTTTGTTTGAAAATTAGGTTCTAGTCTCCAATTTAGATTTCCTTCTAAAGTGTATTTTTTTCCATTGTAGAATTGCCCAAATGAAGGCGAAACATCAAAAGAAAATTGCTTTCTAATATCTGATCTATATTTTGCTTCAAAACTGGTGTAAGTATAACCCGTATTTGCAGGTAATTCTATAGCATCTGTTCTAGTTGGATCAAACCCGTCATACAAATAAGTGTAGCGGTTGTTCATAGAGAACTCTAGAGAGGTGGTGTTTTTAAAATCAATATTCCACCTGCTAATTATTGTGTAATCAGAATTTTGGTAGCTCAATTCTGGTTTCCAAATAAAAATAGGCGTCAGAGAGATTGCATGCTTTTGTATATTGCCTGAAGATGGGTAAAATGTGCGCTCAATATTCGGATTGATTTTTAAAATATCTGTTCTTCTTATAAAACCTAAATCTGATCTAAAATCGTCTTCAATATAGATACCACTTAATCTAATTTTAAAATCACGCGTATTATATTCTGTAGAAATACCAGCAGAAATATCTTTTCCATCAGTAGTTGGTGAGAACGATTTGTGTAAAAAATACCTTCCGTTCCAAGTATTGTTTTTAGAAGCTAAATTGTAGTCAATACCAATAACACGGTTGTAGGTATCTTCTTTAGCTAAGAAACTATAAGATTTTGTTGCTTGCTTATTAATGAATAAAAAACTAAGGTTAGACCTGCTAAATAGTTTTTGTTGCACAGCAACTACGGCATTATTTGTAGCAGGAATTTCGTTTGCAACATCTTCTTCAGTTTGAACACTTAAAATTCCCAATCGTAAATTACTACTTAATTTTCCGCTAAGTCTTGCACCAGCTATAATTCCATTTTCTATAGATTCGTCATCTTTGTTTTTTGCAATACCTATTCGTCTAGAAAAGAACGGATTTCCGTCTCTTGAGTCACCAAAATCGCCAAAGAGATCGCTATTTTCAATAAAAAACTGTCTGCGTTCTGGTAATGAAATCTCAAATCTGGTTAAATTAGTTGTTTGTTGATCTACCTCTACTTGAGAAAAATCTGGATTTATGGTGGCATCTAAATTCATACTATTGCCTATTGCAAACTTTGCATCACCTCCAATTTTTATGTCATTTAAGGCAGTGTTGTTTTCAAAATTTTTTCCAGAAAAAGTATTGATATACGGAACAATTGCAATAGGTGCACGAGATTTACCTAAAGATTTTTCAAAAATCATTTCGCCCATGTAAGCCAAACTAAAAATAGATTGATTTTGAGGGATGTTCATCCAGGTATTTCTCTCATTACTTTGTGTATCAAATTGATAACTGTTAAAGCGCCATTTAGTTTCTCCTTCTCTAAATTTAAAGGCAGTTAACGGAATTGCAATTTCTGCAACATAAGCATCGTCTAAGATTTGCGTTTTGCAAACCCACTTAGTATCCCAAGCTAAATTAAATCCACTTAAATCTCTACCACCACCAGAAAGTAATGCTTCTCTTTTAACTCCTGCAGGGTTTGTTCCAAAGAAAAAAGCATTAGAACCATCGTTAAAAGTGTCAAAAATTAGCGTGACATTGTCATTTCCAGAAGCTCTAAAATCTCTTCGTAAAGAAGGGATAATAAAATTATTTGCTTTGGCTTTTACAACAATTCCAACATATAAGTTTTTATCATCAAACATCATTTTTATGGTTGTTTGATTTTTTGCTTTTAAAGAATCTGTAGGGAAATATTGCCAAAAATTTGTAGCCGATTTCGCTAAAGACCAAGCGGTTTCATTTAGCTGGCCATCTATGGCTATTTCTTGTACGGTAGTATTGATGTGTTTTACGAAAACTTGTTTTTTTTCTTGAGCATATAATGTAGTGCAACTAATTATAAAAATTAGAAATATTTTTTTTTTCAAAACGGTAGTTGATTAGCGTTTCGAAAGATAAAAAAAATATTGATAGATAACTTATTGAAGTTGAGAAAACAAAAATGTTCTAATTTCTACTGAACAAGAATTGCAATTTACAAACGCATCGTGTTTGCCATCTTGAACTGTATTTAATTCGCTCGTTAATCCAATAGAAGTTGCATACGGATGTAATATTCCAGACCCCTCTACTATAATTCCTGTACCGTTAACGTTTCCTTGTAAATAAGGCACAACCAAATCATCAGTACCATGATAGCTGTACAAATTAGCTTCGTTAGAGTTTATGAAATTCGAATTAAATAATGCGCCAGAAATATTAATAACCCCTTTAATATCTGAAGAGTGCTTTTCATTCCCGCTCATGCCTTCCAAGCCACCATTTGAGTTTACATAATCTACAAATGTTTGTCCGCCAATTGTAGTTAATTCACTTTCATTATTAACATATGCAGTATGTAATGCAGTAATTGCTCCAGCAGAATATCCGCCAATAAATACTTTTGTAGAATCAGTTTTATACAAATTAGTACTTGCAGCATCTTTTGTGAAATAACGAACTGAAGCTTTCATATCTGCTACAGAATTGATGACTACTTTTTTGAAATCTAATTGTGTTGGAGCAACATCTAACAATCTGTAGTTTATGGATGCAACAACATAGCCTGCTTTTGCAAGAAAAATAGCGAGTTCAGACAAGTCTTTTTTGTCTCCAGATGTATAACTTCCACCATGGGCTAAAACAACCAGAGGTCTATGTATTTCTGTGTCATTTTCTGGCTGATATACATCCATGGATAAACCTGTTGTAACTCCACCTAATGTAACATTTGCACCATAACGCACATCTTCTACAACTTCAGCTGTTTGAAATATTTGACTATTGTAACGCTGCAAATTATCTGCTTGATTTGTATAGTTAATTTCAGTTTCTGCACAAGAAATTAAGAGGAGTATAGAAAAACTAAAAAACAGTACTTTGCAATTCATAGAGGTTGAAGATTCAATCAAAATTAAATTATTTTTTGATTTGGTATTTCTTAAAAACGCAAAAAAAGGAACTTCATAGTTCTGTAGTTCCTTTGATTTCGTTTTTTATTTTTTAGAGAGCTTCAACAAACAAACCTTCGTCTGTTTTAGAAACTTTTGCAACTTCTTTTTTAGCTAAGCCTTTTATGGTTTTATCCCATTTTTTATTAGATAAACCAGCTTGTGCTTTTAAATCATTTAACGCTATTTTTTCTGCTTTGGTAATGATATCTAACAAAGATTTCTCCTCATCAGTAAGTATAACGTCTGCAGCGATTCGCTGCTCTGGTCTCATTTGCGGAAAAAACAACACTTCTTGTATAGATTGGTTATTGGTTAAGAACATAATTAATCGATCCATACCAATTCCCATTCCAGATGTAGGAGGCATTCCGTATTCTAAAGCTCTTAAGAAATCATGATCAATAAATTCTGTAGCTTCATCATCTCCCTTAGCGGCTAGTTTTAATTGATGCTCAAAACGTTCTCTTTGATCAATTGGATCATTTAATTCTGAATAAGCATTTGCAATTTCTTTCCCACATACCATTAGCTCAAAACGCTCTGTTAGTTCAGGGTTGTCTCTGTGTTCTTTACAAAGTGGAGACATTTCTTTTGGATAATCTGTTATGTATGTTGGCTGAATGTAGTTTCCTTCACATTTTTCTCCGAAAATTTCATCAATTAATTTTCCTTTTCCCATGGTTGCATCTACCTCAATACCCATTCCTTTTGCAGCTGCAAAAATTTCTTCCTCTGTTTTATTGGTAATATCAAAACCAGTAAAATGTTTAATAGAGTCTGCCATTGTTACTCTTGCATAAGGCGCTTTAAAATCAATTTCGTGTGCCCCAAAGGTTGCTTTTGTAGTTCCGTTTACAGCAATTGCACAATGCTCTAACAAACGCTCGCAGAACTCCATCATCCAATTATAATCTTTGTAGGCAACATAAATTTCCATTGCTGTAAATTCTGGATTGTGTGTTCTGTCCATTCCTTCGTTTCTAAAGTTTTTAGAAAACTCATACACACCATCAAAACCACCAACAATTAATCTTTTTAAGTACAGCTCATTAGCAATTCTCATGTATAACGGAATATCTAACGAATTATGATGCGTAACAAAAGGTCTTGCTGCTGCGCCTCCAGGAATTGGTTGTAAAACCGGAGTTTCAACTTCAAAATATCCAGCATCATTAAAGAAATTACGCATGGCATTGAATAATTTTGTTCGTTTGATAAAAACTTCTTTTACATGCGGATTTACAGCTAAATCTGCATAACGTTGTCTGTATCTCATTTCTGGATCTGTAAACGCATCAAACACAACGCCATCTTTTTCTTTTGGTAGCGGTAAAGGTTTTAAAGCTTTACTTAACAATGTAAAATCTTTAACTTTAACTGTTTTTTCACCTACTTTTGTGATAAATAATTCTCCTTCAATACCAACAAAATCTCCTAAATCTAATAATTTCTTAAAGACATCATTGTACTTTGTCTTGTCTTCTCCAGCACAAATTTCGTCTCTATTAAAATAGACTTGAATTTTACCCTCTGCATCTTGTAATTGTGCAAAAGAAGCTTTTCCTTGAATGTTAATAGCCATTAATCTACCAGCAATAACTACCTGTTTATCTTCGGCAAAATGCTCCTTAATTTGTTTAGAAGTATGATTTACAGGAAATAAATCTGCTGGGTAAGGATTAATGCCTAATGCGCGTAATTTTGATAGTTTTTCTCTACGGACAATTTCTTGTTCTGATAATTGCATATTGCGGTATTCTTTATAGGATATTTAACAAAGGCGCAAAGATACAATCAATAAAATGATTAAACAATTTGCATGTATGTAGATTTTAATTGAAAACTTAAAAATAAGTTGCCAGATTTAAAAAACCTTGTATATTTGCAGGCTGCTTTTTTTAAAGGTAGCATTTAGTTGTGTTGTTTTGGCACTTTCATAAAAGTGTCGTGGTTTTGTTAACCAATGGAAAGCTTCCCTGAGATGGGACGCTTTTTTTTTGCTTTAAACTTTTTTGAAGCATTTCCTGCTTTTCGCACTCGCTTAACGCAAAAAAGCGTTAGAGCTCAAAAAATAGCTGCAATCAGGGCTAAGTTTATTTGTTAGTTTTATTAATAGCAATTAAGATTATTGATTTCTTAACAATAACTATTATCTTGTTATTTTACAACAGGAAAACTTTAACGAATAAATTTTAGAATTTTACCTCTGCATTAAG
The DNA here is from genome assembly GCA_029238315.1 of Polaribacter sp. Classification (GTDB taxonomy): domain Bacteria; phylum Bacteroidota; class Bacteroidia; order Flavobacteriales; family Flavobacteriaceae; genus Polaribacter. Next base: position 61,960 of record JAQWGI010000025.1, on the reverse strand, counting down.
GAAGAGATAATTAAAAAAAGCTCGATTTATAGTCCCAAAAAGTGCTAATAAAAAACCAAAAATAGACCAATCCAACACCAAACTTTAAGCCTGTTGATACAAAAAAACCTAATAAAGAACCAAAAGAAGCCTTTAAAGCTCTGTCTGATCTCTTTTTATCAAAGACAGTTTCTCCTATAAAAGCACCAACAAATGCACCGATTAACATTCCAAACGGAATGGGAGAGAGCAACCCAATTATTAACCCTACAGTAGTACCATAAACACCGTATTTACTTCCTCCAAAACGTTTTGTTCCCATCGCAGGAATAAAATAATCGAGAATCCAAACTAAGGTTGCAACTGCTAAAGTAACTCCTAGAAAAGTCCAATCTTTCGGAACTACAGATGTAAAACTTAATAATAACAATCCAAGCCATCCAGTTATAGGGCCTGGTAAAATTGGTAAAAAAGCTCCGATTACTCCTAAAATCATGCAAATTAAACCTAGAAAAAGTAATAGTATGTCCATATATTAATCTCATTGCCCAAATTAAATTACTTGTGGCAATCTTATTTTTAGTTTTCTTCGTCATTCTTTTTGCTAATGACGTTATTTATATTGTAAGACGAAAACACAACAACTTTGTTACGAAATTTTTTAACTAAAAAATTAGTTTAAACTAAAAATTTAGTTAAAAATATGAAACAATTAACAAAAGCAGAAGAGCAGTTTATGCAAGTTTTATGGGGTTTGGAAGAAGCTTCTGTGAAAGAAATTATAGCACAATTACCAAATCCGAAACCTGCTTACAATACGGTTTCTACAATTATTAGGATTTTAGAAACTAAAAAGTTTGTAAGCCACAGACCCAAAGGAAGAGGTTATGTGTATTTTCCGATTGTGGATAAAGATGTGTATAGTAATCAAACTTTGCATAAAGTAATGGATGGTTATTTTGATGGATCATTTAAAAGTATGGTTTCGTTTTTTGTAAAAAAGAACGATATGGATATTTCTGAATTGGAAACTATTTTAAAGGAAATTAATAAGAAAAAGAAATAGTTATGTTTACGTATATATTACAAATCATCATTTTTCAAGTACTGTTTTTAGCAGTTTATGATTTCTTTTTAAGCAAAGAAACGTTTCATAAATACAACCGTTGGTATTTATTAGGAACACCTATTTTATCTTTCGTGTTGCCGTTGATAAAAATTCCAACTTTTCAAAAAGCGATGCCGCAAGAAATTATGGTTTTATTACCAGAAGTTATGTTGTCTCCGCAAAAAGTAATTGAAGAAACTACTTATTATACGGATGGATCTATCAGTTACGTAAGTTTATTCTTCTGGATTGGTGTGTCAATTTTTACAATTGTATTTTTAGTAAAACTGTTTAAAATTGTGCAATTAATTGTGCAAAACGAAACGATAAAAACACACTTTTATAAATTGGTTTTATTGCCAAAACGAAACAATGCATTTTCGTTTTTTAATTACATTTTTTTAGGAAAAGAAATTCCGTCAAACAAAAAAGATGAAATTATTGAGCACGAATTAATTCACGCTAAACAAAAGCATTCTGTAGATTTATTATTCTTTGAATTGTTAAAAATTGTGATGTGGTTTAATCCAATGATTTATTTCTATCAACGAAGAATTACGTTGTTGCACGAGTATATTTCTGACGCAGCAATTATAAAAACTACCCAAAAACAATCATATTTCAACACCTTACTAAACCAAACTTTTCAGGTTGAAAACATTTCGTTTGTCAATCAATTTTACAAACATTCATTAATTAAAAAAAGAATTATTATGATGACAAAAAACAAATCAAATCAAATCAGAAAAGCAAAGTATTTATTGCTATTACCGTTATTAGCAAGTATGTTAATTTATACTTCTTGTGTTAAAAATGAAGAAACAATAGAAGAAATAGAAGTTGTTAATGAAAAGTTACCAAAAATTAACAACTTAGATGAAATTAAAGAGGTTGAAATAGTTGAGGAAACAGTAAATGATATCCCTATGGCTGTTATTGAACATCCTCCAGTTTTCCCAGGTTGTAATGGTACAAGAGAAGAAAAAATAAAATGTTTAAATAGTGGTATTAGAAAATTTGTTGTTATAAACTTTAATGGAGATTTAGCTAAAACAACTGGTTTGTCTAAAGGAAAGAAAAAAATTTGGGCGCAATTCAGAATTGACGAAAAAGGAAGTGTTGAAGATGTTAAAGTTATTAAATCTCCAAACACCAAACTTGGTGAAGAAGTAAAAAGAGTGATTAAATTATTGCCAAAAATGGTTCCTGGAAAACAGCGTAGTAAAACTGTAGGAATGATGTACACCTTACCAATTTCTTTTAACGTAGAATAATATTTAAAATTAGAAGAATTATAACAAAAGACAGAAGTCAATTTCTGTCTTTTGTTCTTTACATCTAGTTTGTTTTTTAGAATAGTTTATAAATTGTACTTTTACCTAGTAAATTTATACAATGCGATTTCGAGTACTTTCTCTTTTTTTAATCATTTTAATTGGTACATCTTGTGAGTTTTTCAGTTTGAAAAATAAATCGCAATTACAAGAAATTGATACCATTATAGATTTTTCTTCTGTAGATGTTTTTCCAACTTTTGATGCTTGCAAAAGCTTTATTGATAAAGAAAAAAAGACCGATTGTTTTATAGAAACCATTCATCAACATATTTCTAAAAATTTAGCCAAAACCAAGATTGAAGTTAAAAACCCAGTAAACGAAACGGTAAATGTTGTGGTGTTGATTAACAACAAAGGAAATGTGTCAATTCAAAAAATTACAACTTCAACTGTTTTAAAAACAGAAATTCCTGAAATTGATAGTTTGATAACTGCGAGTTTGCAAAATTTACCAAAACTTTTTCCTGCAACAAAAAGAGGAATTCCAGTTACTACTCAATATCAAATTCCGATTCAAATTAACGCAAACTAAAAATAGATTTCCGAAACGAAAATCTATTTTATATTGTTATTTAAAGTTCCTCGTCATTTCGAAAGAACGAAGAATGAGAGACGAGAAATCTCATTGATAAGATTCTGAAACAAGTTCAGAATGTTAAACTAGAAAATTTTCTAGTTTAACATTTTCCAAAGTTGATCTTTTAATTCAACGAGACCCGTGTTAGCTATTGAAGAGAAAAATATATGTGGAATTCCGTCAGGCAATTCTTTTGTAATTTCTGCTCTTAATTCATCATCTAACATATCGTCTTTTGAAATTGCTAATAAGCGTTGTTTATCTAACAACTCTGGGTTGTGTGTTTTTAGCTCGTTCAATAAGATTTCATATTCTTTATTGATATCTTCACTATCTGCAGGAACTAGAAATAATAATGTTGAATTACGCTCTATATGACGTAAAAAACGATGTCCTAATCCTTTTCCTTCAGCAGCTCCTTCTATAATTCCTGGAATATCTGCAATTACAAAACTTTTAAAATCTCGGTATTCTACAATACCTAAGTTGGGTTTTAAGGTAGTAAAAGCATAATCTGCAATTTTTGGTTTTGCAGAAGTAACTACTGATAATAACGTAGATTTTCCTGCGTTTGGAAATCCAACCAAACCAACATCTGCCAACAACTTTAATTCTAATAAAAACCAACCTTCATGTCCTTCCATTCCTGGTTGTGCATAACGCGGTGTTTGATTTGTTGAAGATTTAAAATGCCAGTTACCTAACCCCCCTTTTCCGCCTCTTAGCAAAACTATTTCTTGCTGATCATCTGTTATTTCAAAAAGAATATTATTAGTATCTGCATCTCTAATAATTGTTCCTAAAGGTACATCTACATAAACATCATCTCCATCATGTCCAGTACTTCTACTTTTAGATCCAGAACCACCTTGTTCTGCTCTAAAGTGTTTTTTAAATTTTAAGTGAAATAATGTCCACATATTTTTATTACCACGAATAATAATATGTCCGCCACGACCGCCATCTCCACCATCTGGACCACCTTTTGTAATAAATTTCTCTCTATGCAAATGCATAGATCCACTACCTCCGTTACCAGAAGAAGCATATACTTTTATGTAGTCAACAAAATTTCCTTCAGTCATTATTTCTATTATTTATGTTAATTTGTTTAAAAACTAACAGTTTTATAGTTTGTCAAAAATTGCTGCCAAACGATTTGTAATAGCATCAATAGAACCAACTCCGTTTACTCCATAGTAGTTTCCTTGTGCCTGATAAAAATCTTTTAAAATGGCAGTTTTTGTATTGTATTCGTTAAAACGATTTCTAATTTTACTTTCATCAGTATCGTCTGTTCTTCCGCTTGTTTTTCCTCTTTCTAATAAACGTTCTACTAATAAATCTTCAGAAACTTCTAAAGCTACCATTCCGTTTATTTTTTCTCCTTTTTCAGCTAAAAAAGCATCCAATGCTTTTGCTTGAGATTCTGTTCTAGGGAAACCGTCAAAGATAAATCCGTTGGCATCAGTATTTTTATTTACTTCTGCTTTTAGCATGTTAATTGTTACTTCATCCGGAACTAAATCTCCTTCATCCATATATTTTTTAGCTAATAAACCTAAATCTGTTTCATTTTTGATATTGAATCTAAAAACATCTCCTGTAGAAATATGAACTAAGTTATATTTCTCTTTTAATAAATCTGCTTGTGTACCTTTTCCTGCTCCTGGAGGACCGAATAATACAATGTTTTTCATTTTTTTAGTATTGTGTTGCGCTGTTAGTTGATAAACTTTTGGTAAATTTCTTCCAAGGCCATTGTAATCTAAGCCATAACCAACAATAAATTTGTCTGGAATGCTTTTGCCAATATAATCTATAGGTAATTCTTTTTTAAATACATCTGGTTTAAAAAATAGTGTTGCAATTTTTAATTGTTTCACTTTTTTGTTTTCAAAGATGTTATATATTTCTTGAAGTGTGTTTCCTGTATCAATAATATCTTCTAAAATTATTACAGTTCTTCCTTCTAAGTCTTCGTTAATTCCAACAAGTTGTTTTACATTTTCTGTAGAAGAGGTGCCTTCGTAAGAAGCTAATTTTACAAAAGAAATTTCGCAATCTCCTTTGTATTTCTTTACAAAGTCAGAAACAAACATAAACGAGCCGTTAAGAATACCAATAAACAATGGCGTTTCTCCCTCGCAATCTTTTGCTATTTGAGTAGCTAATGATTGTACGATGTTACTAATCTCTTCTTCTTCTATAAAAGAGTTGAAACTTAAATCGTGTAGTTTAACGGTGTTCATTTTGCAAAGATACGCGCTTGTTATTGAATGAAAAAACCGTTTTGAATTTACTGAAATAAATTCAGCACATGCAAAACGGTTTCTTTATTGTTTATTTTTTAAATTATGCCTTTTCTTCTTTCTTAGAAGAATCAAACATAATTGGTGTTGCTACGAATAATGAAGAGTATGTTCCAACTACAACACCAACAATTAATGCAAACATAAATCCTTTAATAGAATCTCCTCCGAAAAAGAAGATTGCTAACATTACTAATAATGTTGTTAAAGAAGTATTTATTGTTCTTCCTAAGGTAGAGCTTAATGCTTTGTCTACAACTTCAGAATATTTCCACTTTGTGTGAATTCCAGCGAATTCTCTAATTCTATCAAAAATTACCACGGTATCATTTAGAGAGTAACCAACTACTGTTAATATGGCTGCAATAAATGATTGTCCTACTTCCATATCAAACGGCATAAATTTGTATAATATTGAGAAAACTCCTAGTACAATTAATACATCGTGGAATACCGCAATTACAGCACCAACACTAAATGATATTTTTCTAAAACGTAATAAGATGTATAAGAAAACTACGATTAAAGAACCTAAAACTGCCCATAATGCAGATGTTTTAATATCATCGGCAATGGTTGGGTCAACTTTCATGTAACTCATAATTCCGCTAGCATTTTCTGCTTTTTCAAAACCTGGTTTAAAGTTTTCGTATGTTGTGTTTCCTAAATGAGCTTTTAACCCTGTAAATAATGCGTTTTGTACATCTTCATCAGCTGTTACACCTTCATCATCAATTTTAAAAACAGTTGTTATTTTTAATTGATTAGAAGAACCATACGTTTTTACTTCTGGAGCAGAACCAAATACAGCTTTTAAATCTTCAGCAACTTCAGTTGAGTTCATTGGTTGATCAAAACGAACAACATAAGAACGTCCTCCTTTAAAATCTACTCCTTGTTTTAATCCAAGTGTTGCCATAGAAGCAATTCCTCCCAAAATAATAGCTCCAGAAATTACGTAAGCAATTTTACGTTTTCTTAAGAACTCTATATTGATGTTTTGGAACCAGTTTTTAGAAATAGAAGTATTAAACGTTAATTTACTATTTTTATTTACAGCACCATCAATTAACATTCTTGTAATAAATACAGCAGTAAATAATGATGTTGCAATACCAATCATTAATGTTAAAGCAAAACCTTTAATTGGTCCTGTTCCAAAAACATATAAAATAATACCTGTTAATAGAGTCGTAATATTTGCATCAATAATTGCAGATAAAGCACCTTTTACACTAAAGCCTTCTTCAACGGCTAGTTTTAAGCCTTTTCCGCCTCTTAAACCTTCTTTAATTCTTTCAAATATAATAACGTTTGCATCTACAGACATACCAATTGTTAAGATAATACCTGCAATTCCAGGTAATGTTAACACGGCGCTAAAAGACGCTAAGATTCCGAAGATAAATAAGATGTTTACTAATAAAGCAACATTTGCATATGCTCCAGCTTTACCGTAATAGAACATCATCCATACTAATACTAAAAGTATTGCTAATCCGAAAGAACTAAAACTACGATCAATAGATTCTTGACCTAAAGAGGGTCCAACCACTTCTGCTTGAATAATTCTTGCAGCAGCAGGTAATTTACCGGCTTTTAAAACCGTTGCAATATCTTGTGCTTCTGTAATAGTCATTAATCCACCAGAAATTGAAGTTCTACCTCCAGAAATTGGTTGGTTTACAGAAGGTGCGGTATACACATAATCATCTAAAACCACAGCAACAAATTTACCAGCATTTTCTGTAGTCATTTTTTCCCATTGCTTAGAACCAGAACTGTTCATCGTCATACTTACTTCTGGTTTGTTTCCTAATTGGTCAAAAACCTGTGCAGCATCTATAATAACATCTCCTTCTATGGTAGCAACATCTTTTCTGTTTGATTTGATTGCATATAAGCTAATAACTTCAGCAGTTTTATCTGCGTTTGGTTGTGCTTTGTAATCCCATAAGAATTTCACATACCTTAAATTATTAGGCAATAGAGCTCTTACTTCTTTTCTGTTTAATAAACTATTTACAGTTGCTGTATCAGATACTTTTGCTTGTGCAACTAAAGAGCTAACTTGCTGTTGATTTTGAGCAACGTTTGGATATAAATACGTAAATAATGTTTTTTGGTTGTTTACTTCGGTAGAGTCACTTTCTCCTAATAAATTATCAATGTTATCTTTTTTTACAGCTTCCTTTTCAGTAGTTATCTCAACTTTTAAAAGCTCAGTTACTTTTGAGTTCGCTTCAAAAAAGAAATTTTGAACTTCTGTATTTGTAAAAACTTCCCAGAATTGTAATTTTGCAGTACTTTCTAATAATTTTCTAACACGCTCAATATCTTTTGCTCCTGGCAATTCAATTTGAATTCTTCCAGAGTTTCCAACACGTTGAATGCTTGGTTGTGTTACCCCGAATTTATCAATTCTACTACGTAATACTTCGAAAGCAGTATCAATAGAACTGTCTATTTCAGTTTGTATAATTGGCTTAACTTCTACATTTGTTTTGTTAAAGTCGATGCCTTTCTCAGCTAAATTTTTTGTTCCAAATATAGAAGGATCACTTAACTTAATTGTTCCGTTGCTTAATCTTTCAAATTCAGCGAAGAACAAATTTAAATACGTATCAGAACTATTTTTTTGTGCTGCATCCGCTGCAACTAGAGCCTCATTAAAAACTGTATTGCTAGATTCGTTAGACAATCCAACTAAGATGTCTTTTACGGAAACTTGTAAAATAGCGTTAATTCCACCTTTTAAATCAAGGCCAAGATTCATTTCTTTGTCTTTAATATCATTATAGCTATACTCAGTAAATCCTAAGTTTATAGATTTGATATTCCCAACACTGTCTAAGTATTTATTCTCGAAATTAGCTAGAGCTCTACCGTTATTATCGGTTGCTTTCTTTTTTGAATACACTTTAGCAGCATCTTCAATATTTCCTGCGAAATAGGTAAATGATAATTGATATAAACTCACTAACCCAAAAAGGATTGCGAATAATCTGATAAGTCCTTTGTTTTGCATCTTCTTATGTATATATTAATCGACTTCTTTGTAAAAACGTGCAAATATAGTATTTCAAAAAAGAGTAACCAATTGTTTTCTCATATTTGTATCATAAGATTCTTGTTTTTCAATTCATTAATACAATTGATTAAAATTGCATATTAATTTTTTATATATTTACTTATCAAAATAAGTAGATACACAACTTAAACTATAATAGAATGGCTTATCAAACTGATATTGAAATTGCACAAGCTAAAAATCTAGTGCACATTAAAGAAATTGCAGCAAAATTAAATATTGATGAAGACAGTATGGAAATGTATGGAAAATACAAAGCCAAGTTACCGTTAGATTTAATTAATGAAGAAGATATTAAGCAAAATAATTTAGTGTTGGTAACTGCTTTAACGCCAACACCTGCTGGCGAAGGAAAAACAACAGTTTCTATTGGTTTAACAGAGGGTTTAAATAAAATCGGAAAGCAGGCAACTGTAGTTTTAAGAGAGCCATCTTTAGGTCCAGTTTTTGGAATAAAAGGAGGAGCTGCTGGAGGAGGTCACTCACAAGTTGTGCCAATGGAAGATATTAATTTGCACTTTACGGGCGATTTTAATGCGGTTGAAAAAGCAAATAATTTATTGTCTGCTTTAATTGATAATAATTTACAAAGCAAAGTTGGAAATTTAAATATTGATCCGCGTACTATTTTATGGAAACGTGTTATTGACATGAATGATAGAGCTTTGCGAGATATTACTATTGGTTTAGGCGGAACAGCAAACGGAATACCAAGGCAAGACGGATTCAATATTACACCAGCTTCTGAGGTGATGGCGATTTTATGTATGGCTACTAATTTTGAAAATTTAAAAAAACGTTTAGGGGATATTTTTATCGGATTTACATTTGATAAAGAACCAGTTTTTGCACGCGATTTAAATGCAGAAAACGCCATGGCAATTTTATTAAAAGATGCCATAAAGCCAAATTTAGTGCAGACTTTAGAAGAAAATCCAGCAATTATTCATGGCGGTCCTTTTGCAAATATTGCACAAGGAACAAACACGGTTTTGGCAACAAAAATGGGATTGTCTTTGTCTAATTATGTGGTTACAGAAGCAGGTTTTGGTGCAGACTTGGGGGCGGAAAAATTCTTGAATATCAAATCAGCATTTGCTGGTTTAAACCCAAAGTGTGTTGTGCTGGTTGCTACAATAAGAGCATTGCGCCATCACGGAGGAGCAAAACCAGATGCATACAATACGCCAAGTTTAGATAAAGTTAGAGAAGGATTTAAAAACCTTGAAAAACACATCGAAAACATTCGTAAATTTAATATTGAGCCTGTTGTAGCAATTAATTCTTTTGTATCAGATTCTGATGAAGAAGTACAGTTTATAAAAGATACTTGTGCTAGTATAGGAGTGGAAGCTGTATTGTCTGAGGGATGGGCAAAAGGAGGAGAGGGAACAAGCAATTTAGCAACTGCAGTTGTAAATGTTGTTGAAAATAAAGCTACGCAATTTAAGCCTTTATATGATTGGAAAAGCCCTGTAAAAGATAAAATAGCAACCATTGCAAAAGAAATTTATGGTGCTGATGCTGTTATTTATGATAAAAAAGCCGAATTAAATTTACGAAGAATTGATCGTTTAGGATTTAATGATTTTGCTATTTGTATGGCAAAAACACAAAAATCTTTTTCTGATGATGATAAATTAATTGGAAGACCAACTGGATTTTCAGTTACTGTAAGAGAAATTGAAATAGCGGCAGGAGCACAATTTATAATTCCGATTTTAGGAAAGATGATGCGTATGCCAGGTTTGCCTGGAAAACCAGCTTCTGAAAACATGACGATAGATAATAACGGAGTAATTTCGGGGTTGTCTTAATTATTGGTGTAAAATGTAAAATAGAGAAAAGAAAAAATCCAGCCTTTAGGCTGGATTTTTTTACGTTAAAATGTTTTTATAAAACTTTTTAATTCATTTTTTCGTAACCTTCAGGTGGTGTTAAGCTAAAGCTTTTATCTTTCACATCAACCTCTTTTTGTATTTCTGTAACTTCAGTTGTGATGGTCATATTAACACCCATTTGGTTCATTTTCATTATAGAATACAATGGAAAACCTTTTAGTTTATTACCGAGCATTGCTGTTTGTTGCGATGCAATATTAATTGCTTCCGTTGTAAATAGCTCCATGTCAATACTTTGACCTTGCGTTTCTCCAGTGATAATGTATTGTTTACACGTGTGTCCTAAAACAACTTTAGTTTTGCCGGTAGCTGTAATTTTTATGTTTTTTAAATCTTCTTCAGTAACATCATTATTCTGTAACATGTATACTTTACCAAGCATTGGGTTTTCCATTAAAACAAGTATGCTTCCTGTTTTTTGATCAGTAATAGTTGTAACATCACCAGACATTGGATTTGATATTTCTGATCTAGATTTGGCTCCTTTAAAAAAGGTTGTAGATTTTACATCTCCCATCATTGCAAATTGTTGGTTTGCTTGATCGTTATCACTTGTCATTGTTTGTTTAGAAATAATAACTCCTTGACTTATTTTTTTTTGTGCAGAGACTACTACTGTTAAAGATAATGCTAATAAAATTAATGCTCTTTTCATTGTTTTTTAGGGTTTTGTTTTTTTATAAAAAAAACCTCACAAGAAAAAACGAGTGAGGTTTTATTTTTGTTATAGTTCTAGTAATCCGTTTGTAGCTTTAACTCCAGTAGCAGATTCTTGCATTTGTGCTTTTTCAGCATCGCTTAGTTCAATTTCTACAATACTTTCAATTCCGTTTTTCCCTAAAACAACAGGAACTCCGATACATAAATCGTTCAATCCATATTCTCCGTCTAATAAAGCAGAGCAAGGGAAAATTTTCTTTTGATCACAAGCAATTGCTTGTACTAATCCAGAAACTGCTGCACCTGGTGCATACCAGGCAGAAGTTCCTAGTAATCCAGTTAATGTTGCGCCACCAACTTTAGTGTCTTGTAAAACTTGGGCTAATCTTTCTTCAGAGATAAATTGAGAAGCCGGAACAGAATTTCTTGTAGCTAAACGTGTTAAAGGCACCATTCCTTTGTCAGAATGTCCTCCAATTACCATTCCGTCAATATCAGAAATTGGAGCATCTAATGCTTCCGCTAAACGGTATTTAAAACGAGCAGAATCTAGAGCTCCACCCATTCCTATAATTCTATTTTTTGGTAAGCCAGTTGTTTTGTGTACTAAGTAAGTCATTGTGTCCATTGGGTTAGAAACTACAATGATAATTGTATTCGGAGAATGTTCAATTAAGCTTGCGGAAACCATTTTTACAATTCCTGCATTAATACCAATTAATTCTTCACGGGTCATCCCTGGTTTTCTAGGAATCCCAGATGTAATTACACAAATATCAGAATTTGCTGTTTTTGTATAGTCGTTCGTAGAACCGGTAATTTTTGTGTCAAAACCGTTTAAAGAAGCGGTTTGCATTAAATCCATAGCTTTACCTTCTGCGAAGCCTTCTTTAATATCTAAAACTACAACTTCTGATGCGAAATTTTTAATAGCGATGTACTCTGCACAACTTGCGCCAACTGCACCAGCGCCTACAACTGTTACTTTCATTTTTATTTTTTTTAATTGTGATAATAAATTTTGTTCCACAAAAGTACTATAAATTATTCATAATTAACGAAATCAAAATAAGACTGTTTTTTATTTTTTTAAATGTTTTTAAACTCGTCTTATGCTTTTTTATATTAAAAACTGAATGCTAATAAATCAAAAAAAAATACAGTTCAATTACGAACTGTATTTTTTAACTAATTATAGATCAATTGAGTTATGCATCAATGTTTGCATATTTTGCATTTCTTTCGATAAAATCTCTCCTTGGAGGAACTTCATCTCCCATTAACATGGAGAATACTCTGTCTGCTTCTGTTGCATTATCTATAACTACTTTACGCAAGGTTCTAAATTCTGGATTCATGGTTGTGTCCCATAATTGTTCTGCATTCATTTCTCCTAAACCTTTGTAACGCTGAATATTAACAGATCCGCCCATTTGCTGTGCAATTAAATCACGTTGATTGTCATCCCAAGCATATTCTCTTTTTTGACCTTTTTTAACCAGATATAATGGTGGTGTTGCAATGTAAATATATCCTTGTTCTACCATTTCTCTCATATATCTAAAGAAAAAAGTTAGAATTAAAGTAGCAATATGCGATCCATCTACATCGGCATCACACATAATTACTACTTTGTGATAACGTATTTTAGATAAATTTAGAGCTCTTGGATCTTCCTCTGTTCCGATAGAAACTCCTAAGGCTGTAAACATGTTTTTGATTTCTTCGTTTTCAAAAACTTTATGTTGCATTGCTTTTTCAACATTCAAAATTTTTCCACGTAATGGTAAAATGGCTTGAAAATTTCTATCTCGTCCTTGTTTTGCTGTACCACCGGCCGAATCTCCCTCTACTAAGAAGATTTCACATTGTTCTGGATCTGTCTCAGAGCAATCTGATAATTTACCAGGTAAACCACCAATACTCATCACTGTTTTACGTTGCACCATTTCTCTGGCTTTACGAGCTGCATGACGAGCATTTGCTGCTAAAATTACCTTTTGAACAATGGTTTTTGCATCGTTTGGATTTTCTTCTAAATAATCAGTTAGCATTTCTGAAACTGCTTGAGAAACAGCAGAAGATACTTCTCTGTTTCCTAATTTAGTTTTTGTTTGTCCTTCAAATTGTGGTTCTGCAACTTTTACAGAAACAATTGCTGTTAATCCTTCACGAAAATCATCTCCAGCAATTTCAAACTTTACGTTTTTTAATAAACCAGAATCGTCTGCATATTTTTTTAAAGTATGTGTTAATCCACGTCTAAAACCAGATAAATGCGTTCCACCTTCGTGTGTGTTGATATTATTAACATACGAGTGTAGATTTTCTGAATATGAGGTGTTATACACCATGGCAACTTCAACAGGAATTCCATTTTTCTCACCTTCCATTGAGATTACGGTTGTTGTTAATTGCTCACGTGTAGAATCTAAATATTTTATAAATTCTGGTAAACCTTCATCAGAATGAAAAATTTCAGAGATAAAGTTTCCTTCATCATCTGTATTTCTTTTGTCAGTTAAAGTTATGGTAATTCCTTTGTTTAAAAACGATAATTCTCGCATTCTAGTTGCAAGTGTTTCGTAATTGTATTCTGTTGTTTGAGCAAAAATTGTTGCATCTGGAGAAAATGTAACGATGGTTCCTGTAAAATCAGTTTCTCCAACTGTTTTAACAGGGTATAGTGCTTTTCCTTTTGAGTATTCTTGTTGCCAAACCTTACCTTCTTTATGTACTGTTGCTGTTAGGTGTTCAGAGAGTGCATTTACACAACTTACACCAACTCCGTGTAAACCTCCAGAAACTTTGTAAGAGTCTTTATCAAATTTACCACCAGCTCCAATTTTGGTCATTACAACCTGTAATGCAGATACGCCTTCTTTTTTGTGTATTCCAACTGGGATTCCACGACCGTTATCTTTGGTGGTAATAGAATTATCTTCATTAATAGTTACTTCTATACTATCACAATGGCCTCCCATTGCTTCATCAATAGAGTTGTCTACAACTTCGTATACTAAATGATGTAAACCACGCACGCCAACGTCTCCAATATACATTGAAGGACGCATTCTTACGTGTTCCATTCCTTCTAGTGCCTGTATGCTGGAAGCATCATAATTATTTTTTTTGTCTTCGCTCATTATATTATTTTAATTAGGTCATTGCGAGGAAAAATGATAAAGTAATCTTTTAATGAGAGATTGCTTCACTTTGTTTGCAATGACGATTGATTTTTTGTCTATAAAAATCGCTTATCAAAAAACGAAATTTAATAAAACAAATTTAATCAATTATGGCTTTTTTTAAAAGAGAAACGATTGATTTTTGTTGTATTTATCAACATTTGTTAATTGCGCAAAAGTCTCTTAAATCGCTTAAAAACTACGTTATTTTTTAATTTACAGGTTTTGATTTTGTGTTGTTTTTTAATAAATCAAAAAAACCTCTCAAAAGCGATGTTTTATCCATGTTGTTTTTTAAATTAAAAAGAGATTTCTGCTTTTTTAGAAAAAAACGAAATAATATTTGTCAGAATAAAAATCTATCATACATTTGTAATTCAATGATGAAACAACAAAATATATGGTGGTGGAACTCTCTTAATCAATAAGTGAGAAGAAAACCTATATGTAAAATATAAAAAAAAGGCTTATCTCACGATAAGCCTTTTTTTATGCTGAATTTATTTCAGCATCATTTAGAATTAAATAATAAGATATTAGGATACTGAAATAAGTTCAGCATACATGAAGAAAATTAAATTTAATACAATAACTAAAAAACGAATTTCAGACACCATTACGCCCGTTGGTTTGTATTTGCGTTTTAGAGATCAATTCTCTAATACATTATTGTTAGAAAGTTCAGACTATCACAGTAAAGAAGAAAGTTTTTCTTTTATTGCGATAGAACCTGTGTTTTCTATGAAAGTGAATAAAAATAATTTTGCTACAAACTATAAAGGAAAAGATATTGATAGCCAGAAAATTGATGGTAATTTCTATCAGTTATTTGATCACTTTTCTAACAAGGTAGCTTTAGAGTGTGATGAAGAAATTAAATCGTTTAATGGCTTGTATGGGTACACAACTTTTGATGCTGTTCAGTATTTTGAAACCATCAAATTTGACAATCAAGATGCGCCTTCTGCAATTCCAGAAATGCAGTATAGTTTTTATCGATTTATTATTGCCATCAATCATTTTAATGATGAAATGACCTTAATTGAAAATATAGAAGAAGGAACCGAATCAAGAATTTCAGAAATTGAAACCATTATTGAAGCACAAACTTTTAATACGCAAAAATTTGATATTGTTGGTAGTGAAACGTCAAATTGCTCGGATGAAGATTTTAAAGAGTATGTAGTAAAAGCAAAAGAGCATTGTAAAAGAGGAGATGTGTTTCAGTTAGTGTTATCGCGCCAATTTCAACAAAAGTTTAAAGGAGACGAATTTAATGTATACAGAGCTTTGCGTTCTATAAATCCGTCACCATATTTATTTT
This sequence comes from Polaribacter sp., assembly GCA_029238315.1. Taxonomy (GTDB): domain Bacteria; phylum Bacteroidota; class Bacteroidia; order Flavobacteriales; family Flavobacteriaceae; genus Polaribacter. The sequence continues at coordinate 46,483 of JAQWGI010000025.1, read as the reverse complement.
ATTTTGACTACGGAAGTTTTAAGTTAATGGGCTCTTCCCCAGAGGCGCAAATTAAAATTTCTGAAGGAAAAGCAACTATAAATCCTATTGCCGGAACTTTTAGAAGAACAGGAGATATGACCAAAGATATTCAGTTAGGTAAGAAACTTTCTGAAGATAAAAAAGAAACTGCAGAACATGTAATGTTGGTAGATTTAGCTAGAAATGATCTGAGTAAACATGCAGATAATGTAACTGTTGAGGTGTTTAAAGAAGTGCAGTATTTTAGCCATGTAATTCATTTAGTTTCTACAGTTCGTGGAAAAATAAAAGGAAATCCGATTGAAATTGTTGGAGATACTTTTCCAGCAGGAACCTTAAGTGGCGCACCCAAATACAAAGCAATGGAATTGATTAATAAATATGAAAATCAAACTCGCGGATTTTATGGTGGTGCAGTCGGGATTATCGGACTAAATGGCTCAGTAAATTTGGCGATTGCAATTCGTTCTTTTGTGAGTAAAAATAATGTATTGTATTCTCAAGCAGGAGCAGGGATTGTAATTCATTCTGATGAAGAAAAGGAATTGCAAGAAGTAAATAATAAATTAGCAGCGTTAAAGAAAGCGTTGCTTTTAGCAGAAAAGATATAAGTTATTAAAAGATTGAAAATTTAAAGATTCAAGGATTTTTAAATTATTTAATCATTCAATTTTTGAATAAATAAAAAATGAACATATTAATATTAGATAATTACGACTCGTTTACTTATAATTTGGTTCACATGGTTGAAAAAATAACAGGAGTATCTCCTGCAGTTTTTAGAAACGATGAAATTAGCCTCGAAGAAGTAGGGAAGTTCGATTTAATTATGCTTTCTCCAGGCCCTGGAATTCCTGATGAAGCGGGCATTTTAAAAGACGTTATTAAAACGTATTCAGATAAAAAACCCATATTTGGTGTTTGTTTGGGGCTACAAGCAATTACAGAGGTTTTTGGTGGAACAATTATCAACTTAGAAGAAGTTTTTCACGGAGTTGCAACAGAAATGAAGGTAATAAATGACGACTGCGTTATCTTTAAAGATATTCCTAAAACATTTCTAGCAGCACGTTATCATTCTTGGTTGGCTTCCGATGAAGGTTTTCCTTCAGAATTAATTGTTACTGCAAGAGATGAAAAAGGCGGAATTCAAGCCATAGAACATAAAGCATTTCCAATTTCTGCTGTACAATTTCATCCAGAAAGTATTTTAACAGAAGTTGGAGAGCAAATTGTAAGAAATTTTATCAACTCGGTAGAGTTGAATGCTGAACTTGATTCAGCATCTAAATAATAGAAAAGATACTGAAATACTGAACCAAGTTCAGTACAAGTAAATTCAGCATAAAATGAAAGATATTTTAAACGATTTATATCAGCATAAAAGATTAACACAATCTCAAGCAAAAGAGGTTTTGATTAACATTGCGGCAGAGAAATATAACGATGCACATTTAGCTTCGTTTATGACGGTTTTTATGATGCGTCCAATTACGGTAGATGAGCTTTCTGGTTTTAGAAATGCATTAAAAGAATTGGCAATTAAAGTAGATTTTTCAGATTATAATACCATTGATATTGTTGGAACTGGCGGTGACGGAAAAGATACGTTTAACATTTCTACATTAACATCATTTATTGTTGCAGGAACTGGTCAGAAAGTTGCAAAACACGGAAATTATTCTGTGTCTTCACAATCTGGTTCTTCAGATATGTTAGCCAGTTTTGGTTACGAATTCACAAATGACGAAAATATTTTAAAAGAACATTTAGAAAAAGCGAATATTTGTTTTTTACATGCGCCAAAATTTCATCCTGCAATGAAAGCAGTTGGACCAACCAGAAAAGCGTTAAAGTTAAAAACGTTCTTTAATATGTTAGGTCCTTTGGTCAATCCGAGTTCGCCGCAAAATCAATTATTAGGAACTTTTAATGTTGAGGTTGCACGTTTGTATAATTATATTTTACAAGAGGAAAAGACCAATTACGGTATTGTACACGCATTAGATGGTTATGATGAAATCTCTTTAACAAGCGGATTTAAATTATTTACAAAAAATGGAGAGCAATTCATAAATCCAGAAGATTTAGGTCAAAAAAGAATTCAACAATCAGAAATTTTTGGAGGCAATTTTGTTGCTGATGCAGCAAAAATTTTCAAAAATATTTTAGAAGGAAATGGAAGCGAAGCACAAAATAATGTAGTGTTAACTAATGCCGCATTTGCTTTGAAAATTGTTGATGAAAAGAAATCTTTTCATGATACTTTTGCAGAAGCTAAAGAATCATTGTTTTCAGGAAAAGCAAAACAAAGTTTAGAAAAGTTAATTGCGAGTTCGTAATTACGAATTATAAATTTTTAGTTATGAAAAAAGATAATATAATTCAGATAAAAAGTTATGATTTTGCTGTTAGAGTTGTGAAATTATACAAGCATTTATCTCAAGAAAAAAAAGAATTTGTTTTAAGTAAACAGTTATTACGATCAGGAACATCTATTGGAGCAAATGTAGAAGAAGCAATTGGAAATCAAAGCAGAAAAGATTTCTTCGCAAAGTTAACAATTGCTTATAAAGAAGCTAGAGAATCTCATTATTGGATTCGACTTTTAAAAGACACTGATTATTTGTCGGAAAAAGAATCAGAATCCTTATTAAAAGATATTGAAGAAATATTAAAGATTATCGGAAGTATTCAAAAGACAATTAGAAATTCAAACTCGTAATTCATAATTAAAAATTAGTAATTATTTATATGACAATTTTAGATAAAATAATCGCATTTAAAAAGAAGGAAATTGCAAAGATAAAAGCAGAAGTTCCTGTTAAAAAATTAGTGGAAAGTCCGAAATTTAAAAGAACAGGAATTTCATTAAAATCTTCTTTATTAGAAGTGGGTTCAACAGGAATTATTGCTGAATTTAAACGCCAGTCTCCATCCAAAGGAATAATTAATGATAAGGCAACAATTGAAGAAGTAACTAATGGTTATTTAGACGCTAATGTAGCTGCGCAATCTATTTTAACAGATACTTCTTTTTTTGGTGGAACGATGGCAGATTTGATGGAAGCAAGAATTGTAAATCAACAAAAACCTATTTTAAGAAAAGATTTTGTTGTTGATGGATTTCAAATTGTAGAAGCAAAAGCAATTGGAGCTGATGTTATTTTGTTAATCGCATCTTGTTTAACATCAATAGAATTAAAAAACTATGGAAACCTTGCAAACGATTTAGGTTTAGAGGTTTTATATGAAGTGCATACGCAAGAAGATTTAGATAAAATTAATGATTTAGATAATAAAATTATCGGAATTAATAACCGTAATTTAAAAACGTTTGAAGTAGATTTAGAACACTCTATGTTATTGGCAAATCAAATTCCTGCTTCTTGTATAAAGGTTTCTGAGAGCGGAATTTCAGATCCGAGAATTATTACTGGATTAAAAGAATATGGTTTTCAAGGTTTTTTAATAGGTGAAACATTTATGAAGACAGAAAACCCGGGAGAAGCTTGTCAAGAATTTATTAGTCAAATACGATAAGATGAAACTGAAGGTTTGTGGAATGAAATATGTAGAAAATATTCAGCAAGTAGCTGATTTACAACCTGATTATTTAGGGTTTATTTTTTACGATAAATCAAAAAGAAATTTTGATGGAATAATTCCGGAGCTTCCAAAATCAATAAAAAAAACAGGTGTTTTTGTAAATGCAACTATTGATGAAGTTGCCTCAAAAGTAAATAAATACAATTTGAAGGCGGTGCAATTACATGGAGATGAAAGTGTGCAATACATCGAGGAATTAAGATCTCTCGACTGTGCTCGAGATGACATTTCGATAGAGATTATAAAAGTTTTCAGCATAAAAGACGAATTCGATTTTAATATGCTACAACCTTATATAGAAGTTGTTGATTATTTTTTATTTGATACAAAGGGTAAAGAACGAGGAGGTAATGGAATTACTTTTGATTGGAAAGTATTAGAAAATTATCTTTTTGAAAAACCTTTTTTTTTAAGTGGCGGAATTGGTCTAGATCAAGTAAAAGAAATAAAACAAGTTGCAAAAACAAATTTGCCTATTTATGCCCTTGATGTTAACAGTAAATTTGAATTAAAGGCTGGTTTGAAATCAGTAGAAAATATAAATAAATTTAAAAAAATCGTCATTACAAACAAAGTGAAGTAATTTCAAGATAAAGATTGCTTCGTTCCTCGCAATGACAGAATATTATACATATGAAATCAAAATTTCAACCAGATAAAAACGGATATTACGGACAATTTGGAGGTGCATTTATTCCTGAATTGTTGCATCCAAACGTGCAAGAATTAGCGGATAACTATATACAAATTATAGAGTCGGAAGCATTTCAAACAGAATATAAATCGTTGTTAAAAGATTATGTTGGAAGACCAACGCCTTTGTACTTTGCAAAACGTTTGTCTGAGAAGTATGGAGCAACTATTTATTTAAAACGCGAAGATTTAAATCATACTGGAGCTCACAAAGTAAATAATACAATTGGACAAATTTTGATTGCCCAAAAATTAGGTAAAACAAAAATTATAGCAGAAACAGGAGCGGGGCAACATGGTGTTGCTACAGCTACGGTTTGTGCTCTGATGGGTTTAGATTGTACCGTTTTTATGGGTGAAAAAGACATTGTTAGACAAGCGCCAAATGTAGCTAGAATGAAGATGTTAGGTGCCAAGGTTGTTGCAGCAACCTCTGGTTCTAAAACGTTAAAAGATGCTACAAATGAAGCCATAAGATATTGGATTCAGCATCCAGAAACTTTTTATTTAATTGGATCTGTAGTTGGCCCTGCGCCTCATCCAGATATGGTTGCACGTTTACAAGCAATTATTTCTGAAGAAATGAAATGGCAATTAAAAGAAAAAACGGGTAAAGAAAACCCAGATACAATTATTGCATGTGTTGGTGGTGGCTCAAATGCTGCTGGGGCTTTTTATAATTATTTAGATGATGAAGATGTAGAGCTAATTGCTGTAGAAGCTGCTGGTTTGGGAGTTAATTCTGGAGAAAGTGCAGCTACTTCTCAATTAGGAGAAGTGGGTGTAATTCATGGAAGTAAAACCATTTTAATGCAAGATACATACGGACAAATTGTAGAGCCTTATTCAATTTCTGCTGGATTAGATTATCCAGGAGTTGGACCTTTACACGCTTTTTTATATGAAACTAAAAGAGCAAAGTTTATGAACGCAACAGACAATGAAGCGCTTGTTGCAGCTTATGAGTTGACAAAAATTGAAGGAATTATTCCTGCTTTAGAAACAGCACATGCCTTAGCAGTATTGCCTAAGATGCAACTAAAAAAAGACCAAGTGGTAGTTATAAATTTATCTGGAAGAGGCGATAAAGATCTAGAAACGTATATCAATCATTTAGAAGATTAATTGTCATTTCGCACTTGATGCGGAATCCAAACTTCGATAAAAATAGATTCCCGATTTCTCGGGAATGACAAAACAAAAAAAAAGACAAAACAATGAATTCATTAACAAACATATTTCAACAAAAGAAAGATTTATTGTCGATTTTCTTTACAGCTGGTTATCCAAAATTAAACGACACAACAAAAATTATTGAAAAATTAAGCGATAATAGTGTAGATTTTATTGAGGTTGGTTTGCCTTATTCAGATCCTTTAGCCGATGGACCAACAATACAAGATAGTAGTCAAGTTGCTTTACAAAACGGTATGAATTTAGATGTTGTTTTTGAGCAATTAAAATCAATTAAAGAAACAAACTCTACACCGTTAGTTTTAATGGGTTATTTGAATCAGTTATTAAAGTATGGAGAGGATAAATTTTGTCAAGCATGTGTAGATTGCGGAATTGAAACAGTTATTTTTCCAGATTTACCAATGGTTGAATATGAAAGTCATTACCAACAATTATTTAATAAATATGGATTGACAAATGTGTTTTTAATTACGCCACATACATCTGAAGAAAGAATTAGAAAAATTGATGCGTTAACAGATGCTTTTATTTATGTTGTTGCATCTGCTTCAATTACTGGGGCAAAAGGAGATATTTCTAACAATCAGATTGCTTATTTTGAGCGTGTCAAAGCAATGAATTTAAAGAGTAGTTTAATTATTGGATTTGGAATTTCTGATAATAAAACATTTAAAACAGCTTGTAAATATGCAGGTGGAGCCATTATTGGTTCTGCTTTTATTAAGGAATTAGCTATAAACGGTACTGATAAAATAAGTGATTTTATAACATCGATTCGTTAATTAATTTTTAATAAATGAATACTAAAAATTAATACAGATCCACCAGGAATTGAATTAGATCCGTTGCTTCCGTAGCCTAAATGAGACGGGACCAAGAGCCAACCTTGAGTGTCTTCATTAAAATGTGTTAATCCTTCAGACCAACCTGTAATCACTTGATTTAAATTAAATGTTACATTTTGCCCTTGATCAAAACGGCTTCCATCAGTAAAATAACCTTTATAATTTACTGTTACAGAAGAGCTAGAAGTTGGTTTTGCGCCATTTCCTTGATCAGTTATCACAATGTATAATCCACTTGCAGTTTTGGTGGCGTTTAAGTTGTTCCTTTTAATGTATTCTTGAATTTCTAAATCATTTTCTGTGCTGTAATTATCTTCATCGTTACTGCAAGAAATAAAAAAAATCATTAAAAATAAAACTAAATATGGTTTCATGCTTTTGGATATTTGTATTTTGAATGGCGAATATATATGATTTTTAGGATACTTAATAATAAAAATAAAGGACATGTTTTTTGGAATCTAAATTTTGAAAATAAAAAAAGCGAACAATACCGTTCGCTTTTTTTAGTCTACACCTTAGATATGTAGTTTGTTTTGTTAAGCAAGAAATTATTACTTGCTTTAATACACTTTCTCTCCGTTTAAATAGGTTGCGATTACTTTAGTTTTATGAATTTTATTGCCTTCAACCTCCATTATGTTTTGGTTTAGAATTACAAAATCTGCAAACTTACCAACTTCAATACTACCTTTCTCGTTTTCTTCAAAGTTAGAATGTGCAGCCCAAATAGTCATTCCGCGTAAAGTTTCTTCTCTACTTAAAACGTTTTCCATTTGAAATCCGCCTTCAGGATACCCTTCAATATCTTGGCGTGTTGCTGCTGCAGAAAATGTTAAAAATGGACTTACTTGTTCTACTGGGAAATCTGTACCTAAAGCAACACTTCCGTATTTGTTTAATAAATCTTTAAAAGCGTATGCCCCTTTTAAACGTTCTTTTCCAATTCTATCACCAGCCCAATACATATCAGAAGTTGCGTTTGTTGGTTGAATTTAAGGAACAATATTGTCAAACATGTCAAAATCTTCTGGAGATACTATTTGAGAGTGCTCAATTTTCCAACGTCTATCATTCTGACCTTTTAAAGCTGATTTATACGTTTTTAAAATATGTGTGTTTGCAGAATCTCCAATTGCGTGTGTGTTCATTTGGTAGTCAGATTTTGCGATTTGTGCTGCAATTTCTGTATATCTCTTTGGTTCAAAAATCAATGCACCAAAATGATTATTTCTATCGCTGTACGATTTACGCATTGCAGCACCACGAGAGCCTAATGCGCCATCTCCGTAGACTTTAAAAGAACGCACATTTAAACGATTTGTTTTAATAATTCCCTTAGGCAAATAGTAATCTAAGTTTTTCTGACTTACAGAAACCATTGCGTAAATACGCATTTTTAAATCTCCAGTTTTTTGCAAGCTATCCATTAAGTCGATGGTAGATTTGCTAACTCCTGCATCATTTACAGTTGTTAATCCGTAGCTAAAAGTTACTTTTTGAGCATCTAATAATCCTTGAATTTCTTCCTTTTTTGTGGTACTAGGAGTTTTAATATAACCCATTGCAGCATCAATTAAAACACCTGTTAATTTTCCGTTTTTTGTAATGAATTCACCGCCAGTAATTTTCTTTGGAAATTTGGTGCTTGACAATCCTGAGTATTTCAAAGCAGCTTCATTTACAAATAAAGCATGTCCATCAACACGAGTAATGGCAACAGGTGTATTTGGAAATAACTTGTCTAATTTTTCTTTTGTTGGAAATACTTTTACATCCCAATCATTTTGATCCCAGCCACGACCCGTAATGTAATCTGCCTTTTTTTCTTCTTTAAATGCTTTTAATTTTTCTAAAATTTCGTCATAGCTTTTTGTGCCACGTAAATCTACTTTTTGGAGACTTAATCCCAATCCGTAGAAATGACAGTGTGCGTCAATTAATCCAGGAACAATAGTTTGATTTTTTGCGTCAATTGTTTCTGTTGATATAAAACTATTTTGGATGGCGTCATTAGAGCCAACTCCAATAAATTTTCCGTCTTTTACAGCAAAACTTTCTGCTTTGTCAAATCCTTCGTTAACTGTATATGCATTTGCATTGATAACAATAAAATCTGCTTTTTCTTGTTGTTGACAAGCGGTAAACAAACCGATAATACTAAGTGTTAAAATAAATTTTTTCATGGTGTTGTGTAAATTAAATAAGCGCAATACATTAATAAAAATTGCAAAGGAATTCTAATAATTGCTGTTCGTTTTGATCCTATTGCAGGACGTTCTTTGGTTGCATCCCAAACATGAATGGGCAAAAATACGATCATTAAAACAAAAATACCAATGGCAGATTTTTGAGTAGTTTCATTAAAAAACAAGCCCAATCCTAAACTGAATTCAATTACGCCAACTACATAATTTACTGTTTTTTTTGGCAATGAATTTGGAATAAAATGTTTGAAAAAAGATGGTTTTATAATGTGCATAATGCCTGCAAACATAAAAAATATACCAAAAACAATTTTAATGATTTGAACTGTAATTGTCATACTAACTAGGGTATAATTGGCGTGTTATTGTATAAATATTTATCCATTAAATAAATCATACTTGCCATAGAAGCACTTCCTAGCTCAAGTTCTCTTTTGTTTACTTTATCAAAAGTATCTGTTGCTGCATGATGATAATCAAAATAACGCTGCGGATCTGGACGATACCCAACAAGGGTAACACCATCAGACTTTAATGGACTAATATCTGCGCCACTTCCACCTTTCATAATATCGTGTAATCCATAAGGAGCTAAAAGTTTTTTCCAACTCTTTAACATCTCTGTATTTGCAGCATTTGCATCTATTGTAAATCCTCTTGGCGTGTGCCCGCCAGCATCAGATTCTAAACCTCCAATATGAATTTCTTTTGTGGTTTTTACAGCATCTGCATATGCATCTGCACCACCACCGCCTTGTTCTTCATCCATAAAGAAAACCACACGAATGGTGTTTTTTGGTTTAATATTATTTGTCTTTAAAATGTGTAAAACTTCTAAAGACTGTACAATTCCTGTTCCATCATCATGTGCTCCATCACCTAAATCCCAAGAATCTAAATGACCACCGACAACAATAATTTTTTCAGGATTTTCTGAACCTTTAATTTCACCAATCACATTAAACGATTTTTCTTTTGGTAAGTTTTTACTGCTCTGTTTTAAATATACTTTTAAGTTTGGATCTTTTTTTAATTGTTTACTTAATGTTTCAGCAGCTAATGTGCTAATTGCTGCTCCAGGAATGTATTCGCTTTCTGGAATATTTCCATAACGCATCGTTCCTGTGTGTGGATAATTGTCAATATTATTTGTCATTGAACGTACAATTACTGCCAAAGCTCCAAATTTACCAACAGTTGCAGCGCCACTTCCTCGTTGATCTACACAACCGCCGTATGCGCTAAATGTATTTATAATTGTATTGTCAAAAGGTCTGTTGTAAAAGATAATTTTCCCTTTTGCTTTATCACCTAAAGCTTCAGCTTCTTTTAAGCTAAAAACTTCAATTACCTCTGCAAAAACCCCGTTTGTTGGTGTACTTATTGAGCTTCCTAAAGCACAAACTGCCATGTCAACTTTTTTTCCGTTAGACACAAAATAAGAAACTTCTTTTTCTCCTCTAACCCAATGTGGAACCATTGCTGGTTGTAGCCAAACAGAATCTAAGCCAGCTTCTCTCATTACTTTCTCTCCCCATTTTACTGCCATTGCTGCTTCAGGAGATCCCGATAATCTTCCGCCAATATTTGTGGTTAAATCGCGAAGCCATTCGTAAGATTTTCCCTTAGTTAAAGCAGTGTCAAAGATAGATTTGATATTGGTTTTGTCAATTTTTTCTTCTGCAGTTAATTCCTTGATTGCTTGTTCTGTGTCTTTCTTTTCATTGCAAGCAATTATAAATATTGCGAATAGAAAAAGGATGGATAGTTTTTTCATTAGTTGTTGTTTTATAATAGTGTATAAATCTACATAAAATCAATGACAAAAAGAAAGCTTAACTTAAAGATAAGCTTTCTTTTGTGTTTTAGGGAGTTACATCTAATTGAGCGTAAGGTTATGTTAAAAGTCAAATTGATAACTCACGCCACCTAGAACCTGAAGCCCTTGAACATTAAAATTACTAAACTGCTGATACTTTGAGTTTGTAATATTATTTATTTTTAAAAAAACTGTAAATTGATTGTTTATGTGATATCCTCCATTAATGTTCAAATCTAGAAAAGATTTTAAGGTTTGTGTTCCGTTAATTGAAGATGGGTATGTTGTGTTAAAAGTTACGTCTTTTCTTTGAGAAACAGCAAAAATAGTTGCACCAGCATACCATTTTGATGTTTTGTAATTTGCGAATATTTCAGTATTTATTGATGGTAAATTCCAAGCTTCTGTTTGATTTGCTAATGTAAACGAATTGAACTCTCCGTATGCTCCAACAACTAAGTTTTTGTCAATATCCATACTAATTTTCCCGGAAAAAGAAAGTGTTTGTACATCATCATAAATCACAGAAAAAGAGTTTCCGTATTCATATCCCAACAATCCGGCACTTGTTATTCCATCAGTTTTTGAGTTGTTTTGAACAAACAAGGCTTTGTCGTCTTCATCACTATAACTTACTTTCAAGTTATAACTTATGTTAGATAATAGTTTTCCATGCAATCCACTAAAAAAATCATATTTCTGATTCGTTTGTGTAATAAATTGTGTTGGAGAAATGTATGGATTTAGCTCTGTTAAATTTTGAATTGTATTGGTGTTTAAATCCCCGCTAGCACCAACATACAAATACATATGATTTTCAACTATTGGATAATTTATGTTGATATCTGGATATGCATAGAATTGATGTGCTTTGTTTTCTATATCGGATGTGAAATATATTTTTGTTCCAACACTAAAGTTGAATTTCTTGTGCTCAAAATTATATTTTGGAAAAACTCCAAGCGTAAAAAAGCTGTGTTCTAATTTTGTTGGAGCGCTATAGGATTGTTGCGAATGCCCATTTAGATAATCTAAAGAAGTATTTAAAACAAGCTCGTTAAAATTTTTACCAATATTTTTAAGTGATATTTTAAACTTAGGTTTTGCTACAAAACGTAGTTCCTTGCTAGAAAATGCATCACTGAATAGAGAGAGCTTTATTTGAGTTGATTTTAGAAATGAATCTTCTAAAATAATTTCTGCATTAGTGTTAAAGTTGGTATAAGTTTGTGCTTCTTCAATTGTTGCAATTGTAGTTGGTAAATAAGTAATTGTGCTTGGTAAACCATACCAGTTATATGTGTTTTGTTGATAGTTTGTATTAACTTTCCATGTGTAATCTTGTTCTTCTTGCTTGTAAAAAGCGCCAAAATACATTTGAGAATAATTACTATTTAAAAGGGTCGCATCAATACTGTTTTCTGATGAAATGTATTTTGTGTAAACACCAATGTTATTTTTAGGTTTGATTGAATGATTTAAAAATGCTTCGAGAAAAGGGGTTGAGTTATTTCCAAAACCAGCAGCAATATAGTTTTTAAATATTTGATCTCTAGCTCCAATATTAAGGCTTTTTGCAATGCCTGTTTTTGGTGTAAAAGTAGAAGCAACTGGCGCAGAGAATATTTGGTACTTCAATTGTTTCCTTTGTGAATTTACCCCAAGTTTTATTTTTGGATTCTTCCTTATTTTAAACGCATCTGAAATTGTTGGTGTGTAAGAAGTAATTACATTTATAACTTCTGTTTTTATAGTGTCTTTCGCTTTGTTTGTTTGAGCATTTAAGAAACTACTCAAAGTGCAGGCGCAAAGTGTGAATACAATTTTTCGCATTATTTAATCTCTTTTAATTGTTGTTTGGAGTAACAGATTCGTTTGTTTTTGCTTCATTTTCTTTTATGGTAGCAAGTTCTTTTTTTGCTTCTAAAATTACATCATCAAACTGTTTGAAATTTTTAATTATATTTTCTAAAATATAAGTTGCTTGATAGGCATCTTTTAATCCATAATAGTTTTTCGCCATAATTACATAACTTTTTACACCCCAATACTTGTATGAAGCATTTTCTGCAATTAATATTTGTATTAATTTATTGGATGCAGTATATTTTTTATCCATATTTTTAAAATAGGCATCAAAATACAAGGCTTCAGCCTTTAATTCACCACTCGTTTTTGTTGCTATTTCTTTGTAAAATTTTTCTGCAGTTTTTAAATCATCTGTTTTGAAGGCAGCTCGTGCAATAATTATTTTAGCCTCAAACACCAAGTTTTCTTCTAGCTTTTCTGTTTGGAGAATTTTCTCTGCATAGGCAACAGCATTTGTAAACTCATTTTCTTGGTAATAGTTTTTCATTAAGTTGCTTTGTGCAAATAAAATATTTTGAGGGTAATTTGCTTCTTGTTCTAGCCTAATTAATAGCGGAGTTGCGTTTTTCCAATCTTCTTTTTCGAGATATATTTGTGCTAGTTTGCTTAAAGATTCCTCGCTAAATTCGCTAAAATTTTGAGCAACCACATACTCGTAATAAGGTAAGGATTTTTCTTGCTGATTTATTTTAGACAAGGATTGAGCTAAGTAAAAATTTGCCTTTAAAGCATGCAGTCCATTAGGGAATGTTGCAATATATTTAGTAAAACCATTAATAGCTTTTGCAGTGTTGTTTTCTAAAAACTTGTTTTCTGCAGCTTCAAAAGTTGTGTTATCTAAATCTGCATCAGTTACATTTACAAAAGAAATATTTTTTACCCAAGCAGCATATGCTTCAACCTGACCTAAATCTACATATACATTTCTTACGTTAGAAACTGCTTCTTTTGCTTCGTTAGAATTTGGGTATGCGCTTACAATTCTCTTAAATTTAAGCAAAGCTTTTTCGCTTTCATTATTGTTGTAATATACCAACCCTTGTCTCAGTAGCGCTTTAGAAAGATATGCACTTTTTGTGTGTTTTTGAATTAATGTATTGAAGGTCTCGTGTGCTTTTGTTATGTTTTTTGTGGAAACATAAGTATTTGCTAATTGAAATAATCCATCGTCTTGTAGCGTTGTCAATTCAAAATTAGAAACTAAATTTTTTAAATAGGTTATTTTTTTAATATTATCTCCTAAAAAACCGAAACTTATTGCTTTTTGATAAGTTGCATAATCGGCACCAACACCATTATTATTGATAACCTTATCATAAGCTAAAATTGCATTTGTATATTTTTTTGTAACAAAATAACAGTCTGCTAATCTAATATTAGCATCATCAAATAATGCATTTTTAGCGTCTATTTTTTTAATGAAATTATTGAATGCGTTTGCTGCGTTCTCATATTCCTTTAACTTAAAATAGCAGTAAGCAACATTGTAATCAATTGATTTAAACTCATTAATTCTTGATGCACCTAGTGTATTCTTAAAAGATATAAATCCTTCTAAAGACTTTTTGTAATTATTTAGTTGAAAGTCTGTTTCTGCTTTCCAATACAGTGCAGAAACTTTAATTGTAGTATCTGAAGATTTTGATGCAGTTAAAAAATAAGGATAGGCTTCTTGTAATTTTTTAAGATTAAATAATTGTACACCTCTGTAATACGAAACGTCTTTTGTGAATTTATTGTTTTCGCTACTTTTCTTTTTAGCTAAATACTCTAATGCGCCTTTGAAATCTCGTTGATGTAAGTATGAGGTTACAACTAATTGATTTATTTCTTGATAAAATTTTGATGTTGGATATTCCTTTAAAAAATCTTGCAATACAGCTGCAACACTTTTGTAAGGGTTACCTAGTTCGTAACTTAATTTGGCGTAATTTAAAAATGCATCCTCTTTAATTTTAGGATCAAATTCCATTTCACTGGCATTTTTAAACGCATTTAAAGCTTCAGTTTTTTTGTCTAAATATAAGTAGCATTCTGCTAAATGATAAGATGCATTTTGAGAAACCGCATTTTTTAGGCTTATAATTTTATTAAAGTTTTTTACTGCATTTTCAAAATCATTTTGCTTGTAAAAAGCATATCCTAATTGATAATAATCGGTATTATTCCATTTACCACGTTTTCCTTTATATGCTTGTAAATATGGTAAAGCTTCTTTGTAATTTTTTAAGTTAAAATAACTTTCTCCAATAATTTTAGAAATATCAGAATGTTGTTTTTGCTTTTTACTTTGCAATAAGTTTTTACCAATTTCAATACTTTTTTCAAATTTACCAGCTTTAAAATTAATGTCTAATAAGTAGTAAGTAGTTTCATTTTTATATGAATTCTTTTGAGCAACTTCTGTTAAATAGGATTCTGCAGTTTTGTAGTCTGCTTGTTTGTATGCAATATATCCATAGTAATATTTTGCATCATCTCCATAAGTGCTATCTGTAATTAATGCTAAAAATTTATCTTGGGCTAATGTTAGTTTTCCTGAAGCAAATAGTGCGTAGCCCATTTTAAAATCCAACTCTTTTTGTTGTGCCCTTTGAAGTAAATTTCGATTTACCTTTGTGTACCATTTTAAAGCAGAACTCATTTTGTTATGTGCAAAGTAGTGTGTGCCAACATTAAAAAAGGCAGCTTCTTTTTTATTGCTATTTGGATGGTTTTGAATAAAACTTAAAACAAGTTGCTCTGCCTCAGATTGATTCAGTTTTATAGCACTCATTGCTGCGTAATAAGTAGCATCAGCCTTTATTATTGTGGTAGTGTTTTTTTTGTTTGTTAGTTTGTTAAATTTTTTCTGTGCCACAGCATATGCCTTGTTATTGTAAAATTCTAAAGCATTGTTGTACTTCGCAAACTCATTGGTGAAAGCTTTACTTTGTTGCCCAAAAACAACATTAAAATTTAACGTAAAAACAATTAATAATGCAATTTTTATATCAAAGCGAATGTTCATTTTTATAAAAGGTTTTTGCTGTTTGAAAACTATAACGCATTTTTTTTATTTTTGTTTGATATGCAATCCGAAAAAATATCGCACAATAAAAAATCAAATATAAAGATTGTTGTAGATTAATTCTCTTAATATTTCTTTAAACTCACAAGAAAATGATAAGTTTGTAAAAACTACTTTTTTATGACAGATGCAATTTTACATTTAGAAGACGCAGATATTTATCAAAGAGATAATTTGGTGCTATCACAGGTCAATTTAAAAATTGAAAAAGGAGATTTTTTCTATTTAATAGGCAAAACAGGAAGTGGAAAAAGTAGTTTGATGAAAACCCTTTATGGTGATTTACATTTAAATAAAGGAGAAGGAAATATTGTTGGATTTGATTTAAAGAAATTAAAAGAAAATGACATTCCGTTTTTACGTAGAAAAATAGGGATTGTTTTTCAAGATTTTAAATTGTTAAACGATAGAACTGTTTTTGATAATTTATTATTTGTATTAAGAGCAACTGGTTGGAAGGATAAAGAAAAAATGACCTCTAAAATTAATGAAGTCCTTGATAAAGTAGCAATGAAAACTAAAGGTTTTAAAAAGCCTTTTGAACTTTCAGGTGGAGAGCAACAAAGAATTGCTATTGCAAGAGCCTTGCTAAATGATCCAGATTTAATATTAGCAGATGAACCAACTGGTAATTTAGACCCTAAAACTTCGTTAGAAGTAATGCAGCTTTTAAATGAAATTCATCAAAGCGGAAAATCTATTTTAATGGCAACTCATGATTATGCACTAATTGTAAAATTTAAACAAAAAACGATTAAGTGCGAAGGAGGAGAATTATTTGAAGTTGTCCAACAAGCAACTATTTAAAAATAATTTCAATCATTCTTTTTGCTGATGCTTCAGGATTAAAACCATTTAGTTTTTTTTTGCGTTTTTTTAATTCAGATTCGCAAAAATCTCTACTGAATAATAGCTCTGTTTTCTGTAAAATTTCTTCTTTAGTATTTGCCATTTCACACAAGTTTTCTAGACCGGTATCGGCAATCATTTCTGTATTTGCAATGATAAATTTTCCTTGATACATAGCATTTAGTAATTTTAACTTAATACCTGTTTTTTGAAAAGTTATCAATGTGTTTATATGTGCGCTTTCAAATAAGTTTTTTAATTCTTCTTGATTTTTGATACGCTTAAATTCAATATTTTTATGTTTTTTTACTTCATTTTTTATGAAAGAATTGTCATTGCTAGCAATTAGCAATTTAAAAGAACTGTTCTTGTAAATGTCTATTAAATACAACGCAGATTTAATATTGTCTGAAATTCTTAAATCTCCATGGTACAAAATGTAATCTCCTCTATTAAGAGTATTTTTAGAGAAATTTGCTTTGTGAAAAGCAGGTATGTAATTGCACTTTTTTCCATATTTTGATAAAAAATATTTTTGTTCAAAAGCAGAAATACTGAAAATACCATCTGCTTTTCGAATGATTTTTTCATATTTCTTAAATTTTAAAGCTTCTAATTGATAAAATATCTTCTTTAAAAAGTTGGACTCACTTTTTGCTAAACCTTTAAAGTATTCATGTTCAATATTATGAGTTCTAATAAATACTTTTGATTTAAAAGTTGTTTTTGTGAGTGAAAAACTTGTGTGTAAGCCTTCAAATAAAACAGGAGCATTGGTCTTTTTTAAGCGATCAATTAACAAATTGTTTTCTCTACTTTTAACAATATAAGGCGTTGTTGAGAAAAGAGTTTTAGTTTTTGATTTTCTTGAATAATAAAATACTTCTTTACAGTATTTTTCTAATTCTTTTTGCTGGGGCCTGTCATATTCAAAACAGTGTAAATAAAGCTCAATATTTAATTTATGTAATTCTTTTATTTTATAAAAAACATCAATAATTCCCCCATAATTTGGAGGGTACGGAATATTAAAAGAAACAATATGTAGTTTTTTGCTATTTTGCATTTTGATACAGAGAAATTAATTTTTCTTCTTCACTTCTCCAGTTTAATTTATTTTTTGCATTGATAATTTCTGTCGAATTCTTCTTAAAAGAAAATGCTTCAATTTGTTTTGCTATTACTTGTGGGTTTCTGTTTTTTATAGTTTCACCAAATTTATATTCATTAACAATTTTATGCATTTCAGGTAAATTTGAAACTAAAACAGGAACTCCTGCATGTAAATAATCAAATATTTTATTTGGCAAAGCATATCTATAATTCAATCCTAAATCTTCTTCAAAAGAAATACCAATATCTGCTAAAGGTGTTAATTTTTGCATTTCTAGAGGAGGTAATTTACCAAAAAAATAAGCCTTTTTTTGAGAAATTAATTTTGATGCTTGTAGCTTTACATCTTCAAAAACATCACCAGTACCAATTATCACAAAAATATAATTTTTAAGATACTTCATGCTTTCTAACATCAATTCAATTCCTCTTCCCTTGTTAACTGCTCCTTGATATAGAATAATCTTTTGACCATTTGTGTCAAAAGGAAAATTTCCTAAAATTATATTTTTTGCAATGGGTAAGTTTCTGATAGTTAAAAAATTTGTATTGTATTTGTTGAAGTAAAAATTGGCTATTGAATCAGATACAGTGTGGCAATTTTTTAATTTAGGCACTATACTTTTTTCGATTTCCAGCCATATTTTTTTTACGGTTGGCCTATTGATAAGCTCTGGAATTTCTGTAAACAATTCGTGACTGTCATAAATAATTTTTTTTGATTGCAATTTGCTTACTATATAGTTTGGTAAAAGAGTATCTAAGTCATTTGAAACTAAAATATCTTTTTTTAGGAACAAAATTCTAAAAAATAAGCGTAGATTATATTCAGCATAAAATAAGAATCCTTTATTAAAAAGTAAAGACATTCTAATTATTTTATACTTTCTATTAATAGGAATACTACTTTTTAATTTTTTACCAATAAGTACAATATTGTAATTATTGTTAAAGAGGCTGTTGCAAATTTTTTCAACCCTTTGATCAGTTATTAAGTCATTTGTAACAGAAATTATAATATTTTTCAAGAATTTACTTTTTATGCAAGATATAAAAAAACCCGTTTCAAATTAATGAAACGGGAAATTGCTATGAAAAAGAATAATAAGAAATTCTTATTATATATTTAAATGTACTGATTTTTATTTATTTCCCTGCATATCAGTAGTTTATTTTAACTTAATTTTATGATTTACTTTAGTTTCTCAGCATGCAATTTTCTTAATGCATTTAATTTTGGAGTAATCACATAGTTACAATAAGGTTGTTCTGTATTTTCTTTGTAAAAATCTTGATGTTCTTTTTCTGCTTCAAAAAAAGTTGGCAACAAACTTACTTCTGTTACAATTTTGGCGTCAAAAACATTGGCTAAACTTTCAATTATTTTTTCTGAAGTTATTTTTTGATTTGTATTTTGATAAAATATTACAGACCTATATTGTGTTCCTTTATCTGCTCCTTGTTGGTTTAATGTTGTTGGATTGTGTGTGGTCATAAAAATTAAAATGAGATCTTCTAACGAGATTATACTGCTGTCAAATGTAATTTTCACTACTTCTGCGTGTCCTGTTAATCCAGAGCATATTTCTCTATAAGTTGGTTTTCCTGGTACAGTTCCTCCAGCATAACCAGAGGTTACATCTAATACACCATTTACGGCTTCAAATATAGCTTCTGTACACCAAAAGCATCCACCACCAAGGACAACTGTTTCTATATTATTCTTCATTTTTTAATTGTATTGAAATAGAATTTACGCAAAAACGTAAACCGCTGGGTTTTGGACCGTCAGGGAACACATGTCCCAAATGTGCGTCGCAAGAATTGCATAAGATTTCTACACGGATCATTCCATGCGTTGTATCTTTAATGTATTTAACTGCATTCTCCTTAATAGGTTCAGTAAAACTTGGCCATCCGCTATTTGAATTATATTTTATACTAGAATCAAACAGTTCTGTGTTGCAGCATGTACAGCTGTATTTTCCGGTCTCATAAGAAGTGCAATGCTCACCAGAAAAAGCACGTTCGGTGCCTTTTAAACGCGTAATTTGATACTGCTCTGCAGTAAGTAAATCTTGCCATTCAGAAGAGGTTTTGATACTAGTTCTGTCTGGTTTTAAGTTGCCGTTTGTTGCATAGTTAATTACATCTTTCCATGTCATTTTTATTTGTTTTAAGTTCTAAAATTTGTCGATAAATTACAATTTTTATTTCCTGTTTTTGTGTATTATAAAAATTAATAATAGCTATAAATTTATAGTTTTTAAATAGTTTTCACCATTGCTTAGATGTGTTTGTTGTTTTTCATTTGGCATTTTATCAAACATTCTAACTAGCATTCCTAATCGTGGATTAGATAAAAAGAAATCACGGTGCGTGTGCATAAATCGCCAAAAAAGTCCGTCCCATACTTCTTGCCATTGCCCTTTTTTATAGTTGCTCATTTTCATTAAATAATTACTGCCACTTATGTATGGTTTTGTTGCCATTAGGCCACCGTCTGCAAACTGACTCATACCATATACGTTTGTAACCATTACCCAGTCATAGGCATCTATAAACATTTCCATAAACCATTTGTAAACCTCATCTGGATCAAATTCGCACAGAAGCATAAAGTTTCCTAAAACCATTAGCCGCTCTATGTGATGGCAGTAACCTGTTTTTAGTATTTTTTTAATAGTAATATCAATGGGTGCTATACCTGTTGTTCCGTTGTAAAAAGAAGCAGGAATCTTCTTTGTAAATTTCCAGAAATTAGTGGTGCGTTCTTCACTTCCTTTAATTTCATAAACACCTCTTATAAATTCTCTCCAACCAATAATCTGTCGTACAAATCCCTCTGTAGAATTAATAGGAATAGTATTCTCTTTTGCGTAATTTAAGCATGCATTTATTATTTCTTTTGGTGTTATTAAGCCAATATTTAGCATGGGTGTTAGCACGCTATGATTTAAGATAGAGTTTTCTGCAACAATTGCATCTTCATAAGTTCCAAATTCCATAAATCTGTTGTCAAAAAATTGCTGTAACCAAGATTCTGTTTCTTTAAAATTTGTTGGATACAAGGACTGTGTTGTTACAGTTCCATAGTTTTCTTTAAAATGTGTTTCTGCATATTTTTTAGCTTCTACATAATAACGATCTACATCAGGAAAATGAATTACAGGCGGTATTTTTTTAGCAGGATATTTTTTTCTATTTTCAGAATCAAAGGTCCATTTACCACCAGTAGGTTTTCCATTATCATCAATGAGTATGTGTTGTTTTTTTCGTTGTTCTGTATAAAATGTAGTTTGATGAAACTTTTTCTTATCCGCTTTAAAAAAGTGACCTAATTCTTTTTTAGTGTTTAAAAACAAAGGCGAAGTATATTCTGTTGCCGTAATTCCATTTTCTAGAAAAGCTGTTTTCAACCTTTTTTGTAACCAATTATCTGTGGTGTCTATATAGTTAATATGTTCAATTCCCTTTTGTTTTAAATTAGGAATTAAGAGTCTAATATCAGAAAGAGCTGTTATAGATTCGATATAGTTTACTTCTTTTTTTTTTTCTTTTTCAAGAAAATCTAGGTAGCGTTTCATCGTTGCCCTATGAAATGCTATTTTTTGCTTATGAAAAGGATATTGTTTGAAAAACAAGAATTCTTCAATTAAATATATAGGGGTATTCAATTCAAAAATTGGTGATTCTTTAAATAATTGATGCGGAAATATTAAGTTGATTTCTTTCATTTGTTTCTTTTACAGCGTTCACTACAGTATTTTACCTCGTTCCAATTCTTTTCCCATTTTTTCCGCCAATTAAAAGGTAGTTTACATACTAGACATGTTTTATTGGGAAGGTGTTGTTTTTTCATTTTCTTCTATTTACGTGTGCTTGCAGTATTTGCGTTCTTTCTTTTAATACAGCAGGATGTTTTTTATGTCCCCAAATTTTTTCTCTAGCTACACGAGCACTTTCTTCTAAATTTACGATTGGTAAAGGATAATCTTTGCCAATTGAAACATTACAGAAAACTTGTTCCATTGCTGTCATCCTCCATGGTTCATGAATATGTTCAGTTGGAACATTTGCGAGTTCTGGAATCCATTTTTTTATAAAAACTCCTTCTGGATCATGTTCTTGAGAGTTTTTTACAGGATTGTATAAGCGAACAGTATTAATTCCAGTTGTACCTGCTTGCATTTGAAACTGCGTATAATGGATGCCGGGCTCATAATCTAAAAATTGTCTTGCTAAGGGATACGTGCCATCTCTCCAATCTTGATCTAAATTTAGTGTTAAAAAAGAAACTACCATTGCACGCATTCTAAAGTTAATCCAACCTGTTTGCTCTACAGCTCTCATACATGCATCAATTAAAGGATATCCTGTTGTACCGGTTTTCCATGCTTTTAAAAAATGCTCATTTTTTTTATGAACTAATAATTCATAACCACTATTTATGCAAGCTGTTTCGTAGCTGCAAGCTGTTTCAAATTTTTGAATAAAATGACAATGCCAGTGTAGTCTGGTAAGCATTGCAGAAAAAGCCCTGCTATTTTTTTTGCCGTTTGGATGCGTACCAATAAATTGAAATGCTTGTTTGATACTTAAATTGCCCCAAGCTAAAAATGGCGATAGCCTACTGCAAGCAATTCTGCTTTCGGTTGGTTTTGAAATATGCTTTTGATAGTTAAAACCTCTTTGATTTGTAAAAGATTTTAAATACTTCCATGCATTTTCTTCACCAGCAGGTTGAAATTGTTTAGGGTATTTTTCCCATTGATTTTTAACCTCTTTAGGAAGTGAAAAGGGGTGTTCTATTTTTTCTTGATTGGTAAATCTATAAAAATTTTTAATTACCGGTGTATGCATTTTAGTATGCCAATGCTTACTCCAAGAATCTCTGTTCTTTATACCGCGAAGTATACCATCTCGTTGATATTCTTTCCAGTGGATTTGTTGATTTCTGCAGAATTTTTTTATTTTTTTATCACGATTCCAACTAAGTTGTATGCCACTTTCTTGAAAGCTGAAAATAGTTTTAATATTATAATTTTCTTGTAGGTGATTAAATACCTCAATAGCTTCTGTATAAAACACTTCTACATTTCTATTAAAAGGTTCTAACGTTTTGTTTAATGATTTGATTGAATGGTAGATAAACTTTAGATGCCTTGGGCTTGTGTCTGGATGCTCAATTAAAGAAGGTTCAAAAATATAAATGATGTAATAGGGAATTCCGCTTTGCATTGCTTTTTGCAAAGGTTCATGATCCTGAGAACGAATATCACGTTTTAACCAAACAATATTTACAGTCTTTTTGTTCAATATTTAAGTTGTTTTTTGCATTTTTTCCAGAACGCAAAAAAAGATGAATGATATCCTTGCACATCAAACATCCAATCTCTAGATTCTTCTACACCTTCATAATGCATGCTTAAAGGATGTTCTTTGTAATAAACCGTTGCTAATGTATGCTCTGAAATAAGTGCATCAAATTCGCCTACATAAATTTGAATATCTTCAATGTTTTCGTCAGAAAATCTAATTGTAAAATCAATAGATTTTTGCGATACGGGATATTTTTTAAAATGCGAGGGTTCTAAAAGTAGTATTCTGTTTGCCTGAATGTTTTTTTTCCAAAGAGGATCTAAATTGTAAAAATTATAAATACAAGTAGGAAGACTTTTATCTATTGTAATTTCTGTTGATATAGGTAAATCGGTTGTTAAATAAGGAACAATTGTTTGTTTTAAGATATCTGGAGTTTTTAAGGTTTGAAATGCATCATACGATATGTCTAAAAAAGTATCTTTTTGTTGGGTAAAACAATATTTATTGATGTTCTCTTGATTGGCAACATATTTTTTGTTTGCATTAGCTCCAGCAACCCATTGCCAGCTTAAAGCATTACTAGCCCAGTCTGCATCTAGTAAATGAAAATACATCCATTTTGCAGGAGTTAACCAGTGGCTTTGCCCAATATTACATGCAATAGCAGCTACATACATTCTTAAATGATTGTGCATGTAACCTGTTTTGTAAAACTCTGTAATAGCTTTGTCTATAGCTTCAATATTAGTTGTGGCAGTAGCAATTGCATTAGAAATTTGTGTGTTAGAAACGGGATTTTGTGTGTTTTTTAAATCCTGATTTATGGCTTCGCCTTTAGCAATCCAAATTTGTTGCCAGTAATCTCTCCACGCCAATTCTTGAATAAATTTCTCTATTTGTTTCGGATTGTATCCACGATTTAAAACATCAAAAAAAATCATTTTTGTTGAAATAATTCCCCGTGATATGTAGGGAGATAAATGTGTAACAGCACCGTTAGTGAAATTTCGAGTTTTACCATATTTAATAGGATCAATCGTTTTTAAACGTTGTTTAACTTCTTCGTACGAAGTAGGGAAGAAGGTGTTTTCATTTTCGAATACATCCATTTAGCGTTTACTTATTTTATTTCCTGAAATTGCTTTTTGGCGAGTACATTTAAACCGATTAATATCTGAGTTACGTTTTTTTAAATGCTTCTGACTTACCCCACTATTTACACGTTTTCTCCAACGTTTAAAACTAGAAGGTTTAAGGTTTCCTCGCATTACTTTTATAACCTCTTTTTCTGTAAGTTGAAACTGAAACAGTATTGCTTCAAATGGTGTGCGATCTTCCCAGGCCATTTCTATAATTCTGTCTAATTCTCTCTCTGTATAACTTTTATTATCTGTCATGTTCGTTATCTATTTTTTTCCAGATTTGATCAGCATCTAAATAAAAACTTCCTATTGCATTAAAATTACATTGTTCGGGTGCAATAATCGAGAGGAAAGTTTCCTCATTTTCTCTTTTGTATAAATGGTATGTTTCTCCAATTATTGGCTCAAATGTAAATTTTGCGTTGTAAATAAGTTGATTGTACTCATATTCTTCTAGCATTTTGTCATACGCCTCTTTCAGCTCTAGATACCTTGCTTTTACTTTATGATTTACTTTGTTGATACTTCTGTTTTTCCAAGCAATAGTATCTGTGGTTGTAATTACTGGAGCACCAACAGAGGTTGCATATGGCTTTAATGCTGCATCATATTTTTGAGTTTCTGTATTAAAAACTACTTGATCTGGTTTTTTGCTTTCTGACATTTAAAATATAGTTTCTTTTATATCTTTTTACAAAGATATAAAATGTTTAATTAATCCATGTTTTAGTTAAACAAAAATTAAGACGAGTTTTATCAAAAAGTACAAAAAAACACTTTTTTTTTGGCAAATTAAGTTTAATTAAAAAACCTCAACATAATGATTATCATTTAGTTGAGGTTTTTAAAAGTGGAGACGCCGAGAATCGAACTCGGGTCCAAACAAGCGGCCAAAAGGCTTTCTACATACTTAGTTTTTAATTAATTTTCGTCTTATAGCTGATTAAAAACAATCTACTAAAAGCTTATCTTCTTTAGTTTCAAAACTTTGTCGAAGTGCCAAAATTTCTATGTTTACTTTTACGATGTCCAAAAGTGAAACGCCGTAAACCAAGGCTGTTCGTGGACATAAAGCTTTCCCGCCTTGCGGGACTAGGCCAATCTTACTGTAATTCAGATTATGCAGCTAAAGCGTAGTTATCTTCGCCGTTTAAAAGTGTTGAAATAAGTTTTACGAGTAGTAACTTCATTCCTCGGTATGCTTACATTTTAACGCGTCTCGCTGTCAAAACCAGTCGTCCCCGTTTTTTTTGTTTTTTTTGTAAAACACAAAGTTTTTAAAAAAAAGATTTCAAAAAACCATTCTAAAGAACAGCATGCAAATTTAATAATAAAAACAATAATAATTGCGTTTGTATAGCTTTATAAAATGGAATATCTTCGAGCAAAATAAATACTTGTTAAAATGATGAAATTCGGAATTATAAAAGAGCGTAAAAACCCACCAGATAGAAGGGTTGTTTTTTCTCCTGCAAAATTACAAGAGTTTCAGAAACAATTCTCAAACGCAATTATTAAAGTAGAAAGCTCCGATATTCGTGTGTTTTCTGATGAAGCATACAGAAAAGCAGGTTTTGAAGTTGTTAATGATGTTAGTGATTGTGATGTATTGCTTGGTGTTAAAGAGGTTCCTAAAGAAGCTTTAATTCCGAATAAAAAATATTTTTTCTTTTCGCACACCATAAAAAAGCAACCTTATAATCGTAGATTATTACAGGTGATTTTAGAAAAAAAAATCGAATTATACGACCATGAAACCATTGTTAAAGATAATGGTGCTAGATTAATTGGCTTTGGGCGTTATGCAGGAATCGTAGGTGCATACAACGGATTTAGAGCAATTGGTTTAAAGAATAAAACGTTTAATTTACCAAAGGCAGAAAGTTTAACTGATCAGAAGAGTTTAATTTCTGAACTTAAAAATATTGAGTTGCCAGCAATAAAAATTTTATTAACAGGAAGCGGAAAAGTTGCTTACGGAGCCAAGGAGATGTTAGACGCAATGGCTATCAAAAAAGTTTCTGTAAACTCTTATTTGAAAGATACGTTTACTGAACCAGTATATTGTTTGGTTGATGTGCTTGATTATAACAAACGTAAAGATGGACAGGTTATTGACAATAAAGATTTTTACAACCATCCAGAAAACTACATGTCTGATTTTAATCGTTTTGCTAAAGTAACCGATTATTTTATTGCTGGTCATTTTTTTGGAGATGGTTCTCCATTCTTATATACTAAAGAAGATGCCAAATCACCAGATTTTAAAATTAAATTTGTGGCAGATATATCCTGTGATATTGATGGCCCTGTTGCATCAACAATTCGTCCATCAACCATTGCAGACCCAATTTATGGTTATAATCCAAAAACAGGATCAGAAGTAGGTTTTAATCATGAAAGTGCTATTGTTGTCATGGCGGTTGATAACTTGCCTTGCGAATTGCCAAAAGATGCTAGTGAAGGTTTTGGTTCTTTGTTTTTAGAAAATGTGATTCCTGCTTTTTTTAACAATGATAAGAAAGGTGTTTTATCAAGAGCAAAAATGACGGAAAATGGAAAACTTACACCTCGTTATTCTTATTTGCAAGAATTTGTTGATACTAAAGATTAATGCAAAACAGACAGTTTTTATTAGATACTGCTAAAGCAAAAATGCCTTTTGGAAAATACAAAGGCAGCTACTTAATAGAGTTGCCTGAACATTATGTTGTTTGGTATAATAACAAGGGTTTTCCACCAGGAAAGCTAGGTAAGATGTTGGGGTTAGTGTATGAATTGAAATTAAACGGATTGGAAGATTTACTCCGAAAACTGAGATAATTATAAACTTTGTAAGATAAAAAGTTATAAGTTGTTTATCGTTTTTCTAATGGCAACTAAATTGCTCAATAATCCCTCTAAATGGTTTAAATGCAACATATTTGCACCATCACTTTTTGCGTTTGCAGGATCAAAATGTGTTTCTAAAAACAGTCCATCAACATTATTTACAATTCCAGCTCTTGCAATTGTTTCAATCATTTCTGGTCTTCCTCCCGTAACACCAGAAGTTTGATTTGGTTGCTGTAAAGAGTGGGTAATGTCTAAAACAGTAGGCGCAAATTGACGCATTTCAGGAATCCCTCTAAAATCAACTATCATATCTTGATAACCAAACATGGTTCCTCTATCGGTAATCATTACCTGATCATTTCCAGAATCTGTTACTTTTTTTACAGCATGTTGCATTGCAGAAGGACTCATAAATTGACCTTTTTTAAGATTGACAACTTTTCCTGTTTTTGCTGCTGCCACAACTAAATCTGTTTGACGAACCAAAAATGCAGGAATTTGTAGCACGTCTACATATTGTGCTGCTTTTTCTGCATCAGAGACTTCATGGATATCTGTAACTGTTGGTACGTTGAAAGTTTCTGAGACTTTACGTAATATTTTTAATGCTTTTTCATCTCCAATTCCTGTAAAACTATCAACTCTACTTCGGTTTGCTTTTTTAAAACTCCCTTTAAAAATAAACGGAATTTCTAGCTTATTGGTAACTTCTAATACCTTTTCAGCAATTCGCATTGCCATTTCTTCTCCTTCAATAGAGCAGGGGCCCGCAAGTAGAAAAAAATTGTTTGAATCTGTATGTTTAATATTGGGAATTAAAGTGATATCCATTGAAAAATATTTTCAACAAAAATACAAAATAAATATTGTTTTTATTTATAGAATCTAACTTCTACTTAAAAGAAATTCTTACTAAATAAATAGTTAAAATTGATAACGTAAACTTAAACCAATATTAGATTTTAATCCTTCATAGACATCATAAAAACCATACTCTTGATGGTAATCTAAAGCCATAATAACTGGGGCCTTAAAATTGTACTCTATGCCAACACTTCCTGTAGCAAATGTAAATGTTTTAGATTTTGAATTGTCTTTGTAATTACCAACACCACCACCAAAACCAGAATGCCAGTTAAGTTTGTTTGCAAGCTGCCACACCCATTGAAAAATAGTTGTTGCTTTAAAATATTTAGCATCATCTTCTTGTTTAAAAAGGCCCAAGTTTACTTCTAACCTATTGGTATACCCAATAATGCTTTGATAAGTTATTTCTGTTCTAAAATCGTTATTGTAATTCCCTCGAAGACCAATTGCATTTTTAGAAATTACTTGTGATTTTGCTGTAAAAAGTGTAGCAATTGATAAGCTAAAAAATAAAAATAATTTCCCCATTGTTTTAATTTGTAAGGTTTGTTTTTCTTAATCTAATACACTGGGGGGAAATGTAGCTTAGAGTGAGTTTTGCATTTTAGGGGGGAGTATATTACAAATGTACACAATATAAATAAAAGTAATAAATATATTTAACCCCCTAATTGTTTTCGTATTTTTGAACGATAATTGGTGATTTAATTTTAAAATGAACATACACTTTATTTCTATTGGAGGAAGCGCAATGCATAACCTTGCCATTGCATTATCAAAAAAAGGTTTTATTATTACTGGTAGTGATGATGCAATTCACGAACCATCAAAGTCTAGATTAGAAAGCTATGGTTTATTGCCAAAAGAACTAGGTTGGTTTTCAGATAAAATTCATCAAAATTTAGATGCAGTAATTTTAGGAATGCATGCTAAAAAAGACAATCCAGAATTAAAAAAAGCACAAGAATTAGGAATTAAGATATATTCGTATCCAGCGTTTTTATTTGATCAAGCAAAAAATAAAACTAGAGTTGTAATTGGTGGTTCTCATGGTAAAACAACCATTACTTCAATGATTTTACACGTGTTGCATTACCACGAAAAAGAGGTAGACTTTATGGTTGGCGCACAGTTAGAAGGTTTTGAAACTATGGTACATTTAACAGAAGAAAATGATTTTTCTGTTTTAGAGGGCGATGAATATCTTAGCTCACCTATAGATTTAAGGCCAAAATTTCATCTTTATAAACCCAATATTGCATTGTTAAGTGGTATTGCTTGGGATCATATAAATGTATTCCCAACTTTTGAGAGCTATGTGTCACAATTTGAGGTTTTTATCAGTTCGATTACCAATGGTGGAATTTTAGTTTACAATGAAGAAGATGAAATTGTGAAAAAGCTGGTTGAAGAATCTACTGCATCCATTAAAAAGTATCCATATAGAACACCTGATCATTTTATTGAAAACGGAACTACATTTTTAAATACTGAAGAGGGAGACCTGCCTTTAGAGTTTTTTGGAAGCCATAATTTACAAAATTTAGCAGGGGCAAAATGGATTTGTCAGCACATGGGCATTGATCAAGATGATTTTTATGAAGCTATAGTGTCATTTAAAGGTGCAAGTAAACGACTAGAAAAAATTGTAGAGAATACAACTACTGTCGTATTTAAAGATTTTGCACATTCTCCTTCTAAAGTTAATGCTACAACTAAGGCTGTTAAAGAACAATACTCTGAAAGAACTGTTTTAGCTTGTTTAGAATTACATACTTATTCTAGTTTAAATGCTACATTTTTATCTGAATATAGAGGTGCTTTAAATGCAGCTGATAAAGCAGTAGTGTTTTACTCTCCAGATGCTGTGAAAATTAAACAATTAGATGCAGTTTCCAAAGAGCAAATAGCAGCTGCTTTTGATAGAGATGATTTAATTATCTATACAAATCCAGTTGAGTTTAAAGATTTTTTGTTTTCTCAAAACCTTCAGAATACTGCTTTATTACTGATGAGTTCTGGTAATTATGGTGGTTTAAATTTTAACGAAATAAAAGCCTTTATTTAAAAAGTTGCACAAACTATTTTTAATGAGTGATTTCAGCTAGCTAGGGCCTTAGATTTCTTTTATTGTTAATAGAAGTAGATATTAGTATCACAATTATTTCTATTAGCATTAAAAATACAGCTAATGAAGTGTTCTTTTTTCTTCTAAAATTTCGCAATTAAAAACACGCTATTTTTGCATCTCTTTTAGAAGTATGTATACGACTAGTTGATTTTTTTTAGTAGAGTTCTGTTTTATATTTAAAAATCTTACTGCTTAGAATTCAATTTTAACTTAAAACTACCTCCAAGAGAAATAAGACTTTTTACTTGTGCTGCTTTCAAGAATAATATCAAGTCGGCGCTATGCCTTTTAAAGTATCACGATTACTATATTATCGAGTATTTTGAAAGCTTGTTTGCGAGTGATCTTTTGTGCATTTTTTTGATTGTTTTTTTGAAATTAATTTATGTAAATTTTTTTGTTAACCAATCCTTTGACTGTTTTTATTTTGATGATATAAATTCCACTTTTTATTCTATTTGAAAGCAGAATTTCTGAGTTTTCATTTTTTAATATTTTTTGATGAAGTACTTGTTGACCTAAATAATTATACACAAAAACTGTTGCATTATTTTTTAATTTAGAAACTATTAATTTTCGTTTTGAATTTATATAAACTTGGGTTTGAAGAGCGTTAAAATTGCGAATATTTAAGGTTTTTCTCAAGTCTGTAAATGAAGTTCTTAAGTAAAACCTCCCAAAACCACTATTTATACTCTTTAAAAAGGTGTGATAATTATCGTTAATTTTGTCTAGCCTAGTAATCGTTTTTTGAACTTTATCTTCAATAAATACCATTAAACCTGTTGGTAAACTTGTGTGGTTTATAGAGAAAGTAACCTCTTTGTTAGTGTCTAGGGTTACTCCTAATGGAATTGTTATATTTTCATAGTTCCAGTTAGGTAAAGATTGTATTGCTAATTTTTGTTTATTGGTTTTAGATGCCAAGCCGCTATACAATTCAAAATTCGATGCTTTTTCTGCAAAGATTGAGCTGTCAAATCCGTTATCAAAATCTTCAGAACATCCATCAATATAAAGTAATTTGGTAGATTTAGTTTCTATATTGCTGTTGGCAAGGATTATAATTTTTGGAGTTTGTTTTTTTTTATTTTTTTTAAAAATATCAGTTGTTTGGTGTGATTGCATTGCTTCTTTAAAATCTAGTTTGCCATCTCCAAATCCATTTTTCAGCTTTACAAAAAAACCTTGACTTGGAGCAATGTAACTCGCAGCTGATGCGTGATTAACAGCTTCATAACTAGCTGTAGATTGGTTCCAAAACCAGATGGTTAATTCTGCCAATTCATCTTGTCCTCTAGTACTATTTACTGATAATAAATTATTTATAACATCAGCATTGCTGTTTGCAGCAATATAAGCCGGATAGGGGTTTCCATACAGGCCAAAATCGGAAGTTGTGTCAAATGTCGTTAATGCATAATCTTTAGTAGGTAGCAATCCTGTGAAGTTTAGAGAACCCTTTGTTGTTTTTTTGATTGTAAATCCATTTCCAGAATTCCATGGTCCATTGTAATTATAGGTCCATCCATCTTCATAAGTTCCAATTGCATATTCTAACTCAGTATTTTGGGTAATTATTGGTGAATTGGCAATTATATTTGCTGATGTTTCACCAATAACTGGGCTTGATACTAAGTACCAGTTTGCGGTTGGTAAGTGTCTTGTATAGTTTAAATTACCTGTTGAAGTTCCGTGGATAATTAATGAGCTTCCATTCTTTAAAATCAAACCACCATCAATTGTTAAATTGCCATTTACAGAGAGCGCATTTATAGTATAAATTGTTAAAGTACTACCTGTATTTATCGTTATATTTCCTGCGAAAGCAGTCGTATTTGAACTAATTATTGGAGATGTTGTTGTATTTGGTATGGAAACCAACGAAGCGCTAGTAGGAATTCCGTTTGTCCAGTTTTCTGTCAAATTCCAAATAGAACTAGCAGCACCCGTCCAAGTTGTGCTGTTTGTTGTAAATGCTTCTTGTGAATAAGGTACAAATAGTTCTCCATCAGAATTTGAGGTTAACCAATTACTATTTGTGTTTATTAACGTATAGTATGCACTAAAAGATGTTTCACTAGATTTCGATCCAATACTGTAATATCCACCGTCAGGAGAAGCAGAATTATCAGCTATAATAATTGAAGTTCCTATCACTAAACCCGTATTTGTCAGTGTAACTGCATCACCATCAAAAGGTCCAAGATAACTGTTGTCATTTCCTATTTGTATGGCTGCAATATAGGTTGTAGGTGTATTGATATCTGAGCCAATAAATGCAATTATACCATCTTTACTTGCAGATAAATTGAAAGATCCGTATCTCGATATTGCACCAACAGAAACCCCAAAATTAGGATTCCTTATGTTGTCAACATCTGTAAAAGTAATTACTGTTCCTGCTTTAATCGTTTTTGTACCGGTGCTCCAAACTATGGTTCCTTCACCTGTTTCTAAAGTGCTTGGAGTATCAATTCCGGTAGTTTCTGTATCCGTAAAGTAAATCGTTTTATTAGTGATGTCTGCCAAAACTACAATTGCAAAATCATCATCTCCATCTGTATTAAAACCGATAAAAGCTATATCTCCTGCTGTTTGAGAAAAACTAAGAATTGAATAGAAGAAAAGTAGGCATACAAGTATGCTTACTCTTAAAGAGTATTTATTTTTCATAGCGTTGAAAATTTTTACTAAAGTTAATAAAAATAAATTAAATCAAAAGATGCTTTATAAGAAGAGCGCTTTTAGTTTTTTCTCCAGAAGAAAGGAGAAAATAAAATTAAAACAGTAAATAGTTCTAAGCGACCAATTAACATTAAAAATGCACAAAACCATTTTGCAGCATCAGATAAATGAGCATAGTTATCTACAGGGCTAACGGAGCCAATTGCTGGCCCAATGTTTCCTAAGGAAGAACTGGCAGCTCCAAGTGCAGAAATAAAATCTAGGCCTAAAAAAGTTAAGATTACAGAAGATACTACAAAAATGAGCATGTAGATAATAAAGAAAGATATAATATTAAAT
The DNA here is from genome assembly GCA_029238315.1 of Polaribacter sp. Taxonomy (GTDB): domain Bacteria; phylum Bacteroidota; class Bacteroidia; order Flavobacteriales; family Flavobacteriaceae; genus Polaribacter. The sequence continues at coordinate 13,864 of JAQWGI010000025.1, read as the reverse complement.
ACAATGGTATGGTTTACTGGTTTATTATCATATCTCACAGGAATTATAGCGTTTGGGTGTAGTGCTTTTTTAAATTCTAAAAAACTACTTTTTAGCATAACTATGTGTCTAACAATTTTTACACCACCACTTGTAGAACCAGCAGAACCTCCTACAAAAAATAGAGAGAAGAAGATACTAGTTGCTAAGAAACTCCACATGGTGAAATCTGCTGTTACAAAACCAGTCGTTGTAATTACTGAGATAACCTGAAAAAGGGCGTGCCTAATAGCACTTTCTATTTCTCCATATACTTTTGGATGTGCAACTGTTGTAGTTAAATTTGGATCTTGATAAAAAAGTATAATAACGGCAATAATTGTAGCAACGAAAAGAGTCCCAAAAAAGTAATATTTAAATTCTTCGCTCTGAAAAATTTTACGAATCTTTCCTTTAAGCGCAAAATAGGTCAACACAAAATTGGTTCCTGCAATAAACATAAAAGCAATTACAATATATTGTACCATTGGCATTGAATTGTAATGAGCTAAACTCTCGTTTTTTGTAGAAAAACCTCCTGTACTCATTGTAGACATAGCATGATTTATGGCATCAAACCAACTCATTCCTGCAAATTTTAATAAGAAAAATTCACTAAAAGTTAATGTTACATAAATGAGCCAAAGGCGTTTGGCGGTATCAGAAATTCTAGGGTGTAATTTATCTGTTGATGGTCCAGGAGCTTCTGCCATGAAAAGCTGCATTCCTCCAATTCCTAATAAGGGCAAAATAGCAATTGTTAAAACAATAATTCCCATTCCGCCTATCCAATGTGTTGCACTGCGCCAAAATAAGATGCCTTTTGGCATACCTTCTATATCAGATAAAATAGAGGACCCGGTTGTGGAATATCCAGATAGCGTTTCAAAAAAAGCGTCTGTAATATTGGGTATTGCTCCGCTAAAAAGATAAGGTAACATACCTGTTGTAGAGAGGATTAACCACCCTAGGGTGACGATTAAGTATCCTTCCTTTTTTTGAATGTTAGTAGAGGTAGGTTTGTTAAAAAAATAGAGTATTAATCCCAGGAAAACAGTTACAATTCCTGCATTTAAAATACCATATGTTGCAGCCTCTTTGTTGTACATACTGAAAGGAACTGCTATAAACATAAAAATTCCGTTTAATATCGCTGTTAAGCCTAGGAAACGGTAAATGATTTTTAAGTTTAGAGAATTCATTTATTAAGATTTGAATAGTTCTTCTACAGTAGATATGGCATCTGGTAAACAGAATACAATGGCTTTGTCTCCTGCAATTATTTGAAAATCTCCAAAAGACATTAATGCTTTTCCATCTCTTATGATTCCGCCAAAAACAGCTTCTCTTGGAAATTTTAATTCTCCAATTGGTTTTTTGGTAACCTTAGATTTTGGTTTCACTTCAAATTCAAAAATTTCTGCATCAATATTGTGTAGATTAGCAAGTGCTAAAACTTCTCCTTTTCTAATGTGTTTAAAAATACTACTTGCTGCTAAAAGTTTTTTGTTAATCAGCGTGTCAATTCCAATCGTTTGAGAGATGTTCATGTAATCCATGTTTTCTACCAAGGCAATTGTTTTTTTTACGCCTTTAGATTTTGCGACTAAACAAGACATAATATTTGTTTCAGAATTGCCAGTTACAGCAATAAAAGCATCCATTTCTCTAATATTTTCTTCTTCTAGTAACTCAATATCTCTTCCATCTCCATGTATTACTAGTGCATTAGATAGTTTATCTGCCAAATCTAGAGCTCTGTCTTTATCTTCTTCAATTATTTTTACTTTAAAATTTTCTTTACAAAGATTTCTAGCGGTTTTGTATCCAATGCTGCTTCCGCCAAGAATCATTACGTTTTTAATAGTAACTTGCTCTTGACCGGTTATTGGATGTAATTTATCAATGCTTGTTTTTGGCACCGAAAAATAAACCTGATCTTTTATATTGAAAACAGTATCTCCACGCGGAATTATAGTTTGAGATATTCCTTCTCTTTTGATAGCGATGGTAATAAAATCAACCGAAGGAAATTTTTCTTTAGCTTCTTTAACCGTTAAATCTAATATAGGAGATTTGTATTCTAAAGTTGTTCCTAAGATATTAAATAACCCTTTTTCAAATTCTACAGTATCATTAAAACAAGATTGATTTAGTAGCATTTTAATTTCATTAGCCGCTAACTCTTGAGGAGATATCATTACATCAATTCCAAATTTTTTAAAATCAACAACATCATTCTTTAAAAACTCAGGATTGTTAATTCTAGCAATTGTTTTTTGTACTCCAAGCGCTTTTCCAATTACAGAAATCGTAAAATTTGTGTTTTGAGATTCGGTAACAGCGAGTAATAAATCAGCAGAATCAATTCCAATTTCTTTTAAAAGTTTGATTGACGTAGCATCACCCTTTTTAGTAAAAACATCTAAATGATTGTTTATGTACTCTAATTTATCACCATCAAAGTCAATTACATAGGTGTCTTGAGCTTCATAAGATAATAATTTGGCTAAATGGAAGCCAACGTCTCCTGCACCAGCTATTATGATTTTCATATAAATTAAAAAATGAAAGATAATCTACAAAGGTATTGTTCTTTAGTGGCATCAACAAAAAAAAGAATCTAATATTCAAATTTAATACTGTAAATAAATTATATATTTATAAATAAAAAGCGAGAATGAAAAAGTTAACTATTAAATCTTGGGCGTTAGAAGATCGTCCTAGAGAAAAATTATTGCTAAAAGGAAAAACAGTGTTGTCTGATGCAGAATTGATTGCTATTTTAATTGGCTCGGGAACAAAAAAAGAAAGTGCAGTTGCATTAAGTAAAAGAATTTTAAGTTCTGTGAATAATAATATCAATGAATTGGCTGCTTTAACTTATGAGCAGTTAATCAAGTTTAATGGAATAGGAGAGGCGAGGGCGGTATCTATAATTACAGCTTTAGAATTAGGAAAAAGAAGGCGCTTTGAACAGGTTAGTCAAAAGCCAATTGTACAGAGTAGTGCTACAGCATTTGAGATTTTACAACCTATAATTGGCGAATTAGCACATGAAGAGTTTTGGGTACTTTACCTTAATAATGCGAATAAAGTACTCGCAAAAAAACAATTGAGTAAAGGCGGAATTACCGCTACAATGGTAGATGTAAGGTTGTTGTTTAAAGAGGCAGTTGCATTAGCTGCAGTTGGTATTTTAGTTAGCCATAACCATCCTTCTGGAAAGTTAAAGCCTAGTAAGTTTGATGAATTATTAACAAAGAAAATTAAAAATGCTGGTGAAACTTTAGATATAAAATTACTAGATCATTTAATTATCACACAAAAAGATTATTTTAGCTTTGCAGATAACAGCATGCTTTAATTTGAAACCTATTTACAGAATTTGATACTTGTTTACACGCATAAAATTACACCAAGATTACGATATGTTTTCAAACATATTTTTACTAGAATTTTACAAATACCTGTAGATTTTACAACAAAAATTGAAGACTTTATTGCACACAGTGGTCTAAAAATGACTTATAGTAAAGCGCCTTTAGGAAGTGAATTTTTTATAAGGAGCAATAATTTGTTATTTGAGCAAGGCGTGAATGATTTAGATATAAATATATTTTCTTGGGAAGAAATACCATGCTTTTTTAATGCAGGTTCTAAATCTTCAATTCCGTTTGATGTTTTTGCTGCAAGTTTCTATTTGTTAAGTAGGTATGAAGAGTACTTACCACATGTTAGAGATGTGCATGAACGTTTTACAGCAGAGCAAAGTTTAGCATTTAAATATCGATTTCTAGAAAAGCCAGTGGTAGATATTTGGGCCCTTAAATTATTAGAAAATTTAAAAGAAAAGTTTCCTGATTATAATTTTAAGACAAGAGCATATCAATACATATCTACTATAGATATAGACAATGCTTATGCGTATAAGCATAAAAGTTTGATGCGAACTTTTGGAGCTTTTGTAAAAGATTTTTTTACATTAAAATTAAGTGATTTTTGGAATCGTTTAGCAGTAATTACCAACTTAAAAAAAGACCCATACAATACTTTTGATTCCATTTTATCTTTAAAAAAACAATACAATGTGTCAACAATTTTCTTTTTTTTAGTTGCAGATTATACCACCTTTGACACCAACGTTTCTTCTTCAAAAAATAGTTTTAAACTGTTAATAAAATCAATGTTAGATTATGCTAAAGTAGGGTTGCATCCTTCTTATTTTTCTATGAAAGATGAGGTTATTTTAAAGAAAGAGAAAGAGCGTTTAGAAGCTATTACCAATACACCAATGGAAAAATCTAGGCAGCATTATTTAAGGTTTAGTTTGCCAGAAACGTATCAAAATTTAATTGATTTAGAAATACATGAAGATCATTCTATGGGATATGCAAGTCATGTTGGATTTAGAGCAAGTACCTGTACGCCATTTTATTTTTATGATTTAGATTTCGAAATTCAAACGCCTCTAAAAATTGTGCCTTTTGCTTTAATGGACACCACTTTAAATGACTATTTAAACTTAACCCCAAGACAATCTTTAGGGAAAATAAGAGAGTTAAAAAACCAAGTAAAAGCAGTAAATGGTACTTTTGTAACGTTGTTTCATAACGAAAGTTTAAGTAATTATATGCGTTGGAAAGGTTGGAGTAAAGTTTATGAATCGATGCTTAAAGTTGCAACAGATTGATATGATACGCTTTGTTAATAGAAATCAAATTGATGTAGAAAAATACAATTACTGTATCGAAAAGGCTATACAATCTAGAATTTATGCATACGCTTGGTATTTAGATATTGTTGCTGATAATTGGAGCGTTTTAGTTCTTGATGATTATGATGCTGTAATGCCTTTACCTTGGAAAATTAAATATGGAATAAAATACATTACACAACCATTTTTTACGCAACAATTAGGCTTTTTTTCTGCAGAAGAAATTTCTGAAAAAGAGATTGAAGAATTTATAAAAAATATTCCTAAAAAATTTTTGAAAATTAGTTTACAGCTTAATTCAGAAAACCGTTTTTTAAATAAAAAATTAATAAAAAAAAACAATTACATTTTAACACTTGATAAAGAATATAGTTCGCTTTACAAAGGTTTTTCTAAAGGGAGGAAACACGCAGTTAATCAAGGTGAAAAGCAAAATTTTTCAATTGATGATATTCTGTTTTCAGAATTATTAATTTTATCAAAAGAAAATTATTCTTTTAACGAGATTAGAGCAAATGAGTATTTAAAGCTGTCTAAATTGGTGTCCGTTTTAAAAAGTAAAGGAAAGGCGAGAATATTAGGAGTAAAATCAAAAAATCAATTGATAGGAGGAGCTGTTTTTCTTTTTGATTATAAAAGAATTATATATTTATTTTCTGCTGTATCTTCAGAAGGTAAAGAAAAAAATGTCGCTAGTTTATTGTTAAACTCTTTAATAAAAGAGTTTTCAAATACAGCTCGTATTTTAGATTTTGAAGGGTCTCAGATATCTGGTATTGCTACATTTTTTAAAAGCTTTGGAGCAGAGAAAGAAACTTACTTCCTACTTCGTAGACCTTTGTTGTAAAGCCTCCAAAAAACAATAGTAGATACAATTCCAGTAAGCCACATTAAAGAAGCAGAGGTAATTGCGGCGCCATTTAAACCGTATTTAGGGATCAAATAATAATTGCTAAGTATATTAATTAATAATGCAGCAGACGTAATGTAAAAGTTTACATGCGCTTTACCTATTGATGATAATAAGTTTCCAAAGAGTCCTCTTAAGATTAAAACACCCGATACGCCAACTATTAAAATAATAAATGATTTTTTGTATTGTGTAAAACTTTTATCAAATAGGTTTAAGATGAAATCAGCAAAAAAGATAAAAAATACACAGAAAAAAACACTTAAAATTGTAAAAAGAAGCACATAACTTTTGATGTATTTAACAATGTGATTTTTATCGAAAATACGTTCTGTAAATGCTACAAAATCTGTATTTATAAAAGCTCTGGGTAAAAACAACAAGCTTAAAGGAATCAATGATATGTATTTATAGTTGGTAACCATTTCCGAATCGTTTAATAACAGTCCAATCAGTAATATATCAATAACAAATAGTAATTGAGTTGCTACATTTGATAAACTTGCAAAAATGCCATATTTCCAAAATTCAAAAGTTATAGTACTTAGTTTTTCTTTATCTTTTAGGTCTACAACAAACTTACTTGCTAAGAAAAATATTGAAATAATTGGCGTTAAAACCAAAGCGATAGCATAACCGTTCTCTTTAAAAAAGTAGCTTAAAATTAATACTAAAAGCACCAATAATATATTAAAAATAATTTCTGTATGTGCAAATAATTTATTTTTATGATGCAGCCTAAAATGAATTTTAATGAGCTCAAAAATATAAATAGGAACTAAGCTTAATGATAAGAAAATCAAATAATAGCGCGTGTTTTTAAACTGAAAGTCAATATAAAAACTTATTATTCCAATAATAAAAATTAACAATATGGTTGTCCAAATTCCTTTAATAAGGGCATATCTAAATAAACTGTTTTTTTCTTGGGTTGTTTTTAAGAGTGAGCCATATCTTAATAAGCCTTGGTGTAGGCCAAAACCACTAATTGGAGTAATAAATACAACAATACTGTAAGCAAAAAGTACTATTCCTAATTCTGAATTTGGTATTAGCTGGAGGGCAACCCAAGAGGCAACAAAAGAAAAAAACCTTCCAATTACTGAGGCAGAAAGTATCTGACCTCCGGCTCTAGAAATAAAGTTTTGTATGTAGCTTTTTAATAAACTCAATTGTTGCTATTTAATGTTGCAGCATATAGATTTGAAAATATTTCAGAAATCACCTGTTTACTGAATTTTTCTTTTACAAAATTACGCATATCTTCAGTATTTAATTTCGTTGGATTTTTATATTGATTTATAATTTCTTTAGCCAAATCATTGCTGTTTTTTATATCAATAATTGAAAAGAAATTTTGAGGCTCTAATTCGTTTAAAATTCCAGTATTTGTTGAAACAACAAACGTTCCGCATGCAATCGCTTCTGGCATAACAATTCCAAAAGTTTCATAGTTGCTAAAAGAGACACAAACAGAGGCCCTTTTTAGATGATTGGCCAACTCTTTTTGAGAAACATGATTGGTGAATTCAATTTTTGCAGATTTAAATTGTAACTCAGTAATTAATTTTTGATAACTGTCGGCAGCTCCACCAATAAATTTCCAAGTAAAATGACCTAATTTTTGTTCTAATTTTTTTGCAGTTTTTAACATGTCTGAAATGTTTTTTTGCGCATCATTTAAACCTGAAACATGTACAATTGTAAAAGGATCTTTTTTGTCCTTTGTGGGCTTAAAAATAGTGGTGTTGATGACATTACCTACTGGAAAATAATTTCCTTTAAAGCCAAGGTTTTGCATACCCAACTTTAGTTCATTACTAACAGGACAGACGTAAGTTGCTTTTTTAATAATGTATTTTGTTATAAAATTATGAGTACTAGAAATTCTTTTTTTCTGACGAATTAAATAACCTGTCCAATGCTCTGAAATTATATATTTTTTCTTTTTAAATAATTTTTGATGCAGTGCAAATATGCCAAAAGGATAGGTAGTGTTAAGGTGTATTAAACTGTAACTTCCTATTAAAGTCAAGATCTTTATGTACGCCTTAAAAAATAGAACCGCTTTTAATAAAGGATTTTTTGTTGACCTTACATAAGCTGTATAGCTTGTCAAATTATTATTGATGTGTTTCTCTATAATAGTATTTGACTTGTTTTTACTAGAAACAATGTGTAATACAGAAACTTTGTGATTGATACTCACGGCTTCTGCATGTCTCTTTATAAAATCTCCATTTGTTGGAAACTCTTCTGAAGGGAACCAGCTGCATAGAAATAAAATGTGTAGATTTTTAGCCAAAAACAATATACTTTATTTACAAATATAAAGACTTAAAGAGTTTTTAGGTTAGCTTTATATTGCTATTTTTAGCAAATGAAAATACAACACATTTTTTTTGATTTAGATCATACACTTTGGGATTTTGAAAAGAACTCTAATCTTACTTTTAAACAGCTTTTTAAAACTCATGATATTCAGCTAGAGCTGGTTGATTTTTTAGAAGTGTACTCGCCAATAAATTTTAAATATTGGAAATTATATAGAGATGAGAAAATTACTAAAGAAACACTAAGGTATGGTCGTTTAAAAGACACTTTTGATCAGTTGAAATTTAAAGTTAGTGATGATTTGATTCACATATTATCTTCAGAATATATAAATGTTTTGCCCACGCACAATCATCTTTTTGAAGGTACAATAGAGCTGTTGGATTATTTGTACCCAAAGTACCAATTGCATATTATTACAAATGGTTTTGAAGAGGTACAAGATTTAAAATTACAAAAATCTGGAATTAAAAAATACTTTAATCAAATAGTTACTTCTGAATCTGTAGGCGTTAAGAAGCCAAATCCTAAAGTTTTTAAATTTGCTTTAAAGGAGGCTAGAGCAACGGTTAATAACAGTGTTATGGTTGGAGATAATTTAGAAGCAGATATTATGGGTGCTTTACATTGTGATATTTCTTGTATTCATTTTAACCTAGAAGGAGAGAAGTTTGTAAATGAAAAATACACATCTGTATCTCATCTTTTAGAAATAAAGCAATACCTTTAGATCTTAACTTTAAAACACGAGTTTAATTTAATTCTTCATTAACATGAAAAAAATATTTTTTTTAGCGCTTTTCATAAGTTGCTTCGCAATTTATGGTCAACATAAAATCAATAATTATAAATATGTAGTGGTAGACACTAAATATGATTTTTTAAAAAGCCCAGATCAATATCAAACGAGCTCTTTAACTAAGTTTCTTTTCAATAAAGTTGGATTTACGTCATTTTTAAACACAGAGCAATTACCAACAGCGATTACCACAGATAGATGTGCTTCTTTATATGCTAGTGTTGTTAATTCATCGTCAATGCTAACAACAAAGCTAAGTTTACTTTTAAAAGATTGCAATAATGTAGTTGTCTATAAAAGTTCAATAGGAAAAAGTAAAGAAAAAATTTACAAGAAATCATATCAAGAAGCTATTAGAAATACTTTTAAAGATCCTGTTGTTAAAAATTATACATATACTCCTAAAGAAGAAATCAGAACAACAGCTAATAAAATTAAAACTACTGAAAAGGAAGTTGCAAAAGAGAAAAAAAATATTTTATATGCACAAGCCACAGATACTGGGTACCAACTGGTAGATAACACACCAAAAGTAATTTTTAAAATTTTAAAAACAAATCAAGAAAATAGATTTATTATTGAAGGTAAAAATGGTATTTTATTTAAAAAAGGGAATCGTTGGTTTGCAGAATTTTATCAAAATAAAATTTTAATTCAAGAAGAATATCAAATCAGATTTTAATAATCATATTTGTCTTTCCATCTATTTTTTAAAGCTTCTCTAAAGATGTTTTCTCTAGTGTTGTATCCTGGCTCATATAATTTTGTGTTGCCAACTTCTTCTGGTAAAAATTCTTCAATTACAAAGTTATTCTCATAATTGTGAGCATATTTATAGTTTTTACCATAGTCTAAGTCTTTCATTAATTTTGTTGGAGCATTTCTTAAATGAAGGGGCACAGACAAATCGCCCGTTTTTTTCACAAGTTCTTGTGCATCACCAATTGCCTTGTAAGACGCGTTACTTTTTTCTGAATTAGCCAGGTAAATAGCACACTGACTTAAAATGATTCTTGATTCTGGATGCCCAATTGCTGAAACTGCCTGAAAAGTATTGTTGGCTAAAATTAAAGCCGTAGGATTTGCATTTCCAATGTCTTCTGAGGCTAAAATCACTAGCCTTCTTGCTATAAATTTCACATCTTCACCACCTTCAATCATTCTAGCTAACCAGTATACCGTTGCATTAGGATCACTTCCTCTGATAGATTTTATAAATGCAGAGATAATATCGTAATGTTGCTCTCCAGTTTTGTCATAACGAGCAGTGTTTTTCTGTACCTTTTCCAATACAAATGCATCGGTAATTTTTACGGGATCTTCAGCTGAGTTTACCAATAACTCAAAAACGTTTAATAATTTTCTTGCATCACCTCCAGAAACCCTCATTAAAGCATCCGTTTCAACTAGTTCAATATTCCGCTTTGATATAAACTGATCTTTTAAAACAGCTCTATCTATTAATGCAATTAAATCTTCTTTATCAAATGAATTTAAAATATATACCTGACATCGAGAAAGCAATGCGGGAATTACCTCTAAACTAGGGTTTTCTGTAGTTGCCCCAATTAAGGTAATCCAACCTTTTTCTACAGCACCTAAGAGCGAATCTTGTTGAGACTTACTAAATCTATGTATCTCATCAATAAATAAAATAGGGTTTTTACTTGAAAATAAACCGCCACTGTTTTTGGCTTTTTCAATTACTTCTCTAACATCCTTTACACCTGAGCTAATTGCACTAAGTGTGTAAAAAGGTCTTTCAGATTCTTTAGCAATGATGTTGGCAAGTGTCGTTTTTCCAATTCCTGGTGGTCCCCATAAAATTAAAGAAGGTATAATTCCTTGTTTAATATGATTTGTTAAAACTCCATTTTTTCCAACTAAATGTTGTTGACTAATATAGTCATCTAAGTTTTTAGGTCTAATTCTTTCTGCTAGTGGCTCGTTCATAAAGTAAAAATAGGAAAGTTTTCTGACAGATTTTCAGTAAATTTTAATTGGTTTTATTTTTCCTAATTTTACCTTGATGAAAACAAATACAAAATTTAAATTTACTTCAGAAGTAGTATTAATACCTACACTATTTCTTTTTTTAATTTGGTTCGTTTATTGGATTGAAATTCAGTTTTCACTCAATTTTACAAAGGCAGGAATTTTTCCAAGAAATATTATTGGTTTAAGAGGTGTTTTCTTTTCACCTTTTATTCATAGTGATACCAATCACTTATTTAATAATTCTATTCCGTTGATGGTTTTGTTATCTTTTTTAATTTATTTTTATAGGACAGTGTATTTAAAAGTACTTTTATTAGGTTGGTTTTTCTCCGGTTTACTTACTTGGTTTATTGCAAGAGAGGCCTACCATATTGGTGCAAGCGGAATTGTTTATTTGCTTTTTAGCTTTATTTTCTTTTCTGGTATTCTAAAAAAACAATATCAATTAGTTGCCGTATCCTTAATTGTTATTTTTCTGTACGGAAGTATGGTTTGGTATGTATTTCCAATTAAAGAAGGTATTTCTTGGGAAGGACATCTATCTGGTTTTATTGTAGGATTCATACTAGCTATTCTTTTTAAAAAGAAAGGAATAGTAAAAGAAGTATATAATTTTACACAAACAGATTTTGATTTGCTTTTTGATGAAAATGGTAATTTTAGTCCGCCACAAGAAGAAATTGAAAAAGAACTTTAACTTTAAGCTAGTTCGATAAAAATAGTAACTTAGTGTTTTATTAATTGTTAGTTGTGAGTCTTTGTCTAACAGTTTCATATAAAAATGCACCACATGCAACAGAAACATTTAAAGATTCTATTTCTCCTAATAACGGAAGTTTTGCTTTATAGTCTACCATTTTTAATATAGACGGATTTACACCTCTATGCTCAGATCCCATAACAATTGCAATAGGCTGATTAAAATTAATGTCATAAACAGAATTTTCTGTTTTTTCTGTAGCTGCAACTGTCTTTATATTAGATGCTTGTAGGATAAATATGGCATCTTTTATGTGATCTACTTTACAAATAGGTATTTTAAACGCTGCTCCAGCAGAAGTTTTTATGGTTTCAGCATTTACGGGAGCACTACCATTTTTTTGGATTACAATTCCATTTACTCCGGTGCATTCAGCAGTTCTTATAATAGCGCCAAAATTTCTAACATCAGACAATTGATCCAATAATAAAAACAAAGGAACTTTATTTTTATCTAATGTACTTTGAATCAATTCATCTAAATCATAAAAATCTATCGGAGATATTTGTGCTACTGCTCCTTGGTGGTTATTGTTTTTGGATAAGCGGTCTAGCTTTTCTACAGGTACATTACTTGTAGATATTCCATTTGCTTTAATTAGGCCATTTAACTCAGAAATTAAAGCTCCTTTTGATTCTTTTTGTAGATATATTTTACTAATAGTATTTCCACTATTAATTGCTTCTATAATCGCTCTAATTCCAAAAATTATTTCTGTTTTAACTTCCATGTTGCAAATGTATATATAAATAAAAAAACCACCTCTATAGAGGTGGTTTTATATTTATTTTTTTACTAAAAATTAGTAACCTTGATTTTGAACAACGTTAGAGTTTACATCAACCTCTCCAGCAGGAATAGGGTAAGCAAACTTAAAGTTACCATAAGCAGGTCCTCCATGTGATTGATTAATAGCATCAACTAAAGGAATATTCATTCCTCTTCTTGCTAAATCATGAAAACGCATACCTTCAAAAGCAAACTCTTTTCTTCTTTCTAATAAAATATTAGCCATAGAAGAAGCTCCATATGCTGCTGCGCCTCTCTTAGTTGCAACACTATTTAGGTGAGTTAGAGATCCAGCAGGATCTGTTGCTAAAATAGCTTCAGCATAAATTAATACAACTTCTTCGTATCTAATTACAGAAATGTTATCATCAAAAGCTGAACTTGGATATTTCGCCATGTTTCTTGTGAAACCAGCGCCATCAACAGCGATAAAAGAAGCACTACCTCTTACATCTCCAGCACCATATATAGATACTAAGTCTTGTAATACAGCAATATCTCCATAAACAGAACCTCTGTAAATATTAGCTAAACCATTAATACCATTATTATCTGTTGCACTAGCAGCTATTTCAAAAACTGAATTTGAAGCTGAATCTGTTGCAAATGTTGCAGCAAAATCTCCTGCAGCAGGAATGGTAAATGCATTTGAGTTTATTACCAATAATGCAGCAGCTGAAGCAGTTGCCATATCACCAAAATATAATGCTATTTTAGCTTTAATTGCATTAACTGCATGTGAAGTAATGGTTTGTTTACTAGCGTCATCATTAGCTGCATTCATCATCCCTAAGGCAGCATCTAAATCAGCAATAGCTAACGTTTTTACTTCAGCAGCAGTTTTTCTCGTTGGAAAATATTCACCTGGCTCTCTAAATGTAGTTACATAAGGAACTCCTAAGTCACTACCTGTAACGTGTTGTTGACCATATAACTTAACTAAGTCAAAATGTGCTAATGCTCTTATCGCTAATGCTTGTCCTTTGTAATGATCAATTGTTGCCTGATCTCCAGTAACATCAGTTGCGTTAATAATAATATTTGCTGAGCCAATTACACGATATAATTGGTTCCATACACCTCCAGATTGAGTAGGTAGTATGTCCATTCTTGATTCTCTTACAAACCTGTTTGAGTTTGCATTAGAAAATGTATTGTCAGATCTTACTTCACCAATAATGATGTAATCTCTACCATAATAAGCAGAAGAAGACATTCTATTGTATGCACCTAAAAGGATACCACTTAAGTCTTCTGCAGTTTTAACATTAGATTCTAAATCTTTAGACTGTGCTAAAGTTGGATCTAAATCTGAATCTGAACATGATGTAGCAGTAAATAACATTACTGCTGCAAATGCTGAATATATTAGTTTTTTCATTTTAATTAAAAGTTTACGTTAATACCTAAAACAATTGACTTAACTGGTGGTGTAGTTAGAGTTGTAAAACCAGAAGCTTGTACTTCAGGATCTAATTTTAATCCACTATCCTTAACCCATGTATATAAGTTTGTTCCTTTTACAGTAAATGTAGCAGA
>JAQWGI010000005.1 GCA_029238315.1 Polaribacter sp. | reverse complement strand
TGCTCCTCCTCTAGGGCTCGAACCTAGGACCCTCTGATTAACAGTCAGATGCTCTAACCAACTGAGCTAAGGAGGAGTTTGCAAACTATAAGTTTTGCGAGTGCAAATATAAATCTTTTTGAAAAACCGCCAAATTTTTTTAAAAAAAAAACAAAGAAATTTTCATTCAATAAATTCGAAAAATAAAGGTCGTTTTTAGCAAATGTTGTATTTTTGCTAAAGTTATATTCTTATATCTAAAAGTATTAAATAAATATATGGACAAGTTTTCGTTCTTAAACGCGGCACATACAGGTTTTATTGGAGATTTATATGAACAGTATTTAAAAAACCCTGATGCTATTGAGCCTAGTTGGAGAAGTTTTTTTCAAGGTTATGATTTGGCAAATGAAAATTATTCGCTTACAGATGAAGAGGAAGTATCCATAGAAATTCCTGAAGAAGTTCGTAAAGAGTTTTTAGTAATTGATTTAATTAACGGTTACAGAACAAGAGGGCACTTATTTACAAAAACAAATCCGGTTAGAGAACGAAGAAAATACGCACCTACACTTGCTATTGAAAATTTTGGCTTAAAACAAGAAGATTTATCAACTGTTTTTAATGCCAGTGAAACTCTAGGCATTGGACCAAAAACTCTTTCAGAAATTATTAAACATCTAGAAAATGTGTATTGCAATTCTATTGGTGTTGAGTTTATGTATTTGAGAAACCCAGATGAATTAAAGTGGTGGCAAAATAGATTAAATCAAAACAGTAACTTACCTAACTACAACGCAGATTCGAAAAAATACATTTTACAAAAAGTAAATCAAGCTGTTGGTTTTGAAAGTTTTTTACAAACCAAATATGTTGGACAAAAGCGTTTTTCTTTAGAAGGTGGTGAAGCATTAATTCCAGGATTAAGTGTTTTATTACGTGATGCAGCAGAAAAATATGGTGTAAAAGAATGTGTTTTAGGAATGGCACACCGTGGTCGTTTAAACACATTGGTAAATATTTTTAAAAAACCAGTTAGAGAGTTATTTAACGAGTTTGAAGGAAAAGATTTTGAAGATGCAGATTTAGATGGTGATGTAAAATACCATTTAGGATTAACACTAAGTAAAACCTACAAAAACGGAAATTCAATCAAAATGAATTTAGTTCCGAATCCATCGCATTTAGAAACTGTAGATGGAGTTGTAGAAGGAATTGTAAGAGCAAAAGTTGATAAGAAATACAAAGGAGATAATTCTAAAATACTACCAATACTAGTGCATGGTGATGCTGCTATTGCGGGTCAAGGAATTGTGTATGAAGTAATTCAAATGGCACAATTAAACGGTTATAAAACAGGTGGAACTGTACATGTTGTGGTAAATAATCAAGTTGGATTTACAACCAATTATTTAGATGCGCGTTCAAGTACCTATTGTACAGATATTGCAAAAGTTACCTTATCACCAGTTTTACATGTAAATGCTGATGATGTTGAAGCGGTTTGTCATGCAATGGAAATGGCAATTGAATTTAGAACAAAATTTAAGCGCGATATTTTTATCGATCTTTTAGGATACAGAAAGTATGGCCATAACGAAGGAGATGAACCTCGTTTTACTCAACCAAACTTGTACAAAGCTATTGCAAAGCATAAAAATTTAAAAGATATTTATGCAAGTCAATTATTATCAGAAGGAACCATTACGCAAGATTATCTAACTCAAATTTCTGCCGATTTTAAAGCAATGTTAGAAACTGAGTTTGACAACGCAAAAGAAGATACTACTTCTAAAGTTAGAGAGTTTATGGCAACAACATGGAAA
The DNA here is from genome assembly GCA_029238315.1 of Polaribacter sp. Lineage (GTDB taxonomy): Bacteria > Bacteroidota > Bacteroidia > Flavobacteriales > Flavobacteriaceae > Polaribacter. The sequence continues at coordinate 38,674 of JAQWGI010000005.1, read as the reverse complement.
GATTTTCCTCGTCAAGGAAAAGAAGCTATGTTAAAAAATATTGATACAACTTATGCAACTGAAAAATTAAAAAACATTGCAAAAGTAGTTTCTACCTCTCCGGAAAACGTGAAATTTGTTAGAAAAGCAGAGCGTATTTTAAAAGGAAGAGAGAAAATGGTTTTTGAAACCAATCAATTAGATTGGGGTATGGCAGAAACTCTTGCCTACGGATCTTTATTGGAAGAAGGTTTTAACATCCGTATTTCTGGGCAAGATGTAGAAAGAGGAACTTTTTCACACAGGCATGCTATTTTACGTGATGAAAACTCAGAAGAAAGAATCAATTTATTAAACACAAATCCTGCCAATAAAGGAAAAATGTCTATTTACAATTCGCATTTATCTGAATATGGCGTTTTGGGATTTGATTATGGTTATGCCATGGCATTTCCAAATAGTTTAACAATTTGGGAAGCGCAGTTTGGAGATTTCTCTAACGGAGCACAAATTATGTTTGACCAATATATTTCTGCTGCAGAAGATAAGTGGAAATTACAAAACGGAATTGTAATCTTATTACCTCACGGTTATGAAGGACAGGGTTCTGAGCATTCATCAGCAAGAATAGAACGTTATTTACAATTGTGTGCTGTTGATAATATGACGGTTGCAAATTGTACGACGCCTGCAAATATTTATCATTTGTTACGTAGACAAATGAAACGCGATTTTAGAAAACCTTTAATTGTTTTTACACCAAAAAGTTTATTGCGTCATCCAAAAGCAGTTAACACAATTGAAGACTTAGCTAACGGAACGTTTGAAGAAGTTATTGATGATACATTTGTAGACAAATCAAGAGTTAAAAAAGTAGTTTTCTGTATGGGTAAATTCTACTATGATTTATTAGCAGAAAGAGAAAATAACGAGAGAAATGATGTTGCACTGGTTAGAATAGAGCAATTATTTCCATTACATGAAGCTCAATTAGAAAACGTAATTGCAAACTACCCGAATGCAGAACGTTTTGTATGGGCGCAAGAAGAACCTAAAAACATGGGGGCTTGGAGTTATATGCTAGAGCGATTCCCAAAATTACGTTTAGAAGTTGCTTCTAGAGAATATCATGCTGTGCCTGCTGCAGGTTCTAGTACACGATTTAAAAAGAGACATCAAAAAGTAATAGCAAAAGTTTTTGATTAAAATATTTAAAATAAATTAGATACTGAATAAGTTTTAGTACAAGTAAAAATAAGAAACATGAGTGTTTTAGAAATGAAAGTTCCTTCTCCGGGAGAATCAATTACAGAAGTAGAAATTGCAACATGGTTAGTTGAAGATGGTGATTATGTAGAAAAAGACCAACCAATTGCAGAAGTAGATTCTGACAAAGCAACCTTAGAATTACCTGCAGAAGAGAGCGGAATTATTACGTTGAAAGCTGAAGAAGGTGATGCTGTTGCTGTTGGTGCAGTTGTTTGTTTAATTGATATGGATGCAGCAAAACCAGAAGGAAGTGCAGCTCCAAAAACAGAAGTAAAAACAGCTCCTAAAGTAGAAGTTAGCGCTCCAAAACAAGATGTTGCAACATATGCAACCGGAACAGCTTCTCCTGCTGCAAAGAAAATCTTAGCAGAAAAAGGAATTGACTCAGCATCTGTAAGCGGAACAGGAAAATCTGGAAGAATTACTAAAAACGACGCAGAAAATGCGGTTCCAAGTATGGGAACAATGCCTGCTGATGGTTCTAGAAATACTGAACGTAAAAAATTGTCTATGTTGCGTAGAAAAGTTGCTCAACGTTTAGTGGCTGTAAAAAGCGAAACTGCTATGTTAACTACGTTTAACGAAGTAAACATGCAACCAATTTTTGATTTACGTGCTGCACATAAAGAAGATTTTAAAGCGAAACATGGTGTTGGATTAGGATTTATGTCTTTCTTTACATTAGCTGTTGTTAGAGCTTTAGAAATGTATCCTGATGTAAATTCTATGATTGATGGAGATTTTCAAATAAAGCACGATTTTCAAGATATTTCTATCGCTGTATCTGGACCAAAAGGATTAATGGTACCTGTAATTAGAAATGCTGAAAACTTATCTTTTAGAGGTGTAGAAAGTGAAGTAAAACGTTTGGCTTTACGTGCTCGTGATGGTCAAATTACGGTTGATGAAATGACTGGAGGTACGTTTACAATTACTAACGGTGGTGTATTTGGATCGATGTTATCTACGCCAATTATCAATCCTCCGCAAAGTGGAATTTTAGGAATGCACAATATTGTAAATCGCCCGATGGCGGTTAATGGTGAAGTGGTGATTCAACCAATTATGTATGTAGCTTTATCTTATGATCACAGAATTATTGATGGTCGTGAATCTGTTGGGTTTTTAGTTGCTGTGAAAGAAGCTTTAGAAAATCCTGTAGAATTATTAATGGATAATAACATTACAAAAGCATTAGAAATGTAAGCTTATCAGAAGCAAGAAAATAGAGTCAAGAAACAAGACTTTTTTAAATATTAAAATCCTGAGCTTTTAGCTTGGGATTTTTTATTGCTAATTATAAGATTAAAAAAGGAATTCCAGTATATTTACAATTGATTTAAGAGTGAAAATTATGCAAGAGAATACAATGCAAAACTATATTAAAAGTGTGTTAGAAAATATGCCAACCGATTGGTTAAATCTTACAACACATCGGTTAGATATTTATAATGAAAGTTTAGCGAAAACACAATTTTTAGAAAAGTTTGAAACCTTATTTAACAATAATAATTCAGATTTAGCAACATTAAAAGAATTACCAACAGCTTATGATTACATCAGGTTAGGTCATCCTTTATCGTGTGTTTTAGAATGGGCAATTGCAAAAAATCTAAAACTACAATTTGAAAATGTTATTAGTTTTGATTCAAAAATAATTCCTGTTTTAGCAATTTTAAGAACTAATCTTTTAAAAAATAGAAACACTCAAATTATTTATAAAAATGAATTACCAACTTGTTTTCATACTGAAATTGTAAAAAATATTTATGGTTATCAATTTGAGTTAAAGAAGGTTGAAAGTTTAGATGAAATTTCTGAGTTTGATGGAAGTACAATTTTCATTTCAGAACATGGAGATGTTTCTAGTTTCGATTTAAAATCAACTATTGATTTTTACATCAACTTAAACTCAGAATTAGGAAGTGTTTTATTGATAAATGGCGAAGAAAACAAAAATTACGTTTCAGAAATTCAGCATGTAAGAAGAAGAGAAACCATTGCAATGACGCCAATTAATTGTCTTATTGCTTTAAATTCTATTGTAAAGAATACTGCTTTTCAAAAACAAAAATTTAATACTGTAAAAGATAAAAAAGCAGTTTTAAATTCAATTAAAGAAATTACAGGTACAAACATAAATCCTATAGTAGCGTCAAGCGGATTGTCAATTCAGTATGCAATTATGATGGGCTTGATTGATGATGCAAAAGAAAATCACCCAGAAAAAGCGATAAAATTTATTGTTCCTACAAATTGTTATGGAGGTACAAACGACCAAGCAAGACGTGTTGCTGCTTGTCTTAAAAATGTTGAAATAGTAGATTTAGCAGTTGATGGCGATAATGATATGGTACAAAGTATTGACAGCGTTTTGGAGAAAATTGCTGATGAAGATGCTATTCCGTTTATCATTGCAGAAATCCCAACAAATCCAAGAGTTGAAGTTCCAGAATTGTTAGCATTAAAAGAAGTTTTAGAAAGAAAACGAACAACTAAAAATGGAAAAGCAGCTATTGATTCAGTATTTATATTAGATCAAACATTTTGCCCGAATGTATTGTTTTTAGGAGAAGGAGAAGTTCTATCAACCGTTAGAGCAATTTCTTACGCAAGCGGATCAAAATTTCCAAGTGGCGGAAAATGTACAGCAGGTTATTGTGTTGGAAATGACAAGGCAGCTGTTTTAATGGAAAAAATAGATTTGCATTTAAATCTTTGCGATAATGAAGCAACGCAACTTCAATATAAAATTTTAGCAGCACAATTACCTTCAATGAATCAAAGAATTAAGGATGCATATGTAAACACAAGAGAATTTGTAAACTACATCAAAGAAACATTGCCAAAAGCAAAAATCAATTTTGTATCCGAAGAATTAGCTGCACAAGGTTTTACGCCATCGGTTTTTTCTTTAGATCTTCCAACAAAAGGAAATTCGACGCAAGAAAAAGAAGACTACAAAAGAGCATTGAATCATAAATTAATCAATTTAATGATTACTAAAATTCCCGATGAAAGCAAATATTGCGTTAGTTACGGGCAATTAAAAGGTTGTTATTGGACCATTCCTGCAACCTCTACGCAAGGCACCACAAAAGAAGGTGACAAAGATTATATTGCAAGAGTGGCGCTTTCTGCAAATATGGATTTAGAAATGCACAAAAAAGTATTTCTAGATTTTGTTAAAAGTATTGATCAATAAATTATGTTTTTAATGAAAACAAAAGATCCTAAGTAAATACTTAGGATTTTTTGTTTGGTAGAACATAGTTAATTAACTCTATATCATAAGTTTTTAAAATTGCTACTAAAAAAGAAGTTTTCTGCAAAAATTACACTCTAATATTTGCTTGTACTTCTTTAATATCTTTTCGTTTTGTAACAAACATTGCTACTCTACTTTGCCCAATTCCACCACCAATGGTATAAGGTAATCTCCCTGCTAAAACATCTTTATGAAAAGGCAAAGATAGACGATCTTCACTTCTAAGTTCTTTTAATTGTTTAACCAACACCTCTTCACAAACTCTCACACCCATTGAACTTATTTCTAAACTTGATTTTCTTATAGTATCCCAAACCAATAAATCTGCATTTAAACCAGGTCGTCCAAATTGATCTTTTGTGGTCCAGTCATCATAATCTGGAGCTCTTAAATCATGGCGCTCTCCATTACTTAATTTTCCACCAATACCAATTAATAGAACTGCTCCAAATTTTTTAGCAATTGCGTGCTCTCTTTCTTTTGGAGTTAACTCTGGAAATTGTTTTAATAAATCTTCTGTATGAATAACTTTTAATTGTTTAGGTAATGTAGTTGCAACATCTTCTATTCTAGCATAATATTCTTCTGTAGTTTTTAAAGCTTCAAACACATCGGTTCCATAGTCTATTAAAGTTTCTAAAGTTCTATTTTCTTTTAAAATTGGTTTTTCCCAATCCCACTGATCTACTAAATGAGAATGAATTGGAGATAAAACTTCATCTGCTCGAATGGCTAACATATTTGTAACAATTCCTTTACCAATTGGAGCTTTTAATTCTTTTAAATACCAACGCTTCCATTTAGCTAAAGAGTGTACAATTTGCTGTTCTTCATTATTTAACTGAAACGAAACTGCTTTTTCTATCCCATTTAAATCGTCATTTAGCCCAGAATTTCTAGCTACAAAAAGTGGTGATGCTACCTTAATTAATGATAATCTTGCCCTAAGTTCCTTTTCGAAAACAGCTTTCACTTCTTCAACTTGTCCTGCAAGTTTAAATTTAGCTGTTGATTCAATTAATGTTTCCATTCTATTTTAATTTTTATCTATTTAGAGTACAAACTTATTTATAAAAAAAATATTATTATCGATATTTATTTAAATAAACACACATATAAGCTTATTTGCTATATTTTTTTTAGATATTTACAATATTAAATACTTTTTATTTACTAAACATAAACAATTAAACACGATGAGCTTTAATTTAGATAGTACAGACAAAAAAATACTTAAATACCTAATAAAAGATTCAAGAATTAAAGTTGTTGATATTGCCAGTTTTATTGGCGTTACAAGTGCTGCGATACATCAAAGGATTGCTAAGATTAAACGCGGAGGATTAATCAAGTCTTTTACTTTAAGGCTTGATGAAAAACAATTGGGTTATAAAACATGTGCTTTTATTGGATTACACTTAGATAAGAATAGTCAATACAGAGATGTTGTTGCAAAACTTAAACTTATTCCTGAAATTGTAGAAACTCACTACACAACAGGTCAATATGGTTTATTTATAAAACTTTATGCAAAAGACAATGATCATTTAATGAATCTACTAAATGGTCAAGTTCAAAAAATTAGAGGAATCTCGAGATCAGAAACCTTTATTTCTTTAGAAGAATCTATAAGCAAAAATATTCCCCTGAACTAGACCTGTTAAAAAAGCATAAGTAATTTATTTGGGTTTTTTTATGAAATAATTTCTGATTGAGTATCTTGCAATAAAAAGCTATGAAAACTTCAATTATTCAAAATCTTACTGAGAATTTCGAAACACATGCAAATCAAACATCTGACGGTGTTGAGTTTTGGATGGCAAGAGACTTACAGCATCTTTTAAATTATACAAAATGGGATAACTTTCTAGGAGTAATTTCAAAAGCTAAAACTGCTTGTGAATTATCTGAACAAGAAATAGAAGACCATTTTGCCGACGTCGGGAAAATGGTTGCTATCGGTTCTGGCGCAGAAAAAAAAATACCTGATATTATGCTAACTAGATATGCTTGTTATTTAGTTGCACAAAATGGTGATCCCAGAAAAGAGAAAATAGCTTTTGCTCAACGTTATTTTGCTATTCAAACTAGAAAAGCTGAACTTATTGAGCAAAAAATTTTAGAACATGAAAGAGTACAAGCTAGAGAAAAATTAAAATCTACTGAAAAAGAATTATCTCAAGTTATTTTTGAACAAACCGGTGGTAATCAGAATTTTGCTTTAATTAGAAGCAAAGGAGATACAGCTCTTTTTGGGAGAACCACTCAACAAATGAAAAATAAGTGGGGAGTAAAAAATAAACCGTTAGCTGATTTTATGCCAACAATTTTGTTAAAAGCAAAAGATTTTGCTACTGAAATAACAATTTTTAACGCTAAAGAAAACAATATGAAAACAGAGAATCAAATCTCTAAAGAACATATTACGAATAATAAATCTGTTAGAAAAACTTTAATTTCTCGTGGAATTAAACCAGAAAATTTACCACCAGAAGAAGATATTAATAAAATAGATCGTCGTTTAAAAAGTGATGAAAAGAAAAACTTAAAAAATCCAAGAAAGTTAAAATAATTACAATTCATAAAAAAGCTACAATGCCTAAAAATCATGAGTTAGAACTCGCTTTACAATTCATCAATAAAACAGATAGAAATTTGTTTATTACTGGAAAAGCAGGCACAGGAAAAACTACTTTTTTACATCAAATTAAAAACGAATCTTTAAAAAGAATGGTAATTGTGGCGCCAACTGGTGTTGCTGCCATTAACGCAAAAGGCGTTACTATTCATTCGTTTTTTCAAATGCCTTTTGGTCCAATTTTACCAAATCAGATTGCAACTACTTCTAATGCGCAACGCAAGTTTTCGAGAACTAAAATTGATATTATTAAATCGTTAGATTTAGTAATTATTGATGAAATTTCTATGGTTAGAGCCGATTTGCTAGACGGAATTGACCAAGTTATGCGACGTTATAAAAACAGAAATAAAGTGTTTGGTGGCGCACAAGTTTTAATGATTGGAGATTTGCAACAATTATCTCCAGTTGTAAAACCAAACGAATGGAGTTTGCTTAGAAATTATTACGAAACGGTTTATTTTTTCAGCTCAAAAGCGTATCAGGAAGCCAATGTAGTTTCGATAGAATTGAAGCATATTTATCGTCAGAAAAACGAAAATTTCATCACCATTTTAAATGAAATTAGAAACGATTCTTTATCAGAACAATCTGCAAAAATTTTAAACGAACGTTACAACCCAACCTTTTCTCCCAAAAAAGATGACGGATTTATTACACTTACTACACATAATAATCGTGCTAATTTAATCAACGAATCTGAGTTGAACCAGCTTAAAAATAAAAGCTACTTTTTTAATGCCGATGTTTCTGGAAAATTCAATGAAAACTCATATCCAAATTCAGAAAAACTAGAATTGAAGGTTGGCGCACAAGTGATGTTTATTAAAAATGATTCATCACCAGAAAAAAGATATTTTAACGGAAAAATAGGAATCGTAACAGACATAACTCGTGAAAATGTTACGGTGCAATGCGCCAACGAAATCGAAGAAATTGTTGCAGAAAGAGAAACTTGGGAAAACATAAATTACTCAATTAACGAAGAAACGAAAGAGATAAAAGAAGATGTTACAGGTTCGTTTTCGCAAATTCCGTTGCGTTTGGCTTGGGCAATTACCATTCATAAAAGTCAAGGTTTAACTTTTGAAAAAGCCATTATTGATGCCGAAGCTTCTTTTGCGCACGGACAAACTTATGTGGCGTTGAGTAGATGTACTTCGTTAGAAGGTTTGGTGTTAAAAACACCCATTACCAGCAATGCAATTATTAATGATAAAACGGTAAATTCTTTTAACGAACGTGTAGAAGAAAATCATCCTGATGAAAAAATATTAAACAAATCTGAACAACAATTTCAGTTGAATTTAATTGCTGAATTGTTTGATTTTCAGCAATTTTTATATCCAACTACACGATTAATAGATATTTATTACAAAAACAAAACTTCTATTAAAGGTGATGTAATTGAGCATTTGCAAACCATAAAAGATAACGGAATTGTTGCATTGATGAAAGTTGCCAACGGATTTAGAAATCAGTTGTTACAAATCTCTGAAAACGAAATTTTGCCAGAAAACAGTTCTCAAATTCAAGAACGATTTACAAAAGGAGTCGATTATTTTTTATCAGAATCGATTAAAAACATCGTGCAACCATTGTCTAAGATTGAGTTTTCTTCGGATAATAAAGCCGTAAAAAAAGACTTTACAAAACAGTTTGATGCGCTTCAAGAAAAAATTTTAGAGAAAATTTTTGCATTAAAAGAAATGACAAACGGATTTAAAGTTTCTGAATATTTAAAAGTTAGAGCAAATGCTGTTTTACAAAAAACAGCACCTAAAAAGAAGAAGAAATTACCTACCAGAAAAGATCCGTTATTGGCTTTAAAATTACGTGAACTGCGTGATGAAATTAGAATTGCAGAAAACATTCCTGCGTTTCAAATCTTTACACAAGAAACATTATATGCTATTTGTGAAGCGATGCCAAGAACCGAAAAAGAGCTCTTGAAAATTAACGGAATGGGGAAAATTCGTGTTGGAAAATACGGAGAAGAAATCTTAGAAGTTATCGAGAAATATTGTACTAAAAACGGCATTGATAAATTCAACGAGCAAAAAAAAGAAGACAAAAAACCTACAAAACAAATCTCATTTGAGTTGTTTAAATCTGGTTTGTCAGTCAAAGAAATTGCCAAAGAACGTAGCTTAACAACAGGTACAATAGAAAGTCATTTAGCTAGTTTTATTCCGTCTGGAGAAGTTGATATTTTAGAGTTAATTCCGTTAAAAAAGTATAAAAAACTTATCAAACAAATAGAAGAAACTGAGTTTAAAAACTTAACAGAATTAAAAGAAAAAGTAGATAAATCATTCACGTTTATGGAATTGAGAATGGTGTTGCTTTCTATGGAAAACTAATTTTATTGTCAGGTTAAGTGTAGTTGAAACCTAAAAAACATTATAACCTCTCGACTCCGCTCGAGGAGACATTATTGTTCCTTTTAAAAAATTTCATAACTTTAATGTTTTAACATAAACTTCATCACATGAAATTAGGCGCAATGTCAATCAGTTTATCAGTTAAAGACATCAACAAATCAAAAGATTTTTACGAAAAATTAGGTTTTACTGTTTTTGCTGGTCAGTTAGAAATGAATTATCTCATCATGAAAAATGGCAATGCGTTGGTTGGGCTTTTTCAAGGAATGTTTGAAAATAATATTTTAACATTTAACCCTGGTTGGGATGAAAATGCAAACGCTTTAGCAGATTTTGACGATGTAAGAAATATTCAAAAGTACCTAAAAGAAAATCACATCAAACTAGAAAGAGAAACAGATGGTTCTGAATCTGGACCAGCAAGTATTGTCTTTTTTGATCCAGATGGAAATACGATTTTAATAGACCAACATGTATAAAAAAATCCCGAGTTAATGATTAACTCGGGATTTTAAATTTAAATAACTCTTTGTATTATTCTACTTCTTTTGTAGATAAATGAAACTCTTCGTAAGTCTGTAATAAACTCATTAAAGCTCCTAATAAATCTTTCGTTTCTAACAATACACTAAAATATAATGTGGTGTTTTTAGGACTTGTTTCATCTGTTCTAATTCTTGCAACTTGCTTTTCAATAGAATCAGAAACATCGTTTAGCAGCTCTTGTTTTTCTACTAAAACCTGATCTAACTTATCAAAAGTTCTGTTTTCAAAAATACTACTAACCTCTTCTAATAAATCTGTTAATTGATTGTCAATTCCTTTTAAATCTTTTAACTGACCTTTCTTTAAGTTTTTATGATTGTTGTTAACGTGTTTGTAGCTCGCTCTAGAAATGTAACTGATAGATTGTGCAACATCTTGTAAATAACCTAGCACTAAAATATAAAATCTACTTGCTTGTACAGATGTATCATCTAACGATTTAATAAAGTAGAAAACTCCATCTTTTAATTCGTCAATTTCTTCATTTAATTTACCAACGTGTTTATCTGTTTTACGTAATTTATTTACATCGTGGTTTGCTAAATCATCAACAACATTTGTGTATAATTTATTTACTCTTGCAGCAACCTCTGCAATATGATCTGAACTTTCTTCAATAACACCATTAATGGTAATTAATTCTGCTCTTTCAATATACATTTGTTTCTTTTCCTCTTGAGATTTCTTCTTATGTCTAATTGAGTTTCTTGCAATCAGTCCGAAAACTAATAATAATAAAACTCCAACCATAGAAATTCCTCCTAAGTTAATTAAATAAGCAACAGTTGCAGCAGCTAAGAAAGCAACTAAAGCAGTCATAAACCAACCACCAACAACGTTTATTACACCAGCAACTCTGTAAACTGCGCTTTCTCTACCCCAAGCTCTATCGGCTAAAGATGTTCCCATGGCAACCATAAAAGTTACATAGGTTGTAGATAAAGGTAATTTTAATGAAGTACCGATTGAGATTAAGATTCCAGCAACAATTAAGTTCACAGAAGCTCTAATCATATCAAAAGCTGGCATTTCAAATGATTTATCTTTTGATAATTCGATAACTGGTTTTTCAAATTTAGAATCTACAAACGTTAACGTCTTTTTAGATATAATATAACTAATTCCTTGATTGATTCCCATTGCAGCTCTTACTACAACTCTAGACATTGGATTTGGTTGAAACTTCTCATGACCTTCTCCTTGACGAGATAAGTTAATCCCTGTTTCAATTACTGTTTTTGCTTTTTTAGAAGTCCAAATTGTTACCACCATAATTGCACCAGCAATTAGTAACATCCAAACATTAGAAGGTACTTTTTTACCTAAAATTCCCATTGAAAAAGCATCAGCAGCAACACCAGATGCTTGCCAAGCTTCATAAGAATTTAATGCTGCAATTGGCACACCGATAAAGTTTACTAAATCGTTTCCTGCAAAAGCCAATGCTAAAGAGAAAGTACCAATCCCGATAATTAATTTTAATACGTTTACTTTAAAAACTTTAATCAAAAGTTGAGAAATCACTGACCAAAAAGCAAAACCTATTAATAATATGAGTGATAAATTTCCTTCAATTAAATGTTTTACATCTTTATAATAAGGTGTTCCTTTTAATCCTTTAATTACGATAAAATATGTGATTGCTGTAATTGCAAATCCTCCAAATAAAGCATTGATATAACTTGGTCTGCTTTCTAAATGAAAAGAATAAATCATTCTAGAAACAAATTGCACAATGGCTCCGATAGAAAACGCGACAACTACGGAAAGTAGAATACCAAAAATGATAAACATTGCTGTTTCTGTGTTGATATATTTTCCAAGATTTGCAGCAGTTTCTCCAGAATCTGAAGTGTAAATTTTAATTAACGCCATTGCAACAGCAGCTCCTAATAATTCAAATACAATAGAAACAGTTGTTGATGTTGGCATACCTAATGAGTTAAAAACATCTAATAATAAAATGTCTGTAATCATTACTGCCATAAAAATATACATGATTTCGTTAAAATAGAATTCACTCGGAACAAAAATTCCTTTACGCGCTACTTCCATCATTCCGCTTGAAGTTACAGAACCTACAAAGACTCCTAAACTTGCAATAATTAATATCTTTTTTACTGGAATTGCTTTAGATCCAATTGCCGAATTTAAGAAGTTTACGGCATCATTACTTACACCAACTACTAAGTCAATAATTGCTAAAACTGTTAATGCAATTAGCATTAAAATGTATGGATTTTCCATTATAATTTATTCTTTTTTTATTTTACAAATTTATCTACACATAACTTCTTAAATGTTACGCTTATGTTATCATTTAATTTTTAGAAATGAATATCTACTTGAAACCTGTACATTAGTTGGTTTTTGCCACTAACAACATCTAAATAACTAATATCAGATTGCACTTTTAATTTATGACCAGCAATATATTTTGATAAACCAATTGTGTATTGGTTTTCGGCACCTTTCAGTAAAAACTTATCATAGTTTACATTAGTGTATCTTCCTGTAAGTTCTACATTATTTTTAAATAAATAACCACTCATTAAATTTAAACTATTACCGGTTTGTACTTTATCACCCGTTAAAGAATTATCAGAATTTTTAGCTAAGGGATCTGCTGCATCTCTTAAAGCATATTCTCCCATAAAAGAAAATCCTTTGTATTTTAACATGGTATCAACAAACAAAGTAGAAACGTTGGTTTGATAAAAACCAACATCGTTTGTCATATAAGATCCTTGATTAGATCTATTTTTTACAGCATTATTATTTAAATCGTAACTAGCAGCAAAAGCCCATTTTAAATTTTCTTCTCTTTTTAAGTCACCGCCAACATAATCTCCTTTTCCAGTGAAATTTCCAAAAGGCAATAACTCAACTCTTGCAGTATATTGAAATCCGCCTAAATTACCCGTTGTAACATTTCTTCCTTCACCTTGTGCAATAGAAAAAGCTTCTTTTACAATAAAATTATCAGAAATATTGAAATGATGTCTCAATTGAATTCCCATATCTCTATCAATATTAAAACGTTTGTTCAATAAAGATCTATCTACCAGTTGCATGTTTGCAGATGAAATAACACGTTCTCTGTTTCCAGGAAGTTTAGTTTGGCCAACCCATAACACAAAGTTTTCGTGAAAATTCCATTTTACAACGGCGTCTAAAATATATCTAGGTGCATCATTTGTATAAATACTAGCGCCTCCAATATCTTTATTAGAAAGCCCTAATTCTAATTTATACTCTAATTTTGGCGAAAATGCAAAGCCACTAAATTTAAGTCTCGCTCTTCTAACTAACATAGAAGTTTTAACATTAGAAACTCCGTTGTCTTCAGAATCCCATGAAGAAGTTGCTAAGAATTGCATTCTAGCTCCAATTTTCATTGACCAAGAATTATCTTCCCCTTTTAAATTAAAAAGACCTTTTCCAAATTTTGGAGCATTTGATTCTTGAGCGTATAAAGAATTAATACACAATAATAAAACAACAAGCGTTGTTGTATAAGTTTTCATTTCAGTATTTGTTTTTGTCGCTGCAAATAACCAACCCTAATGTTAACTTAATGTTTCTAAATTATTATCTTAGTAACAAAAAACTGCCTTCCGAAGAAGGCAGCAAAATGTACTCATTAATAAAAGTCGACAAAAACCAAATACTTAATGAAATACACCAACTCTTAAAAGTTATATCGCAAATATCTTATAGTAACTTTACGATAAAGTAAGAAGAACATTAAATAATGATTAACTATACGCTCCTTGATATTATCTTAATATTAAGAAGCAATATTCACTTATCTTTGAACAAAACACATCCGATTTATTTTTTTTATGTCAATCGAAAAAGACTCAAATAAACTAGCAACTGAAACTAGTCCGTATTTATTACAACACGCTAAGAATCCTGTAAATTGGTTTGCTTGGAATTCTGAAACCTTAGAAAAAGCAAAAAAAGAAAACAAATTACTATTGATTTCTATCGGATATTCTTCATGCCATTGGTGTCATGTAATGGAAAAAGAGAGTTTCGAAAATGAAGAAGTTGCGGAGATAATGAATCATCATTTTATCAATGTAAAAGTTGACAGAGAAGAGAGACCAGATATTGATCAAATATACATGAACGCGGTTCAGTTAATGACTGGCGCTGGCGGCTGGCCTTTAAATTGTATTGCTTTACCAGATGGTAGACCTGTTTGGGGCGGAACCTATTTTAAAAAAGAAGAATGGTCTTCTACACTCCATCAAATTGGAGATTTGTACAGAACAAAACCAGAAAAAGTTATTGAATATGCTGAGAAATTAACCGAAGGTGTTCAACAAACTGATTTGATAAAAGTAAATAAAGAAAAGCCTCTTTTTACTAAAGGATACCTTAACGAAACAGTTAAAAAATGGAGTATTTATTTTGATGAAGATTTAGGCGGGTTTAACAAAGCACCAAAGTTTCCGATGCCAAACAATTATCATTTTTTATTACGTTATGCATTTCAAAACAAGGATAAAACACTGCTAAATTATGTAAATACAACACTTACAAAAATGGCTTTCGGTGGAATTTTTGATCAAGTTGGCGGCGGATTTTCTAGATATGCTGTGGATACAAAATGGCACATTCCACATTTCGAAAAAATGCTTTATGACAATGGGCAACTAGTAAGTTTGTATGCAGATGCATTTTTAACCACAAAAAATGAAATCTATAAAGAAACCGTTTATGAAACACTACAATTTATTGAAAGAGAAATGTTAGATGATTCTGGCGGATTTTATTCGGCTATTGATGCGGATAGCTTAAACGAAAAAAATGAACTTGAAGAAGGCACTTACTATGCTTGGACAAAAAAAGAACTGCAAAAGATTTTAAAAATAGATTTTGAATTATTTTCTGACTATTACAATATTAATTCCTACGGATTTTGGGAACACAAAAACTATCATTTAATCAAAAACAGTTCTGATGAAGATTTTTGTAAAAAACATAATGTGCCCATTTCAGAATTTAAAAGTAAGGTTTCAAATTGGAAATCAACCTTGTTAAAAGAGCGCTCAAAAAGAAAATATCCTAGATTAGATGATAAAATATTAACTGCTTGGAACGGAATTATGTTAAAAGGATATATTGATGCATATCGAGTCTTTAATGAAGGCCGTTTTTTAAAAATAGCCCTAAAAAATGCTCTTTTTTTAGCTTCAAAAATGATAAAAGAAGACGGAACCCTTTTTAGAAATTATAAAAACAACAACGCAACGATTAACGGTTATCTTGAAGATTATGCCGCTATAATCGATGCTTACATTGCACTTTATGAAATAACTTTAGATGAAAAATGGCTACTGATTTCTAAGAATTTAACCGATACTTGTTTTGATTATTTCTTTGACATCAAATCTAAAATGTTCTTTTTCACATCCAACAAAGACGAAAAATTAATTACTAGAAAAATTGAAACGGAAGACAATGTAATGCCTTCTTCAAACTCTATCATGGCAAAAAACTTGTTTAAATTAAGTCATTATTTTGATAATGAATATTACTTAAAAATAAGTAAACAAATGCTACATAATATGACAGATACAATTCAGAATTTTGGCTCTGGATTTTCTAACTGGTTAGACCTTTACGCTAATTTTTCTGAAAACTTTTTCGAAATTGCTATTTCAGGAAAAAATGCAACAAAAAAAATTCTAGAGATGCACAAAGAATACATTCCAAATAAATTAATCTGTGGAAGTACAAAAGACAGTGATTTGCCATTATTAAAAAACAGAAACATAAAAGAGAAAACACTTATTTATGTTTGTAGAAATAACACATGTAAACGACCAACAGAAGATGCTAAAAAAGCAATTTATCAAATAAAAAACATCTCGTAATGAGAACATTAATTACAATTCTTATCGTAGTTGTAGCCTTTGAACATTTTTATTTTTTAATTTTAGAGATGTTTTTTTGGACCAAGCCAAAAGGAATTAAAATTTTTGGATTAAAATCTAAAGAATTTGCAGAGGAAACAAAAGTTTTAGCTGCAAATCAAGGGTTATATAATGGTTTTTTAAGCGCAGGTTTAATTTGGTCTTTACTCATTAAAGATTTAAACATAAGTGTTTTCTTTTTATGCTGTGTGCTAATTGCAGGAGTGTTTGGCGCCTACTCTACGAAAAACATAAAACTCTTGTACATCCAATCAACTCCTGCCATTTTAACAATGCTGTTGTGTGTCTTAAACTAAAAGTAACTTGGTTAATTAGATATATATGAAATTTCATGAAAAAATAGAGTCATTCATTAAAAAACACTTACTTTTATTTTTTGGCTCAATTATTGAGTCTATTAGTTCAAACCTTAATAATTAATCATCATGAAAATTAGATTAACCTTTATTTTATTATTAAATGTTGTCTTTGCTTTTGGACAAGAGCTTGACAATAATCTAAATCATCTAGTAAGCAGCAACTCATTAACAACCTTTGCTAATTATGATACTTCTATAAAAGGATCTCCGTTTGTACAAGAAAACTATGAAGATGCTAAAATTTCTAAATTAGATAAAAGAACTTTCTCGACCATGTACAATGCACATCGAGATTTTATGGAGATTTTAAAAGATGGTGGGACTCAATATTTCTTACCTAGTAAAAAATATCCTTATCAAGTTGTTTTTTTAAATAGTAACAAAACATACAAAGCATATAGTTTTAAAGATAAAAAAGGAACTAAATATGGCTTTTTTAAATTAGCAACCAACAATACATTAAGTAATTTGTTGGTAAGAGAAGAAATTATTTTAAAAGATGCCATAAAGCCTAAAACTGGTTATGGTGAATATACTCCAAGTAAATTTAATAGAGAAAAGGATACGTTTTTTATCAATTTTACAAAAAATGATATTGCCATTAGTTTATCTAAAAAGAAGAAAAGTTTTTACAAAGCTTTTTCATCACACAGTAAAAGTATAGAGAAATTTGTAAAAAGCAATAAACTAAATATCAAAAAAGAAAATGATTTAGCAAAGATTATTACGTATTACAATACCTTACTCTAATCTAATTATAGATAATATTAATAACTTAAAAAAACATAATATGAAAACAATATTAATAGCATTACTTTTTGTTTCTACAATTGCTTTTTCACAAGTAAATCAAATAAGTAATTTGCAAGATGTATATACTTTAAAAAATGATATTGAGTTAAATGCTGATTATAATGATCCAAATGTAAAAGGCTCTCCATTTCTTCATGCAGAATATCAGAATATCAAAATTAAAGGTGTAGAAATGAAAGGACGATATAATGCCAATAGGGATTATATTGAAGTAGATAATAAAGGAGAAATTATTTTCTTTGTACCCTCTGTTGTGAATAGATACGATGTTCTTTTTACAGACACTAACGAAACCTATAGAGCTTTTGAGTATGAAAGTTTAAAGTTTGGGTTTTTTAAAGTTTTAGCAAAAAAAGACAAAGCTTTTTTACTAACAAAACAAGTAATACAATTTAGACCAGAAGTTAAGCCTAAAAACAACTTTGAAACGCTAAAAGCAGCTCAGTTTGAACGTAAAAAAGATGCTCACTTTATTAAATTAAGTAATCAAGATATTTTAATTGAATTACCAACCAGAAAAAGTAAATTTTTAAACGTTTTTACCTCTAATCAAAATGCGATTAAATCTTATATTAAGAAAGAAAAATTAAATATTAAAAAAGAAGAAGACCTAATTAAAATCTTTAATTATTATTCTTCACTTTAAATATTGTTTTTCTTTTTTTGAGGAACAGCGATAAAATCTTTTAGATAAAAAGGTTCAAAATAAGCGACATCTTCGATGTCGTTTTTTTTGTACTTATCAAATGCTAAATTACTCATTTGATTCGCTGAAGGAAATTTTGAGTCTATAAAAATTGCATTAGAATGGGTTATTATAGACTTACATTTCTCTGCGCCGTCTCCTAAAAAATAAACTTTTGAAAACTTTAGTTCGCTTAAAAAAGAGTTTTCATCAATAATCTGTGCTTCAATTGCGCTTACCTGATTGTAATCTTTATTATAAACAGCAGCGTAAACTTCCATTCTACGTGCATCTAACATCGGAACGATAAACCCACTTTCTACAGTTATTGAATGTGCTAAAGAGGTCAGTGTATTTATTGAAATTAAAGGGATATTTAATGCGAAGCACATTCCTTTCGCTGCAGAAACCCCTATTCTTAATCCGGTATAAGATCCTGGTCCTTTGCTTACAGCAACTGCTTTTAGCATGTCAGAGGCTATATTTGCTTCTTCTAAAACACTATTAATATAGGGGTGTAAAACCTCCGCATGTGAATAGTTACCATTATTTAACTCCTTAATAGCAATCAACTCTCCGTTTTTAGAAACGCTAACAGAGCAGTTTTTAGTAGCTGTTTCAATGTTTAAAATATACGTCAAAAGAAAAATTTTTACAAAGATACATTATGCTTCAAAAAACACATCATGTTTATATCAATAGTTAAATTGGTTTAAATATTTTGATAGACCATTTTGCATTGTTACTTTTATACTTTTAAAAATAGCAGATTTTCAGGTGAAAGTAAAACTAAAATACTTTATTATAGGCTTAATTATACTACTAAGTAGTTTTGTTCTCAGCACAAATGTTATAGATAAAACTCCTATAACAGCTCCAAAAGCTGTTTCTATTGACTCATCCACCTTCAGTAAACCTTCGTTTACACTAGAGCGTTACTCTGAGCTTAAAACAAAAAAACGAAACTAAAGCTAGATTCGTTATTAAAAAGAGTTCACAAAAGACAAGATTTTCATGGATCTATATTAGTTGCTAAAAAAGGTAAAATTGTTTATCAAAATCAAATTGGATATGCAGATTTTAGAAAAAAATCTAAACTAAGTAATGAATCTATTTTTCAATTAGCATCCGTTAGTAAGCAGTTTACAGCAACAGCTATTATGATCTTAAAAGAAAGAGAACTGTTAAAACTTACCGATACGATTACTGCTTTTTTCCCAAAGTTTCCTTACAAGAATATCACTATTCAACAGCTACTTAATCATACATCAGGTTTGCCAAATTATTTTTGGATTGCAGAAAATGAATGGAAAGAAAATTATCCACCAAGTAATTTAGAATTGATAGATTTTTTAGCAGATAGCAGTACTGCTTCTTTATTTTTTAGACCTGGAAGAAAATTTGATTATTCGAATACTGGTTATTTTGTTCTAGCATCAATTATCGAGAAAGTGGCCAAAACAAGCTTTTCTAAGTTCTTGGAAGCTGCTATTTTTAAACCCTTAGAAATGCATAATTCTTATGCGTATCGTTTTCAAAAAGATTCGATTAGGGAAAATCAACTAATTGGATATAGGTTGTATAGAGGTTGGCGTCATAGAACAATTCCAAGTACTGTAAATGACGCTGTTGTTGGCGATAAAAACATATACGCTACAAGTGAAGATTTGTTAAAGTGGGTGAATGGCTTAGAAAGCGGAAAATTAATTTCTAAAGAATCTTTAGAGCTTATGTATACAAAAGGGAAAACGAAATATGGACGAACGTTTCCTTATGGTTTTGGCTTTAGAATTAAAGATAATGAAGATAAAATATATCATTATGGTAAATGGAATGGTTTTAGTACGGCCGTTACCAAATACCAAAAAGAAGAACTTATTGTTATTGTTTTAGAACACACAAGCTATACAGCACTCGATTATTTAAATAAAAGAATTAAAAATATTGTTAATAATAATTTTGATGTATAATAAAGAAAAGCTGTAAAATAAAAAAATCCCAGAGAAACGTCTCTGGGATTTTTTTGTGCTATTTCTAGGTTAATCAACAACAGATTCTCCGTAATAAAACTTTAATACTTTTGTTTTAAACACGTAGTCAAACTTTGCTCTAATCAAAGTAGACTCAGCATTTACCAATCTATTTCTTACTTGATCAAACTCAAAAGAAGTAATTGCTTCAAAAGTATACCTTTGTTGTGCATTTTTAAATGCCTCTTGCTGAGCTTCTAGAGACAACTTAGCAGATTCATAACTTTTTAAAGCTGCCTTAGCGTCTAAAAAGGCTCTCTGAATAGTTTGTTGTAAAGTTAGCTTTTCGCTTTCTAAAGACAATCTATTTTTATCATTGTTAATAAGCGCCTTGTTAAGGTTAACTTTATTTTGATACCTACTAAATATTGGAATGTTAACAGAGAAACCTACGCCATAACCAAAGTTATCATTTAATTGTTTAAAAAAATAACGATTAGTTCCTTCAAAAATATTGGCAAATCGATGACTAAAATTAGAACCTGCACTTGCAGATGCAGTCACAGAAGGCAAAAATCCACTTTTAGCAATTTTTACTGCTAGTTCTCCAGACTCAACACCTATTTTTCTTTGTAATATTTCAGGTCTAATTTCTACTGCTTTTTTATAAACATCGTCTGAGTTTTTATACAATAATGATACAGATGGAGCACCAACTTCTATTGTGTTTATATCAAAATTATTAGGATCTACTTGTAATAATTGAGCAAGACCTAATAAAGCAATGTTTAAAGTGTTTTCTAAAGAAACAATTGTTTGTAGATCGTTTGCATATGCAGACTGCGCATTTAAAAGTTCTCCTTTAGGTTTTGCACCTGCTTCTACTTGGTTTTTTGCAACATCAATTTGTTGCTTACTTATTTCAGCTTGTACTTTAGCTACTGCTAAATTTTCTTTAGCAAATAAAATGTTTAAATAAGAATTTACAACTCTTAAAGAAATATCATCTTTAATTCTTTGCAAC
The DNA here is from genome assembly GCA_029238315.1 of Polaribacter sp. Classification (GTDB taxonomy): domain Bacteria; phylum Bacteroidota; class Bacteroidia; order Flavobacteriales; family Flavobacteriaceae; genus Polaribacter. The sequence continues at coordinate 17,788 of JAQWGI010000005.1, read as the reverse complement.
TCTAATTTACCGTTCTGCACGTTTAATTGTGCTCTTTTATAAGAATTTAACAAACTATACCCATTAAAAACTGTAACTCCAGACCTTAAACTGTAAGATGAACTAAAGGTTGTAGATGAAATTCTTCCATTACTCACTGGGTCAATGGTTGAACCAAAATTTAAATTACCTCCAGTAGAACCACTTAAGTTTGGCAAAAAATTTCCTTTTGCACCAATTACATCTTCAGTAGAAGATTCTAAATTTAAAACCTGTTGTTTAATGCTGATATTGTTTTCTATCGCATAGGCTACAGCTTCTTTCAAATCCCATTTTTTTTGTGATAATCCAGAAAATGAAAATGCGATTAATGCAATTAAAATTGAAAATTTAGTTTTCATATTTTTTTTTAAATAATGATTAGTTTTGATTGTGCTTTTAAAAACAAGAAGGCATCTTATTATTTCACACTGTCTATTTGACGAGCGAAAGTAGAATTTGTTACAGATTTCTTGTCTTATTAAAGTGTTAATTTTTTACCTTCTTTTTATATCGGAATAAAATATAAGCAAAAAACGCAACTAATAAGTAGGGAATTGCCATTAGATAAGTAATTCCAGAATTAATACCTTCTGCCATATCTACATCTCCGTTTTCTACAACGGCTTTACACATTGCGCATTGTGCATTTGCATCTATTACAAAAAAGAGCGTGAATAATAAAATTGCTTTTTTCATCATTATAAATAATATGGAGAAATCATTAAATAAACTACTACACCGGTAACTGCTACATACAACCACAAAGGAAATGTAATCTTTGCAATTTTTTTATGTGCAGCGAACTTACCTAATTTTGCTCTTACAAAAGTGATAAGCACAAAAGGAATAACGGCTATTGACAATAATATATGGGTAAACAAAATAAAATAGTATACATATTTAACAACTCCTTCTCCTCCATATTTTGTAGATTCTGAAGTCATATGATATGCAATATACATAAGCAAAAACAATACAGAACAAGCAATTGCAGCTGTGTTTAATTGTTCATGAAGTTTTTTATTTCCTTTTTTTATAGCCACAATTGCAGCTATAAGCAACACTGCGGTAAATGCATTTATGGATGCATAAATAGGTGGTAAAAAGGTTAATGGCTCTATATTAAAACCCATTTGTTTTAAATTAACACCAAATAATAATGCAACAGCAATTGGGATTATTATGGACAAAGCAATAATAATTCTATTGTACTTTTTTTCTTGAAGTGAAGTTTCTTTATTCATTTAATAAAATATTTATATCTTCTTTTAATTCTTTAATTTGATCAGGAAAAACACCTTCTTCTAACGCTCTATAATACATAATTGGATTACCGTATTCATCTTTTCTAGATCTAATATTTCCTGCTTTATCAATAAGTGCAAAAAGACCAGAATGTTCAAACCCTCCATGATCTCCATCTCCGTTTCCAGCATATAACTTAAAGCCTTTGTTAGATAAATCGTATACATACTGCTGGCTTTTACCGGTTAACATTTGCCAGTTACTACTAGTGATATTATGTGTATTTCTATACGCACTCAATACTTTTGGAGTGTCAATATCTGGTGTTATTGAAACAGAAGCGATGCCAAAATTTGGGTTGCCATAAAATTCGTTCTGAATAGCAATCATTTTTTGATTCATAATAGGACAAATTGAAGGGCAAGTTGTAAAAAAGAACTCTACAACATAGACTTTTCCTTCAAAATTTTTATTGGTAATTATATTGCCATTATGGTTGGTAAACTCAAAATCTGGTACTTTATTGAAAGTAACTAAATCTGATTTTTGAAATTTTTGAATTACTTTTGGCACTACATAAATTCCAAAAAGTAAAATCACAAAAGAAACTCCTACATAAGAATACTTTTTTTTCATCTTATTTATATTTTACGTTTAAAGCGTTTTTCTTTTTCTATAGACTTCTTTAATTGATAATATATAATCTCTAGATCTTTTTTCATTTTATTTTTAAGATCGTTTACAGAGCTTGTTTTATAACCGTATAATCTACCACCTTTTGTATCTTCATCGTCTTTTCTACCTCTTAAACGCAGCTCTCTATCTATAATAAAAGTATATTCTGAACTTAAATCTTGGTTAATTACATAAGGAGTATCAAAGCTTTTAAACAAAGATTTAATGTCATCCGCATCCATAAAAACAAACCTCCAGTTATCTATATCTCTATAAGTACTTAGTTTCTTTTTTAAAGTTTCAACTTCTAATTCAGTACCAACAGGAGCAATTAAAACTGCCTGAAAATATAAACTCTTTTTATATCTTTTATAAATAACCTCATTAAGATTAAAAATTCCAGCTTTATTGTTTCCTACATCGGTTCCTAAAAAGCTTACCACAGAAAAATGGTTTTTAAAAGAAGCTTCTCCTTTTACATCTTCAACTTTATCTGTTAAAATTGGCAAATTTGCGTGATGATAAATTCCTAATGAAAGAAAGATATAAAAAATTAAAGGGCCTAAGAATAGGACCGATAATATGAGTGTTTTTCTTGTTTTATTTTTCTTCATAATCCAAAAAAAAGGTGGTAAAAACCACCTTAAATAATATTGTTACAAATTAGTATTTCCAGTTTGTTAAAGGAGCCAATGTATCAAACAAATAACCTCCTTCAATTAAGAATAGCGTTACTATATAACAGATTAAAAATACTGCAGTCCAAACAACAGATCTTCTAAACCATTTTTTTTCACCTTCCATGTGCATAAAAGCCCAAGTAATACCGTAAGCTTTAAATAAGGTTAAAATAATAAATATCCAGTTTAAAGGACTTGTTCCTAAAATACTTGTTAAATGTAAACTATCTGGTTTTATAATACCGAAAATAACTTCTACAATGGTTATTACAGAAAGTATTGCAAATACCATCCATATTCTTTTTGTATTAGATTCGTGTGCGTGTGCCATTTTTATAATCTTTTTATAATTAAACTAAATAGAAGAATGTGAATACAAATACCCAAACTAAATCTACAAAGTGCCAATATAATCCTACTTTTTCTACCATTTCATAATGTCCTCTTCGTTCATATGTTCCAAGAATAACATTAAAAAAGATAATAATATTTAACAGTACTCCAGAAAATACGTGAAAACCATGAAAACCAGTAATGAAGAAAAAGAAATCTGCAAATATTGGATTTCCATATTCATTTACATGAAGGTTTGCTCCTTCTACCACCTGTTTTGCGTTTAATAAGTAACGCGCTCCTTCTTCTTTAGAAAGTACTATTTTTTGTTTTGTTGCTAAATCCATTTTTTCAATTCTGATTAAAACATCAGCATTGCTATTGTATGAGCTTACAACTTCATTTACAGAGTAAGTTGGTAAAGTTTCACCACTTTCATTCCATAAACCATTTTTTCTGGTGTGTGTTACTCTTTCTTCATGGGCTTCTACCACAAAGTCCGTTAAGGCAACTTGATGGAATACCTTTTCTCCTTTTTCATTAACACCGTCTTGAGTTACAAATTGTAAAATTTTACCATCTGTTGTTTGAACTGCTCCGTAAGAACCTTTTATAAAGTTTTTCCATTCCCATGCTTGAGATCCTAAGAAAATTACCCCTCCAACAATGGTCAAAAACATGTAAATAGTAACTTTCTTTTTCTTCATTTGATGACCAGCATCAACTGCTAATACCATTGTTACAGATGAGAAAATTAAGATAAATGTCATTAATGCTACATAATACATTGGTGCGTGTACACCATGCAAAAACGGAAAGTGTGTAAATACTTCATCGGCAATTGGCCAAGAATCAATAAATTTAAATCTTGTTAAACCGTATGCGGCTAAGAATCCAGAAAAAGTTAATGCATCTGATACGATAAAAAACCACATCATCATTTTTCCGTAGCTAGCTCCAAAAGGTCTATTTCCACCTCCGCTCCAGGTATTTTTGTCTTCAGAATTTACAGCAATAGTTGCTCCCATAAATATCTTTGTTAATTAATTTTTAAAAGTTTGTCAAAATTACGTAATTTTCATCATCTAATAAAATAGAAAAAGAAAAATAGATACATCCAAAGTACTCCTACAAAGTGCCAAAATATTGCACCAAGCTCAAAACCAAGCATTTCCGCAGGATTATACTTAGATTTAAAATGATTATAAATTACTACTAGCAGCACAATTATTCCAGCAATTAGATGTAAAACGTGCATAAATGTAATCCCAATAATAAAAGATGTAGAAACAGTACTGTTTGGTCCGGTAAAAAATAGACCTACATTTCTTAACTGTAAAAATCCTTCATATTGATAAAAAACAAATCCTACTCCTAAAACTAATGTTAGTAATAACAAAATGAAACTGCCCCTTTTGTTGTTTTTTTTCAATAAATATTGTGATAAAATAAATGTTAAACTACTTAGTACAATTAATAGAGTACTAATGTAAAATGCTGCTGGCAAATCAAATGAAACCCAATCTTCTCTTTTTCTACTTACCACGTATGCACTTGTTAAGCCCGCAAAAAACATCGTCATGCTTATCATTGAAATCCATAACATTGGTTTCGCTGATTTCTTTTTTGCAACTTTTAATTCAGATTGTAAACTTTCTTGACTCATATGCTTTAATGTAAAAATTTATCAACTACATAAATTACCTGTACCAATGTGATATAAACCACACTTGATAACATTAGTTTTCTAGCTTCTATATTTGCCTCTGTTTTGTAAAGCTGAATTGCGTAATACAACATCGAACAACCCGCCAATGCTATTATTATTGCTGTTGCCGGATAAATATAAAAAGCACCTGTAACTTTTAAAACTGGTGCGATAGAAACCATTATCATTATAAATGTGTAAAAGATAATTTGCTTAATGGCTCCTTTATCTTTTTTATTCATTGGCAACATATTAAATCCGGCTTTTTGATACTCTTCAAATTGTAACCAACCAATTGCCCAAAAGTGAGGAAATTGCCAAAAAAACTGGATTAAAAATAAAAAACCAGCCTCGATACCAAACTGATTTGTTGCCGCTACCCAACCTAACATAAAAGGAATTGCGCCTGGTATTGCACCCACAAAAACAGTTAAGGGAGTAACTGACTTTAAAGGCGTGTAAACACTCGTGTATAAAAAAATTGAAATAGCTCCAAACAATGCAGACTTAGCATTGATGTTATACAGAATTGCGATTCCTGAGATCGTAAATAAAATTGCAATGGTTAAGGCTGTTGAAACAGTCATTCTTTCCGTTGGCAATGGTCTATTCATTGTTCTTTTCATCAAAGAATCTGTATCTTTTTCTATAATTTGATTAAATGCATTTGATGCACCAACCATAAAATAACCACCAACTGCTAATTGTAAAATAATAAAACCATCTACAATTTCTGCTGCTAATAAGTAACCCGCTATTGAAGAAAACACAACACTTAGAGATAAACCAACTTTTGTAAGCTGCTTAAAGTCTGACACAAAGTGTTTAATCGTAGGTTTATTTTCTATGTTAGAAATTGTATTCATCTTTTCTTCTAAAATCTTTTGCAAAGATATTTCATTCTCCTCTAAATTTTTAGTTTTTTATGCTATAAAACACCTTTTGAATTAAAATTTAAAATATTTTAAAAAAATCTTTGGTATTTGCTTTTTTGTTTTAACTTTGCACCCGCATTGAAAGATATGCTAGTTCATTAAAATAAAAATATACTGCGCGAAAGTAGCTCAGGGGTAGAGCATCACCTTGCCAAGGTGGGGGTCGCGGGTTCAAATCCCGTCTTTCGCTCTATTTTACATATAACATACCAATGCTCAAGTGGTGGAATTGGTAGACACGCTGGACTTAAAATCCAGTGGGCAGTAATGCCCGTATGGGTTCAAGTCCCATCTTGAGTACAAGAAAGTCTTAACATTTATTTGTTAAGGCTTTTTTTTTGAAACAATCACAACTTTTTAAACATAAAAAAACCCACTCTAAGTTAGAGTGGAAAAATTGCTATGAAAAAGAAAGTGGTTTTTACACCACGTTTCAAATATACAAACTTCTAAAGAGTTTAGATGGATTTTTTGGTGTTTTTTTTAAGCCTAGAAACGTTATTGTTTTTTAATTGGTACTCTTCGTTACTCTCGGCACAAATTGCAATTCCGTTTTCATCAAAATTCAATCGATGCCCATACTCGCTAATCCACCCTATTTGTTTCGATGGATTCCCTACAACCAATGCATACGGAAGCACCTCTTTCACTACCACGGCACCCGCACCTATAAAGGAAAAAGCACCAATATTATTTCCACAAACTATTGTTGCATTAGCACCAATACTAGCTCCTTTTTCTACTATAGTTTTAGTAAATTGAGTTTTTCTATTAATGGCACTTCTGGGGTTTATTACATTTGTAAAAACCATTGACGGCCCCAAAAAAACATCATCTTCACAAATAACACCTGTATAAATAGATACATTATTTTGCACCTTTACATTGTTCCCTAAAATTACATCTGGCGACACAACTACATTCTGACCTATATTACAATTTTCTCCAATGATGCAATTAGACATTATATGACTAAAGTGCCAAATAGTAGTTCCTTTTCCGATCCTAGAACCATTATCTATGACGGCTGTTTCGTGTGCTTTATATCTAATCATTGCTAGTATTCTGAATTAACATGAAGTTTTTTAATTATTTCTTTTGCAGAAGAGGTACCTATTCTCTGCACACCTAATGTAATCATTTTTAAAGCATCATTTCTTGACTTTATTCCTCCTGCCGCTTTTACTTTTAATGGCCCTGCATTTTGGGACATTATTTTTATAGATTCAAAAGTAGCTCCATTTGGCCTATTATTTTCAGTGCTATAGAAACCTGTAGAAGATTTGACATAAACATTTTTTGCTTTCTCTAGCCCAAAATTATCAACAACAACTTTCTGAATCAACTGAGTAATTTCTGCAATCTCATTGTTTTTAAGAGCCGCAACCTCTATAATCCATTTAACCGTTTTATGATGCTGTAAACCTAAAGTAGTTCCTTTAAACACTTCTTCTTTAACCAATGTCAACTTCCCTTCTTTAAAAGCTCTGTAATTTACAACAAAATCTAAATCATCTACGCCTAAGTTTATTGCTGCCTGACACTCTTCTAACTTTTCTTGGATTGAACTTATACCTTCATGAAAGCCAATAACAGTACCTACTAAAACAGCTGTATTTGATGCTTTTATCATTTCTTTAGCCAAAGAAATATAGTTTGCCCTTAGCATTACCAATTTAAAATTAAATGCTATTGCATCTAATATTAGTTTTTTAACAATGGCCGCTGTTTCTTTTTCCGAAATACCAGCTTGCATTGGTGTTTTTAAATAGGTAGCATCTATATATTTTGATAATCCCATAGGCAATTATTACATTCATATACAAAAATAGGAAATTAAGCTCAATAAAAAAGAGCAACCACGTGGTTGCTCTTTATATATTCTATTTTTTTTAATACTACTCTACATTAAATGAGATTGGTAGCGTATATTTCATTCCAACAGGAACTCCTCTTTGTTTACCAGGAATCATATCTGGCAAGGATTTAACAACTCTCTCTGCTTCTTGTTTTAATCTAGGGTGTGGCGCTCTAAAAGCGTTGATTTCAGTAATTTTACCTTTTGGATCTATTCTAAACTGTACCCAAATTTTCTTTTTACCAGGAGTTAATCCTAACTCACCTGCTAAATCACCATTAAATTTTTTACCAACGTGCCTTCTGATTTTGCTATTTAAGCAATCACTCTTTTCTTTTCTTGTACCCGTACACCCAGGAAAAACAGGAACTTCTTCAATTACTGCAAAAGGGACATCTTCTATAATCTCATCCCCTTCATCAACCTCAACGATTTCTTCTACTTCGACAGCTTCAGTTTCATCAGTTTCAGTGGTTTCAATAACCGTCTCTTCAACTTCTTTTTCGTCTTCAACGATTTCAATCTTTTCTGGTGCTGGTGGTGGCGGAGCTTTTGGCTTAACCTCTTCTATACGTTCTGTAATTGGAATGTCCTCCTCCATTAAATCTTGCATATTTGCATCACCAAACGCATCTATTTCTCTATCGTACGTTTTGTTTTCCATTGCTACGTAAGTAACAAACAGCGCTAAAACCAAGCCTAATTGAATAAACAATTTTGAGTAATTCTCTAAGTTTGATTTTGGATTTTTCTTAATTTCCATCCTAATGATTTTTTTAATAGTTCGCTAATTTAATTAAATTCTTATGACTTATGCAAGTATTAAAGTTAAATAGCATTAATTTTTTTATAAATTGACTTAAAAACTAATAATGCCATAAATACTCCAACTGAATTTGCGACAACATCTAAAAAGCTAGCTGTTCTATAAGTTGTAAGAGTTGTTTGTAAAACTTCAATAACTATGCCATAAAACACACATCCAAAGGCAATTGTATATTTTACAGTACTTTTTTCTTTAGAAACAGGGAAACTAAGCAACCAAGTTACTGCAAGTACAAAATATGCAATTGCATGGTAAACTTTATCAATATTAGAAATTTCTATCGGAAAAGAGGCTCCTTTTCTTAAACTTAAATAACAGATAAAAAGTGTTATACCAATAGCAACAAATAAAATCTTATCCTTTAATAAGATCTTGATAAGCTTGCGCATCTAATAAATCTTCAATTTGAGAAGCGTCAGAAATGGTAACTTTAATCATCCAACCGTTTCCGTACGGATCTTTATTTACCATTTCTGGCTCATCTTCTAATGCTTCATTAAATTCAGAAACTTCTCCTGTTAATGGCATAAATAAATCTGAGACCGTTTTTACTGCTTCCACAGATCCAAAAACAGCGTCTTTTTCAACTGTGTCATCTAAAGTATCTACGTCTACATAAACAATATCACCTAACTCACTTTGAGCAAAATCTGTAATACCAATGGTTGCTGTATCTCCTTCAATACGAATCCACTCGTGGTCTTTAGTGTACTTTAATTCTGATGGAATGTTCATTTTTTTATTTTTTTTATTGATTAATTTTTAGTTGCCTAAGTTATAAATTAAATTAAAACCTGCATTAATTGATTGCCTAGGAAATGTTGTTGAAATTGCATACTTAGACATCATATGATTGTAATAAAACGAGGTTGTTAAATTTCTGTTTAATTTATAATCTGCTGCAAATTTAATAGATAAAAGTTTTTGACCACCACTTATTTGATTATTTTCTACATCAACCGATCTAATTAATGTTAAATTATCCCTTAAAGAAAGATCTGCTCTCATATTTATATCTCCTTTTAAATTTTGTTTTTTACCAGCAAAACGAGTTTTAAAGGCTACGTTTTTTAATTGATATCCGACACCAAAAATATATTCTGTGCCTTTAACATCTGTTAAAGTACTATTATTTAAATTTAAAGAAAGTGTTCTGTCTTTTCTAATTTCTCCTTTAAAAGAAAAGGAGTTTTTCATTTTCATATCTATCTTAATCAATGGAGAAAACTCGTCAATTAAACTTACCGAAGCTACCAATAGCTCTGGCTGGTAATTACCCGTTGCGTTTACTTTCGTTAAATCTGAAGGATTGTACTGCAGGTTGTTGGTGTAATTAGAAATCGTATATGAAGATTTGTATCCATTGGTAAGTGTAAAACTAGAAAAATGTTCTTTGAACCAATCAACTTTCATAAATCCGTTGTAACGAAGAGTCCAATTCGGAATTGGAATTTTTTTAAACAATCCTAATCCAATTGACTTTGCGTTAGCTCCAGAATATGCAGCAACAAAAGCAGGTAATGCTACTTGCTGGCCTGTTTCTTTAAAGGCTGCATTTGAGGTGTTTGGTAAACCGCTCTCTATAGATAATCTTTGAGACAGCACCGTTCTATTTGCCAAAAATGTATTGAACAATTCATCTGAATCTTTAAAAACAGTAGATAACATAGAAAAACTAGAACTAAAGTTACCGTTCTGTGTAATTGGTGTACTCGTATTTAAAACACCTCCTTCTATATCTAATTGCTGGGAAATAGCACTGGTTTCAATTTGATTCCCAATAAGCTCTAGGTCTAAATCTTTAAAAGGTTTCAAAGAAATGGTGTAATTTATTTTAGTGTAATGGGTTCTGCTATAAGTTTTATTGTAATATTCAGAACCAATAGCTCTATCTAAAAGCCAGCCTTTTTCAAAAGCTTTATTTCTAATATCTACCTGACTACCAAAAACAAAACCTAATGTTGGTGCAAAGCCTCCATTAATATCATCTCTTCCTAAAAAACCAGAACCTCCTGTATATCCTGGCAATGCCGTTCCGTTATTTGAAGCATAATTAATTTTGGCTGTTTTTACAGCAGTCATAAAACCATAAACACCTTCTGCTATTTTACGTTTTAATGTGGGTTTCTTAGGTTTTATAGTGGTTGGAACTGGAGCAGTTGGTGCTTGAAAAGGATTGGAATTTTTCTTCGGTGTTTTTGGAGCACTAACAAATAACTTCTTAAATCCGACATCTTGATATAACTTTGTAAAACTAAGTGCACTATTAAAATTATGAGTATTTGAGTTTTGTAATAGGTTTCCAATTTTATCTACATAACTTTTAGATGCTGCTTTCCAATCAAAAGTTGCGACATATCCGTAATCTGCTGTTATAAAACTCAAAAACGGAACTTTATTTATTGGCAATTTATAGTTGGCGGTTAATTTTTGATTGTAATGATCTGGTCTTCCCATGTTAAAAAACTGATCAAAGATTTCGATTTCTTCTCCATTGCCAAAGTTATCGTACAAGTAACTATTGTTGGCATTAAAATTTAGACTAAGCGATTTTGTCAAATCAAAACCAATTGTATAATCCCAATCAAACAAAAACCTGCGTTGTGTTAGAGTTGGTTGTGCAGTTAAACCTTCTATTAAATTTCTAGATCTTTGCTGCACATAGTTTCTGGTAATTCTAGAATTAACCCCAAATGTTTTAGGTAATAAATTAATATTGATGTCTTTTACCAATTGCCAATGTTTACTTTTCCCAAAAAAAGGTGACTCTTTAAATGGCTCAATAAATTTTGGTTGAAATGTAAAACTATAAGATGCACCAGCTTGTAAATTCTGATTTAAATATTTTTCAATATTGTAATCTTTATGAAATTCTTCTGAAAAAGCATACGATACAGAAAAATTTTCTACATCATATATCTGTGGCTTCTTAGTTGTTTCTGGATTTCTGTTTTTTCTTACATTGTTAAAGCTAATACTTTTTCTTAAAGTATAATCTTGAGAGTTTTTACTATTAGGATTCACCTCAACTGCGTCTGCAAATTTCACGTCTTGATATTGAGGATCGTATTTAGGGTCTCTAAACTCTTCTCCAACACTGTAACTCATTGGCAACTCTACACCCCAACTTTTAGGCAGCATTTTTCCTAAATTGATGTTTGTAGAAATGTCGTACTGTTTTGTTTCTTCAATACTTCTTTGATTTACCCTATCTTCTACATTTCCAAAACCAATAGTTTGCACTCTTCCAGCAACAGATACATTGGCCAAATCAGCAAAATTTGCACCGGCATTTACAACTGCGGCCCAGCCTCCTTTGTTATCAAATCCAGATGAACGAAGTTCATTAAACCAAATTTCTGCACTTTTTTGAGTTGCTTTTGTGTTTTTAACTCCCAACATTAGCGTTCTTATTCCGCCTAAAGTTGGATTACCTTTTACTCTTATTACTACGTCATCTACAGAAGAGTTTGTTGGAAATGGATATAATTTATTTATCGATAAAGTTCCTCCTGAATTCGGAATCTCTCCATCTCTTTTCAGTTTTAACTTCCCTAATTCCTCTAAAATTAAATTTAAATTATTTTCTTCTGGCCAAACATTGGTTGGTTCTAAGCTACCTGTTGTAGAAACCTTTAAGGGCACTTCTATTTGATAAAAATTATCATCTAAGTCGGTTCCTAATCTAACTACAGCAACCAGGTCATTATCAGAAACACTTCCAGAAACTGTTGGTTCTGCATGTATAAACATTTTTAAGTTTTTATACATTCTTAAATCTACACTTGTGTTTTTATAAATTGCTCTTGTTTCATTTTGTAATAAGTTTTTAACTTTTAAAGAAACAGACTGCTCGTTTTGCTGTTGTATTCTCGAGCTTCCTTGTAATTGTTCTCTTACAATTCCCGGCGGTAAGACATACTTTTCTTCGTTTTGTTCAATATTAACAACACCAACTTCAAAATTATTTAACTCTTGATTTGTTAAGTCTTGTGGTGGATTTACAGCTGGATCTATTGTTTTTAAATAACGTCTATAATCTCCTCTTACCAACTCTAACTGACCAAAACGTAAAACAACTGGCATTTTAAATTTGGTCATAAACATTCTTATAAACCGAATACTATTAAAATCTGAAATTCCGTTTATTGCAGTTCCACTTCTTACCGGGATTCTAAACTGATACCAGGTAGTCTTTTTAGAAGAACCATCTGCTAAGGTTACAGAAGTTTCTTTTTTATCAACAATATTGTTAATTCCTTTTACCAAATCGCTTTTATTTAAAGACACCTTGTATTCATAGTAGCTTTCTACTGTGTTCATGGTTTGGTCTTTATTAATATCTTCTACATCTGGATATGTTGATGATGATATTGGATAGGATTCTGGTGATTGATTAGCCGTTGGAGAATTGCCTTCTGTATTGTTAAAGTTCTTGTATCTGGTAATAACAGATGCGTTTGTGTTGTCAAAACTTGTACTTCTAAAAAATTGAAAATTATCCGAAGAAATATCGTTCTGATTCAATTTATTGATGTCAAAAACTTTTGCTTGATAAAATGCCAATTCATCTTCATTTTTTAATCCATCTAAACCAATATCTTGATTTTTTCTTGCCAAATCATCAACATCAAAAGCATATAAAATAGATTGATTTGTAGGTACATTCCCCCAAATAGAAGGCGTACTATTCAGGTTCGATCCGTCTGCAGACATACCATTTTCGTACATCTTTCTATTATCTTTTAAGATGTCTTCAGATATGTTTCCTAAATTAAAATACAATTCACCAACCTGGTTGTTTAAATTGTTTGGATCCAAACCAATTGGCAAACCTTCTTTGTTTGTAATTGAATAATCTTGATAAGGGTCTTTAATCCAGAACTGAATGTATTCTACATTTGCCTGATCAAAATTATTAGTTGTTAAAGGGCGCATAATTCCTCCCCATCGATCTTCAGGGTTCATAAAAGTTCCATCTGCATTTACAGTTGCTCCAGTATCAAAATTATACGTCCCTCTTTCTGAAGGAAAATATGCCAAATCTAATGTTCTAACAAGAAGATTCTGAGTTAAATCTAGTTCTGTATTAGGAAATAATTCTGAGAACCCAACTTGTCTAACTTCTGTTCTAGACAGTTCTGCATTATCAATATTTGATGGTTTTGCTCCATTTCCATAAAATAATTGATCTATAGAATACCAAGCTAATTTTGCTTTTTTATCGTTGTAATTTAACCCGTTTAAATTTCCGTTTAAATTCTGACTTTGAGGTGTACTTGCCGTAAACCAATTTAAAGGAGATAATAAATCAATCGGTATTTGAGAAGCTTCAAAATCATCTACATAAGTGGTTGCTTGCCCATTTACATTTACACCACTTGGCGTTCCTGGAAGTAGGTAAGCAAAATCTGCGCGCACATTTAAATTAGACTGGACATCTGTATCTACAAACGGTAATTTATTGACCCACTTTGTAAAGATGGGCATTGCTGTTGCATAGTCTACACTTAAACCAAACATTGTATTGTTTATTGGGTCTGATCCAAAATTTACTTTTTGTGTTATTGGTTTTTCGTTGACGTTTAAAATGGTTCCTCCTAAAATAAATTCATCAGAAAAACGATGTTCTACCTCTACACCCATAAACGTTTTTTGCTGCTGGTTAAATACCGCATTGTTTTCTGTAGAAACATTAATCGGAATACCAGAGGATCTAAGTGCAGGATCAATAATTTGTACTTTACTAAAATTATAATCAACGATAAAGTCTACACCTTCTACTAATTGCCTTCCTCCAGCGGTTACGGTTACAGAACCTCTAGGGACATTAAAAGCATTTAAAGGAATGCCACCACTATTTTCTGATTTTGCATATCCTTTTAAAAAAAACTTATCTTTATTTTGGTGGTTGTTTTGTGCTTGAGATTTTGTGTTTATGTACAACTCATTAAAAACATAATTATTTTTATCTGTTGCTGAAGTTAATGCAGTTTCTAAATCACTTCCAAAGGGTTCTGTTTCTGGAAAAATGATAAATCCTTTGGAAGAATTAACGGTCACATTTTCTACATAATCAAAAAAACCATCTCCGTCTACAACAGCATAAGCGCTTTGATCTAATTTATCTAAATTTAAAACATTTAACAATGTTTTATTAGCAATTCCAGGAGTTAATGCATTCTGTAAGGTATTAGAAGGAATGCCTGTTTTATCATCTCTGTATAATATTTCGAAACGAAAACCATCTTGAGACAATGGGAAAATCCCTAAAGGATAAATATTTTTCATCATTAATTTCCAGGTAGGAAACTGTTCTTCTACTCCAGCAACGGTTCTTTTTGTTGTAATAATTTCACTTCGCAATAATTTTACTGCTAAATTATTGGGCGCTAAGACTCCGTCGTTTGATAATTCACCAACTTTAAAAGAAGTTTCAGAACTTCCAACAACAGTATATTCATAAGCTACAGCCAAAACTTCTCCGTCAGATAGTTTCCTATTTAAAGAAATAAAACCTAACTGCGCATTTAAAGAATATTCGGTTTCATCAAGTTTTCTGGCATTTTGTAGTGTAGAATAACCTGTTCCTTGACTTAATCCGTAATTTAAAAGGGTATTGTCTACTGTAGTAATATTTCTTATTCCGCTTGATTGCTGCAATAAACTCGATAAATTATTTGCATTATTTGAGGGTATCTTTTTACCTTGAACTTGAGGTGGTGATGTGGCATTAACACCTACTCCAACAAACTCAGATGGATTCGATTCTCCTATGTCTGCCAAGGCAACAATACTTCTAAAATTTTCTGTTGTAGCATTTCTATTGGTAATCCAAACTTCTATTCTTGTAATATTAATAGGGCTGCTAATTAACGGATAGTTTTGTAACGAGTTTTTATAATTTTCTCTAAAATACTGCGCTAAAAAAAAGTGACGATTGTCATCATAATCTGTAGCTCTTAGCTCAAATTCTTCAATTGTTGCACCGGCTTCTGCAACAATGTTTTTACTTTCAGAATTTTGTTGTGAAAAAACGGCAGTAACTGATGTTTTACCAAATTGCAATTCCGTTTTAATTCCAAAGAGACTTTGCGAACCATTAATTAATGAGTTTTTAATAGGCATTGCTACGTTACCAGCATCAATTTTTCGGATAATGTCGTCTTCTGTTGGCGTATATTCTAACTTAATTAAGTTTTGAAAATCAAATGAAGCTTGTGTATCATAATCTGCAGTAACTTTTAATCTTTTTCCAACATTTGCAAGTATACTTGCTCCTATTTGCTGATCAAAATCAAAAGTAAAGCTGCTTCTGTTATTTTCTGATAATTGCGGATTGTCTACGTTTTGATAAATTCCGCCAATTCTAATATTTAAATTTCCACTCGGAATTACCTCAACGGTATTTCCGCCAAAAATAGTTTCAAAAAACTTAGAATTCACATAGTATTTTGGCAATAAATTACGCTGTGCTTCTTCGCTTCCTTTCTTATTGCTTAACGCATCGTTTTTTTCTTTAAAGTAACTTTTGATATCATTTTTTAAACGATACTTTTGATACTCTTCTGGTGACATAAAAATTGGATTTCCAACTTTATAGGTGTCTAAAACCTCAACAACAATATATTTGTTTAGTTTTTTATCGAAAGTTACCGAATAACTAGTAGGTACATTTAAAAAAATACTTCCTTTTTGATTTTTTTTAAACTTGTACTTAAGTGTTGGGATGGAATCCTTTTGTATCGAATCTTTCTGTTTCTTTAAGGTTTGTGAAAACCCAGAAACTGAAGCTAAAAAAAGAGCAGTAACAAATAATATGTAAAAATAAATTCTTTTCAATGCGTTTATAAACTTTTTAATGCGCTTTTAATCAACAATTCTACCGATGCTTCTGGTTGTTCTTTTAAGATAGCATTTAATACTTTATCAGATTGTTTCTTATTAAAACCTAACACTTCTAATGCAGATAACGCTTCATTTTTATGAGTATTGTTTTGAGCCACAGAAATCGAATCTAAATCAAACGTTTTTAAAATTTTATCTTTTAAATCTATAATTACACGTTGTGCGGTTTTTGCTCCAATTCCTTTAACAGACTGAATTAAAGCGATATTTTCAGATGCAATTGCTTGCTGTATTTCTTCTGAAGACATAGAAGACAACATGGTTCTTGCGATACTAGGGCCTACTCCAGAAACTGATATTAATAATCTAAAAATTTCTCGCTCTGTTTTGTCAATAAATCCATACAATGTATGCGCATCTTCCTTAATCGACAAATGACTATACAAGGTGATGGCCTCACTTTCTGGCAATAACGAAAAGGTGTGTAAAGAAATGTGTAATAAATAACCTACTCCAGAACAATCTATTACTACGTATGTTGGCGTTTTCTCCACCAACCTTCCTTTAATTTGTGTAATCATTTACTTCTTTTATGAATTTCTTTTTTCTTTTTGTTGTGCATCAACTACTGCTACTGCAGACATGTTTACCATTTCGTCTACGCTTGCTCCCAGTTGTAAGATATGAACTGGTTTTTTTAAACCCATCAGAATTGGACCAACCGTTTCTACTTCATCTACCTGTTTCATTAATTTATAAGTAATATTGGCAGCGTCTAAATTAGGAAAAATAAGCACATTTACTTTTTTGCCATTTAATTTTGAAAACGGAAATTCTTTTGCCAACATTTGTCTATTCAGTGCAAAATCTGCTTGCAACTCTCCATCTATAACTACATCTGGAAAATGACGATGAATGTAAGAAACCGCTTCTCTAATTTTTAGTGCACTTTCAGATTCTGAAGAACCAAAATTAGAAAATGACAACATTGCTATGTTTGGTTTTACCCCAAACATTCTGGCTAACGAATAGGTTAATTGAGATATTTTTGCCAGTTCTTTTGCATTTGGGTTGATGTTAATTGTTGTATCTGCTAAAAAAATGGGCCCTTGCTTGGTAAGCATTAAATTTGCGGCAGCAACTCTTGTAATCCCTGTGTCTTTTTCTATCAACTCTAAAATAGGCTTCACTACCGAGGGGTACGATCTAGAATATCCGGTAATTAAAGAATCTGCTTCACCAACATTTACCATCATTGCCGCAAAGTAATTACGCTCTCGCATCATTTTCTGCGCCTGAAAGAGTGTGGTCCCTTTTCGTTGACGTGTTTTCCAAAAAATTTCTCCAAAGCGATTTCTACGTTCTTTCTCTTCGGGAGTTTTAGGATCTATAATTGGCACATCTGCTGTAAACCCAATTTCTTCTTTTAATTCTAAAATTACTTCTTTATTACCCAACAAAATAGGCTTCCCTATTTTTTCTTCATAAACCCTTTGTGCCGCTTTTAAAACATCTAGATGATCTGCTTCTGCAAATACAATACTTTTAGGGTTTCTCTTAGCTCTGTTATGCAATAATCTTATTTCTTTACTTCCAGTTCCAGAACGATCCATTAATTCTTCTTGGTATTTTTCCCAATCAGTAATAGGTTCTAAAGCG
>JAQWGI010000008.1 GCA_029238315.1 Polaribacter sp. | reverse complement strand
AGTAAAGCATATTTTAATGGATTCGGGATTAGAATTTGAACTTGAAGTTTCTACACCAACTAAAGATAATAAAGACAAAATGACTCCCTTTAATCAGCTATCTAAATCGGGCAAATTATTAAATGCCTATAATGCATTAATCATGGCAGATAGTATCAGCAAAAAATAATATCCTTAAAGAAGGGTATATGTTTGATAGCATTTAATAAGATAATCTATCTGCTCAGAACAGAAACATTTGAAATTTTAGAAAAATATTTTATCGAAATATAGCAGAGAGTGTTTTTAATTTTAAGAATATATGAACTCAAAGAGGCTGGAAAAAGATACAGTACAGAAATGTTGTGAGTAATTTTTTAATGTTTGGTAATCATAACTAAAAAAAGCTTTGGTTTTTTAGCATCACAAAAGACAACTGGTAAAAGTTGCCTCTTTTGAAAATGTCTAGGTAGGTGTTCTTGTTCCTTTTGTTTGATACGAAAATATAGTTCTGATAAATTTTATAGTTTACTATAAGCTGTTTATTGGTGCTTTAAATTGAGTTTTTATTGACTTTGTTACGCAACCCTTTTTTAAACAATAAATACAATAATTTTACATTAACCTTGCCGTTTGTCTCTTCAACTTATTCTAAATATTCTTCTTTTTATTGCTCGCTTATTTTATTGATTTAAAAGTGTAAAATTCGTTTACAAACGACTACAGTCGTTTACATGCGAAAGTAATCGCTTTACAACCGAATAAAATTATTAACCTGCTGCATCTTTGCCATGTCAAAACGAATTGATAAAATTAATAATCATTAAAAAACTTATCTTATGAGTACGTTAAGAAACAAAGTACAGTTAATTGGAAACTTAGGTAGTAACCCAGAAATTATCACCTTAGAAAGTGGTAAAAAATTAGCAAAAATTGCAATTGCAACAAATGAAACTTACAAAAACGCACAAGGCGAAAAAGTAACAGATACGCAATGGCACAATGTTGTAGCTTGGAACAAAACTGCAGAAATTATAGAAAAATATTTGCAAAAAGGAAGTGAAGTTGCCATAGAAGGTAAATTAACCTCTAGAAGTTATGAAGACAAAGACGGGAATAAAAAATACATTACCGAAGTAGTTTGTAACGAGTTGTTAATGTTGGGGAACAAGCAATAATTCTCAACTTGATACATAAAACAAAGAGCGCTTTTTAAGCGCTCTTTGTTAGTTTAGTTATTAATTAGTTTTAAGCTTGCTTGTTCTAGTACAAAACTAACTTTTCCTTCTGGAGTGTAAATTGTATTAAACACTCCTGTTACTTCTACTAAATCATCCGATTTAAATTTCTTTTTTTCATTTTTAAAACCTAACAACTCTAATACGGTTTCTGGGCCTGCTTTTCCGCAAAAAAAACATGTTGCAAAAGGGTTTTTAGAAAGAATATACCATTCTCCATTTGGATCTAAATCTAAAAAATAGCCTTTTATAGTTATTTTTTTATTTGCCACGTCTTTTAAAGACAAGGTATTGGCGTTTAGTACCGAGGTAGGATTTTTTTCTGTAAGTCGAAATTCTTTTGCATAGATTTCTACAACATTTTGCCAGGTTATTTCTTGCTGACCAAAAGTATTCTTTGAAATTAATACAAAAAGCAATAGCAAGCCTATAGATTTTATTTTCATTGTTTAGTGTTTTTTGAGGGCTGTATTATAGATTATGAGGTTTTGTTTTTTAAAAAAGTATTAATTTAAGTGCTTTACTTTAGCATTGTATAATAGAAAACCAACATCGTCTTCATTTTCTGCTATCATTTTTAATGTACCCGTTACTGATACAATATCGTCTGTTTTAAACGTATTCTTAACATTTTTATATTTTAACAGCTCAATAACGGTTTCGGGTCCTGCACCTCCACAAAAGAAACATGTGGCAAAAGGATTTTTAGAAACCATAAACCATTCTCCGTCTGGATCTAAATCTAGAAAGTAACCCGTAATTGTGATGGTTTTTTCCTCAATGTCTTTTAAAGATTTCCCTTGTCCTTTTATTGCCTTAGCAGGGTTTCTTTCAGAAAATGTAACCTCTTTTGCATACACGTCTATGATATCTTTCCAAGTTAATTTTAACTGAGAATATGTGCTATTTGAAATTGAAATAAAAAATAGAATTAGAAAAAAAGATTTAGTTTTCATTACTTAATATTTTAGATATATCCATTTTAAAAATAGGACGTATAGCCATCAATGTAGCGATTACAATTATACCAAATATAAATATGAATAGCTCTAGAACATCTTGAGAAAATTCTAACAAGTAAATTTGTTGTTTATATGTGTTCTTAATTGATGTAAATATGGCTTGTAATCCAACAAATGCTAGCAAAACTCCAGTTATATAGCTAAATAGACCTATAATAAACCCTTGAGAAAACACTAATTTAATTAGTATATTTCTGCTAGCTCCATACGTTCTTATTAAGGCCAATTCTTTGGCTTGTTCTTTTACCATTCTATATAGGCTTACAAACATGCTAATTCCAGAAACTAATAATATAGCAAATGCTATCCAAGTAATGGCTTTGGTTGCTATCGCAGTAAATTGAAACAGTTTGTCTAGTTCATATTTTGGCAAAGCTGCCTGAAATTGAGTGTCTTTGTTAATCATTCTAGGCAACTGTAATAATCCCATTTTATTACTAAATTTAATCAATAAAGCTGTAATTTCATTATCTTCATGGTTATGAACATTTGTTTTGTTTTGATGTGATTCGTGCTCGTGTAAATGCCAAATACTTTCTAAACCTGTTACTATAAGTCTGTCAATTACATTTTGTGTAGGTTTTAAAATCCCGACTACTTTTAATGGGTTTTCATCATGGTTTTCAAGTGCGTTTTCAATCATTCCGTGAGCACTACTAAAAGTATCACCAATTTTTAAATTTAAATTTTTTGCAACCGAATTCCCAAGAATAACTTCAAAAGGTTTTTTAAAAAGCGTACCATTTTCTATAGAAGTTTTGTGTAAGTCAATAAATTCTGAAGTAGTTCCAACTAGTTTGTAACCCTTATAATTATCTCCAATAGAAATTGGAATCGCATTTTTAACATACTTATTTTTAGCTATTTTTTTAGCTTCTGTAAAAGAAATGTTTCCTGTTGGGTTGTCTATATGTAAAACAGCAGATAGTACTAATTGTAATGGGCTTCCTTTTGCACCTACAACCATATCTACACCATTTAAACTCTGTTGAAGTTGAGATTCAAAAACCTTATTTAATTGTTTTACCCCCAAAAGTAAACCAATGCTTAATGATAATATTAAAACCGTTAAAAAAGTTTGTAAAGGTTTTGTAATGATATTTTTATAACTCAATTTTAAAATGTTCATAACACAAGGGTATTATCAAATGAGTTTTTAATTCGTTGGTCGTGTGTAATAATTATTAAATTTGCATTGGCAATTTTTGCTTGCGCCTTAAGTAGGTTAATTACCAACGCACAGTTTTTATCATCTAAACTAGATGTTGGCTCATCTGCAAGAATAATTTTTGGACGGTGAATTACGCCCAAAGCAATTCCTAAACGTTGTAGTTGACCCGTGCTTAATGTATTTGGTTTTTGTTTTTTTACAAGTGTTAAATCTAGTTGCTCTAAAATTGTATCAACAACTTTTTCTTTATTTGAAATCTTACTAAAAAACAATCGAGCTTCTAAATTTTCATACACAGAAAGTGAAGCAATTGCCGAGGTGTTCTGAAGAATTAAACCAATATTAGCCCCTCTGTAAGTATCTAATTTTTTTGGATTTAAGTTGGTGATAACTTCGTTATTGATTGTAATTACTCCTTTATTTGGTGTTAAAATTCCTGCTAATAAATGTAGTAAAGTTGTTTTGCCAATACCAGATGCTCCTAAAATTAATAAATGTTCGTTGTTTTTTAGTTCAATATCAGGAAAGTCAAATGAAGCACTATTTAGATATGAAAATGAAAGATTAGTTGTTTGTAACATTAATAAAACATTTGGAACGTAAATATAATTGATAACTAATTTTAAAGTTATTTAAAAATGATAAAAATTTATTAAAATTTCAATTTTTGATATAACTTGCATAAAATTTAAGCAACTGATACCCTTGAAAAATATTTTTACAAATAACGCAATTCCAGAAGAATATGTCATTAAGAAACCCTACGCTCAAAAAACATATTTGATTGATGGTGAATTGAAAGAATGGAACGGCGCAACAGAAACTGTTTTTTCTCCAATTTATCAAAAAAATAAAGAAGATAAGCTAGAAAAAACGCTGTTAGGTTACATTCCAAAACTTTCTGAAAAAGAAGCTTTAAATTCTTTAAATTCTGCTTTTACTGCCTATGATAAAGGAAGAGGGGAATGGCCAACAATGAAGGTTGAAGAACGTATTTCTTGTATAGAAAACTTTTCTAAAATGATGTTAGAAACAAGACAAGAAGTAGTGCATTGGTTGATGTGGGAAATAGGAAAACCATATGAAGAATCTTGTAATGAGTTTGATCGGACCATAGAATATATTGACGATACCATTACAACTTTAAGAGAAATGGATCAAAAACACTCAGAAATTAAAAACCATAGCGGAATTTTAGCACAAGTTCGTAGAGCTCCGTTAGGTGTTGTATTGTGTTTAAGTCCATATAATTATCCATTGAACGAAACTTTTTGTTTGTTAATTCCGGCTTTAATAATGGGGAATACAACCATTTTTAAACCAGCAAAACACGGAATTTTATTATTATCACCATTGTTAGAAGCATTTCAAAAATGTTTTCCAAAAGGTGTTGTAAACATTATTTATGGCAGTGGAAGAACATTGGCAACACCTATAATGCAATCAGGAAAAATTGATGTATTGGCGTTAATTGGAAATAGCAAATCAGCTAATATTTTACAAGAATACCACCCAAAGAAAAATAGATTACGTTTGGTCTTAGGTTTAGAGGCTAAAAACCCTGGAATCGTTTTACCAGATTGCAATTTAGATTTGGCTGTTAAAGAATGTTTAAATGGTTCTTTAGCGTTTAATGGGCAAAGATGTACCGCATTAAAAATATTATTTGTCCATGAGGATATTGTTGAAGATTTTAATAAAAAATTTATTAAAGCATTAGAAGAATTAAAATACGGCAATCCTTGGGAAGATAATGTGAAACTTACCCCTTTACCTGAACCAAACAAACCAAAGTACATTAAAGAATTAATTTTTGATGCTCAAGAAAATGGTGCGCATATAATTAATAAAAAGGGAGGAGATACAGAAAATAGTTTTGTATATCCTGCTATTTTATATCCTGTGAACTCAAAAATGAAAGTGTATCACGAAGAACAATTTGGGCCAGTAGTTCCTATTATCTCTTTTAAAGAAATTTCAGAGCCATTAACGTATGTTTCTGAATCAAATTATGGTCAGCAAGTAAGTTTATTCAGTCAAAACTCAGAAACATTAGCTCCATTAATTGACTCATTGGTAAATCAAGTTTGCAGGGTAAACATCAACTCTAAATGTCAACGAGGTCCCGACGTTTTTCCTTTTGTTGGAAGAAAAGATTCAGCCGTAAGTACCTTGAGTGTTTATGATGCGTTACGAACTTTTTCGATACGAACTTTAGTTGCTTTTAAAAGCAATCCATCTAATGACAAAATTTTAGATGACTTATTAGAAAGTAATCAGTCTAATTTTGTAAACACAAATTATATTTTGTAATTATTTTAACCACAGGGTATTGCGTATATTTAAATAATGTATACATTTGTACTATGATTTCAAAGAAAAATAAAATTCGTTCTATAGCTCTTCGTAGTTTTGTTCGCTTACGCCGCCGCTGTTAAGCAGAACAAACTAGTTAACTATATTTATAATTTTATTTTTTTTACCAGTGAATACTTCAAACATTTTTAGCGCAATTTCTTCTTTTGTTTTTTTAAACAACAGGAACTACACGCCTATTAGTTTTCGACGTCGCCCTTAGGGCGAATCTATTTATAGAACCCAGGTGAGTCCGGTTCTTCAATCAAGAAACTAATTAATTAAAATATTTATTATCTATTTAAAAATCAATTTCAATGAAGGTTGTAATTGCAAATACATCTCACAGCAAATATGCAGAAATTATTTGCCAAACTATAGACGAAGCTGCCTTAATCAGAGGTACAGGAATCGCAAAACGAAAGCCTGAGTACATCATGACAAAGCTAGAAAATGGCAATGCCGTTATCGCTTTGGATGGAGATAAATTTGCTGGATTTTGTTATATCGAAGCTTGGAGTCATGGTAAGTTTGTTGCCAATTCAGGTTTAATTGTGCATCCAGATTATCGAGGTATAGGACTCTCAAAAAAAATTAAAAAAGTTGTTTTTGAGCATTCAAGAACTAAATTCCCAGATGCAAAGGTTTTTAGTATTACCACAGGATTGGCTGTAATGAAGTTAAATAGTGCGCTGGGGTATAAACCAGTAACTTTTTCAGAATTAACAACAGATCAATCTTTTTGGAACGGTTGTCAAACCTGTAAAAACTATGATGTTTTGCAACGTACTCAACAAAAAATGTGTTTGTGTACAGGTATGTTGTACGATCCAAAAGCAAAAAACAAAGAAATTAGAAAAATCAAAGAATCTGTGTTTAAGAGACTAAAAAGGATCAAACAAGGCCTATTCTTAAAAAAAGAAAATAAATGAAAAAATTAGTTTTAGCATATAGTGGTGGTCTAGATACTTCGTATTGTGCAGTTCATTTGACGAAAGACAAAGAATATGAAGTACATGCAGTAAGTGTCAACACAGGCGGTTTTACTTCAGAAGAAATAGATCAAATACAAGCAAATGCTTATAAAATGGGTGTAGCAAGTTATGTAAATATAGATGCTGTTTCAGAATATTATCAAAAAGTAATCAAGTACTTAATTTTTGGAAACATATTAAAAAACAATACCTATCCACTTTCTGTAAGTGCAGAAAGAATCATTCAAGCAATTAAAATTATTGAGTACGCAAAGAAAAAAAAGGCGAGTTATATTGCTCATGGTAGTACTGGCGCAGGAAATGATCAGGTTCGATTTGATATGATTTTTCAAATTCTAGCACCAGAGATTAAAATTATTACACCTATCAGAGATCAAAAATTATCAAGACAAGAAGAAATAGCTTATTTAGAGTCTCACGGAGTTGAAATGCCATGGACAAAGGCAAAATATTCTATAAACAAAGGACTTTGGGGAACTAGTGTTGGAGGAGAAGAAACCTTGACATCAAAGCATCCTTTACCAGATTCAGCCTATCCTTCTCAATTACAAAAAGAAGGGTCAGAACAGGTAAAGTTAACCTTTGAAAAAGGAGAGCTGGTCATGGTAAATGACCTAAAACAGACTCCTGAAAAGAGTATTGCAACTTTAAACGATTTGGCAGCGGCCTATGCGATTGGAAGAGATATTCATGTAGGTGATACCATTGTCGGAATTAAAGGAAGAGTAGGTTTTGAAGCTCCAGGAGCTTTGGTATGTATCAAAGCTCATCATTTATTAGAAAAACACACCTTAACAAAATGGCAATTGCAACACAAAGAACATTTGGCAAGTTATTACGGAATGCATTTGCATGAGGGCCAATATTTGGATCCAGTGATGAGAAATATTGAAGTTTTTTTACAAAGCAGTCAAGAAATGGTTTCTGGTGATGTTTTTGTTCGATTAAAACCGTATCATTTTTCTTTAGAAGGTATAGAATCTGGGCATGATTTAATGAATGCTGATTTTGGAAGTTACGGAGAAATGAATTCAGGTTGGACTGCAGATGAAGCAAAAGGATTTATCAAGATTGTAGCCAATCAAAATAAAATTTATCAACAAGTAAATTCAAAATCATGATAGAAGTAGGAATTATTGGTGGAGCGGGTTATACATCCGGAGAATTGATTCGAATTTTATTGAATCATCCGAAAACGAATATCAATTTTGTATACAGCACCTCAAATGCAGGAAACAAAATCACCGCAGTACATCAAGATCTATATGGTGATACTGATCTTCTATTTTCTGATCAAATTAACAGTGAAGTAGATGTTTTGTTTTTGTGTTTAGGTCATGGAAATTCTAAGGCATTTTTACAAAAAAATAGTTTTGCTAGCAGTACTAAAATTATAGATTTAAGCAATGATTTTAGGCTAACACAAGATGCTGATTTTGAAAATAAAAATTTCGTTTATGGTTTGCCCGAGTTGCATAAGAAAGCAATAGAGAGTGCTCAATACATAGCAAATCCAGGTTGTTTTGCTACGGCGATCCAATTGGCTTTGTTGCCAATTGCAAAGGGACAGTTGCTTCAAAACGATGTGCATGTGAATGCGGTTACAGGAGCTACAGGTGCAGGTAAGAGTCTTTCTTCATCAACACATTTTACTTGGAGAGATAATAATTTTTCTCATTATAAGGCTTTTACACATCAGCATTTAGGAGAAATCAATCAAACAATTTCACAATTGAATAATGAGGCTGAGGTGTATTTTATACCCAATAGAGGAAATTTTTCTAGGGGAATTTTCGCTACCGTTTACACATCGTTTGACGGAAGTTTAGAAGAGGCTAAGAACCTGTATAAAAATTTTTATCAGGATGCTGCTTTTACGCAGGTTTCGGATGAAGAAATTCATTTAAAGCAGGTTGTCAACACAAATAAGTGTTTGTTGTCTTTGCACAAGCATGGGAAGCAGTTGTTAATTACAAGCTGTCTTGATAATTTGTTAAAAGGAGCCTCTGGACAAGCTGTTCAGAATATGAATTTGATGTTTGGATTCCCAGAAAAAGAAGGGATTCAATTAAAAGCTAACTTTTTTTAAATCTTTACCATGAAATTATTTAACGTATACCCCCTTTTTGATATTACTCCCGTAAGCGCTAAAGATGTGCATGTGTATGATGATAAAGGTATAGAATATTTGGATTTGTATGGAGGACATGCAGTCATATCAATTGGGCATTCACATCCTACTTATGTCAAAAATATTAATGAGCAAGTTAGCAAGTTAGGGTTTTACAGTAATTCTATTCAAAACCCTTTGCAAGAATTATTAGCTAATAACTTAGGGGTACTTTCAGGATGTGAATCGTATGAGTTGTTTTTGTGCAATTCTGGAGCAGAGGCCAATGAAAATGCCTTAAAATTAGCTTCCTTTCACACCGGTAAAAAGAAAGTATTGGCTTTTCAGAATTCATTTCACGGAAGAACTTCTTCTGCAGTTGCTGTTACAGACAATTCAAAAATTGTAGCTCCCTTAAATGCGCAGCACCAGGTAGATTTTGTAGCATTGGGAGATTTATCTGCGGTAGCAGCTATTTTAAAGCAAGAAGAAACCTGTGCCGTTATTGTAGAATGCATACAAGGAGTAGGTGGTTTGGATGAAAACAGTTCTGAATTTTATCAAGGAGTTGCCAAATTATGTGCTCAATATGGAGCTTTGTTTATTGCTGATGAGGTACAATCAGGTTATGGAAGAACAGGCGATTTTTTTGCTTTCCAAAAGCACAATCTAGTTCCAGATATTATTTCTGTGGCAAAGGGAATGGGGAACGGGTTTCCTATAGGAGGTATCTTAATTCACCCAAGTATTGAAGCAAGGCATGGTCTATTAGGAACTACTTTTGGTGGAAACCACTTAGCCTGTAGTGCTGCTTTGAGTGTTATAGAGGTTATTGAAAAGGAGAAACTAATGAAAAATGCTTCGGAGATTTCTGAGTATTTTGTAAAAAGAGCGACTCAGATTTCAGAAGTAAAAAAAGTAAAAGGTAGAGGTTTAATGCTGGGTTTAGAATTTGATTTTCCAGTAGCGGCTTTGCGTAAACAATTAATCAAAACCCATCATATTTTTACAGGAAGTTCGAACAATCCAAATTTGTTGAGAATTCTTCCCCCATTAACCATTCAAAAGAAGCATATCGATGTCTTTTTTGAAGCTTTAACCAAGGAATTGAAAAACAGTATGTAGGTTTTAAGAAAAGAATAATTATGAAAAAATATACAGATTTAGAAGATATAGATAACATTTCAGGGATTGTTGAGGAGGCTATTCAAATTAAAAAGAGCCCTTTTCAATTTTCAGAACTTGGTAAAAATAAAACTTTGGTCATGTTGTTTTTCAATGCGAGTCTTCGTACGCGTTTGAGCACCGAAAAGGCAGCACGAAATTTAGGTATGGAGGTCATAGTTATGAATGTCAATGCTGCATGGGAATTAGAATTTGAAGAAGGAGCTGTAATGAATTTAGCAGCCTCTGAGCATGTAAAAGAGGCTGCACAAGTGATCTCTCAATATGCAGATTGTATTGCAATCAGAGCATTTGCATGCTTAAAAGATAAAGAAAATGACCTACAAGAAATGGTTTTAACAAGTTTCCAAAAGTATGCAACCGTTCCGATTGTAAACATGGAGAGTGCTATAGCGCACCCTTTGCAAGCTTTGGCCGATGCCATTACCTTAAAAGAGTTTGCAACTAAGAAAAAGCCCAAAGTAGTCTTGTCTTGGGCCCCACATCCAAGGGCCTTACCTCATGCAGTTGCTAATTCATTTGTACAAATGATGCAAAGACTAGATGTTGAGTTTTGCATTACACATCCGAAAGGCTATGATCTTAACCCGAATATAGTGAAGGATTCGACTGTGATTTATGATCAGGAAGAAGCACTTAAAGATGCTGATTTTGTGTATGTTAAAAATTGGAGTAGTTTTCAATCTTATGGAGAGATTTTATCGAAAGACCCAGGGTGGATGATGACGCAAGAAAAATTAAAAACAGCGAAGTTTATGCATTGCTTGCCTGTAAGAAGGAATGTAGTGGTAGAAGACGCTGTATTGGATGGGCCAAATTCATTGGTCATCGAACAGGCAAATAATAGAACCTATGCAGCGCAAGTTGTACTAAAGAAGCTTTTAGAACAAATATAATGGATACCTTAAAAATAATAAAAATAGGAGGCAATATCATTGATAATGAGGATGCTCTGGATTCATTTTTAACAAAGTTTTCTATGTTAGAAGGGCCAAAAATTTTGGTGCATGGTGGTGGAAAATTAGCGAGTAAATTATCCGTTCAAATGGGTGTTGAAGTTCAAATGGTTGAAGGTAGAAGAATTACAGATTTGTCTACCTTAGAGATCATTACCATGGTTTATGCAGGGCAGATAAATAAGACAATTGTTGCTAAATTACAAGCGAATGAATGCAATGTTGTGGGTTTTTCTGGCGCTGACGGAAATACGATTGTGGCAGAGAAGAGACCTGTAAAAAAGATAGATTATGGCTATGTTGGAGATGTTAAAAAAGTTGATATCCAAGTACCAGAGTTGTTGTTGGAAAGTGGAATCATACCTGTTTTTTGTGCTATTTCTCACGATCAAAAGGGACAATTACTAAACACCAATGCAGATACTATTGCATCTGAATTGGCAATAGCTTTCTCCAAAAAATATAAAACAGCTTTATATTATTGTTTTGAAAAAAAAGGGGTCCTAAAAAATGTAGAGGATGAAAATTCAGTCATAGAAAAAATAACACCAAGTCAATTTAAAGAATTGATAGATGCAGGCATTATTATGGAGGGTATGATTCCTAAAATAGAAAATTGTTTTTATGCATTAGAAAATGGCGTTGAAAAAATTGGCATTGGTTTACCATCTATGATTTTTGAACCAAATAGCTTACATACAATATTAAAAAATTCATGAGTATAGAACAGAACACAAAAGAAGCAATACAATTGTTAAAAGAGTTGATTGAAACCCCTTCTTTTTCATCTGAAGAAGGAGAAACAGCTCTTTTAATTGAACAATGGTTTCAAAGAAATAAAATTGAATACACCAGAACCAAAAATAATGTTTGGGCTGTAAATAAATATTTTGACAATCAAAAACCAACTTTGTTACTCAATTCGCATCATGATACAGTAAAACCTAACAATGGATATACAAAAGACCCTTTTAAAGCAATTGTAGAAGACGGAAAACTGTATGGTCTCGGTAGTAATGATGCAGGAGGTTGTCTGGTTTCCTTATTAGCTACTTTTGCTCATTTTTATGGACAAAAGAAGCTTCGTTATAATCTAGTAATAGTTGCTTCTGCTGAAGAAGAAAGTAGTGGACCAGATGGTTTGAATAGTATGTTGTCTGTGATTCCTAAGGTTGATGTTGCCATTGTTGGTGAACCAACTCTAATGAATTTGGCTATTGCAGAAAAAGGCTTAGTCGTTTTTGATGCTGTTATAAAAGGAACACCAAGTCATGCTGCCCATCCTAATTTAGACAATGCTATTTACAAATGCATACCCGTGTTAGACTGGTTCCAAAATTATCATTTTGAAAAAACATCTAAGGTTTTAGGACCTGTTAAAATGACTGTAACACAAATACAAGCAGGAAAACAGCACAATGCTGTGCCTGCAGATGTAAAACTAGTAATTGATGTTCGGGTTAATGATGCGTATACTAATGAAGAGATAGTAAAAATCTTACAAGATTTAGCTCCTTGTGATAGCATTATTCCGAGAGGTACAAATTTAAATTCATCTTCTATTCCAATATCACATGAATTAGTAAAAGCAGGGGCTTCTTTAGGGAGATCTACCTACGGTTCACCTACTTTATCAGATCAATCAGTGTTGTCTTGTCCATCATTAAAATTAGGACCAGGAGACAGTACCAGATCACATTCGGCAGATGAATTTATCTATTTAAATGAGATTGAAGAAGGGATTCAGATTTATATCGATTTGTTGAATCGGGTTATCGTACATTAGATGTTATACCGCACTTGTTGCGAAATTTATAAAGAGTAAATTATTAATAAACAAATTCCCATTCCTATCTGCCGGTAGACAGGAATGAGAATGACAAAACACAAGAAGAATGAAACTTTGGGACAAAGGAATATCAATCGACAAGAAAATTGAAAAATTCACCATTGGCAATGATCGTGAAATTGACATTCATATTGCTAAATATGATGTCCAAGCCTCTTTGGCTCATGCAAAAATGCTTCAAAAAGTGGGTCTAATTTCTGAGAATGAATTGAAGTCTGCTACAGAAGGGTTGACATTCTTAAGTAATCAAATAGAAGCAAGAACGTTTGTTATAGAGCCTCATTTTGAGGATGTACATTCAAAGATAGAATATGAATTGACTAAAAGCTATGGAGAAGTTGGCAAAAAAATTCATACTGCTCGATCAAGAAATGACCAGGTTTTAGTAGCCTTGCACTTATACTATAAAGATCATTTACATATCATTAAAGGACAAACACTAACGTTCTTTGAAACCTTATTAGGTTTGGCAGAAAAGCATCAAGAAAAATTATTACCCGGATATACGCATTTGCAAGTAGCCATGCCTTCTTCTTTTGGTTTATGGTTTTCTGCCTATGCAGAGCTTTTAATTGACGATGTGTATTTGTTAAATGCTGCCTTGCAAACGGTAGATCAAAACCCTTTGGGTTCTGCAGCAGGATATGGGAGTTCGTTTCCAATAGACAGAGACTTTACGACTCAAGAACTTGGTTTTTCTACTTTAAAATACAATGTGGTTGCTGCTCAAATGAGCAGAGGAAAGAGTGAAAGAACTGTTGCTGCTGCTTTGGGAAGTTTGGGTAATACTCTAGCCAGATTTGCTATGGATATTTGCTTATACATGAGCCAGAATTTTGGGTTTATTTCTTTTCCAGATGCCCTGACAACTGGAAGCAGTATTATGCCACATAAAAAGAATCCAGATGTCTTTGAGTTGATTCGTGGGAAGTCGAATAAAATTCAAGCTTTGCAAACTGAAATGATTTTAATTACCAATAATCTACCTAGTGGTTATCACAGAGATTATCAATTGTTAAAGGAGCATATGATTTCTGCTATAGAAGAAGTAAAAGAACTCTTAGATATTTTTAATTTTGCCATTCAACAAGTTATTGTTAAAGAAGTAAATCCTTTAGACGAGAAGTATAAGTACTTATTTACAGTTGACAACATCAATAACTTAATGTTAAGTGGGATGCCTTTTCGAGATGCCTATAAAGCAATTGGAGCAAAAGTAGAAGCGGGTACTTATGAGCCAGACACTTCTAAAAAACACAGTCACATTGGAAGCATCCATAATTTGTATTTACGTCAGATTAAAGACAAGTTTCCAAATTAAAAAAAGAGTGCCACCTCATGGATAGCACTCGTTGTTCAATTGATTTAAGGAGTCGTTATATAATAGTACTTTGTCCCATATGAATATTGATAAAATTCATATTGCTTTCTTGTTGATGCTCAATATAATCAACAATAAAATCACCTACTTTGGAAGTTGTAAAAGCGTTTTCTGTGTTGATATCCTCTGTACTAATTCCTAGTTCTAATGATTTTTCTACTGCTTTTTCTATGGCTTCCGCTTCCTTAAATAGTCCTAAGTGTTGTAATAACATAGCAGCCGATAAAATAGAGGCAAGTGGATTTGCACTGTTTTTACCAGTTGCTTGAGGAAAAGAACCATGAATAGGCTCAAACAATGCGTTTTCTTTACCAATAGAGGCAGATGCTAGCAAACCAATAGATCCGCCAATTACACTCGCTTCATCACTAATTATATCTCCAAATAAATTTTCGGTTAATACTACATCAAACTGTTTCGGGTTTAAAATTAATTGCATTGCTGCATTGTCAACAAACAAAAAATCGAGTGCAACATCTGGATATTGACTTGCTAAATTTGTAACCGTTTTTCTCCATAAACGTGAAGTTTCTAACACATTCGCTTTATCAACTAGTGTTAGCTTTTTACGTCTCTTTTGTGCTTCGATAAAAGCTAAATGTGCAATGCGTTCTATTTCCTCAACAGAATAAGAACAACCATCAAAGGCAATTTTTCCATCCTCACTTAACTCCTTAATTCCAAAGTAAATTCCGCCTGTTAACTCTCTATATATAGAAATATTAGTTCCTTTAATAACCTCTTTTTTTAAAGGTGAATTCTCAATTAATTGATCGTAAGCTTTTACGGGTCTAACATTACAAAACAA
Organism: Polaribacter sp.; assembly: GCA_029238315.1. GTDB lineage: Bacteria > Bacteroidota > Bacteroidia > Flavobacteriales > Flavobacteriaceae > Polaribacter. Next base: position 153,978 of record JAQWGI010000008.1, on the reverse strand, counting down.
GCCTAATTCTTTACGCAATTTAAGCAGGCCTTGTTCTGGTCTAACTTTAGCAGAAGGATCATTATCATATTTTGGGTGACCAATTGCACCAAATAAAATTGCATCAGATTTTTTACAGACTGCTAAAGTTTCATTTGGTAACGGGTTTCCTGTTTTATCAATTGCACAGGCACCCATCAATACTTCTTTATAGATAAATGTGTGATCATAAACACCAGCGATTGCATTTAAAGCTTTTTTTGCTTGTGCTGTAACTTCGGGTCCAATTCCATCTCCAGGAATTACTGCAATATTGTATTTCATACTATTAAAATGTTGCCTCGAAGGCATTGATTTGTTGTTTTTTACTGATTAAATAATCGATGTCATCATAGCCATTTAGCAAGCAAGTTTTTTTATAAGCATCAATTTCAAAAGAAGCATTTCCTATTTCAGATTCAATAGTTTGTTCTTCTAAATTCACTATAACTTCAGATGTAGGATTTTCCTCTAGATGCACAATTAATTTTTTCAAATAATCTTCGGTAACCTGTACGGGTAATAATCCGTTATTCAATGCATTTCCTTTAAAGATATCGGCAAAAAAACTACTTACAATTACTTTAAATCCATAGCCAACCAAAGCCCAAGCGGCATGTTCTCTACTAGAACCACAACCAAAATTATCTCCTGCTACTAAAATACTTCCGCTATATTTTGAGTTGTTTAAAGGAAACTCTTTATTGATGGTTCCGTCTTTATGAAAACGCCAATCTTTAAAAACTTGTTCGCCAAAACCTAATTTATCCGTTGCCTTTAAAAATCGTGCTGGGATGATTTGATCCGTATCGATATTTTCAGAAGCTAAAGGAATTGCTGTAGATTTTAAAAGTGTAAATTTTTCCATATAATTTATTAATCTATAATACAGGTTCTAGCACCTTTGTAACGTCTATTATTTTTCCTTCAATGGCAGCTGCAGCTGCTACAAGTGGACTTGCTAAAATAGTTCTAGCACCTTGTCCTTGTCGCCCTTCAAAGTTTCTGTTGGAAGTAGATACACAATATTCTCCAGAAGGAATTTTATCATCATTCATTGCCAAACAAGCAGAACATCCAGGTTGTCTTAACGTAAAACCGGCGGCTTCAAAAGTGGCTTTCAAACCTTCTTCGGTAATTTGTTTTGCAACTCGTTGCGATCCAGGAACCAACCAAGCTGTTACATTTTCGGCTTTTTGTTTTCCTTTTATATAGTTGGCTGCAACTCTAAAATCTTCAATTCTAGAATTGGTACAACTTCCAATAAACACATAATTAATTGGTGTATCAATCAAGGATTTCCCTTTTTCAAAATCCATATAGGTCAATGATTTTTCAAAAGAACTTTCGTTTTTGTATGGAATCTTTTCAGAAATTTTAATTCCCATTCCTGGATTTGTTCCAAAAGTGATCATTGGTTCAATATCTGAGGCATCTATTTCATATTCTTTATCAAATTCAGCTCCCACATCTGTAGCTAAGGTTTTCCACTTTGCTACTTTTTCATCAAAATCAGTTCCTTTTGGAGCAAATTCTTTTCCTTTGATATAGTTAAATGTTGTCTGATCTGGGGCAATCATTCCGCCTCTAGCACCCATCTCAATACTCATATTGCAAACGGTCATTCTGCCTTCCATGCTCATGTTTTCAAAAACATCACCAGCATATTCGCAAAAATAACCGGTACCTGAATTGGTTCCTAACTTAGCAATGATATATAAAATAACATCTTTAGGAAGTACACCCTTTTTCAATTCCCCATTAACGAGTACCCTCATTTTTTTTGGTTTTTCTAAAAGCAAGCATTGGCTCGCAAAAACTTGTGCTACTTGACTTGTTCCAATACCAAAAGCAATGGTTCCGAATGCACCATGGGTTGACGTATGAGAATCTCCACAAACCATGGTCATTCCAGGTTGAGTAATGCCCAATTCAGGGGCTATTACATGTACAATACCATTGTTTTCATGTCCCAAACCATACAGAGAAATATTGTTCTTAAGACAATTTTTAGTCAGTTTTTCTAACTGGTTTCTAGAAAGCGCATCTTTTATGGGTAAATGTTGATTGATTGTGGGTGTATTGTGATCTGCTGTAGCTACAATTTTATCGGGTCTCGCAATGGGAATCCCTCTTTTTTCAAGTTCTTCAAAAGCTTGTGGACTTGTTACCTCATGAATTAAATGTGTATCTATATATAATATCTGTGGGCCATTTTCTATTACATCAACTACATGGGCATCCCAAACTTTATCAAAGAGTGTTTTTCTCATGATGCAATGGCTATTTTTGAAAACTTATTAACGTTTTTCATGATAGAATGTAAGTCTGTATCGTGAATTTCTTTTTGAATATCTGCTATTTGTAAGAAGTAATTATAGGCTTTGTCTAATTGAATTTTTGTTAATTCGTAACCAATTTTTTTAGCCCTATAGGCCAAGGCAGCTCTTCCGCTTCTAGCAGTTAATACAATTGCGCTTTCAGTAACACCAACATCTTCTGGATTCATAATTTCATAGGTTTCTCTATTTTTAATGACACCATCTTGATGTATTCCAGAGCTATGCGCAAAAGCATTGGCTCCAACAATAGCTTTGTTCGGTTGTACAGGCATTCCCATTTTTTCTCTAACCATCATACTTGTATCATAAAGCAATTGGGTATTGATGTTGGTTTCTAAATTTAAAGTTGGATGTTGTTTTAAAATCATTACAACTTCTTCCAAAGCAGTATTCCCAGCACGTTCTCCGATACCATTTATGGTACATTCAATTTGCCTAGCACCATTGATAGCTCCTGCAATAGAGTTTGCTGTTGCCATGCCCAAATCATTATGACAATGACAAGAAATAGTTACTTTTTCGATCCCTTTTACATGTTCTTTTAGGTATTTTATTTTGGCTCCGTACTCTTCAGGTAAACAATAGCCGGTGGTATCCGGTATGTTCAATACGGTTGCTCCAGCTTTGATTACTTCTTCACAAATCTGAGCCAGGAAAGCATTATCAGTTCTCCCTGCATCTTCGGCATAAAACTCTACATCTTCTACAAATGATTTTGCATAACGAACCGCAAGTACAGCTCTTGTTACTACTTCTTCTCTACTTGAATTAAATTTATATTTTATATGAGAATCACTGGTGCCAATACCTGTATGAATTCTAGGTTTTTTGGCGTATATAAGGGCAGCAGCTGCCACTTCGATATCTTTCTCTACAGCTCTAGTTAAACCACAAACAGTAGCATTTTTTACAATTTTAGCAACTTCACTTACAGAATTAAAATCACCTGGACTCGAAACAGGAAAACCTGCTTCAATAACATCTACCCCCATAAAATCCAGTCGCTCTGCAATTACTAATTTCTGTTTAGTGTCTAGTTTACAACCAGGAACTTGTTCACCATCACGAAGCGTTGTGTCAAAAATTTGCATTTTATTATCTTGCATGTGTACTTCTTAATTTTTTAATCAAATTCAAATTTATATATTGACTTTTCTAAGAGAGAAAATTATCATAGCCCCTTTACGATGTTTAAAAGAGCTGTTTATAAAATAAAACTCTGATAATAAGAATATTATGGGTAAATCATTTACGTTAGCCAATAATCAAAACGATGCATTGTTTGAGTTGATTAAATCGTTGTCAAAATCAGAAAAAAGACAATTTAATTTGTATGTTGGAAGATTAGGTGGAAATACAGATGCAAAGTTTTTTTCTTTATTTAAATTTTTAGAAAAGTTAAAAACCTACGATGAACGACAAATTTTAGAGAATGGAATTGTTACCAAACAACAATTGTCAAATTTAAAAGCACATTTATACCGTCAAATCTTAATTAGTTTACGTTTAAATCCAGCTCATCAAAATATTAGAATTCAAATCAGAGAGCAATTAGATTTCGCAACCGTTTTATATCAAAAAGGCTTGTACAAACAAAGCTTAAAATTGTTAGATAAAGCGAAATCAATGGCAATTGAAAACGAAGAGAAAAATATTGCTTACGAAATTGTTGAACTTGAAAAAGTAATTGAAACACAATACATCACAAGAAGTATTAGTTCGAGAGCAGACGTACTTTCTGAACAAGCAAAGATGTTAAGCCAGCAAAATGTAATAACTAGTAAATTGTCTAATTTATCATTACAATTATACAGTATATTACTAAAAACTGGACCTGCTCGAAACGATGAAGAGTTTGCAAAAGTTACGACATACTTTGATGCTAGAATGCCAGAATTTGATTTTAGTACACTCGGTTTTAGAGAGAAACTTTGGTTGTTTAAAGCTCACGTATGGAAGAGTTTTTTACTGCAAGATTTTTTAATGTGTTATAAATATTCGCATAAATGGATGCAGTTGTTTAGAGGGAATACAAAGCTAATCTCATTACACCCTGTGTTTTATTTAAAAGGGAAAAACTATTTACTTGAATCTCTTTTTTTTCTAAAACACTTTTCGAAATTTAAGGAAGAACTTGATTTTTTTAAAGCGGAAATTAAAAATCAAGAAATTCCGTTAAACAGCAACACCGAGCTGTTGATTTTTCAATACTATACGGCAAATCAATTGCATTTACACTTTTTAGAAGGCACATTTAAAGAAGGGGAGTTTTTGGTAAAAGAAATAGAGCAAAAGATAAAGAAATATGCTTCTAGGTTAGATAATCATCATATTGTAATCTTGTATTATAAAATTGCATGTTTGTATTTTGGGATGGGTGAAAATAGAAAATGTATTGCTTTTTTGGCAAAGATTATTGATTCTAAAAATTTACAAGCAGCAGAAGATCTGCAATGTTTTGCAAGGGTTTTAAATTTGATTGCTCATTATGAATGTGGAATGGATTATCATTTAGAAAGACAATTTAAAGAGACTTATAAATTCTTACTTAAAATGAAGAATTTACAAGCAGTTCAAAAAGAATTTATTATTTCGATTAAAGCTTTAAGTGATGTATATCCACATCAAATAAAAAACGAATTCAAAAAAATTCACACTAGATTGCAAAAGTTTGAAAATCATCCCTACGAAAAACGCGCATTTCTTTATTTAGACATTTTGTCTTGGTTAGAAAGTAAAATTGAAAATAGACCAATCCGAGAAATTATTCGAAAAAAAGCAACAAGATTAAGTCGTTAACTTATTTGTCCGCCATTTTTAATTTTTTCTGCAGGTTCTACAAAAGCTAATTTTCCATCAGGTGTATCGGTCATTAAAATCATTCCTTGACTTTCTACGCCACGTAGTTTTCTTGGCGCCAAATTGCACAAGACAGTAACTTGCTGCCCAATAATATCTTCTGGGCTAAAACTTTCTGCAATTCCAGAAACAATTGTTCTTATATCGATACCAACATCTACTTTTAGCTGCAATAATTTTTTAGTTTTCGGAACTTTAATGGCTTCTAAAATAGTTCCAACTCTGATGTCTAATTTGGTAAAATCATCAAACTCTATGGTCTCTTTTTGAGGCTCAACTGTTTTTGCAGCATTTTGGTTCGCTGTTTTTGTTGCTTGTAATTTTTCTAACTGTGCTTCAATTTCGCTGTCTTCAATTTTTGCAAACAACAACTCAGCTTTATTAATTTGATGATTAGCTGTTAAGAGTATTTCTTTTGTTGAGATATCGTTCCAACTTAAAGACTCATTAATGTTTAAAATATTTTTTAATTTAACCGATGTAAAGGGCAAAAAAGGCTCCGATAAAACGGCTAAACCAGCCGCAATTTGCAAGGCAACATGCATAATGGTTTTTACGCGATCTTCATCTACTTTAATCACCTTCCAAGGTTCTTCATCCGCCAAATATTTATTTCCTAAACGAGCTAAATTCATTAATTCTTGACTCGCTTCTCTAAAGCGATAACGTTCAATAGATCTAGAAATCGTAGTTGGAAATTCTTTTAAAGTAGCCAATGTTTCTTCATCAACGTCACTTAAATCTCCTGAAGCAGGCACCTGCCCATTGTAATACTTATTGGTTAATACAACTACACGATTGATGAAGTTTCCAAAGATGGCAACCAATTCGTTGTTGTTTCTGGCTTGAAAATCTTTCCAAGTAAAATCGTTGTCTTTCGTTTCTGGAGCAGTTGCAGTTAATGCGTAACGCAACACATCTTGTTTTTCTGGGAAATCAACTAAATATTCGTGTAACCAAACCGCCCAGTTTTTAGACGTTGATAATTTGTTTCCTTCTAAATTTAAAAATTCATTAGCAGGGACATTTTCTGGAAGGATATAATTTCCATGTGCTTTTAACATTGCAGGAAAAATAATACAATGAAAAACAATATTGTCTTTTCCAATAAAATGAACCAGCTTCGTATCATCATTTTTCCAATAAGGTTCCCAATCTTTTTTGTGCTGTTCTGCCCATTCTTTAGTCGCAGAAATATATCCAATAGGTGCATCAAACCAGACATATAATACTTTTCCTTCAGCACCTTCAATAGGAACAGGAATTCCCCAATCTAAATCACGTGTTACTGCTCTTGGACGTAAACCATCATCAATCCAAGACTTTACTTGCCCCAACACATTGGGTTTCCAATCATTTTTATGCCCTTCTAAAATCCATTCTTTTAAAAAAGTTTCGTGTTTGTCAAGAGGTAAAAACCAGTGTTTAGTTTCTTTCAACGTAGGAACATTTCCGGTTATTGATGATTTTGGATTGATTAAATCTGTAGCATTATGGCTTGTTCCACAGCTTTCACATTGATCTCCATAACTTTCTTCGTTTCCGCATTTCGGACACGTTCCAACAACAAATCTATCTGCTAAATATTGGTCTGCTTCGGCATCATACAATTGCTCTGTAACTTCTTCAATAAACTCTCCATCATTGTACAACTTTAAGAAAAAATCTGATGCTGTTTTATGATGAATTTTTGCGGATGTTCTTGAATAATTATCAAAAGAAATTCCAAAATCTGCAAAAGAAGTTTTAATAATTTTGTGGTATTTATCAACTACTTGTTGCGGTGTAATTCCTTCTTTTTTAGCTTTGATTGTAATAGGTACTCCATGCTCATCTGATCCACAAACAAAAACCACATCTTCTCCTTTTAAACGTAAATAACGTGCGTAAATATCTGCAGGAACATAAACGCCAGCCAAATGCCCGATATGAACAGGGCCATTTGTGTAAGGTAATGCAGCGGTAATTGTATATCTTTTTGGAGTATTCATTTCTATCGTATCATTTTCGTTTAAAATTTGTTTTGAACAAATTTTTGAAAAGCAAAAGTACGGAAAACCAACGAAAACTCATTTTTTTAAGCCGTCAAAAATAGATACATTTACAAAAATCATTTTTATGAAAGTAACAAAACTCTTTTTGATTGCATTTTTGTCATTAATTATTTCAAACAATCAAACGCAAGCTCAAGAAAACACAAAATCTGAGTTAATTACACCACCTTATTTACAAAAAGGAGACACCATTGCCATAGTTGCTCCAGCAGGCATCTTAACTGACAGAAAAGATGTAATAGATCAAGCTAAAGAATTGGCAGAAAGTTGGGGCCTACATGTTGTATATGGTAAACATTTATTTGACACAGCAGGTCATTTTTCTGCAACAGATGAAGAAAGAGCAGAAGATTTTCAAAAAGCAATGGACAATCCAAATATTAAAGCAATTTGGGCTGGACGTGGAGGTTACGGAACGGTAAGAATTTTAGACAGGTTAGATTACTCAAAGTTTATAGAGAGTCCAAAATGGGTAATTGGGTATTCAGATATTACTGCGTTGCATTCTCATTTAAATACATTGGGTTATGAAACTATACACGGAATGATGGGGACAAGTATGGGAGATGATGCTGAGAAAATTGTAGAAACGCTAAAATCATTTAAAAAGTCACTTTTTGGAGAAAAACTGAGCTATAGTTTAGTCTCTGTTAAAGAGAATAGAAAAGGAACGGCAAAAGGTAAATTAATTGGTGGGAACCTTTCTTTGTTAGCATCAATGTTAGGCTCTAAAAGTCAAATGAATGCCGATGATAAAATTTTATTTATTGAAGAAGTTGGTGAATATAAATATAGCATGGATAGAATGTTGCAAAGTTTAAAACGTGCTGGTTTTTTCGAAAAATGTAAAGGGATTATTGTAGGAGACATCTCTAAAATAAAAAGCAACACAACCAAATGGGGTAGCTCTATGGAACAACTAATTTTAGATGTAATTGCCGAATATGATTTCCCTGTTTTATTTAATTTTCCGGCTGGTCATGAGCCAGATAACAGATCGTTAATCTTTGGAAGAACTATTGAAATGAATGTAACTAAAGTAGGAATCTCTACTGTAGTTTTTAATGAGTAAAAATGGCCCAGCACAATGAACTTGGTAAAAAAGGCGAGCAGTTAGCAGTAGATTTTTTATTGCAAAATAACTATAAAATTATTGCTCGTAATTATCGATTTTTAAAAGCTGAAATTGATATTATAGCTCGGAAAAAAGATGTTTTAGTTGCTATTGAGGTAAAAACACGTTCTTCTATAGATTATGGAAATCCACAAGACTTTATCAATCCTAAAAAAATAAAATTATTGGTTTCTGCGATGGATAATTTTGTTGTAGAAAATGATTTAGAAGTAGAAGTTCGGTTTGATATTATTGCCATTGTAAAACAAAAAAACGCCTTCGAAATAGAACATTTAGAAGACGCCTTTTTACATTTTTAAAATATTATTCTAAGTATTTAATAATTTTTTTAAGTTCATCTAATGTTTCTGGCTTAGCAATTATTTTTTTATTTTTATCTAACACAATATAGGTTGGTGTAGAATAAATTTGATAGGTTCTTGCTGTCGGATTTTCCCATTTTTTCAATCCAAGGGCATGATGCCAACCACTATATTTTGAAGTTAGGTTTTTCCATTCTTTATCGTCAGTTTCCATTCCAAATGCAATTACTTTTGAGTTTTTCATGTCTTTTGTAAACTCATACAATTGTGGAATTTCTCTTAAACAATGACCGCAACCTGTACTCCAAAAAACCAACACGTAATTATTGGCATCGTTAATTGTTGAAAGTTTATACTCTTTTTCATTTGTGCTCCAGGTAATTTCTGGTGCAATTCTACCTATAGATACAACTGTTTTTTCTAGGTAACTATCTACAAATTCACTGTTTTGTATTGTTACAGGTAATTTTATATAAAAAGAATTTAATAGATAATCTGCAAAATCTACATTGCTAGCATTTACAAACTGTGTGATTAAAAACTCTATTAGGTCTTTTTTAAAAGTAGGTGTTTTTGCTTTTTCTAAAACCCTTTTTACAGCTTTGTCATGTAATTCTTTTTGTTTTGTTGGATCTTCAGAATAGTTCATGTAAAAAACATAATCAGTAATTCTATCCACCAAAAAAGTAGAATTATACAATGTTTGATTGTTGAAGTCTATGGTGTCAAAAAAATGTTCATTGATCGATTTTAAATATGACTGAGGATCTTTTGCAATCACAGGATTATTATATCTATTGGTTGCTTTGATGAAATGATACACCATTTTTCCTTTAGATTTTGACAAATATTGCTTTTGTAAACTTTCAATTTTTGTTAATTGAGTTCCGTATAAACTAGCTGTTTTTGCTACTGGGTTTTTTAAATAAGCAATTTGTAAAGAATCTGTTTTATATTGTTGAATAGACACCGTATTAATGTACTCTTGGTATAATTTATTTTCAGTAGATTTAGAAAACTGAATGGTTTGTTCTGCTTGTTCTGGATTGAAAGTAAAAGCAACATCTTCTTTGTTAAATAAGAAATCTGCAAAACCACTTCCTTCGGTTTTATAGCTTACTCGATAGGCACCAGATTTAGTGTTTGCGGGCATGTCAAAAGAAAATTTCCCTTTTTCAATTTTTCCGCTTTTTACAAATACTTGTCTTGCACCTTCTATTTTATACAAAATAACCCAAGTATAATTTCCGGGCGGATTCATTTCTCCATTAACTTTATATTGTGCTTGTAAACTGAAAGAAATCAGTAAGAGTAGTAATAATAATTTTTTCATTAATTGCGATTTATCTTCCAAAAAAAAGTTCAAGAAGTGTACCAAAATTACTATTTATAACTTAAAATAATTACATTGCTTTAAAATAATTAACATGAATTTCACAAATAAAGTGATTTGGATTACTGGTGCATCTTCCGGAATTGGAAAAGCATTGGCAATACACCTCTCTACATTAAATGCAAAGTTGATTTTATCGGCAAGGAATGAAGAAAAATTAGAACAGGTAAAACAAGCTTGTGAATATTCTGAAGCGATTAAAATTTTACCTTTAGATTTAGAAGATTACACTAATTTTAATGCTAAAGTTATAGAAGCAGTCAATTGGTGTGGCAGGGTAGATATTTTGATAAATAATGGTGGAATTAGTCAAAGATCTTTAGCTAGTAAAACTTCAATTGAGGTAGATAAACGCATTATGGATATCAATTATTTAGGAACGATTGCTTTAACAAAAGCATTATTACCCTATTTTATTGAAAACAAAAGTGGGCAATTTGTAGTTACTACAAGTATTGTTGGTAAAATAGGAACTCCTTTACGATCTAGTTATGCAGCTTCTAAACACGCGTTGCATGGTTTTTTTGATAGTTTGCGCGCAGAAAACCATAAAAACAATATCGCTGTAACTTTGGTATGCCCTGGATTTGTAAAAACCAATGTTTCTATAAATGCGTTAACTGGAGACGGGACTGCACAAAATAAAATGGATGTTGCTACTCAGAACGGGATTGAGCCAAATCGTTTTGCCAAAATTATGGCAAAGGCTATCTATGCTAAAAAAGAAGAGGTTTATATTGCTGGGTTTAAAGAAAAATTAGGAGTGTATGTTAAACGGTTTTTTCCTAAATTGTTATCAGTGATGATTCGAAAATTGAGAGTTACTTAATAAACTCTAAGGCTTCAAAATAAGAAATGATTGCTTCTTTCATCAAAACAGATTGTTCACCTGGTTTTAAATTTGGTAATTGATTGATGGTTTTGTAATGTGGCCATCCATCATCGTCAAAAAATTCAAATTCGTAATAACCATAAGGCTCTAATAACTTACAAATAGCAATGTGCATTAAATTTACTTTTTCGTCCTTCTTAAATTTTCTGTGACCTTGACCTAATTCTTGAATCCCAATTAAATAAATAATTGCATCAATATTTAACGTGTCTCCATCTGCAAATTGAGTTGATAGATTATCAACCAACATGTTCCATTTTTCTTTTAAAGAAGTTGTTGTTGTCATAAATTTTGAATAGGAGACAAAGATACGCACTCTCTGCAATATTTTGGTTCTTTTTTGTAAGTTAGCGCAGATAAACTAAATAACAACACATGAATGTTTTTGATATTGTAATATCCGTCTTTTTATTATTCGGGTTTGTTAGAGGAATAATGAAAGGTCTTTTTATAGAAATTGCTTCTTTAGTTGCTTTAATTGGTGGTGTTTGGGGCGCTATTCATTTTTCTTATTTTATCGGAGATTTTTTAAAGGAGAGTGTTACATGGTCTGAAAAAAAAGTTTCTTTAGCGGCTTTTGCAATTACCTTTATTTTAATAATAATAGTAGTTGGTTTATTGGGAAAATTTTTAACCAAATTGGCAGATTTAGCTGCGTTAGGCCTTGTAAATAAACTCTTAGGAGGGGTATTTGGATTGGTTAAAATAGGTTTGGTTTTAAGTGTTGTTTTTATCTTTTTTGATAGAATGAATACATCCATTTCTTTTGTAGATAAAGAAACATTAAGTGCTTCTATTTTATATGAGCCTGTAAAAAGTATAGCACCAACAATTTTCCCTTCTATTATAAAAGAAAACGGAGAAGATAAAGATATACTAGATAGCCTTATAAAAGAGGTAGAATAACAAAAGGCCTGCAAAATGCAGGCCTTTAATTTTTTAATATTAAATTGAGATTAATACAACGAAACTTTTCCGTTTGATAAGTGATACACACCACCAACGATTTTAATTTCACCATTCTGCTCCATTTCATTTAAGATTGGGCTTTTCTCACGAATTCTATCAATGGTTAATAATACATTGTTCTTGATAGTTTCGTTTACAAAATCTGTATTTGAAGAATTGTGATCTCCAGAAATTGTAGCTTCAGATTTTTTTACAGCTGGCTGAATGTTGTTTAACAAAGCTGTAATGTTTCCTAATTCAACATGATCACAAGCCGCTTTTACAGCGCCACAGCTTTCATGTCCTAAAACAAAAACCAATTTGCTTCCTGCAACTTTACAAGAATACTCCATGCTTCCTAAAATGTCAGTATTTTCAAAATTTCCAGCAACTCTTGCTACAAAAACATCTCCAATTGTTTGATCAAAAGCCATTTCTACGGGTACACGAGAATCTATACAAGATAATATTACTGCTTTTGGATATTGTCCAGAAGTAGTTTGTGAAATTAAGGCACTTGTATCTACAGAGTTTGGTTTGTTTTCTGTAAATCTTTTGTTACCGTCTAATAAATCTTGTAATACAGCATCTGCTGTTAATGAATCTTGTGTTGTTTTATCTATTGCGTTATTTATATTTGCCATTTTTTAATTTTTAAGTTGTTTTTATATTTTCTTTTATCCAAGCTGTACACTCTTTAAATGTTCTAAAGATGTGATCGTTTGAAATTAAATCAGGAATAATATCAATTTTTTCCATCATATATTTTGGTTGTTTCAATAGGTTTACAAATAAAACTTGAATGTCTTTTTTACCAAGTTCTTGTAAAACGTCTTCCATTGCATACAATCCAGATTGATCCATATATTGCATTCTACCAAGTCTTATAATAACTGTAGATGCATCACTTGGAATCTGTTGTGCCAAACTATGAAAATCGCTGGTTGTTCCAAAAAACAAAGGTCCTTTTAAGTGTTTGATAAACACTTTTTCTTTTAATTCTTCTGGAAAATCAGCTTCGTCATCCCAATTTTTCTCTTTCTTTAAAGATTTTACATCAGAGCGTTCTGCGGCTAAATCTCCAATTTTCTTCATAAACATTAAAGATGCAATTACCAATCCTATACCTACAGCATAAACCAAGTTCCAAAAAGTAGATAAAATCAATACAACCATCATAATGATTACTTCAGAACTAATTTTAAACGGTCCAATTTTAGCATCACGTGGTAAACTAGGAATCGCTTTTAATCCCTTGTAGTCCATAACACCAATACCTACCGTAATTAAGATTCCAGCTAAAACTGCAGCAGGAATTTTAGAGGCAACAGGGCTTAAACCTAATAAAATAATTAGTAGCATTACACCAGCAATCATACCAGATAATTTGGTTTTTCCACCAGAAGTAATATTCACTACAGTTCTAATAGTTGCACCAGCACCAGGAATTCCTCCAAAAACAGCAGCAATACTATTACCAATACCTTGACCCATTAATTCTTTGTTAGGTTTGTGTTTGGTTTTAGTCATGTTATCTGCTACCACACTTGTAAGTAGAGAATCAATAGCTCCTAAAAGTGCTAATGTTAATGCCGTAAATATATAAGGCACTATACTTGCTAAATTAAAATTTGTAAAGATTTCTAAATTAGGAACAGGAAGACCACTTGGTATCTCTTCAATAGGTCTGTAATCTAAGCCAAATCCAACTGCAATACCAGACATTACTAGAAGTGCTACTAAAGTACTAGGTACAGCAGTAGTTATTCGTTTAAAACCATAGATAATAAAAATAGTTCCTAAAGCTAAAATTAATTCTAGCCAATTAATATTTTGTAATGCTCTTGGAATTGCCTTTACAGCTCCTAAAGCACCAGACGTTTCTTTAGCAGCTAGAGTTTGAGATTCTTTTAAAATATCTGCTTGAGAAATCTCTCCAGCTCTAGATATTGTTTCTTTAAAGTTTTCCAAAACTAGAATTCCTTCGCCTGCCTCATCTTTTAAAATATTTTCTAAGATAATTTCTTCTGCTTGTGGTTTAAATTGATTTACAAACTCAACATCTTCTTTGGGATAGTATCCAACAGATGGTAATATTTGTGTTAATAAAATAATAACACCAATTGCAGTCATAAATCCAGAAACTACAGGGTAAGGAATGTATCTAATGTATTTTCCAAGACCTAAAACACCTAAACCTATTTGCATTAAACCAGCTAATAAGAATACAGTTAATATTACTGGTAAAGCTTTAGAAACATCACCATCGTTAGAAGCAATTATTCCTGCAATTACAACCATACTTACGGCTGTCATTGGAGCTGTTGGTCCAGATATTTGTGTGTTTGTGCCTCCAAAAAGAGCAGCAAAAAAACTAATAAATATAGCACCGTATAATCCTGCACTTGGTCCAAGACCAGAACTAACTCCGAATGCTAATGCTAATGGTAAAGCAACAATTCCGGCTGTGATTCCACCAAAAAGATCACCTTTTATATTTTTGAACATATAATGTGTTTTTTAACCTTTTTTTATTTAAAAAGGTTGTTTTAATAAAATTATGTAATTGAAATCTAATAATCTCTATAATGTGAGAGATTTTTTAAAACTGAATTTAACTATATTCTGGAGGCGGAAAAACCATGCTTAGATATGGCTTTGTATAGTTTTTATTTTTGTGTATTAATACACTAACTTTTTCAGTTGCAGAAAAGTTAAACTCGTTGATATTTATAGAAGATAAAACAAGTTTTTCTTTACCGATCTTTAAGTTTTCAGATTCTTCTTCTGAATTAGAGTAAATAAAGGATACATCAATACTATTATCTACCAATGTTATTACAGTTGGAGCTATAATAAATGATAGAAATACTATGGAGAAAAAAACAGCGATTTTGTTTTTGTACATATTCCTCTTAATTTTAACTGCAAAGATAGTTTTTTTACTAAAAATAAATGTTATTTATCTGTTAACATTTTTAGATTCTCTAGAGCAATCCAACCTGTTTTTCCGTCCGCTAATTTTATTTTTCTCCAATTATCTACATTGTCTAAAACTGTTACTTTTGTTCCTTCATGCAACTCAAAAACAGTTTCAGAATTTAATGTTGGAGCATTGTTTACATTTACTTTTGGAGAAAAAATAATGGCATATTCTGTGTTGTTCGCTTTTTGGTGCTGATGGTAAGTAATACCCACGGCTACAATTAAAAGTAAAAAAGATACAACGCTGCTTAAGAAATAAATTCTTTTTTTCTTAGAAATATCAGTGCTATAAAAAAGCAAAAAAAGCAAAGCACCAAGAACAGAAAATACAACACTAAGTTTTGCCCATTCGTTGTAAGAAAGTTTTTGTAAATACTTGTTTTCTAATCGTTGTAAAAAGGTTTTTGGCAGTGCTTCAATAGTATCAATAGTCATCCTTTTAGCAAATGCCAAATTATTTGCTGCATCTTTATGTAAAGGGTCCATTAACAAGGTTTTCTCGTAATAATAAATTGAAGTGGCAACATCATTTAGTTTGTAATAAGAATTTCCTAAATTATAATATAAAGCAGCAGAAATAGAATCTTTGGCTTCTATTTTTTTATACCCTATTATTGCTTCATTAAATTTACCTTCTTTGTATAAATTGTTTGCATTTTCAAATATTTTTTTCGCACTATTTTGAGCAACAAAGATTGTTGATGAGAGTACAAATAAAAAGAAAAATAGTTTTTTCATCTCTTATAATTGTTTATCTAATGCAGTTATTACTTCTTTAGCTTTTTCAAACTCATCTTGCATCATAACCTCTGATATTGGTGTGTATCTCGCAAAATCACAATCGTTTAAAACTGTTATAAAAGAGTTAACGGTTTCTATATGTACTGATTTAGATTCTAGAATTTCGCTGATGTTTTCTCTACTTATTTCAGAAGTTTCTATTTGTAATTTTGCTTTTAAATAATTGTGTAGTGCCTTTTCTAAAGCTACATAAAAAGCTTCTTTTTTGCCTAATTGTTTTTTTGCTTCTGATAAGTATTTTCTAGCCAATCGATCTGCTTTTCGTTTTTTAACACCAACAAGATCGCTGTTTCTCTTTTCTGAAATGGTGTAAATAACAATTCCAATCGGAATTATAAATAACGGGAGAATAAGTAAAATATAGTACCCATTTGATTTGTAAAAATCAATTTTATTTTTAGATTCAAAACTGGTTTTTGTTTGAATGTATCTATAATTTGCTCCTGTTACTGTAACTTCTTTTTTTACCGTATTATTCGTAACGGTTTCAATCTCTTTTCCTTCTAAAACATTTACAAATAAATCTTCTGTTGTAATGGTTTTGTATTTTTTCTCTTTCGGATTAAAATAAGAAAAAGAAACTTTCGGTATTTTATATTTTCCTTTGTATTGGGGTACAACGGTATAAAGATCATAAATACTACCTTCAATACCGTTTAACGTTGTTTTAACAGCTTCTTTGTGTTCTGGTGTATAGATTTCTAGTTCTTTTGGGGTTTCAATATTCGGAATTTCAAATAATTTTAAATTTCCTTTTCCGCTTACGGTAAGTTTAATTTCTGAAGATTCATTAGCCTTTAAATCGCTTTTACTAGCAGTAATACTAAAATCAAAATCACCAACAGCGCCATTAAAATCAGTTGGTTTATTTTCTAATGGTAATTGTTTTACAGTAATATTTCTCTTAGAAGAAGCAAATATTTTTGTAATATTTCTTGTAATTGGATTGCCAAAAAAATCACCTCTTCCTGTAGGTACACCAATTAAGATATTCATCTTCATGGGTTCAATTTCTAGCTTTCCAGATTTGGTAGGGATTAATAATGCCTTTTTTAAGACCACATACCTGTAGTTCTCTCCGTTATAAACGCCTTTTTTAATTTGTAAATTACTAATGTTAATTTCTTGATTCCAGAAACCATTGTATTGTGGAGTTTCCGTTACGGAAAAGTCATTTACACTTATGTTTTCACTAACATATAATTTATATTCTACGTATATTCCTTCACCTACATAAGGGTTCGATTTAGAAATTTCTGCAACTAAATGAACGTTTTGTTGTGCGATGTAATTGGGATCGTTTGGGTTAGGTGGAATTTCAACTGCTTTTAAAACAGTTACTTTAACTGAATTAGATTTTAATGTTTCTCCATCTAACTGAATTGAAGCTGATGGTATTGTATACGTTCCTATTGCTTTAGGCATTAAGAAATAGGTGTAAGATTGCGAAAAACTTACCTTGCCGTTAATCCAAGATTGATTAACAGATTGACTTGGCCCAGCAACTATATTAAAGTTTTTGAAATTTGGAGGCGAAAAATTATCGGCACCTTGTTTGTCAATAGAAAAAACAATCCTTAAGCGTTCATTAACGCCCAGCTTGCTTTTACTTACGGTTGTTTTGAATGTTGCTTGCGCAAAAACAACTTGAGTAATACAACTTAGAAATAGAAATATGTAAATACTTTTATTTTTCATTATTAGACTATAAAATAAGATCTTTTAGGGTTTATTTTTAAACAATACTACCAATCTTTTTCTTGTTTCACTTTTTTTCCATTTGCCTTTTTGACATTCATTTTCTTTTGTGTTTTCTTTTCCTCGTTGTTTAAACTTTCTAATAATTGTTTAATCTGTTGAGGCGTCATATTGCCTTTTTTAGGTTTTGGTTGTTGTGGGTTTTTCTTCTGATCGTTGGGGTTTTTCTTGTCCTTTTGATCTTTGTCTTTGTCTCCGTCTTTATTATCTTTCTTTTTTTCGTCTTTCTTATCGTCTTTCTTTTTATCTCCTTTATCGTCTTCTTTTTCTTTGTCGCCTTTTTTATCTTTATTGTCCTTTTTGTCTTTGTTATCTTTTTTGTTGTCGTCCTTTTTGTCTTTCTTTTCTTTTTCCTTTTCTTTCTTTAACAACTCTTTTGCAACCGCTAAATTATAACGAGTTTCATCATCATTAGGATTATTTCTTAAGGAGTTTTTATAAGCGTCTACCGCTTGCTGATATTGCTTTTGCTCCATAGCTGCATTTCCAATATTATGAAAAGCTTCAGCTTTTGTAAATTTATCTTCAGTATCTTCAGCTGAAATTTGATATTGCGGAACTGCCTCTTTAAAGTTTTTTTGTTGATACAATGCGTTTCCTAGATTATAACTAGCTTTTTTGTAGGCTGCATTTTTTTCTAATGCTTTTTTAAATAATACACTTGCATCTGTATATTTTTCTTGCTGATACAATTCATTTCCTTCTCTTAACAAACCTCTTGCTTCTCTTTTTAGAGCGATAGAATCTCTAACTTCTTGCGCGCTTATTACTGATGTAAAAAACATCAACATTAGTAAAAGTAAATATTTTGTTCTCATAATATTGTATTTATTGCTCGTTAAATAAATCAATTTTTTTAATCCATTTTGTTTTTTTGTCTAAGAAGAAAACATCTATCAGTAAAAAGAAAATTCCAATTCCGATAAACCATTGAAATTGGTCTTTATAATCAGAAAACTGCTTGGTTTCAAATTCGTTTTTTTGAGCGTTTGCAATTAAATTCTCTATAAAATCTACAGGTATTTCCGTTTTATTTCCGTCTATATATCGTCCTCCGGCAGCATTGGCAATTTCTTCTAAAACTGCAGCTTTTCTTCTAGTGACAACGGTTTCTCCTTTGTATTTTTTATATCCAACTAAAGAGCCGCTCACTTTAATCGGAATTGGCCCTCCTTTTTCTGTTCCAACTCCAATTGTGTACACTTTTACGCCTTCTTTAGACATGTTTTGTGCTACTTGTTTTGTTTCTTCTTGATGGTCTTCTCCATCAGAAATAATGATTAAAAATCGATTGGTTTGTTCATCATTATTATAGTAGGTTTTGGCCAGATTTAAGGCTTCATTAATAGCCGTTCCTTGACTAGAGACCATATCTGGATTTGCATTTTGCAAAAACATCTTTGCAGCTGCATGATCTGTTGTTATTGGTAAAAGCGGGTACGAATTCCCAGCGTAAATAATAATTCCAACTCGATCACTTCCTAATTTATCAATGATTTTAGAGATAATCTGCTTCGCCTTTTCTAATCTGTTTGGCGCAATGTCTTCTGCCAGCATACTTTTAGAAACATCTAAAGCAAAAACAACATCTACACCTTCTCTTTTTACAGTTTTTAATTTTGTTCCCATTTTTGGATTTACCAATGAAACTATTAAAAAACTAATTCCGATTACTAAAAACACCAATTTTAAAACCGCTTTAAATGTAGATTTATTTGGTGCTAATTTTTCTAATAATGCTTTATCGGTAAATTTTTTTTGTGTGTTGTTTTTCCACCAAAAAGCCAATAGAAAAAGTACAATTATTACAGGAATAATTGCGAAATAATAAAAATATATTGGTTCTTCTATTTGATACATAAGTTATTCAACGATTTAATGATGAAAGAATTTAAAACCTTATTAATTTCACTTTTTAAATTTCCTTTAATCATTCAATTTTTTATATAAAACTTTTAAATAGTGTGTTTTTTAAAACAAACTCTAAAATAAGTAATCCTAAGGCCAACAATATTAAAGACCTATACAATTCTTGATAATTGTAATATTTAAATTCTTCAATTTTTGTTTTTTCTAACTTATTAATTTCGTCATAAATTGCTTTTAGTTCTGTGTTATCAGTTGCTCTAAAATATTTTCCTCCAGTTTCATTGGCAATGTGTTTTAGCAATTCTTCATCAATTTCTACTTGTTGTTTTCTAAACTGTAATTGTCCTGTTCTTGGGTCTTTAAATGCTGGAAAATCTGCCATTCCGTTAGTTCCAATTCCAATGGTATAGGTTCTTATTTCTAATTCTTTTGCTAATTCTGTTGCCGTTTTTGGGTCAATAAAACCAGAATTGTTTACACCGTCTGTCAATAAAATAATAACCTTGCTTTTTGCTTTGCTTTCTTTAAGTCTATTTACAGAAGAGCCCAAACCCATTCCAATTGCCGTTCCGCCTTCTAATTGCCCCCATTTAATTTCAGAAATGGTTCTTTTTATAATTCCTTTATCACTTGTAATTGGTGTTTGTGTAAAGCTTTCACCAGCATAAAGTACAATTCCAATTCTGTCGTTTGGTCTTTTATTTACAAATTCTGTAGCAACTACTTTTAATGCTTCTAAACGATTTGGTTTTAAATCTCTAGCCAACATACTTGCAGAAACATCAATTGCCATCACAATATCAATTCCTTTGTTGGTTTTTGTCTTTTTACTTACGGCAACATTTCTTGGTCTTGCCAATGCTAAAATTAAAATACACAACGCAGCAATTCTTAAAATAAAAAGTATTGGTTTTAATTTACCAATGATAGATTGTTCTGCTTTAAAACCTTTTACGCTCGGAATTGTTAATGTAGCCGAGCTTTTTTTACGGACTAAAATTTTCCATAAAATTACAAACGGAATTAGTGTATACAGCCAGAAAAATTCTGGATTTAGAAACTCAAAATTAGTCCAGTTCATCTGCTTCGATTTTAATTTCAGGTTCTTCTTTTGCTTCTGGTTTTAACTCCGTAACAACTTCTTCTGCATCTTTTCTATTTGCTTCTATTTGCTCAGACATCGGTCTTGATTTTGCAAACTTTACCAAATCAGCTTCGCGTAATAAATCGCGTAATTTTTTAATGGTTTCTTTTGTGGTTGATATCGCTTTTAAATCATTAAAATCGGTTAAAATATCAATCAATTCATCAGTAGTAGATTCTAATGCTGGCACTTTTAATTCGCGCTCAATAAATCCTCTAACAATTTCTGTTAACTCACTATAGTATTCTTTAATTTGATTGTTTTGCCACAATAATTTCTCGTCTAACTGTTGTAATTTTTGAATTGCTTCTTCAAATGGAGGCAAAGTAGGAACAATAATTTCTTCTATTTTCTCTTTCTTTTTTCTTAATATGAAATACAACAGCAATCCAATTAAGATTATTGCAATTAAAACATACCAAATGTAAGGTTTGTAATCATCAAATTGCATGGGCTCATCTTGAATTGACTTGATTGGAAACATTTTTTGTTTCGTTGTGTCAATAGCAATTGTAGCTACACTGATCAATAATGAATCTGTTAAATGTAATCTCTGGCGGATAAAAATTTGTTGTTGCGGAATGTAATAGGCACCGCTATCAAAACTTGTTAGAATGTATTTTTTAATCAATTGATTTTTTAGAGTATCAATTTTTTTGTTTTCAATAATTTCAATTCCGTATATATTCTCTAATTCCGGAATAATAACATTTGCAGTGTCATTAACCGTAATTTTAAATTCAAATTGCTCTCCAATTCTAATATTTGTGGTGTCAATCTCTGCTTTTACAACAGGTTTCTGTTGTGCAAAACTTGCAATTGAAAATAGTAATAATATGTATGTAATTTGTTTTTTCATTCTTTGTTGTGATTCTCGAAAAATCTAAAATCTAAAAACTTATTTTTATGGACTCCGCATCAAGTGCGGAAAGATATTTTAATTTCCTTTATGCTTAAAATACCCTAATAATTTTTTTACGTAATCTTCATCTACCCGAGTAGAAATAGTACCTGCTCCAGAAATATTAAATGTCTTTTTGTAATAATCATTTAATCGCAGTGCATTTGCTTTATAGTTGGTTCTTATTTTTTTAGAACTGGTATTTATGAGTTGCACTTGCTCTGTTTCTGCATCTTTCATTGGTACAATTCCTAAATTAGGAATTTCTTCATCATGTTTGTCAAATACTTTTATTCCGGTAACATCGTGTTTTCTTCCAGCAATTTTTAGCGTTTGCTCATAATCATCATCCATAAAATCAGACAACAAAAAAACAATGGCTTTCTTTTTCATCACATTTGATAAAAATTTTAAAGCTTCATTAATATTTGTCTGCTTGCTTTCTGGTTTAAATTCAATCAATTCTCTTATAATTCGCAAAACATGGCTTTTTCCTTTTTTGGGCGGAATGTATAATTCAACCTGGTCAGAAAATAGCATTAAACCTACTTTATCATTATTTTGAATTGCAGAAAAAGCTAATGTTGCAGCAATTTCTGTTGCGGTGTCTCTTTTAAATTGTTGATTGGTACCAAAGAATTCTGAACCAGAAACATCTACCATTAGCAACATGGTTAACTCGCGTTCTTCTTCAAAAACTTTTACATAAGGTTCGTTGTAACGCGCGGTAACATTCCAGTCAATTGCTCTAATATCATCTCCGTATTGGTATTGACGCACTTCAGAAAACGTCATTCCTCTTCCTTTAAAAGTAGAATGATATTCGCCTCCAAAAACAGCATCAGACAAACGACGTGTTTTGATTTCTATTTTACGAACTTTTTTAAGTATTTCTTTAGTATCCATGTATTCAATTCTCAGTTGTCAGTTATCAATAATCAGTTTTAGTAATTGTTCATTGATTAATTGTGTATTGGTAATTGTCTATGGCACTTCAACTTCGTTAATGATGCTGTTTATGATATCTACAGAAGTTACATTTTCTGCTTCAGCTTCATAAGTAATTCCGATTCTGTGACGTAAAACATCAGTTACAACAGCTCTAACATCTTCTGGAATTACATAACCTCTTCGCTTAATAAAAGCATAACATTTTGCTGCTTTTGCTAAGTTGATACTTCCACGAGGAGAAGCTCCAAAACTGATTAAATCTTTCAGATTTGCTAAGTTGTATTTTTCTGGATAACGTGTTGCGAAAATAATATCAAGAATGTATTTTTCTATTTTTTCGTCCATATAAACCTCATTCACAGCTTCACGAGCTTTGATAATTTGATCTACAGAAACTACAGGATTTACAGTGGCAAATCCGTTGTTTAAATTCTGACGCATAATCGTTTGTTCGTCAGAAATTTTCGGATAATCGATTACCACTTTTAACATAAAACGGTCAACTTGTGCTTCTGGTAGGGGATACGTTCCTTCTTGCTCAACCGGATTTTGAGTGGCCATTACTAAAAAGGGTTCATCTAATTTAAAAGTAGTATCGCCAATTGTAATTTGACGTTCTTGCATCGCTTCTAATAAAGCAGATTGCACTTTTGCTGGCGCTCTGTTAATTTCATCAGCCAAAACAAAATTTGCAAAAATTGGACCTTTTTTAATCATGAAATCATTTTCTTTCATGTTATAAATCATGGTTCCAACAACATCCGCAGGCAATAAATCTGGTGTAAATTGTACTCTACTAAAAGAAGCTTGCACTGCTTTTGATAATGTGTTAATCGCTAATGTTTTTGCCAAACCAGGAACACCTTCTAGCAAAATATGACCATTTCCTAAAAGACCAATTAACAACCTTTCTATCATGTCTTTTTGACCTACAATAACCTTATTCATTTCTAAGGTTAAAATATCTATAAAGGCACTTTCTCTTTCAATCTTTTCATTGATTGCTCTTACATCTACATTCATTTGTTGTTCTATCATTTTAGTGATTTATTTGTGATAAAAAATTATTGGAAACAAAGCTACAATAATAGCATTTTTTTTCTTGTTAAAAGAATGCTAAAGATTTGGTTAAAAGAATGTGAAAAAGAAGTTGTTTAATTGAGTTTTATCGTCGTTTAAAAACGAAACTCTAACTTTAAAAGAAGGTATCTTGGTAGTAATCTATATTCTGTTGTTGAACTTCCAATATCATTAATTGAATGTTCTTTGAATTTTTCAGTATTAAAAAGGTTTTTACCAGATAACGAAAAAGTTAATTTATTTTTTTTGATGATATATTGAGCATCGAAATCTAAAAAATAATAGGTGTCATTTTGATTATCAATATTTCCAAAAAAATAACGTTCAGTTTGAAAATCAATATTAAAATTATCGCTAAATAAAAATGAAAAATCTAAAAAACTTACGTTGTTTGTAAATGAATTATTTATTGCACTTACTTCTATTTTATTCGTCGTCCATTTTGTGCCAATATGATAATTAAAAACACCTTTAAATCCAGAACGTAATTCTAAACCATAATTGTAATTGTTAGATTTTACTACTCTTAAATTGGAATTATTTATTACATTTTTATAAATTGATTTTGAAAAACCAAGATCAACTTTTAAATTGGATGAAATTCTCTTAAGATAATAATCAAATTTTGAAGAGATATTTAAGAATTCTCTATCTTTTATTATTATTCTGTCAGATTGTGTAAAATTTTGATGGATAAGCGTGTTATTAGAAAAGAAATCGAAATTTTTGGTATAAAAAACTAAAGTATTTGCAAAAAAACGATCGCTCCAATTTCCTAGTTGATAATTTAAAAGTAGCGTAGAAGCATTTAATTGATTAAAATCCCCTGTTCCTTTAGAAAAAGAACGAAAACCAGTTAAAACATATTTATTAGAAACGTCTAAAATTAGTGCATTTGTAGTATTGTAAGAATACGAAGATGTAATTTTATTTTTACTATTTATTTTCCAATCAAATCCAATACTTGGGTTTATGAAAAAAGGCTGTTGCTCTTTTGAGGAAATATCAAATTTTAATTGATTGAATAATTGATGAAAATTTAATTTTCCAGTTATTGAAAAATCTTTTATTTTATATCTATATTTTGTTTTTAAATACAAGTTGTTTGTTTTATACTCAGTAGTATTTTGAAAACCATTAGGTTTTTTTATAGCTGTTGAGTTTTCAAATAAAGTAAAGCTTGTGTTTAATTTATCTTTTCTAAAAATATTACCAAACTGTAATTCGAGCAAATCTCCATTTTTCTTTCTATCTAATAGATGAGCTTCAAAACCTGCAAACTGCATTTGGTTTTTACTCAATTGTTTTACATTATTTGTATTTGCAGATGATGTAAATAAATCTTGATATAAAAATTGATTAATCGTGTAGTTTTGAGGTGTTTTCTCATCAATAAATCGACCAGTAAGCAAAAACACTTTTTTGTCTTTAAATTTGTTTGAATAGGTTATTTTTTGATCAAAAAGAGTGTTGTTAGATTGTAAATTTTGAATAGTTGATGCTCCGTTAAATATTAAATTAGATTGCCCACTTGTGTTTCCGTCATTATATTTTGTTGTACTTTCTAACATTTTGGTTTTAGAGATGTTATAAATAAAATCTAGTTTACCAAAACCAATTGTTTTCTTATTCTGTAAATTAAAATTTTCTGTATTTGTGAAACTGGTGTTACTTGTAGTTATTGTATTTACAGAGTTCTTAAAAAAGTCATTTTCATCCCAATTAAAAAAACTAAGTGTTTTAATTTTTAGTTTTTCTGTTGGATTAAAAATAGCATTTAGAGAGAGTAATTCTGCATTATTAAAATTTGTTCTACTCTTTTTAAAATTTAAAGAATTGGTTGACAAACCAATAAGGTTACTTACTTGCTGATTATCACCAATACTTGCTGGTTCATTAATACGATAAGGTCTAATTAAATGATCAATGTCTCCAGTTGCATCTACTCCTATATTGTTTAAATTTGTTAGAAAATAGTATTTATTTTTCTTTCCAAAATTCATTAAATTACCAAGTAACTCATAGTTGTTTTTTAAATCTGTTCCAGTTTTTAGATTACCAAACCAAATACGTTTTGCTTCCTCATTTAGTTTTAGATTTAAAGCAATTTTATTGCTTTCTTCAATATCTTTTAATAAGCGATTGTTGGAGTAGTTTTTTAATAATTCTACCGTTTTTACAGGGAAAGCAGGCATGTTTTTAGAAAGTATTTTATAGCCTTTTTCAAAAAGATCATCACCATCAATCATTAGTTTTTCAATTTCCTGATTGCCAACTTTTATGGTTCCTTCTGCGTTAATATTTAATCCTGGAATTTTTTTCAATAAATCTTCTACGGTTTCTTCTGTTCCGTTTGTAAAATGTTTTGTTTTAAAAGTAATCGTGTCTTTTTTTATTGATATAGGAATATTTGCCTTAATAATTACTTCTTTTAATTCAAAAACATCTTCTGTTAAGATAATTTTTTGATTCTTTTTAAGTAAATTAACATCAATAGTTTTAGTTTTGAAGCCTAGACTGGAAAAAACTAAACGAAAAGAGACTTCTTTATTCACATCAAGCATAAAAAAGCCTTTATCATCTGTAATTGTATAGGTAATGATTTCATCTTTTGCCTTAAGAATCACATTAACAAAGGCGATGTTTTTATTATTTATGTCAACTACATTACCTGATATTTGGGCTTGGACTTTAAAAATTCCTATGAGAAATAAAGGAATAATTAAAAAAGAAATAAATTTTTTATTGTTTTTTAGTTTCCCATTCATATGATAGTTCTAAAGGGTTCGTTTCAACACTTTCAACTGTAAAATTTGATCCTCTGGGAAATCTAGATTTTAAATGTTCAATTATTTTTTTTGATTCTTGTTTTTTAATGGTGGCATATTGTTTTAGGCTAATTTCTTTTTCACCACTTGGAGATTCAATTTTTTTAAATTGGACATTATTTTCATATTTAATTAAATAAAATTGAATACTATTTGTAACATCTGACACTTCTACAATAAGTCCAGGTAAGCCTGATAATTTCCAAGGAGCAATTGTTGTTTGTATATCTTCTGTAAACCAAGCAATATAATTTCTTCCTCTAAATGATGTTGTTGCTTTTCTGCATTTAAATCTATTTATAATTTTAAAGTCATTTTTAATAGTCCATTTAGGGCTATTTATGTTTTCATTTACGATATATGATACAGCTTTGCCATTTTCATATATAAATTCTCTTGAAACTATCTTTTTAAATTTTAAACTAGTATAAATAGCATAATTATCTTTTGTTTCTGGGTTTATTCTAATATTTAATTTGTAAGCATCTTCTTTATCTTCATTCACTTTCATTTTTTCATGTTTTTTCTTTGGTAACTGAACGAAAAGTGATTTTTCATTGTTAAAGTATAGATCTAACGTATCAATTTTATTGTCTTCCCCAAAAGAATGTATTTTAACATACATAGCTTTTCTAACTTGTTGGTTTTGTGAAAATATATTAATAGTGAATGCGATAAATAGTATAAATAAAATTCTTTTTTTCATTTTATATGAGTTTTTTATTTCAGGAGTTAAATAAAAAAATAGATAACTCCTGAAGGTTAAGTTTATTAAAATATTTTACTCCAAAGATTTGCAGCTTTAATACCTATACATTCAAAAAAGCCTACATCATGAAATGTAACTTTTCCCTTAATTATGGTTCCGTTTTCTAATGTGATATTTACTTTAATACTACACTTTCCAAGAATATCATTATTCTTTCTCTCATTGAGAACAATTGAATACTTGTCTAATTTTAGATTTCCTTTGTTTTTTTCTATACTTGATGAATTTATTTTAGAAATGTTTGAGTTATGTGGTAAATTGTCACTAGCCACACATACACTAGAAACTAAAAAGAATAAGGTTATAATAATTAGCTTTTTCATTTTATTGCTTCTTTTAGTATTTCTATACATGATTTCCCTTTTACCGTCACAGTTCCTTTGAGTCTTATCGGTCCACCTGAGCCAGGATACCAAATCGTAATATCATATTCAACTGTGCAATCAAATAACTTTTCGTTTAATTTAGGATCATCCAAGTTAGTAATAATATAAGAAGTGTTAGAAATAGTTACTTTAATATTCTCAACTTTGTTAAGTTCATAATTTGGTTTTTTGATTTCATTTGTTGCAAAAGCAGCAGTTCCAATTAGCATAAAAGCTAACATAAAAATTATTTTTTTCATAATTAATATTTTTTGTGAGTGATAAAACACTCGTTGTTTTATTTTTAATTGTTGTGTTTTTAATGCATAAACAAGTTTAAAAACGCAAAAACTTGTAAGAAAGTTTTATTTTTGCTGCACTTTCCTCTGTTGGTTATATATAGCTAAGTCATTAGTTGTATTTTAAGGTGAAACATTTATGTAAGATATTTTTGTTCTCAAATTAAACCACAGAGGATTTTTTATAAATAATTTAAAAAAAGTATTCAATTGCTTTTTCATACAATAAAAGTAGAAGTAAAAAACTAAAATGGATAAGGAATGCGTGTTTTTTTAAAAAGTAATGGTCGATATTTATAAATTACGACTGCGTGTTTATCCTTTTTTTAGGTTTTATTAATTTTAACGACAACACTGTTATTGCTGTTTTTTTAACCTGTAAGACGAGACTTTGATTAAGCTAAAATTAATAAAAAGCTGATTTATAAAAAAGGAAAATGTTTTTGATATAATTATCTTTATAATTTAATTGTATTTTTTTAATTGAAGTTTATTCTCTTCAAAAACGCCATACGTAAAATGACCAATCCAATCGCCTAAATTAATGTATTTACTGTTTTCTTGCAGTTGAATATCTAGCGGTAAATGCCTGTGACCAAATACAAAATAATCGTAGTGTTTGGTTTCTAATTTGCGATGACAATATTGTGCCAGCCATTCGTTTTCTTCTCCTAAAAAAACAGCGTCTTCATCGCCAGAAATCACTTTATTTTTTACCGACATGTATTGTCCTAATTTCATTTCTAAATCTGGATGCAACCATTTAAACAACCATTGAAATAAAGGAAATGTAAACACTTTTTTCATGCGTTTATAGCCTTTGTCTCCAGGACCTAACCATCGCCATGATCAATAAATAAAGAAGTTTTATTAAAAGTAAACTCTTGTGGTTTGTGATAAACAGGAATGTTCAATTCTTTTTGAAAGTAATCTTTCATCCATAAATCATGATTTCCTACAAAGAAAAAAATCGGAATTCCGCTGTCTTTAATTTTAGCTAATTTTCATAGAACACTTACAAATCCTTTCGGAACAACAGTTTTATACTCGAACCAGAAATCAAACAAATCACCCAATAAAAAAATAGCAGCTGCGTCTTCTTTTACTTCGTTTAACCAAGCTACAAATTTTTGTTCTCACGGAAAACTTGCTTCTGTAGTTGTTGCACCTAAATGCTGGTCGGAAGCAAAGAAGATTTTTTTATTTTCTGGAATATTGATATGATTCATTGCCACAAAGAAACGGCATTAATTCTTAGTTTCCAACTCCAACACTTTTTGCAACATTTTATCATCTGCTTGTATAACTCTATAAAAACCATCGTCGCCATAAATTTGACTTGCAATTGTAGCTTTTAAGTATTCTTTAATAGTTTGTTCAACTTTTTTTGAAGTTTTATAAGAGCTGTTTTAAATTCTTTGTATGATAATCTTCTTGTTGAGAAAATGTAAATAATTCCTTTATTACTTATTTTTTAACATTACAATTTATAAGCAATACTAAACATAATAACTCTTGGTAAAATATACGTTTTGGTATCTCTAATTAAATAATCAGAAAAGCTATTGCTTTGTTTAAATGTTGTATTGAATAAATTGGTTGCTTTTATTTTATAACTCCAAGCGCTGTCCTCACTTTTATAAGACAAGGTTGCATTGGCTAATTCATATACATTTTCTTGATTTAAGTTTTTATTCTGATAATTAGAACGTTTGTAATCAAAATTAAAAATGAATCCTTTTAAAAAATCGTAATCTATATTTACAAAAGGTTCTGAACGTACAAATTTAGAGGTAGATGCGTTAGATGTATAACTACCAATAGTTCTTTTATAGCCAACTTCAATCGTTGGAAAATGATCAAACAAGGTTTCTATTCCAGTTTCAAAAGAGTAAGTATTATTTTTATTGGTTTGAATTTGATTGTTAATGTTTTGTAGATAATTAGACAAATTGATATCGCCACCAAGTTTGTATTTAATGTTCTTAATGTTTTTTTCGATTTGCGTAGTTAAGAGAATGTTTTCTGAGGGATTGTCTATCAATTGCGTTGTTAAATAGCTGTTAGCGCTTTGTGTTGGATCTGGATTTGTTTCGTCTAATACTGCTAAATTTGTAAAACCTTTTACTTTTTTAGTATAATTCCCCTTTAAATTTATTAATAAACCTCTATACAAACTAAAGCGGCTGTAGAAAAGGCTTGCATTGTGAAATAGTTCATTTTCTAAGTTTGCATTTCCTTTAAAAACCGAATTGTAAGTTCTTACATAAAACTGATTAGCCAGTTTAGAGGCATCAGAAAAATTTGTTTTTAAATTATAACGTAATTGAATACTTTTCGATTTATTAAATGCAATCTTGGCTAAAAAATCTGGCAATACAATCCATTTAGATTTTGAAAATATGGTTTGTTGATTTACATTCCAATTGTATTTGTGAAAGAAGACGCCTTGTTTGAAAGTAAAAACCCCAGTTCTAAATTTATAGTGAACTCCTGCATAAAAATCGTTCAATCTAAACTTCACATCGTTTCCAAAACCGTTGGGTGAAAAATTATTGAATGCTCCGTTGTCTAATTCTTGTTTGTCAATTGTTAAAAATACTTCGTTAGATAAATTGTTTCCTAATGTTGTATAAATATGATGATTGTTATTAATTACCCAAAAATGTTTTAAAATTGAGTTGAAATTTTGTTGTGTTGTTTCTCTGTTTTGATGTATTTTAAACAATTGTTGATCTTCATCTAACGGAATGATTCCTTGCAGAATTTTGTTTGTAGTTTCCCAATAATTGGTTGGATTATTTTTGTCAAACGCATAATCTGCAATAAAAGAAAATGTGTGTTTAGTAGATTTTTGCTGATGCCATTCTATATTTTGATTTACAGAAATTGCATCTGTTTTGCTATGGGTGTTAACTATATTTTGAACATTGTTTATACTAGATAAAATCAGATTATCATTTGTGTTAGCTGTTTTTTTAACTTGAGTTCTTGCATGCCATTGTGCTTTCTTATTTGGCGCATATTCTAAGTTTAATTTTCCAATTCCAAAAACGTTTTCGGTAGTTGTAATATTTTCTTTTTGCTCCGAAATATTGCTATATTGATTGTTGTTTTCTTGAAAACCATTGGTGTTGTTTTTAGAAATAATTGCAAATCCAGAAACATCTAATTTGCTACTTGCAGCTTTGGTAATATGCAATGCTGCAAATTTATTTTCGCTTTTTAAAATATCATTGCTATTTAAAAATTGTGCAAAATCCTCTCTTCCAATTTTAAAAGTTCCATTAAAAATAGCGTTAACACCACCCTGAAAATTCATGTAGTCTGTAAACGTAAAAGTTTTTTCGCCAGTATTATTTAAGTTTCCAATAAAATTGACATTGGTTTTTGGGCTGTAATAAAACAAGTTTGCACTAGTTCTGTAATAGTCTTTATTTCCTTTGCCAGCTTCAACATCACCAAATAGAAAATTCTTTTTATCTTTTTTTAATTTAATGTTCATTGCCATTTCATCAGAGTCTGAGAGGTTTTTTAGAAAAGCAACTTCGTTGTAATTGTCTAAAACTTCAACTTTATCAACAGCATCAGCAGGAATATTATCAACTGCTAATTTCGTTCCACCATTAAAAAACGTATCTCCATCAACCAGTAGTTTGGTAATTTTTTTACCATTAACGGTAACACCGCCATCTTTATCTACTGCAAAACCAGGTAATTTTTTTAAAACATTTTTTAGTTTACGTTCTGTGCCATCAACAAAACTTTTGGTGTTGTAAATGGTCGTATCTTTTTTAACAATAACGGGCATTTCTATAATTACCTCGTCTAATTGGTTTTTTGCTTCTTTTAAAGTAAAGTTTTTTATGCTTGTGTTGGCTGCTTTAAATTGATAGTTTACAGGATCAAAACCCATATAACTAATGCTAATTGTGTAGAGCTCGTTTTTTAATAATTCTAAACGATACAAGCCATTATTGCCTGTAATTGCAAATTGTAAATTTTTGGTTTTGTCTAATGGTTTTGCAATAACGTTGGCAAATGTTAATGAGTTTTGAAAACTGTCTTTTACACTTCCCTTTAGGGTTATAGTTTGAGAATTTACAGTGAATACAAAACCCAACAAGCAAATAATAGCAGTAGTTTTTTTTAGCATCTTATTTTTTCTTTTTGTAAATAACTTCAAGTAAAGAGAATCATAAAGTAGCTTCTATTCTTTACTTTTAAAAAAGTAATTTTTGTGTACTTACTGTGTTTATTCTTTATATAATCTATTATTTTTTTATCTATGTAGCTTAGCATAAAACTCTTTATTGCTCTTCGCTTTTAAATAAGAGAAGACTATTTTACATTTTATAAATGAATCTGTTGCTCTGATTACAACAGGCCTAAATCACTTCCTAATTTTACACTACTTTTTATGGTTTTAGTAGTTAGGTTAAATCATTTATTGATATATATATTGAACTTCATTCTTTATTTTTATCAGTGTAAAGCCTTAATATTCGGTATACATCATTATTGTTTTTAGAACTTATTTTTTCATACGGCAATGTTTCTGTAAATCTAAGCTTATGACTTAAGACTAAGCTGTCTAGATCGTTAAAGCATTTAATGCTAAGCTTTTCTGGGTGATAGTGTTTTTTTTCTTTTTTAAAAGTTAATTCTAATCTGCTGTTTTCACAATTGATCACTTTTTTTCCTAGTTTTTTTCTGCGCACAATTATTTTTTCGTAGGAAAAATCTTTTCTGTTAATTTTATAGAAATTTGATTGATATTTTGACCCTGTTTCAATATAAAAATGACTAGAATCTTCCTTAAAGCTTAGTGTCTCTCCATTAACTTTTTTCCCCCAATTTAGATTTGCATAGACTATTTGAAATAAGTGATTAAATTGAACATCTTTATTAGATTTACTTTTTAAAATTTGAACTTTAGAACTAAATAATTTCTTAAAAGACGCCAATAATTCAATATTAATAAAAGTATTTGTTTTAATATTTTTAAAATTAGAAACAACCTTATAATTAACTCCGTTCTTAAAAGAGTAATTGGTTGCTATACTTTTTCTTGTTTTCCTCAGTACTGAGGAAGAGATTGTCTTTTGAGAATTACTTAAAATTTCTACTTCATCTAGTTTGATGATGTCATTTAAAGTATCTTCTTGTGAGAATACTAAAATAGAATTCCACAAAAAGACACTAAAAATAAAATGCTTTATATAGCTTTTCATTTTATGCTAATAGTTTTATTGCAATAATTACAGTTGCCGCTTCATTTGCTAGTTTGGCTACCTCTTTTAAAACACATCCAGTTCTGCATAATGCCCTTCCAAAACCTGTTCTTCTATCTTCTTTACACTGATCCCAACAAGATACTTTTTCTAAAAGTTTATTTTCAAAGAAAGCTTTTACAATACTTTCATTATCCGTTAAAAAGCTTGTTGACAATCCTGTTTTTTCGAAAAATGTATTTTCAATTTGAAGATTTGACAACCCGTCAACATCTACAAAACCACTCGCTCTAAATTTAACATCGAAAGTTTTTCCATTTTCCAGAGAAATATTAAAAACATAATCTTCGGTAAAATAATTTGAATTATCTGAGGTCTTATTCATTAATGAATTATCTCCTTTAAGTTGAAATTCTACGGGTAATTTCACCGTACTAAATTCTTCAGTTATTTGTGATTCGTTTTTATCACACGAATAAAAGAATATTGCAATGAAGCTTAAAATTGTTAATAATAATGATTGTTTTATCTTTTTCATAATTAATTTTTTTTTGAGTGTTTATCACTCGTTTTTTTATTCTAATTGATGTGCTTTTAATGAATAAACAAGTATAAAACACAATATACTTGTAAGGAACTATTACTTTTGCAACACTTTCCTCTATTGGTTATATATTGCTATGTCATTAGTTATATTTTAAGGTGAAACATTTATTTAGTATATTTTTGTTCTTCATTTAAACCAAGGAGGATTTTTTGGTTTAGGTAACTGTTTTTGGAGGAATGTTACTTTAACAGAAGCAAGCCTTAGATTGCTTCTTTTTACTTTTGTAGGCGTGTTGAATAATTTGAGTTAATCTAATTTTTGAATCCCTTTTGGAAATAGTTAAAATCTGAATATGCTCTTTTAGCTTACACTTTTGTAAATGGTAAATATTCTTTTAAGAATAGGATTGCATTATTGGTTTTTTAAATACACTTCTCTGGTATATTTTTCATAATCTATACGCTCTAAAATTTTTTTACGAGGAACAGATTTCATTTTTTTGTTGTTCTTTAAACTTATTTTTGTTGCATAAAATTTAACATAACCTTCTTCTGTCAGTTCTAAAATTAAACCAGGAAGACCACCGTAACCTGCTGGCCCAACTGGAGCACTTAATTCTGGTGAGAACCATGCGGTTAAGTTTACTTTTTTGTGATAATTGTTTATTTTTCTATAGATATTTTTCTCACCCACTGCTTTATAGCAAATATATCCTCCGATATTTTTTGTTTCTTGTGTTATTCGCCAATTGAACTTGCTAAAAGAATCTCGAATTAAAATCTCTTCACTTGGAAACAAGGTTAGGGTTGTTTTAGAGTCGTAATCAGAAAAAACAGAGCCTCTATTTTGGGCATCAATAAGCAAAATGTTTATTGTGGAGTTGTCTAATTCCATTTTGTCAACATAATTAAAATGAGACTTTTTGTTGTTAAAAAAAAGCTCAAATGAAATGTTATCATCTTTTGAGTTTGATAATAGTTTAGAAAAGATGTCTTTAATTTTTTTATCTTTAATAGTGTCTTTATTAAAAGATATTTTATTGGTAATTTTATAAGTAACTTTTCCTTTTAAATTTTGAGAGTAAAGGTTTAATCCAATTAAAAGACAGCTTAGTAATAATATTTTTTCCTTCATTTTTTTGATATTTAAAGGGTTTTAGCAAGGAGTTACCCTTGCCATCACCCTTATTAATTTATGCAAGCTCTTTACATATTTTTTCTAAAGCATCAACAATTATTTCAATTACTACACTATTCATTCCTGTTCTTCCTAGAAGCCCACCAATAGCTTTTGCAATTACTTTACAATATCCAAAAGGAGCATTTATAAGTATTGTACTCTGATTCATATTTAATTGAGAGTCATTATATAAACTCTCGTAAAAAGCCATAATTGTATTATCAACTTCTATATTAGTTGTACTATTTTCGAGCAATTCAAAGTTTATAGATTCATTGATTGTTTCATTGCTTTCAGCATTACTCATAGTTGTCATTCCTAGAACTAAAACTAAACTTAATATTATCTTTTTCATGATTGTTTTTGTTTTTTGAGTGTTAATCACTCGTTGTTTTATTTTTAAATATTGTGTTTTTAATGCATGAACAAGTTTAAAAACATAAAACTTGTAAGAAAGTACTATTTCTATAGCAATTTCCTCCGTTGGTTTCTTGTAGCTAAGTCATTTTTAGTTGTATTTTAAGTGAAACATATATCTAGTATATTTTGTTCTTCATTAAAATTACGGAGGATTTTATATGTAATTGAAAAAAGTATTTATTGTTTTTTCATATTCTAAAGGTAGGGTTAAAAAACTAAGTTCAGAGAAAAAACGCTTGTTTTTTAAGAAGTTAATGATCGATATTTATAAATTACGACCATTTGAAAATCCCCTTTAATTAGGTTTTATTAACGCTAACAAGGATTTCATTTTAATAGTTTTATGTCTGTATAACTAAGAGGTTGCCAAGCAAAAATTAATGAAAAGCGTATGGCTAGAAAAGAAGAATGTTTCTGTAATTTTTTCTTTCAGTAGGGGTAAGGATTCTCTTTTAATTTAATGGTATTTTTTTAAGTGCAACGTGCCATTTTCAAAAACACCATACGTAAAATATTGAATCCAATCTCCTAAGTTAACATAAGTAGCGTTTTCTTGAAGTAGAATATTTAATGGTAGATGTCTGTGTCCAAAAACAAAATAATCGTAGTGTTTGTTTTGCAATTTTCGATGGCAATATTGTGCTAGCCATTCGTTTTCTTCGCCTAAAAAAACAGCATCTTCATCTCCAGAAATCATTTTGTTTTTAACAGATAAATACTGGCCAATTTTTATTCCTATATCTGGATGCAACCATCTAAATAACCATTTAAACAATGGAAATGTAAATATTTTTCTCATGCGTTTGTAGCCTATATCTCCTGGGCCTAATCCATCGCCATGACCAATTAGTAATGTCGTGTTGTTAAACGTAAATTCTTGTGGTTGATGAAAAACAGGTATGTTCAATTCTTTCTCAAAATAATCTTGCATCCACAAATCGTGATTTCCAACAAAGAAATAGATGGGAATTCCGCTATCTTTAATTTCTGCTAGTTTTCCTAAAACACGCACAAACCCTTTTGGTACAACAGTTTTGTATTCGAACCAGAAATCAAACAGATCGCCTAGCAAAAAAATGGCAGCAGCATCTTCTTTTACTTCATTTAACCAAGCTACAAACTTTTGCTCTCTACTAAAACTAGCTTCTGCTGTTGGCGCTCCTAGATGTTGATCAGAGGCAAAATAGACTTTTTTGTTATTTGGTATTTTGATATTCATTGCCACAAAGAAACGGCATTAATTCTTAGTTTCCAACTCCAACACTTTTTGCAACATTTTATCATCTGCTTGTATAACTCTATAAAAACCATCGTCTCCATAAATTTGACTTGCAATTGCAGCTTTTAGATATTCTTTAAGGGTCTTTTCAATTTTCCCAGAAGGTTTAAAGCGCTGTTTGTAGTTTCTTCTGGTATCTTTTAAAGTGCTGTTAATACTTTTTAAATACGCATCGTAAGAAGTATCTATGTTGTAATTTAAAATAAAGTTTTCTAAGCTGTTTTTTGTTAATTTTTTTCTGTTGTTGTCTACCCAATCAAAAGCAAAGTTCTGAATGGTGTTGAAGTAAAATGAATTTAAATAGGAAGTTGTGTCCACCGCTACAAATACGTCAGGTACAATTCCGCCACCACCATAAACAACTTTTCCTTTAGGTGTTGTAAATTTTAAAGAATCTACTACTTTTATGCTGTCTTTGCTTAGTAATTCTCCGCTTTTTACTCTGTTGTTAAGGTCTCTAGAATAAGTGTTTTCTTTTCCTTTTTCATAGGGTTTTTGAATAGATCTACCCGTTGGAGTATAATATCTTGCAATGGTTAGCCGTACTGCAGAACCATCTCCTAAATCTTTTTCTTCTTGCACTAAGCCTTTTCCAAAAGAGCGTCTTCCTAAAGTAATTCCTCTATCATTATCTTGCAAAGCACCCGCAACAATTTCTGATGCAGAGGCAGAATTTTGATCAATTAATACATACAATCCGCCTTTTTCAAAGCTGCCTTTTTCTGAAGAAAAATACTCGTCAATTTTACCTTTGTTGTCTTTTGTAAAAACAATTAATTTATTGTCTTCTAAAAATTCATCTACAATCTTTTGCGCAATGTCTACATATCCACCGCCATTTCCTCGAAGATCTAACACCAAATCGGTCATCCCGTTTTTTTGAAGTTTTATAAGAGCTGTTTTAAATTCTTTGTATGAAGATCTTGCAAAACGCTCTAGTTTTATATAGCCAATAGAATCGTTAACCATGTAAGAAACGGCTACACTTTTAATGGCTACTTTTCCTCTTTTTAAAGAAATGGTAAATAAAGAGTCGTTGGTTTTTCTATAGACCTGTAAATTAATTGTTGTGTTTGCTGCACCTTTTAGGTATTTTGGCACAGAGTTACTGTCGTATTTTTTGCCGTATAAGGTATCTTTATTTGCAGTTAAAATACGATCTCCAGCTTTGATGCCTGCTTTAATACTTGGCCCTCCTTTTATGGGTTGAATAACCGTTATTGAATCTTTTATCATTCTAAATTGAACGCCAATTCCTACAAAATTACCTTGCATATTTTCGGTAATTTCTTGCAGGTTTTCTTTTGGAATGTAATAGGAGTGTGGATCTAGTTTGCCTAGCATTTGAGTAATGGCTCCGTCTAATAATTCGTCTGTATTAACGTCATCAACATATTCTTTTTGAATGTAGTTTATGAGGCGCTCTATCTTTACTTCATTTGCAGATTTTTTTGCAAATAAAGAATTAGAACTGTTTCCTCCATTAAAAAAACTCCCTATTAAAATTCCAAAAACAATTGCGAAAGCAAAATAGATTGGTAAATAATTTTTATGCTTCATTTGATAAATGAATTAGTTCTACGCCCGCTTTTTGTAAAAATTTTAAACCAGTTTCATCTTTGTATTTATTGGCAAAAACAACTCTTTTTATACCTGCTTGATGAATTAGTTTACTACATTCTTTGCAAGGAGATAGTGTAATATATAAAGTTGCTCCATTACAAGATTGTGTAGAAGAAGCTACTTTTAATATGGCATTGGCTTCTGCATGCAACACATACCATTTGGTATAGTCTTCTTCATTTTCGCATGGATTTTCAAAACCAGTTGGTGTGCCGTTAAATCCGTCAGAAATAATCATTCTATCTTTCACAATTAACGCTCCAACTTGTTTGCGTTCGCAATGCGATAATTTTGCCCATTCATGTGCCATTTTTAAATATGCAGAATCGTATTTTAATTGCTTTCCGTTCATGTAGCTAATGTAGTTTGTTTTCTGTTGTTAGTGCGTTAATTTTTTACCAAAAAACACGCTCAATCATCATTGGAATAACAAAACCAATTACAATGGATGATGTTACTAATACCCAATCTCTTTTGGTAACCCTTAAGGTAGATTGTATTACAGATCCAATGATTAAAATACCCAATACAATAATAACCTGAGAAATTTCTATTCCTAATGCAAACTCTATTAAAGGTAATAATTTGTCTTCTTCTCTACCAATCATCATTCTAAAATAATTAGAGAATCCTAAGCCATGAATTAACCCAAAAAACAAGGCAAATATTAAGTTAATATTGTCTTTTTTACGGGCATTACTTTTAAGGTTAAAAATATTTACAACCGCAGTTATAAAGATGGTAACCGGAATTAAAAATTCTACAATGGTCACGTCAATTTTTAAAACGCCGTAAGCTGCTAATGCTAAGGTTAAGGTATGACCAAGTGTAAAGAGTGTAATTAACCATAAGACTTTTTTAAGCTGATGAAAAGAAAAAACAACTGCCAAAGCGATTAAAAAAAGAATGTGGTCGTATGCAGAAAAATCTAACACATGATTGAGTCCCATTTTTATATATAAAATAAAATCGTCCATTAAAAAAGGTTTTAGAAAACCAAATATATAAAAAAGTTACGCGCAGTATCTGAATCCTAAAATAATATTTTCTAAATTTGGAAGAGATTGAAGTGATCATATAGCAACTAACTAATTAAAAAAATTATGAGTTCAAGAAGAGATTTTATCAGAAAATCAGCCATTATCGGTACAGGTATAGCCATGTCTCCAGGTTTATCATTTGGAGCAACTAAAAATAGGTCTGTAAAAAAACTAAAGGTTGGTTTAATTGGCGTTGGCTTAAGAGGAACCAATCATTTAAATAATGTGTTGTTAAGAGACGATGTTTTGGTAACCGCAATTTGTGATATTGATCCGAAAAGAATTTCAATCGCATTAAATAGAATCAAAAAAGAAGGAGAAAGGAAGCCGAAGGTTTTTGGTAAAAATGATTTAGATTACCGTAATCTTTTAGAATTAGAAGAGGTAGACGCAGTAATTATTTCTACGCCTTGGCTGTGGCACACACGCATGGCAAAAGATGCAATGTTAGCAGGTGTGTATGCAGGATTAGAAGTTTCTGCTGCAAATACCATGGAAGAATGTTGGGATTTGGTGAACACGCATGAAGAAACTGGTACGCACATGATGATTTTAGAAAATGTAAATTATCGAAGAGATGTGTTGGCAGTATTAAACATGGTAAAACAAAATGTGTTTGGAGAATTGGTGCATTTTAGATGTGGATATCAGCATGATTTACGTTTTGTAAAACTAAATGATGGAAAATCGGCATACGGAAAAGGTGTGGAGTTTGGAGAAAAAGGAATCTCTGAATCGGCTTGGAGAACTCAGCATTCATTATTAAGAAATGCAGATGTATATCCAACACACGGTGTTGGTCCAATGGCAACCATGTGTGATGTAAATCGCGGAAATCGTTTTATGTCTTTAACTTCTCATGCAACAAAAGGAATTGGATTGCATAATTATATTGTGAAGCATGGAGGAAAAGAGCATCCGAATGCAAAATTAAAATTTAAACAAGGCGATGTGATTACATCAACCATAGAAACAGCAAATGGAGAATCCATTATTGTAACACATGATTGTAATTTGCCAAGACCTTATTCTCTAGGATTTAGAGTTCAGGGAGCAAATGGTTTGTGGGAAAAAGATGGCGATAGAATGTATATTGAAGGAAAATCGGATCCGCACCGT
Organism: Polaribacter sp.; assembly: GCA_029238315.1. Taxonomy (GTDB): domain Bacteria; phylum Bacteroidota; class Bacteroidia; order Flavobacteriales; family Flavobacteriaceae; genus Polaribacter. The sequence continues at coordinate 113,844 of JAQWGI010000008.1, read as the reverse complement.
TGGGACGCTTCAAAAGAATGGTTAGAAAAATACGATCATCCACTTTGGAGAAAATTTGGAGAACATGCACAAGGAGCTGGTCATGGCGGTATGGATTTCTTTGTAATTAATGCGTTTGTAGAATCTGCAAAACAAAATATTGCGCCACCTTTAGATGCTTATGATGCTGCAGCTTGGAGCGCAATTACGCCACTATCAGAATTGTCAATAGAAAATAATGGTGAACCACAAGATTTCCCAGATTTTACACGCGGAATGTGGGTAAAACGTAAGCCTTATAATTGGATGAAGGATACCTTTTAAAGAGGTTCCTTTATGTGTAAAACAGACTTGTAAAATTATTTATGAGTCTGTTTTATTTAAAACTATGCATCTTTTCTAAAAAATCTTGCTTGAAAGATCTACCTAAAGGAATTATTATATCTTCATAACAAACTTCGGTATGGTTAAACTGTGTAATGTTTGGTAAATAGGCAAGGTAAGATTTGTGTACTTGTGCAAACTTTTTATTGCCTACAATAACTAACAGTTCTGCAAAAGACATTCTGGTCACATATTTTCGTTGAAATGTAAAAATTTCTAAGTAGTTACCATCAGACTTTATAAAAAGCAGATCTTTGTAATTTATTTTTACAAATAGTCCGTTTGTTTTAATGATAAAAAACGCTGTAATAATCTTATGTCTTCCTTTATTTTTGCCAGAAAGTGCAATGGTAAGGTTTGTGCGGATGTCAACTAAAGTAAAAGGCTTTAAAATATATCCTTTAGGTTTCGATTCCATAGCTTTTTGAAGTGTAATTTTATCAGAATGAGAGGTAAGAAATATAAACGGAATTCTATAATTTGCATTAATGATGTCTGCTAATTCTATACCGCTTAAATTGCCTTTAATTATAATATCTAATAAGATTAAATCTATTTTTGTGGTTTCTATAAAACGCAATGCATCATCGCTATTATCTGCAACACCAACTACATGGTAGCCTTCTTCTATAAGGCTTGCTTTGATGTCTTCTGCGATAATTAAATTATCTTCTACAATAAGTATTTTTGAAGGTTTCATTATTTTTTACTGATTTTAGGGATGGTCATTATATATTTTACACCGTTATTTAAACTTGTAGTAAGTGCTAAATTAGCTTCAATTTGCTTGCATAAAATTTCAATTAATTTAAAACCAAGATTGTTGTCTTTGCTGTTTATTTTTGATGTATCAAAGCCAATACCATTGTCACTTACTTTAAGTGTGTAAAATTGGTTGTTTTCTGTAATTGCTATTTCAAAAGCAATGTCTTTTTCTACATTATATTTTAAGGTATTTGTTAGCATTTCATTAATAATAAGCCCTAAAGTCATTCCAAAATCTATGGGTAAATATAGTGTAGACGTTATTTTATAGCTAAAATTATTACCTGCTTTAAAACTAGCAGTTGTATTTTTTATGATTTCTTCTAAGTAAATTTTAAATGATATTTTACTAAAAGAATCTTTTTGATAGAGTTGTTCGTGAACTAAAGACATGGTTTTAATTCTGCTTTTTCCTTGATTAAACGCCGCTTTTACCTCAGGGCTTTTAATTACATTACTTTGTAATGACAAAAGGCTAGAAACCATTTGTAGATTATTTTTTACACGATGATGAATTTCACTTAGAAGTATTTCTTTCTCTTTATTGTTTTTTTCTAGAGATAAAAGCGATCGTTTAATGATGTTGTTTTTCTTTGAAATTGTATAGACCAATGTAAGTACAATGCCTAGAACACAAATAAGACCAATAATAAATATGAGTCTTTCTTTAGAGGTTTCTGCAAGTTGTATTTGTTGCTGTTCTAACTCTGTGATATTTTTCTCTAAATCTAATTCTGCTTTTAAATAGGCTTGTTTTTTAAGAGAAACTTCATTAAACATTAATTGATTTATAGAATCGTGTTTTGTTTTAAAAAAGAATGCATTTTTAAAATCTTGCTGTTTTGCATAAATTTTAGATAAGTTTAAATAGCCGCGTAACATCCATTCCCTACCATTTACTTTTGCAACTAAATCAATGGCTCTTTTATTATAGAAAATTGCACTGTCTAAGTTTTTTTTCTGTTGATAAACTTCTGCGATATCTAAGTGAGATCCCGCAAAATATCCAATATTTTTAAGTTTCTTTCTAATCTCTAAAGACTTTCTAAACCTATTTATAGCTTCATCATAATCTCCAAACTCGGTAAATATTAAGCCACTATTACCCAATAAAGTTGCATGATAGGTGTCACTCTTTACAAGCGTTGCATCTTTTACGTACTGCAAACCATTTTCGTAGTAGAAAAGTGCCTTGTTGTAGTTTTTCATAAGCTTATGAGCAAATCCTGCACCATTATTAGAGCGAATTAATCTTAAGGTGTCTTTTTCTTTTTCTGCAATAGTAATAATATCTAAATATGTTTTTAGTAGTAGCGGGTACTCTTTTAAATTGTAATAGACATTGCTAAAGCTAATTAAAACCCCTATTTGTTTGTTGTAAGTGAGTTTTTCTGTTGTATTGTATTTAGAAATTAATTGTTTTAGTGTCTCCATTTCTTTTGGATAATCTCCAATAAAATTATAGATAGAAGCTTCTATTTCTAATAACTTTATAACGCTACTGTCTGCCAAGTTCTCTGATTTTAATCTTGCAATAAGAAGTCTAGCGTATGTAGGTTTGGCTGTTTTATTAAGCCCTGCAATTTTTATAATACTATCATAACTAATAGTATTAAAAAGTGTTTTTAAATCAGCAGCTTTTTCTGTTTGGGCATTTGTAAGGTACATCCCCAAAAAAAATGCAAAAATTAATTTGTATTTTCTTTTATTCATCAATTTATGTTTCATTAATGGCATTAAAGATACTCAATAATAAGAACTCTAATCGGGGAAAAAATGCTATTAAAGCTTTCGCTTTAATAGCATTAAAAGTTAAAAAGACACTTCCTCTTTCATAGTAAGCGTTGTTTGAGGTTACCAAACATCACTTCCTTTTTAATTATACAATAGCTCTTTTTCAAAATGCCATTTTTTAATACAACAAATATATAGCGTATAAATATATGGTGTTTAAAAATGTTACAAACAACCAATTATTGTTGTGAACGACAGGTGTTTAGGGTTTTAATAATAAAAAAAACCTCAACTTTTCAGTTGAGGTTTTTGTTTGTACTCGAGGTGGGAATCGAACCCACACTCCCGAAAGAACTGGATTTTGAATCCAGCGCGTCTACCAATTCCGCCACTCGAGCAAATCTAGAATCAGACTGCAAATTTAAAAAATAATTTTAGTATTAAGGCATAAAAAACAGTACAACTCATTAAATATTTTTACTTTTGCAACTCACAACAAACTAACACACAACAAAACTCAACTAAATGTCTACAAACCAGTTAACTCCAAAATTATTTGCTTGTTCTCAGAGCATTCCATTGGCAGAAAAAATTGCTAAAGAATATGGTGCAGAATTAGGTAAAGTGTCCACAACTCATTTTAGCGATGGCGAATTTCAGCCCGCTTTTGAAGAATCTATTCGAGGTAGAAGAATTTTTATTATTGGTTCTACTTTTCCGAATTCTGATAATTTAATGGAAATGTTATTAATGATTGATGCGGCAAAAAGAGCATCTGCAAGACATATAACTGCAGTGATGCCTTATTTTGGGTGGGCTAGGCAAGACAGAAAAGATAAGCCAAGGGTTGCCATTGGTGCAAAATTAGTAGCAAATTTATTACAAGCGGCTGGAGTAACTAGAATCATGACGATGGATTTACATGCAGATCAAATTCAAGGTTTTTTTGAAAAGCCAGTAGATCATATGTTTGCGTCTACCATCTTTTTACCTTATGTAAAATCGTTAAAATTAGACAATTTAACCATTGCATCACCAGATATGGGTGGTTCTAAAAGAGCGTATGCCTATTCTAAGTATTTAGATTCTGACGTGGTTATTTGTTATAAACAACGTAAAAAAGCCAATGTAATTTCTCACATGGAGTTGATTGGAGATGTACAAGGAAAGAATGTAATTTTAGTTGATGATATGATTGATACTGGAGGAACATTGGCAAAAGCAGCAGATATAATGATGGAAAGAGGCGCGAAAAGTGTACGAGCAATTTGTACGCATCCGATACTTTCTGGAACCGCAATTGAACGCATAGAAAATTCTAATTTAATCGAATTAATAGTCTCAGATACAATTCCTTTAAAAAGAGAGAGTTCTAAGATAAAAGTTGTATCTTGCGCCCCTTTATTCGCAGATATCATGCATAAAGTTCAAGAGAACAGAAGCATCAGCGAACAATTTTTAATGTAAATATTAATAACAATTAAATATAAGTAATGAAATCAATTACAATCAAAGGATCTCAAAGAGAAAGCGTAGGTAAAGTAGCAACAAAAGCCTTACGTAATGCTGGTCAGGTTCCTTGCGTTATATACGGAGGAGACAAGCCAATGCATTTTTCAGCGCCAGAATTGGCATTTAAAAACTTGGTATATACTCCAAATGTATATACTGCAACGATTGAGTTAGATGGCAAAAAAGTAGCTGCCATTTTACAAGACATTCAATTCCATCCAGTAACAGATAAGATCTTACACATCGATTTTTATCAATTATTTGATGATAAGGAAGTTACAATGAATATTCCTGTTAAACTTGTTGGAAGTGCTCCTGGAGTATTAAATGGTGGTTCTTTACGTTTTCCAAAGCGTAAGTTAAGAGTAAAAGCTTTACCAGGTAATTTGCCAGATTTTTTCAATGCAGATATCTCTAAATTAAAAATTGGGAGTAAATTATTTGTAACAGACATTGACAGCAATAACTGTACTTTTTTACACCCAGACAACACTGTTGTTGTACAAGTTAGAATGTCTCGTAACGCAACTGCAGAATTAGAAGACGAAGAAGAAGAAACTGCAGAAGCAGCTCCTGAGGCTCCAGCAGCAGAATAAGCATAAAATATTCTTATAATTATAAAAAGCGTTACTTTATGGTAACGCTTTTTTCTTGTTCTGAATTTATTTTTCAGAATCTTAAATTAGTTAATTCTTCTTATTTTTGTAGCACATGAAAAAATTTTTAATTGTTGGTTTAGGAAATATTGGAGCGCAATACGATGATACACGACACAATATTGGTTTTAAAATACTAGATGCATTGGCTAAAGAGTATGATGCTATTTTTGAAACCGACAAGTTAGGAGATGTTGCCAGCTTTCGGTTTAAAGGACGTACTTTGATTTTATTAAAACCAAGTACCTATATGAATTTAAGCGGAAAAGCAGTAAAGTATTGGATGGAAAAAGAAAAAATTTCTATTGAAAATACGCTAATTATTACAGACGATTTAAATATTGATTTTGGAACCATACGTTTAAAAGGAAAAGGTTCTGCTGGCGGTCATAACGGTTTAAAAGACATTCAAGAAAAATTAAACACCACAAATTACCCAAGGTTTCGTTTTGGTGTAGGTGCTAATTATGCAAAAGGAAGACAAGTAGATTTTGTATTAAACCAATGGTCTAAAGAAGAAGAAAGTTTGCTTATAGAACGCATTACTGTTTCTTGTAATCTTATCACTTCTTTTACAACTGCAGGTATGGCAAATACAATGAATGCTTTTAATGGAAAGTAATTTTTTAGTTCTAATTAACGCTATATTTTTTTAAAGGCAAAGCAATCTTAATTCTTTTTAGAATTAATTATCACTTGCAAACCATTCTGCAAAACTGGTTTCAGTTTCTTGTAATCGTAATGAAAATAACTGAATATTTTCTGGCAAACGTTTTTTAATTTTATCAGCAAAATCAATTACCATCATTTCGCTTGTTGGTTGATAATCTACCAAAATAACGTGATGATCTCTTTGTTGAAGCTCTTTTGCCAACTCAACATGTGGCGTATTTTTATTAAAAACGGTAGCATGATCAAATACATCTACAACTTCTTCTTTTACAATCTTTTTTAAATCAGAAAAGTCAATCACCATTCCGTATTTAACTTGAGAACTATCTGTAATTGGTTGTCCAATAACAGTAACAGAAAGTTTGTAAGAATGCCCGTGAACATTTTTACATTTTCCATCATAACCATACAATGCGTGGCCAGTTTCAAAATTAAATTGTTTTGTAATTCTAATTGTACTCATTAATATGATATTTTATTTTGTTATTTCGAAATGAGGAGTGATGGAGAAATCTCTAAAATGATTAGATTCCTGCTCATGCTTCGTTCGTAATGACAATTGAAATTATTTTCTTTTATTGTTGTTCGCTTTAAGTTTGTTGTAGAAATACATGATTGCTAATAATACAGCCAATCCTAAAAACAAATAATCTGCTCCCATATTCTTATTTTTTAAATTTTGATAATGCATCTTTTGTAAATTCAGAAAGCACTAATTTTCCAGTGATTTCTGCTCTTTCTAGTAATAAAGAATCCCAGTTTTGACATCCTTCCCACAATATTTTTTTCATATTTGCTGTTGCTTCGGCATTGTAAGAAGCTAGCTTTTCAGCTAAATTTTGGGTTTCTTTTTCTAACTCTTTCTGTGTTTCGTATACTTTGGCAAACAATCCTTTTTCTTTTGCCCAATACGCAGTTTTCCATTCAGTAGCAGCTAAAGTTAATTCAGCCAGCCCAGATACACCAATTTTACGCTCAACTGCAGGAGCAATTACAAAAGGACCAATTCCAATACTTAATTCAGACAATTTTACAGATGCAGCTTCTGTTGCTAAAACATAATCGCAAGCTGCTGCTAAACCAACGCCTCCGCCAACAGTTTTTCCTTGTATGGCACCAATAATTAATTGAGAACAATTTCTCATGGCATTGATTACGTTTGCAAAACCAGAAAAGAATTGTTTGCCTGCTTCTAGCGTATCAATAGCAACGAGTTCATCAAAAGATGCACCAGCACAAAAAGCTTTTTCTCCTTCAGATTTTAAGACGATAACATGTACAGTATCGAGTAGAGAAATTCGTTGTAGTTCTTTTGTCAATCGATCTAAAAGAACACTTGGAAACGAATTACTTGCCGGATGACCAAATAGGATTGTTGCAATATTATTTTCGATACTGGTATATAAACTTCCGTCTGCTCGGTGGGTTGTCATGATGCTTTTTATTTGTATTCAAATTTACTGCTTTTGTGCAAGCGGAAAAAATTTTATTTTGAATTTAAAAAATAAAAAAACACCTCTAAAAAACATCCAAACAGCAAAAGAAATCCAAATAGCATAGAGCTTAAAGTCTAAATAATCGAATAAAAATAAGGTAGGAATAAAGCCTATTAATGTAGCAAATAGTAACACATTTCTTAAGTATTTCATTTCACCTAATCCTTTAAAGGTTCCATCAAAAATAAAGGTCATAGCGCATAGTGGTTGCATGGCTAAAATTACCCAGAAAACTAAATAAAACTGTTCTAAAACTCCTGTTTCTTTGGTAAAAATGGTTCCTATTGATTCGTAAAAAAGACCACCTAAAAGAATAAAAGCAGCTCCTAATGCAATGGCATACTTTAACAATCTTTTATTTAATGTAAAAAGCGATTTGTAATCTTTCTGTCCTAATAATTTCCCTGATAAAATGTTGCCAACGCTTGCGTATCCATCAATCATAAAAGCCCCTAATAACCATAAATTTAGTCCAATAGTGTAGGCAGCAATATACTCTTTACCGTAAGAAGTTGCGTAAGCTGTACCAAAATATAAGGCTAAATTTAAAGCTAAAGTTCTAACAAATAAATTTAACACCATGCTTAATAAGCGCTTTATTTCTGGATGTATTGTGCGTGTAAGTTTTAGCGGAATAGTTGTTTTTTTTAGCAATAAAATTGCGGCTAAAACGGCCATCGTAATTTGCGCAATTACACTTGCGTATGCAGCACCTTTTATGTGCATTGCAGGTATTAAATCTCTAAATCCATACACAAAAAAATAATCTAGCACAATGTTTAAAATTGCGCCTGTTATTGCAATTAACATTGGGTAATATGTGTTTTGCAACCCTCTAAAGACGCCAAAAATAGCGAAAGTAAATAGGGTAAATGGAAAGCCAAGAATACGAATATTAAAGTAGTCAACAGAAAAAGATAAGATTTTCCCAGAAGCATTGTAAAATGAAAAAATAGTTTCAGAAAATGGGTATGATATTGCTATAACTAGCAAGCTAACCACTACAACAATGGTAATTGCTTGCACGGGTAAGGTTTTAATTTCATCTAATTTGTTGGCACCAACATATTGAGAAATAATTGCAGAAATGGCACTTCTAATTTGTCCAAAAACCCACACTAGCATAGAAATAAAAGCGCCTACAATTCCAACAGCAGCTAAAGATGCTACAGCATTATTTTCTATGTTACCAATAATTGCGGTGTCTGTTATAGAGAGTAATGGTTCTGCAATTCCGGCAATCAAAGCAGGAAAGGCCAGTTTGTTGATTCTTTTATGAGAAATATCGGTTTGTAGCATGCATCAAAAATAATATTATAAATGTGAATGTTATTTATTATTTGACAGAATTCAAAAAATCTATTTCTCCAGTTCATTTATTTTGTGTAATTTTCTCTAATTAAAAAACACATCACATGAAAAATATATTGGTTCCAATTGGTTCTACGGAAAATTCAATTAACACCTTGCAATATGCTATTGATTTCGCAAGCGAAATAGGTGCAAATATTTTTGCTTTAAGAGCGTATAAAGTACAATCTAAAGCAGGAACTATTATTGATGTAACATCTATTGTAGAGCGCGAATCTAATTTGTATCTCCGTTCTATGATCAATGCAGTAAATAGAAGGGGTAAGGATATTCAGTTAATATCTGCAAAAGGAAATGTGGTTGATTCTATTGTTTCGATAGATCAAGAAATTGGTATTGATTTGATTGTGATGGGACCAAGAAGTAATTCAATTAAAGAAGAGGTTTTTTTAGGAAGCACCTCAGGTAGTGTTGTAAAGCAATCTAATATACCCGTTTTAATTGTGCCAGAATCGTATGCTTTTAAACCTTTTACTGCTATTTTAACAGCCTTTAAAACGGGTGTTGTAAATAAAAAAAATGCATTAGCACCATTACAGTTTTTTAAAGAGAAATTTAATCCTGTTGTTAATTTACTATTGGTAAAAACACCAAGCCATACCGATCAAGATTTAGTTTTAAACCCTATTTTAGAAAGTTTAAAATCTTCATTAACCATTACAGAAAATGCCACTACTTTTCAAGGAGTTTTAGAACATTTTCAGTCTCATAATCCAGATTTATTGTGTGTATTTAGAAGAAAAAGAGGCTTTTTTCAAAAGCTTTGGGAAAAGAACACCATTCTGAAAAAAGAATTTCATTGTAGTATTCCTTTGTTGGTGCTAGGAGGAAAACAATAATTAGTTTTTTGTTTTTTCTGTAAACGGTATTGATGGGTTAAAAATTTCTTTGATGAGTTCTTTTAGAGCTTCCACAAATTCGTTGGTTCTTTCTGGTGTGATTTCGTAATCTTTTTTGCCAAAATCTACTTTAATAAGTCCGCTTTTTAAATTTTTAAAAGAGATAATTCCACTCTCAATAGGTTGAGTTATATGATTGCTTTTAGCATACATAAATCCATACAGTAAAACCTGAATAGCTTTGCTGTATTTTTCATCTGCAATGCTAGAAAGTTCTTTTACCTTTAAATTAGCAGCTTCTACTTTTCCAGTTTTATAATCAATAATTCTTGTTACGCCGTTTAGTTCGTCAATTCGATCTACTTGTCCGCCAATTTTAATAGGAAAATTTAACCCTTCAATTTCAATTGTTGTTGCTAAATTTTCTTCTGTAGCAATAATTTTTAATTGATTTTTGCCAGAAATTAATATGCTTTCGCTTTCTAAAAAGCGATTGACATAATTTTTAGAAACTTCAAAAATTAATCTGTTTTTTCCTGTAAAAATAGCTGAATTATGAAAGTGTTTTTTAAAATAGAATGTAACCAGGTTATCTACTCTAGCAAGCATTTCTTTGCTGTTTTCTAGGGTTAAATACTTGCCAATAAAAGGGGTGTATAAGGCGTCTAAAGTGTCATGAATAATAGTGCCCATGGTATTGGCAGCAATAGTTTCTTCTACTTCTTTATATTCAGATAATTTTAAAATTTTTTGCGTGTAAAATTGATACGGATTGTACAAATAGTTTGTTAGTGCTGATGGAGAAAACCCTTTTTTAGCCACCTCTTTTAAAGTACTGATTATTGCTTCTGTTTTTTCAATTTTCTTGATTGTTGTTTTTTCTGTAATTACCTTAGGGCTTATTTGTAATTTTTTACTATTCTTTTTTAAGTGAATTAATTGCGCAATAAATCGACTTTTTTCTCCACCACCAAAAGTATCACTCTCAGAATTATAAAGTAGATATATGTTTTTTGCGCGTTGCAATAATCTAAAAAAATGATATGAGAAAATAGCGTCTTTTTCTCTGTAAGTAGGTAGCCCAAAATCTAATTTAACATCAAACGGAATAAAGGTATTTTGTGCACTGTTTTTAGGCAAAATAGTTTCGTTAACTGAGGTGATAATTACATTTTCAAAATCTAAAACACGGGTTTCTAACATGCCCATTAGTTGTAGTCCTTGCAAGGGCTCTCCCTGAAAAGAAATTGATTCTGTATTGAGTAATTGATTGAATAATTGATAGATTGTTTTAAGTGTTTTTAAGAAATTATATTCGTTTTGAAAGGTTTTCAGTTGAGAGAAAATTGTAAAATATCGAAACAAATATTCTTTTTCTAGTGCATCGGCATACTCCTTCAATAGCACTATTAAGTTTAGAATTCGCTCTATAAATTCTTCTATTTTTTCTATTGGATAAAATAGTTTAGCAATAGTTTCTTTAACCGAATTTTCTAATGGTTTTAAAAACAGTTCTATTTGCTTTTTACTGATAAAAGCATCGTTATCTTCAGTAATTTTTTTTGCAATTTCGTCTAAGATATTTGTGTTATCTATAACTAATAAGGGAGCTATAGTAGTATGTTTAAAAAACTGCAATACATCTTTGTAATAAAACTGCTCTGATTGTGATTTATTTAACTTTACTTGTGTTAAAAACAATTGAAATATAGCTGTAAATAAAGAAGTTGTAGGGACATCTTTTAAAGGATACCCCATTGTAATATTTACAGCTGTTACTTTTTGAGGCAAAGAGTTTAGTGTTATTGGCAATAAACTTTCGTCTGCCAAAACATATGCAGTTTGGTTGAAGTTAGGAAGCTTTTTTAAGAGTTCACCGGCATATTTAATTTGTGTGTTATTTTTAGACGCACCAATTATTTCAATATTTTTATTTTGATTAAAGTGAGAAGAACCTACCAGCATTGGGTTTGATAAGTAATATTTCCATGTTGCTTTGTATTTTCTAATAAATGTACCAGCTTGGTGTTTGTTTTCTAAAAAAACAGTATCAATATCCCAATAAATAGTTGTTTTTCCTGCTGATAATAATTGTTGAAATAAAAATTCCTCTGCCTTGTTTAAGGCATTAAAACCCATAAAGATAAAATTTTTATGGGTGTTTTTGGCAATATATGTTTCAATCTTTTTTGTGGCTTCTCTATATATTAAACCTTGATACCCTATCTTTTTTTCTAATAAAAAAGGATAAAATTTAGTATAATATTCTTCTAGTTTTTCTAAGAAACTAAAATGATTTTTAACCATTTTGGTTTCTTTAAATGGCTTTTTAACAGACCAATTTTTTAAGCGTTGAATGTCTCTTAAGTAGGTAAATATTTCTTTTGAATTGATTATGTGTTGATCTACTTCATTAAAATCTTGTAAAACGGTAAAAGCCCAAGAAATAAAGCTTTCAAACGCTTCTGGCTCTTTTTCTACCTTTTTATAAACCGCATAAAAATGAAATAATAATTGAATGGTGTCTGCTTTTCGCAACCCAGAAATTTCTTCTATTAATTCTTCAATATTTAAAATTGAAGGTAAAAAACCTCTAGAAATTTTTTCTTTCAATGCTTCTTTTACAAAAACTCCTGCTCTTTGAGAAGGCATCACAAAAACAGTGTTTTCAAAAGATTTTTGTGTTGTTAAAATGGTATTTAAAGTTTCTGAAATAAAAGTTTGCATTGTTTGAAGGTTCATTTTTTTGAACAAACAATGTACAAAAAGAAGCTATTTATTTTATAATATTGTTTAAAAATTATTTTTATGCAAAACAACTTAGAAATAGCGATTATACAGGCCGATTTAATTTGGGAAAATCCTATTGAAAATAGATTAAAATTTGATCAATTTTTTAGTAAAATTAACAATGTAGACCTACTTGTTCTTCCAGAAATGTTTACAACAGGATTTTCTATGACGCCAACACCTTTTGCAGAAACCATGAATGGAGAAACAGTAAAATGGATGCAACAAAATGCATCAAAACTAAATGCTGCAATTGTTGGAAGTATTATCATAAAAGAAGAGAATCAATTTTATAATAGAATGTTGTTTGTGCATCCAAATGGACATATTGAACATTATGACAAACGACATGCTTTTACATTAGCAGGAGAACACAAAGAATATACAATAGGGAAAAACAAATTAATTGTTGATTTTAAAGGATTTAAAATTTGTCCTTTGATATGTTATGATTTACGTTTTCCGGTTTGGTCTAGAAACACAAACAATTACGATATTTTAATCTATGCTGCTAATTGGCCAATACCTAGAATTCATGCTTGGAACACACTTTTAAAAGCACGTGCGATAGAAAACATGAGTTATTGTGTTGGTGTTAATAGAGTAGGAATTGATGCTAATAACTATCAATACAACGGCCATTCTGTTGCCATAGATTTCTTAGGTAACGAAATGACTGAGGTTGCCGAAAATGAAGAGCGAATTCTTTATACAACATTCAGTAAAGATCAATTAATACAAACAAGATCTAAATTGCCTTTTCTAAACGATAAAGATTTTTTTACTATGTACTAAAAAAGAGCCAATTAAGGCTCTTTTTTTAGGTTGCAGGTTGCATCCATTTAAAGTTGTATTTTGTGTCAGGAACCACAATTCTTTCAGTAATTCTGTACATTCTTTCTGGTAATTTTAATAACCAATCTCTCGCTTTTTCTGCTTCTGGAGTTAAGTTGGTAATTGTATCAATTTCCCAGATAGTATTTAACTTCTTTAAAATATCTACATAATCAAAGCCAGTATATACACCAGCTCTTTGTGCTACGTTAGAAAATTGATCAAACAATGTGCCTTTGGCTTCAAAAGATTCTCTTAAATGCATCGCAGGCATTACAATTTTGTGCTTCATCATGTGTTGAAAAGCTAACATCATTTCACTAGGATCAATCTTAAAAATTTCTTTTACAAATTCTGAATACGCAATGTGATGACGCATTTCGTCTCCAGCAATAATTTTAGACATTTTTGCCAGTGCTTTGTGTCCTTTTTTACGGGCTATTTTAGCTACATTATTGTGAGAAATATAGGTAGCTAATTCTTGAAAACTTGTATATACGAAGTTTTTATATGGGTCTGTTGCAGTACCAATGTCAAATCCGTCAGAGATTAAATGCTGCGTTGTAATTTCTACTTCACGCATGTTTACACGACCAGACAAATACAAGTATTTATTTAAAACATCTCCATGTCTGTTTTCTTCTGCCGTCCAGGCTCTTATCCATTTAGCCCATCCATTATCTGGCTGCTGAGAAATACCATCTAAATCTAATAACCAAGATTCGTAGGTTGGTAGTGCTTCTTCTGTAATGGTATCTCCAACTAAAACCACCCAAAAATCATCATCTAGTTCTTTAGAAAGTTCTTGAATTTCTTTTACTTCTTCAATAAAAGTATCTTTTTGTGAGTTGGGTAAAAAGTCTGTTGGTTGCCAAATTTTTTCTGGTGTAATTAAGAATTTATCTACAAAAGTGTCAATGCTTTTTTCTAGAGTAAGCATTACTTCTCTTCTAATATTCTGTATAGACATACAATTATTTTATGTGTGAAATTATTACTGACTCTGTTTCTTTAATTAAATCATCGAAAGGTAAAGAATCAATTTTTATAGGTTTGTGAACTGTTAATGTTATTGGACTTCCAATTCCTAAAGGATATTTTCCGTATTTAAATATTTTCCAAGAATTGTTTATTGTAATTGGCACAATATAACCTTCGGGATTGTATTTTGTAATCATCTTTAATCCATTTGTAGAGAATTTTTTTGGTTGCCCATTTCTACTTCTGGTTCCTTCTGGAAAAATAATTGCTCCCCATTTATTTTTATGGATGTTTTTAGAAAATCTACCTAACTCGGCAATAGCTTGTTTTCCATCTTTTCTATTTATTAAGGCAGCTCCACCATATTTTAAGTTAAATGAAACACTTGGAACTCCTTTTCCTAATTCAATTTTTGCAACAAATTTTGGATGATGTTTTCTGAAAAAGACACTCAATGGAGGGATGTCTGAAATACTTTGATGATTAGATACAAATACCAAAGAAGCGTCTTTTGGTAAGTCATGTTCATTCTTAAGGCTTACTGTTACTCCAATTAATAACATTGATTTTACCAAACAGAAATTTAAAACATCTACAACTTTTTTATGACCGTTATATCCAAAAACTTTTAGTCCAATCCATTGTATTGGATGGAATATAACTAACAAAAGCACAAAAGTTAGTATAAATATTGGTGATAGTATGTGGCTAAGTATTTTCATTTGACGAATTAAAAAAATCCTAAGAAAACTTAGGATGATTTATTATTAAAATTGAAACCATTGATTCCAAGGAATTCTGGCTAATATTAAGACCAATGCTAATCCGTAAAAAATTGCAAAAGTTTTAAATTTTGAAGTATCTTCAGTTTTCTTTTTATGTTTAGACCATCCAATCGTAATTAATACGATTGCAATTATCATCATTAAGGGATGTTCTATTGCTAATAATCTTGATGCTGAATCTTTCATCACATAAGAGCTATCTGTTTTTAATGCTTTGTATACAGGACTCATAAAATACCAAGCCAATCCAATTAATAGCTGAATATGCGATACAATAAGTGTAAACAAACCGATACGAACATCTTTGTCTGTAAATGTTTTCTTTTGTGATAATCCTACAATTGCATTTACAACTGCAAAAAATAACATTAATAGTACTAAATATGCCCAATAAGAATGAATTTCTTTCATCATGATAGATTAGTTTTAATAGTTGTTGTAAAAGTAATCATTTAATCAAAAAAAAACCACCTCAATTGAGGTGGTTTTTTAAAAATAGCGAAACTATTTTAACTTATTGCTTTACGTACGCTCCACCAGTTTTAATAACTGCTAGTTGCCAAACGCCATTTGCTCCATTATAAATATTATAAGAAACAAGGTATTTTTGTCCGTCAGCATCGTTTGGAAAGTTATTTAATAAAATAGTATTTATTTTAGCAACTCTACTAGATTCTGTTTCTTCATCTTTACCAGCTCTTACATCAAAGTTACCATAATTACCATTTCCTACTAACGTATAATCTGCTGCAGTTAATGTGTATTTAATTGTGTTATCTGGCACCCAGTTTGTACCATCATGTCCAAACTTAATCGTTTCATTTTTTACATTTTTGTATTCAGACCAAGAAGTTCCATCAAAAATAAAGTTTGCAACGTAGCTTTTAGTAGATCCACTTACATACAATTTGTACATGATTGCTGTGATATCTCCAGCTTCGTTATTGTCAAATTTAAATTTATCTAATAAGAAAACAGGTATTTTAGTCATTGCTTCTGTTTCTGAAGAAAAGTTTGGGTAAGATTCTCCCATTGCATTGTACTCATCTCTTGTAAAGCCTTCAACCATTTTCCAGCCTCCGTTTACATACAAGAATCCATTATTAAGTGTTGCAACACTTCCTGAGTAGTATTTGTAAGTTAAAGAAACTAACAATCTATTTGCAGGAGAAGTATACTTAGTATCTAAAAACTCTGTGATATCTGATAAGCTATCAAAGTTACCGTATGAGTGTCCTCCAGCAGAATAATCTGCAGAAGAAACCGTATAGATCTCTAAACTTCTTTCTGTATCTTTTGGAGCATATAATTTAAAAGTTACAGCCGCTAAAGATTCTTTACCCCATGTAGGGTATTTGTTAGACAAGAAACCAGGTAACATTGTTTTTGCATCATCTACATTGCTAAAGTTTCCATAGTTTAAATCTAGTTCACTGTAATCATCGTCTGTTAACGTTATTGTTGCTTCACCAGATATAACGGTTGGTACAGCATCTAATTCTGCATAAATATCTTCTAATGGATCACAAGAAGTAAATACCATTGAAAAAACTGCTAATAATAAAAATATTTTTTTCATGATTCTGTTTTTTAAAATTTAATTTTTGCACTAAGGCTAAATGTTCTACCTGCTCCAAACCAAACTAATGGGTCAGTAGCATCTAAAGCATCAGAAATATATTCTGTATTGAAAACGTTGTTTACACGTGCTGTAACAGTAGTATCAAAATCTCCAATTTTAAATCCGTGACGTAAACTAGCATCGAACAAATGATAATCTGGAGCCTTCCATGTATCGCTTGGTTT
Source organism: Polaribacter sp. (assembly GCA_029238315.1). Classification (GTDB taxonomy): domain Bacteria; phylum Bacteroidota; class Bacteroidia; order Flavobacteriales; family Flavobacteriaceae; genus Polaribacter. The sequence goes on along the minus strand of JAQWGI010000008.1, from coordinate 97,240 downwards.
TGTAGTTGCACCGATGTAGTCTAATACATTTACTTGAGCATACATATCTGCATAGTAGTTGTAGTCTAAAGTGAAACTTGTTTTATCCCAGAACTTGTAGTTTAAGCCTAATGCAGCAGTAGTTTGTGCAGCATCAGAAACACGCAATCCTTTAATAGGTAGATTAACAGTGTCTACTTGATTTTGATTTTCATCAAAAATGGCAACATCTTCTAAGTCATTATTCCATTTCCAGTCACCTAAAGATGCCATACCTGTAAAAGATAAGTTGTCTGAGTATCTGTATGTGAAATCAATTTCTAAACCTTGGTGTAAAGCATTTACCCCTAATAAGTTTGCAATAAAGTCGTCAGAACCATTTTGCCCTTGAATAGATCTTGTAAAGGTTCTATCTTTCCATTCAGTTCTATATACGTTTACATTAGCTCTGATTTTTTCAGTTCTAAAACCATACCCTAATTCAAAACTTAGAATTTTTTGGTTTTCTGCATCAGCATTGATATGGTCATTGTCATATCTTTGGAAAACAGATCCAAAATCAGCTGCTTTTTCAAAGTATCCAACATTTGCAAATACGTTATGAGCTTCATTCAATCTGTAATTTACACCACCTTTTACTCCGTAACCGAAGAAATTGTATGTGTCTGTAGTTTGGTTTCCTGGAATGTATTGGAAATAATCAATTCTTTGGTAAGAAGTGTTAGATCCAGATACAGATACAAAAGCAGAGATGTTCTCACTATCATACTCTAATTGCGTAAAAAAACCTTGCCATCCAACTTCTCCATCATTGTGGTAACCGTATTTGTCACCTACACCTAATGCAGCATTTGGATTGTTAATGTTGCTATCGTCAAAGAAGTACTGACCTCCTAATAAATCTGTAACTTCAGTAAAGTGCTCTCCAGTGTATGATCTTAAATCAATACCACCAATAAAATCTAAATTGTCAGATAATTTTGTTTTGAATGTAGATAAAACCCCATACCAGCTGTGGTCATTTCTAGACGCTCTTAAGATTGCTTCAGAACCTAAAGCTCCGTTTTCTCTGTTGATGTCTACAATATTGTCTAAATCTACTGGTTGATCACTACCACCTAAACGAACTTTGAATAAACTAGTGTTTGAACCAGCATATCCACCACCACCACCTGTACCAAATGATACGTACATTGCTGTAGAAAGGCTTGTGTTTTCGTTAATGGTCCAATAGTGATTTAAAGAAGATTGAGATTTGTGATAAAAGTTATCTTCAATATGTGTTACTTGACCATCTTTATATCCCCAATCTGGGTTAAATCTGATTCCGCTTTGTGCATTTCTGTAAGTAGAAATTGTACTTCTATTTTGTCTTTGTCCATGTCTTTGTGGAGCACCAAAAGCAGTAAATGATAATTTGTGATTTTCATTTAATTCTTTAGATAAGTTCACAAAATAATTGGTTCCATTAAATTGAGTTCCATCTACATACCCTTCACCTGAAATTTTAGCCAATGAAACTGTAGCAGCAAAGCCGTTGTCCATTAATCCAGTAGAAACTGTTGCGCCGATTTTTTGGTAACCGTCATTTCCATGTGTCATAGAAACGCTTCCTCCTCTAATAACATCTGTTGTTTTAGAAAGGATGTTAATTGTTCCACCAATAGATGGTACAGCAACTTTAGAAGCTCCTAATCCTCTTTGAACCTGCATTGCAGAAGTTACATCAGAAAGACCAGCCCAGTTAGACCAGTAAACTCTTCCATTTTCCATATCATTAACAGGTACACCATTAATTAATACGGCAACATTTTCTGAGTTAAATCCTCTTAAACTAATTCTAGAATCTCCAAAACCACCACCACTTTTAGTAGCATATACTCCTGGAGTTGATTTTAAGATCTCAGGGAATTCTTGAGTTCCCAATTTTCTCTCAATGTCTGCAGCTTTAATTGTAGATACAGCAACTGGTGTTTTTCTGTCAATTGCGAAAGAAGTAGCAGTTACAACGATTTCGTCTAATACTGAACTATCCTCAGTAAGTTCAATCGTTCCTAAATCTGTTTTTGAAGAAGAGAAAGAAACTTCTTTGTCAGAGTACCCTACAAAAGAAATTACTAAAACTCCTGAACTAGCATTAGTGTTTAATGTAAATTTCCCGTCAAAATCAGTAGAAGTACCGCTTTGAGTTCCTTTTACCATTACACTTGCACTTGGTAAAGGTTGATTTGTTTCATCTACTACTTTACCAGTTAGTCTGGTTTGGCCAAAAATAGCAACAGTTGTAAAAAACAACGCTACTACCAATAAATTTTTAAAATTTTTCATTTTGAAATCTTAAGTTATTAAATGTTTTGCAAAAATCTTGAATTTTTACAGTTGCAATGTTAATTTAATGTTAAGTATTAACAAAAAATTAAGATCTTCAAAAATAGTAAAATATCGTGTTTGTCGGCTGTAAAGTAGTTTTTAAATATCAACAGCTTTGTTAACAAATAAAAGAGATATGTTAAATTATTTACTTTTATGTTTTTTTAGCTAAGAGTTTCTACTTTTTTAGGTGTTTGTTTGCAAGCTCTTTGCCTAATTCTACACCAAATTGATCAAAGCTATAAATATTCCAAATAACTCCTTGAACAAAAATCTTATGTTCATAACTTGCAATTAATTTGCCCAAAGATTTTGGGGTTAATTCCTTAATTACATAAGACGTACTAGGTTTGTTTCCTTCAAAAACCTTGTAGGGAAGTAATTTTGCTAGTGTTTCTTTCTGGTTGTTATATTTTAAATCTAAATGTACTTCTTCCCTTGTTTTTCCAAAAGCTAACGCTTCTGTTTGCGCATAAAAATTAGCCATTAATTGTTGATGATGTGCTGTTAGACCTGATAAAGATTTTTTAAAACCAATAAACTCGGTAGGAATTATTTTTGTTCCTTGATGTATCAATTGCATAAACGCGTGTTGCATGTTAGTGCCCACATTTCCCCATAAAATTGCTCCAGTTTGATAATCGATTTTTTCGCCATTCCGATCAACACTTTTTCCATTACTTTCCATGCTTGCTTGTTGCAAATAGTTAGGAAACTCACTCAAATACTGAGAGTAGGGTAGTACAGCCTCTGTTTCATATTTAAAAAAATTAGTGTACCAAACACCTATCAATGCAGCTATAATAGGAATGTTTTTACTGAAATCCGTTGTTTTAAAGTGTTGGTCCATTTCTTCTGCACCCAAAAGTAGAGCTTTGAAATTTTCATATCCAACAGACAGACTAATAACCAAACCAACTCCGCTCCAAAGAGAAAAGCGTCCACCAACCCAATTCCACATTGGAAAAATATTTTCTTCTTTAATTCCGAATGATATTACTTTTGTAATACTTGAAGAAACTGCAACAAAGTGTTTTGAAATGTCATCCTCTGATGCGCTATTTAAGAACCATTTTTTAAGTGTAGTTGCATTGGTTAGTGTTTCTTGAGTAGAAAATGATTTTGAAACAATAATAAAAAGCGTTGTTTCAGGATTTAGTTTTTGTATCGTTTCTGAAACATGATCGCCATCAATATTAGAAACAAAATGCGTGTTTAAATGATTTTTATAGTGACGCAAGGCTGTTACAACCATTTTAGGACCTAAATCAGATCCGCCAATGCCAATGTTTACAATATCGGTAATAGGTTTTCCGGTATAACCTTTCCACTCACCAGAAGTTATTTTTTGAGAAAAAGCTGCTATTTGTTGTAAAGCACTATTTATTTCTTTGTAAATTCCTTCTGTAAATGGGGTTGCTGTTTTTTTAGAGTTTCTTAAAGCGGTGTGCATTACCGCTCTATTTTCTGTTGTATTGATGAGGTCTCCAGAAAAATATTTTTGAATAGCATCATTTAAATCCACTTCATTAGCAAGCTCAATAAGTAGCTCTAAAGTTTCTTGTGTGATATTATTTTTAGAATAATCAATATGAAATTCTTTAAAATCTATTGATAAATCTGATGCCCTATTCGGATTGTTTTTGAAGAGATCTTTAAGGTGTAGTTCTTTTATTTCATTAAAATGCAGCAATAGTTTTTGCCAAGCTTTTGTTTTTGTTGGGTTAATTTTCTTTAAAGCCATTTTTTTATTTCTTAATCTTTAGAAGGTGATATTGTTTGCGTTTAATTTTGGAACATGCGTAACAAACCCTTCAATAGTATCTATTTGCTCTTTAAGTGGAGCAATGTGCGCTAAGAAAAGAGCTCTTAAACTCTTTTTTAGTGGTGCTGCTGCAGGTAATTTTTGTTTAAAAGGATCTACTTGCCTTCCGTGTTTCCAAAAACGGTAGCACACATGATTTCCACTACTGCTTCCAGTAGATCCAACAAAGCCAATAATATCGCCTTGTTTTACGTATTGTCCACGTTTAACATTTCTGCTGCTCATGTGTAAATATTGAGTAGAATAGGTATTGTTGTGTTTTATTTTCACAAAATGTCCATTTCCGCGTTTTCTGTATGCAGATTGTGTTACTGTTCCGCTCGCTGTCGCCATAATTGGTGTGCCATAATTTGCCGCAAAATCGGTTCCTTTATGTGCTTTAACTTTATTGCCGTATAATGCAATTCTTCTTTTTAAATTATACCTTGATGAAACTCTATATTGAAATTTTATGGGTGATTTTAAAAACTGTCTTCGCAACATGTTTCCGTCTTCATCGTAATACTCTACAATTCCTTTTTTCTTGTCAGGAACAAATCGATAGGCATAAATATCTTTTCCGTTGTGATTAAAAAGTGCAGCTTTTACCTTGCCATAACCTACAAATGTAGCATCATCTAAAACTTTTTCTTCATAAATAATTTTAAATGTATCTCCTTTCTGAAGTTTAAAAAAATCTAATGTCCATGCATATATATCAGCAACTTTATTTGTTAAATTTGGCATTAGGTGTAAGCTATCCATAGATTGCGAAAAACTAGAATAAATCTGACCATATACTTCTTTTTCAATGGTTTTAATTTCTTTTCTAAATTTATAACTGTGTATAATAGAATCGTTAAATTTTACAACTGTTGCCGTTGTTTTATTGTTTTCGTAAATGAAAACTTGAGCTTTTTCGGTGGAGTCTTTTGCCGCTAAAATGGTGTAAGGTTTTCCAGCTCTAACACGTCTTACATCAAAAGTGTCTTTAATTTTGGTTGCAATCTTATTTATTATCGGGTAATCTACATGATGCCTATCTAAAATAACTCCAAAACTCTCGCCTTTTTTAATAGTGTCATTAATAACAAGGTAATCGTTTAATTTAAAACCAAATTCATAAATTTCTTTTGGCACTATAACAGTAGCTGCCTCTTCCAGATTTTCCGGTGTGTCTTCTTTGCAAGAATTAAAAATGAGTACGATTAGTAAAAGGAAAAATATTTTTTTCACAAGAGGTTATTTTTTAGGCTTGTTTAATGCAAAAATACGATTTAATCATATATGATTTTAAAAGAATTTGCCAGACCTTTGTAGGCGTCTAATTCTGCTCTGAGTGATCCAACGGCTAAAGATGCTTTCAGTTTAATAGGTATCTTATTTGCATCTGCTGTAATCCAAATTGTAACACTTTCATTTGCTTTAAAAACCCTTCCTGCTTGCACCATTGGTCTAAATTTAAGCGCTTTTATTTTCCCAAAACTTGTTTTTAAGATTTCTGTTCCTAAAAAGCGTAGCTTAAAAGGGTATATTTGAGCATCCAAAAACATGTCTAATGCAATTTCATCGCCAACAATTAATTTACTAACATCCTGAGTTCTTAGATAGTAAAAAGAAGACATCATGTCTTGTATGTTTTGAATATCTATACTTTCTTTTGTTTGAAGTTTAAAATCAATTACCGTTGCTTTTTGAGTTTCATAATTAAATTTAACTTCTCGGTTAATTTTATAACCACCTTCGTTAATATTTCTCTTAAAAATATAAGGTTTTATAGTCTCCTTATCAAAATAAGATTCATAAACATCATTTACTTTAAAAAACCATTTTATAACGCCGGTTGTCCAACCTTTACCTGTTACATGAAAAACTTCTTTTTTGTCAATGGTATCTGTGTCAATCGATAAAGTTGCATTTCCTGCTTTAAAAAAACCACTGTAACTCATTTTGTAGCGCAACCATTCTCCTTTCTTAAATACAGTTTTTTTTTCTTGACTGTACAAAGAAATTGTGATGCTAAATACAATACAAACCAGCAGTGTTTTTTTCATGTTTTCAAACTTATAAAAAAGGATTGACAATAGCTATTTCAAAATAAAAAAAGCTACTTAATTTCTTTAGCAGCTTTTTTAAATAGTTCTTTTTTTAGAATGTACCCCAATTTTTGAGTTCTTCTTCGCTCCATAAATAAGGAAAGAAAATTCTTCTTTGATATTTTGGATGCATGTATTTTCTCCAATTACTTCCACCTGTAGCTTCGATATCTTTATCGCCACCACCAAGATATTTTCCAGCAGCATTATAATGAGCTAACACCCATTTTACATTTACTGTATGATCATAATGACGCATTGCTTTTATCAATGCTGGGTTTTTCTGAACATCACCCGGAAGTTGTTGAAACTTCTTAGATAAATTACATTCGTTGTAATCTTCCATAAAGTCGATAAAATCTCCCATATATTTTTTCTCAAATAGTTTGATTAAAATAGATTTCTCTCCAGTTGTATGATTTTTCCCAGCAGCTTGCCAATACAAATGTTCAAAGGCGTTTCTGAATGATGAGTTTCTGTCGATGGTGTCTCTAAAACGTGCATCAATCAAATTAATTAATTCTGTAGAAGCAAATTCAATTTTACGGTATTGCGCAGATTGAAATCCGCTTGCAGGCGCCAATGTGTTTCTAAATTTTAAATATTGTGCTACATCCATCCCTTCGCCCATTACACTAAAAGAATTGCAAAGCATATCGAAATAACGACTGATTCTCATTAAATGCTTTGAAAATTTTTCTGCCGTAATTGTTTCTTCAGTGAGTGAAACTTGATCAATTTCCCATAAAATCATTTTAAAAATGAGTTCATTTACTTGATGATACATAATGAAAACCATTTCATCAGGTTCTGAAGTTCTCGGGATTTGTAATCCTAATAAAGCATCTGTTTGAATATAATCCCAATAAGTAATTGGTGTGCTGTGCAACAATCCTTCAAGCATTGTTTCTAAAGGAACGCCAAGTTTGTCGTATTTTTCTTCAATTGCTTTTAGTAATTCGTCTTTCTTCATTTGTAAAAAAAAAGAACCAAGAAATTAATCTTGATTCTTTGTGTTTTAAGTTTATAAAGTTCCTCTTTTTTCTTGTTCTCTTTCGATTGATTCGAACAATGCTTTAAAGTTTCCAGCTCCAAATCCTCGAGCTCCCATTCTTTGAATGATTTCAAAAAATAATGTAGGTCTATCTTCTACAGGTTTTGTGAAAATTTGTAATAAATAACCTTCTTCATCTGCATCAATCATGATGCCTAGACCTTTTAGTTTTTCGATATCTTCTCTCAATTCATGATCAAATTCTTCTAATCTTCCAGGAACTGATTTATAATATTCATCTGGAGGCGTTGATAAAAATTCGACACCATTTGCTCTTAATTGAGAAACTGTTTTTAAAATGTCGTCAGTTGCAACAGCAATATGTTGTACACCTGCACCTTCATAAAAATCTAAATATTCTTCAATTTGTGAGCGTTTTGCTGCTTTTGCAGGCTCGTTAATTGGAAACTTAATTCTACCATTTCCATTAGACATTACCTTACTCATTAATGCAGAATATTCAGTGTGAATTTGCTTATCATCAAAAGATAAAAAGTTTTCAAACCCCATTACATCTTCATACCATTTTACCCAAACATCCATTTGATTCCAACCAACATTACCAACCATGTGATCGATATATTTTAAACCTGCGCTTGGCGGATTGTAGTCTGATTCCCATTTTTGAAAACCTGGTAAAAATGCTCCCTTGTAGTTTTTACGCTCTACAAATATGTGTACAGTTTCTCCGTAAGTGTAAATTCCTGCTCTTACAACTTCTCCATGTTCATCTGTTTCAACAGTTGGTTCCATGTATGATTTTGCTCCACGAGAAGTTGTTTCTTTATAGGCTTGTCTTGCATCTTCAACCCAAAGTGCAACAACTTTAACACCGTCACCATGTTGAACAATATGATCGTTAATTGGCGATTTGCTGCTTAACGGAGTAGTTAACATTAACTTGATTTTATCTTGCGTTAATACATAACTTACCGAATCTTTAGCTCCAGTTTCTAATCCACGATAGGCGTGCGATTGAAATCCGAATGCTGTTTTGTAAAAATGTGCTGCTTGTTTTGCATTACCTACGTAAAACTCAACGTAATCTGTTCCTAAAAGGGGCAAGAAATCTTGCGCTCCTTCAAATATTTTTTCTAAACCGTAGTTTACTGATTTTATTTCTTTTGCCATCTTATTGATGTTTTATTTCCTAAACAATTAGGAGTGTTTTTTATTTTTTTATTCCAACCAAGATTTAAAATAATCTTCGTCTGCAATTTTCATCGCTTCTTCTGTAACCATTAAAGGTTTAAATGTGTCAACCATAACTGCTAGCTCTTCGGTTGCTGTTTTACCAATGCTTCTTTCTGCTGCTCCTGGATGTGGACCATGCGGAATTCCTGCTGGATGTAAAGAAATATGACCTGCTTCGATATCATTTCTACTCATAAAATCGCCGTCTACATAATACAAAACTTCATCTGCGTCTATGTTGCTGTGATTGTATGGCGCCGGAATTGAATCTGGATGATAGTCATACAATCTTGGGACAAAAGAACAAATTACAAATGCATTTGTTTCAAAAGTTTGATGCACAGGAGGCGGTAGATGAATTCTACCAGTTATAGGTTCAAAATCGTGAATTGATAAGGCATACGGATAATTAAATCCATCATAACCAACTACATCAAATGGATGAGATGCATAAACCATGTCAAAAATTTCATCTTTCTTTTTTACCTTGATGATAAATTCTCCTTTTTCATTATTGGTTTCTAGTTCGTAAGGACGACGAATATCTCTTTCGCAATAAGGCGAATGTTCTAATAATTGCCCAAACCAATTTCTATATTGTTTTGGAGTATAAATTGGCGAGTGAGATTCTACAATAAATAATCGATTGTCTTCTGTGTCAAAATCTATTTTGTAAATAATTCCTCTCGGAATAATTAAATAATCTCCATATTTAAAATCTAAATTCCCGTAGATAGTTCTTAGTTTTCCAGTTCCTTTATGGATGAAAATCATTTCATCTGAATCTGTATTCTTATAAAAATATTCGGTGGTAGATTTTCTTGGTGCTGCTAAAGCTATATGACAATCTGAGTTTGTCAATACAATTTTTCTGCTTTCTAAATAGTCGTTATGTGGTGCAACTTGAAAACCTCTTAATCTGTATGATTGTATGTTGTTTTCTCTAGCAACTTTTGGTTTAACACTGTATTGGTTTCTAATTTCCTTAACTTGTGTTGGTCTTTGCTCGTGATAACTATTTGTTGACATTCCGTCAAAACCAACTGTCCCAAAAAGTTGTTCGTAATATAAATCGCCATTTGCTTTTCTAAATTGCGTATGACGTTTTGGTGGAATTTTTCCTAATTGATGATAAAAAGGCATATTGTTAATGTATTAATGAGTTGATAAAACAATGTAGCAATTGAAATTGGTACATTTTTACATTGATAAATTGATACACTAAACGCTCACTCAGGATTTCGTTTTATCAGAAATTTTAAATGTGACAATAAATCTACATACATTTTGAAGAACTTTTGATTTGCTTGCTCAACAAATATACTGAAAGTCTTTGAGTTTTTAACTTTCAGGTGCCAATTCTACTTCCAACCCATCCATTTCTGGTGTGATTTGAATTTGACAACCCAATCTACTATTGTCTTCTACATGAAAAGCTTCTGCTAACATCAAGTCTTCATCAACGCTCATTTCTGGTAATTCATGATTGGATTTAACATAGCATTGACATGATGCGCACATTGCCATTCCTCCACAAATACCAATCGTTCCTTCAGGAGCAATTTCATAAGAACGTATAACTTCCATTAAATTCATCGCCATGTCTGTTGGCGCTAGAATTTCGTGAAGTTTTCCTTCTCTATCTGTTATTTTAATATTTATATCCATAAATAAAGGAGTTAGTTTTTAGTAAATAGTAATTAGTTAAGTTACTTTAAAGATTTGATTAAGCCGAAAATCATTCTTGCAATTTCATTTGAGCTATCGATTAGTTTCTTAGCAGATTCTTCTGGAAGAAAATTTAATCTTATAGCTAAATACAACATAGAACGAACTTCACTATTTGATGCTAAAGAAAAATATAAAAATCTTTTAAAATCTGGATTAGAACTTCTATCAAACCCTTCAGCAATATTATTTGAAATAGAAATTGAAGCTCTTTTTATTTGATCGTTAAAAGAAAAGTCTTTGTTGTTTTTAAATTCACTGTATATAGCTACCGAAAAATCTTGGGCTTTTTGCCAAACGATAAGATCTTCAAATTTTTGAATCGCCATAACTATTTACTAACAACTAAAACCTAGTTTATCTTTTTTACAACGGCTTTTGGGGCTTCTTTTCTAGTACCGTCAAAACCATCAACACCACCAACAGTAGTATATTTCATTACATATTTTTTATCAGGAAAAATACGTTTAAATGCGCTTTGGCACATTAATGTTGCTTCATGAAACCCACACAATATCAATTTTAACTTTCCTGGATAAGTGTTTACATCACCAATTGCATAAATTCCAGGAATATTCGTTTGGTAATCTAATGCATTATTTACTTTAATGGCGTTTTTCTCAATCTCTAGACCCCAGTTCGCAATGGGACCTAATTTTGGTGACAAGCCAAAAAGTGGAATAAAATGGTCTGTTTCTAGAACGAACTCTTCTTCGTCTTTTTTAGAAATAACAACTCCAGTTACATGATTTTCACCCTTAATTCCTTTAATTTCTGCAGGTGTGATTAATGTTAGTTTTCCAGCATCTTTTAATTCTTGAACTTTATCAACAGAATCTAAAGCGCCCCTAAATTCGTTTCTTCTGTGAACCAACGTTACAGATTTTGCAATGTCTGTTAAAAAGATAGACCAATCTAAAGCAGAATCTCCACCGCCAGCAATTACCACATTTTTATTGCGATATAATTCTGGTTCGCGAATCATGTATTCAACACCTTTATCTTCAAAATTTGCAATATTCGGAATCGGAGGTTTTCTTGGCTCAAAAGAACCTAATCCGCCAGCAATTGCAACAACAGGAGCTTTGTGTTTTGTTCCCTTATTTGTAGTAATAATAAATGAACCATCTTCTTGTTTGTCGATTGTTTCAGCGCGTTCTCCTAAAGTAAAACTAGGTTCAAATTGTTTAATTTGCTCTAGTAATTTATCGGTTAAATCGCCCGCTAAAATCTCTGGATAAGCAGGGATGTCATAGATTGGTTTTTTGGGATAAATTTCAGAACACTGTCCTCCTGCTTGAGGTAGAGCATCAATCAAATGACACCTTAATTTTAGCAATCCAGCTTCAAAAACGGTAAATAATCCGGTAGGTCCAGCACCAATAATTAATATATCTGTTGTAATCATTTCTTTAAAAAAATCATGTAAAAATAATGCTTGAATAAGTTTTAAAAGCTGATTTTTATCAGTTACTCTACATTTACCACTTCTTCTATTTGTGGAGCATATTTTTTAATGGTTGCTTCCACACCATTTTTTAATGTCATTTGATTGACAGAGCATCCAGTACATGCACCTTCTAATTGAACTTTTACAATTTTATCCTCTACGGATAAAAGTTTAATATTGCCACCATCACTAATTAAAAAAGGACGAATTTCCTCTAAAGCTTTTTCAACATTAATAAGTGTTTCTTGTGCTGTCATACCTTTTTATTTTGTGCTACAACCACTCATTGTTGTTATTCTAACAATTTCTGTTGGTGGTAAATTTTTATTTCTTTTTACTAACTGAGAAAGCATTTCTTTAGTAGTGTTAGAGAAAGCTTTTTCTAATGGAGTGTTGTCTTGTAGGGCAACAGGATGGCCAACATCGCCAGCTTCTCTAATACTTTGCACCAAGGGAATTTCTCCTAAAAATTGTGTTTTAATATCTTCAGCTAAATTTTTTGCGCCGCCATTTCCAAAAATATAATATTTATTATTTGGTAATTCTTCTGGTGTAAAATAGGCCATATTTTCAATGATTCCTAAAACCGGAACATTGATGCTTTCTTGTTGAAACATAGCAACTCCTTTTTTAGCATCTGCTAATGCAATATTTTGTGGAGTACTCACAATCATTGCACCGTTAATTGGTAATGCTTGCACAATTGACAGATGTACGTCTCCAGTTCCTGGAGGTAAATCAATCAATAAGAAATCTAACTCACCCCAATCTGCATCAAAAATTAATTGATTTAAAGCTTTTGAAGCCATTGGTCCACGCCAAATTACTGCTTGATCTGGATTTGTGAAAAATCCTAAAGACAATAATTTTACACCGTAACTTTCAATGGGTTTCATTTTAGATCTTCCATCAACTTTTACAGATAATGGTTTTTCTTTTTCTACATTAAACATTAAATGCATGGATGGGCCGTAAACATCAGCGTCTAAAACACCAACATTGAATCCCATTTTTGCTAATGTAATGGCTGTATTTGCTGTAATTGTAGATTTTCCAACGCCCCCTTTTCCAGATGCAATTGCAATAATGTTTTTAATATTCGGAATTGCTTTTCCTTTAATTTCATTCGAGTTTTCCTTTTTTGGAACCACCGCTTTTACGTTTACTTTTACGGCAATATCTTGACTCACTTTTAAACGAAGCGTATTTATAATTTCGCTTTCAATTCTTTTTTTTGCCTGTAAAGATGGATTGCTGATGGTAACATCAATAATTACTTCTTTGCCGAAGGTTACAATATTTGTAATATTTTCATTTTCAACCAAACTTTTTCCTTCACCAGGAGCCGTAATTGTTTCCAATGCCTTGTATATATCTTGCTTTTTAAAGCTCATTTTAAGATTTTAATTAGGATTAATTCTAAACTACAAATATAGTGTTTAGTGTTCAGATATTAAAGAAGTTGTAGTGTGTTTATTGATGGATTGATAAGGAGAATTTATTTGAAAATTATGTACACGATTTTCTTATTCTCCACGCCGCTCAAATTGACAAGAAATCCAATAAAATTGAGATTATTTGTAAATTTTCAGAGATTAGGAGATATCAGGATAATTCTTCACTCGGATTCCAAAATACTTTTTGAAAGTCTTGAATTTGGTTTTCGACAACAACAATCCCTTCGTTTTCTAATAATTGTTGCATTAAATTTGTGCCTTCAAAATGTTGTTTTCCAGTTAGTAAACCTTTTCGGTTTACCACTCTGTGTGCAGGAACTTCTTCTTTTTGATTGTGAGAGTTGTTCATGGCCCAACCAACCATTCTTGCAGATTTTGCTGCGCCTAAATAGGTTGCAATTGCTCCGTAACTTGTAACTCTTCCGTAGGGAATTAAACGTGCTGTTTGATAAACTTTTTCAAAAAAATGGTCTGAAGTACTCATTTAGAATTTTAGTAATTAATTCTAAATTTAATAAAAGTTATTGGTTTACCTTTTTCTAAATACTGCTTTTCGTAAAAAGTTTGTGTACTAATTACTTCTTCTGGGCTGTAGGTGTTTTTATAAACATCATGATTTGCGTGCAAAACTTCATGTCCTTCACCATGTAATAAACCCAGCGTGTAACCGTGCATAAATTCGCTATCGGTTTTAAGGTTTACAACACCATTTTCTTTTAAGATATGATGGTATTTTTTTAAGAAATCAGCATTTGTTAAGCGATGTTTTGTGCGCTTGTATTTTATTTGTGGATCTGGAAAAGTAATCCAGATTTCATCGACTTCATTTTCTGCAAAAAGCTCATTAATCAACTCAATTTGCGTTCTAATAAAACCAACGTTTGTTAAACTTTCTTCTAACGCAGTTTTAGCACCACGCCAAAAACGAGCACCTTTAATATCAATTCCAATAAAATTTTTATCAGGATTTTTTTGAGCTAAAGCAATGGTGTATTCTCCTTTTCCACAACCCAACTCTAAAACGATAGGTTTATCGTTCTTAAAAAAAGTACTCCATTTTCCTTTTAGAGTAAAACCAGCTAAGATCTCTTCTCTTTTTGGCTGAATAACATTAGAAAACGTTTCGTTTTCGTTAAAACGTTTTAACTTGTTTTTGCTTCCCAAGGTAAAATATTATTCGGCAGAATCTTCGATTCCTTCTTTTTTAAATCGCAAAGATTCTTTCATCCAGTAAGCGAATAAAACCAGAAGTACAATCATAAACAACCAGTTTATTGTATTAGAGACCCACCAGCTTAAGTCGTTTAAACGCAAAGCGTCAAAAGGAGCAAATGCCCAATTAAAAAAATCACCAATTAATCTAAAAATATTGCTTGCTATCATAACTTAAGTATCTTTACACTGCAAAAATATAAAAACTAATTATGTTAGCCAATTTTTTCGGCAAATCAAAACCAGTAAATTTTATCCTAATTATAGTATTATTTTTATTTTACTATGTGTTTAACTTTTTTTTGGTTGAAGAACCTCAAGTGTATCTAGATTCTTTTCTTGATTTTTTACTTGTTTTCCCATTGTTTCTAGGGATTTTTTTCTTGTTTAATTTCGTGATTTATAAAAATAATTTAACCAAAGACGATTCATATGCATTTTTACTCTTTGTAATTGGGTTGGGTTTTCTTGAAATAGTTGTTTTAGATTATAAAGCGTTGCTTACTTATGTGTTATTGTTTTTGTTCTTAAGAAGAGTTTATAGCCTAAGAACTTTAAAAACAATTTATCAGAAGTTATTTGATGCAGGTTTTTGGCTGGGTGTTTTGTTATTAATTTCGCCTTATTTTTTAGGTTATTTTTTGCTGCTTTATGCTGCATCATTCTTTTTTGTGAAAATCACCATTAGAACCGTTTTAATTCCGGTTTTAGGAATAATAACTCCTTTGTTTTTAAGCTTTTCTTATTTTTTATGGAATGCTGATTTAGCATCTTTTTACGAAATATTTAATGTTGTTTTTGTAGTTGATTTTCGTTTTTATACCACCAGTTATTACGAAATACTTACAACGCTTTTTCTTTTTTTTGTATTGATTTCTATCGTTTTTAGAACAGGAAAAATTCTTTCTGTAAGCAACCGTTTTAAAAAAAGCTGGTTGCTGTTAATTTTACACTTAGTAATTGCTATTTTATTTGTTGGTTTTAAAAGTGAAAAGGATGGTTCTGAGTTGATTTCATTTTTAATTCCAGCTACAATATTAATTTCAAACTGGATGTTTTCAGTAAAGAAAAAAATAATTGTAACAATTGTGTTGGCAATCTTTTTAGTGTTTTCTTTTGCAATTCATTTTATAGTTTAGCGCCAAAAGCTAAGTCGCCGGCATCTCCTAAACCTGGAACAATATATCCTTTTTCGTTCAATTGATCATCAATAGCCGCAATCCATAAGTGCGTGTTTTCTGGAAAATAATTTTTAATAAATTCAATACCTTCCTTTGCCCCAATTACACAAACCAAATGCAATTCTTTTGGGTTTCCATATTTTTTGATAGCTTCATAAACCGAAACCAATGATTGACCAGTTGCTAACATTGGATCTGCTAAAATCAACGTCTTATTATTGATTGATGGTGAAGCAAAATATTCTACAACAATTTCAAACTCGGTATCGTTGTTTGGGTGATTTCTATACGCAGAAATAAAAGCATTTTCTGCATCGTCAAAATAATTTAATAAACCTTGATGTAAAGGTAATCCAGCTCTTAAGATTGAACCTAAAACTATTTTATTTGAAAGCTGAAAACTTTCTTTGGTTCCTAATGGAGTTATTGTTTTTTCTGAAGAATAATGTAGGTTTTTACTTAATTCGTAACCTAAAATTTCGCCAATTCTTTCTATATTTCTTCTAAAACGCATGGCATCTTTTTGAATAGAAACAGCTCTGGTTTCTGCAATGAATTTATTTAAAATCGAATTGGTTTCTTCTAGGTGATGAATAATCATAAGTGTTTTTTAATTTAATAGTTTTTCTACTTTCTCAATAACTTTTTCTGGCAAAATTGTACGCATAACATCTTCGTAACCATCACAAACTTTATTTCCATAAATAGAACATGGAAGCTTTGGGTATTTATCTAAATCGGGTAACAAACAATTTTCTTTTGGCTGGTTAAAAGGGGCAAAACCTGCAAAAGGATGCGTTGCTCCCCAAAGTGTAACTGTTGGTATTTGTAACATTGCAGCAAAATGTGCATTTCCAGAATCCATTGCCAACATGCAATCTAAATGTGCTATTAAATTGAGTTCTTTTTTTAAATTTAATTTACCAGCAATAGAAATTATGTGGTTGTTTTTTTCTTCTATTTCTGATAAAATTTTCACTTCTTCTTCACCGCCGCCAAAAAGTAAAACGGTATTGTTTTCTGATAATTTATCAACTACTTTTTGCATTAAATCTAAAGGGTACATTTTTGCATCATACGCAGCAAAAGGCGCAATTCCAATCCAGTTCTTTTTTTGTTTCTCGCCAATCAAATCAATAATTATACTAGCTAGTTTAGGTTTTTGTAATTTCGTTGGATTTGTAATATCAATCGAAAAATCCAACTTTCTAAAAACATCAGCATAACGTTCGTGAGAAGTTTTTAATTGCTTGAAAACCTTATTTTTTGTGCTGGTTAATGCTTTTTTTTCGTTTCTACCTTTGTCGATTACAGCAATATTTTGGGTAGAAAATTTCAAGAAATTTCGCAGTATTTTAGAGCGTAAAACATTATGTAAATCGGCAACATGTGTAATATTTAATTGTTTTAATTCCTTAGAAAGTTTGTGTAAACCTAAAACGCCTTTGTGATTATTTTTTACATCTGCTGCGTAAAAAGTAACATTTGGTACGTCATCAAAAAGTGGTTTTAAAAAGGCTTTAGATAAAAATGTAATTTTAATTTCTGGATGCTTTTCAAGCAAAGCTCTAACTACAGGGATTGTCATTGCAACATCGCCCATTGCAGATAATCTAATCACTAAAATATGTGTATTTGTATGCAAATTTTATCGCTCTAAAATGTGAATTGTAAAAATAACGAAAACAAAATAAGTTCTGTTGTTTTTTTGAAAATTCTCTTTGGTTTTTCCATTTTTCAACAAGAAAGAATCCTTTAATAATTATGTATCTTTGCAGGGACATTTAAAAAAAGTATTGAATGATTCAATCAATGACTGGTTACGGGAAATCCGTTTTACAATTGCCAACAAAAAAAGTTACGATAGAAATTAAAACGCTAAATAGTAAAAATTTAGATTTAAACGTTCGTATCCCAACCTATTATAAAGAGAAAGAATTATCGGTTCGTAAAAAATTAGCTGCTGGTTTGGTTAGAGGTAAAATAGATTTTTCTATTTATGTAGAAATGACGGCGGATGAAACTACAACGGTAATTAATAAAACGGTTGTAAATGATTATATGCAACAGTTAAAAAATGTATTGTTTACTGATCATGATAATGATGTTGAGTTGTTGAAAATGGCAGTAAGAATGCCAGATGCTTTAAAAACCGAACGCGAAGAATTAGATGAAAACGAATGGAATTTAATTGAAACTTCAATTATTGAAGCATTAAACGAAACGATTCAGTACAGAACAGATGAAGCAGCTTCTTTAGAAGACGATTTTAAATTACGAATTTTAAATATCAGAAAATATTTAGATGAAGTTAATGCATTGGATGAAGAAAGATTAAGCCATGTAAGGGAGCGTTTGCAAAAAGCAATTGATGATTTAAAAGTAGAAATAGATCAGAATCGGTTTGAGCAAGAATTAATTTATTATCTAGAAAAACTAGATATCAATGAAGAAAAAGTGCGGTTGGCAAATCATTTAGAATATTTTTTACAAGAATTAGATAGTAAAGATTCTAATGGAAAAAAATTAGGATTTATCATTCAAGAAATTGGAAGAGAAATTAATACAACTGGATCAAAAGCGAACTATGCACCGATGCAGAAATCGGTGATTCAGATGAAAAATGAATTAGAAAAAATTAAGGAACAAATTCTGAATGTGCTTTAATACAAAAGTAAAAATGTCTACTAGAGCGGATTCAAAAGGTTATATTAGTTTCAAATTATAAGATGCTGAATCAAGTTTGGCACGACAAATAATAAATTATATGTCAGATTTTCAAGGTAAATTATTTGTTTTTTCTGCTCCCTCAGGTTCTGGTAAAACAACCATTGTTCGTCATTTATTGGCGCAAGAAAAATTTAATTTAGAGTTTTCTATTTCAGCAACCTCTAGAGCACCAAGAGGAGAAGAAGTGCATGAGAAAGATTATTATTTCATTTCCTTAAAAGCGTTTAAGAGTCATATAAAAAATGAAGATTTTTTAGAATGGGAAGAAGTGTATAGAGATAATTTTTATGGCACTTTAAAAAGCGAAGTTGAAAGAATTTGGGCGCAAGGAAAGCATGTTATTTTTGATATTGATGTTGCTGGGGGATTACGCATAAAAAAGAAATTTCCAGACCGTACACTTTCTGTTTTTGTAAAACCACCGAGTGTTGATGAACTTAAAATTAGGTTAAAAAAACGCAAAACTGAATCTGATGAAAAGATAAATATGCGAATCGCAAAAGCTTCAGTAGAATTAGCAACTGCACCACAATTTGATGTAATCATAAAAAATTACGATTTAGAAGTTGCATTAAAAGAAGCTGAACAATTAGTAGGAGATTATTTAGGTTTAAATCAGAAATAAGAATAGAATAATAATTTATGTCTGGTCGAGCGGAGTCGAGACCTTTCGACTCCGTTCAAGGAGACAAATCTTTTTTAAAAATGAACATCGGTTTATATTTTGGCACATTTAATCCCATACATGTTGGGCATTTAATTATTGCCAATCATATGGTAGAAAATTCTGATTTAGATGAAATATGGATGGTTGTAACACCTCAAAATCCGTTTAAGAAAAAAAGTTCTTTATTAGAGAATTACCACCGATTACAATTGGTAGATTTAGCAACAGAAAATTACCATAAAATTAAATCCTCTAATTTAGAGTTTAATTTATCACAACCCAACTATACTGTTCATACATTGGCTCATATTTCAGACAAGTATCCAGCGCATAGTTTTTGTTTAATTATGGGTGAAGACAATTTAAAAAGTTTTCATAAATGGAAAAACTTTGAAATAATTTTAGAGCACCATCATATTTATGTGTATCCAAGAATCTCTGAAGGAAAAGTAGTAACAAAATTTGATAATCATCCAAAAATTCATAAAGTAAAAGCACCCATAATTCAAATTTCATCTACACAAATTAGAAAAGGAATTCAAGATGGAAAAAATATTCAACCATTGCTTTCAGGTTCCGTTTGGAAATACATAGATGAGATGAATTTTTACAGAAAATAGTTACCCTATTTTTTCGTTGTATATTTGTAATTTATAGATAAAAATAAGTGGTTAAAAAGAAGCAAAAGAAAAGTAAGTTTAGGCAAAAAATAACCAATAAATTCAGATTGGTTGTTTTAAATGAAGATACATTTCAAGAACGTTTGTCGTTTAAATTAACCATTTTAAATATTTTTGTTTATGGTGGCGTTTTTTCTGTAGTTGTAATTGCTTTAACCACAGTTTTAATAGCATACACACCAATTAGAGAGTACATTCCTGGATACACATCTACACAATTAAAAAAAGATGCATCTAAATTGTTATACCAAACAGATTCTATTAAAAATAGGTTGCGTTTTATAGAAAACTACACCAAAGTTTTATTGCCAATTTTATCGGGCGAAAAACCGATTACTGAAATAGATATTGATTCCTTAAAAAAGAGTTCTGCGCTAACGATAGATGAAAATAAATTAGATGCATCAAAAGCAGATTCTCTCTTTAGAGAGAAAATTGAAAGTAAAGATCGTTTTCCTTTGTTTGACAAAGCAGAAAACAAAATTGATATGGTTTTCTTTGCACCACTCACTGGAAATATTATTCAAGAATTTAATCCAGACGAAAAACATTTTGCAATAGATATTACCCAAAAAACTGGTACTCCTGTAAAAGCTATTGAAGACGGAAGGGTTATTTTTTCTGAATGGACAACAGAAACAGGGTATGTAATGATAATTGAGCATGGAACAGGTTTTATATCTGTATACAAGCACAATGGAGCTTTGTTAAAAGAACAAGGTGATTTTGTGAAATCTGGCGAAGCAATTGCAACTGTTGGTTCTACTGGAGAATTAACAACCGGCCCGCATTTACATTTCGAATTATGGTACAACAGTTATCCTGTAAATCCAAAAAATTATATAGACTTTAAATAATGAGCCTGAAATCTATTTTTGCAATTCCGTTTGCCAAACAAGCGATTAAAAAGGTGTATAAATGGGCTAATAATCCTCATAAAACACAAGAAAGAGTTTTTGAAAAATTGATTAAAACTGCAGCCAATACTGCATTTGGTAAAGATCATGATTTTAAAAACATCAATTCATATGCTGATTTTAAAAAGCGCGTAAAAGTTCAAGATTACGAAGGTTTACGTTCTTATGTGGATAGAATTGTTACAGGAGAAAAAGATGTTTTGTGGAAAGGAAAACCAATTTATTTTGCCAAAACTTCTGGTACAACTTCTGGAGCAAAATACATTCCGATTACCAAAGAATCGATGCCAACACATATTAAAGCAGCAAGAAATGCATTGTTGTTTTACATCGCAGAAAAAAAAGATGCTAGTTTTGTAAACGGAAAAATGATTTTCTTACAAGGAAGTCCAGTTTTAGAAAACAAAAATGGAGTTCAATTAGGACGATTAAGTGGAATTGTAGCACATTACGTACCTCAATATTTACTTAAAAACAGATTGCCAAGTTGGGAAACCAATTGTATTGAAGATTGGGACACAAAAGTAAACGCAATTGTTGAAGAAACGGTTGATGAAAATATGTCTGTAATAAGTGGAATTCCCTCTTGGGTACAAATGTATTTTGAGAAATTAATTGAGAAAACCGGAAAACCTATTGCAGAGATTTTTCCGAACTTTAACTTCTTTGTATATGGTGGTGTAAACTTTGAACCTTACAAAAATAAGTTTGAAAGTTTAATTGGTAAAAAGATTGATTATGTAGAATTGTATCCTGCTTCTGAAGGATTTATCGCATATCAAGATTCGCAAACGGAACCCGGTTTATTACTGCAATTAAATTCAGGAATTTTCTATGAATTTATCCCAGCATTAGAATTTTATAATGAAAACCCAACAAGAATTTCTTTAAAAGATGTGAAAATAGGCGTTAATTACGTGATTATTTTAAATACAAAC
This sequence comes from Polaribacter sp., assembly GCA_029238315.1. Classification (GTDB taxonomy): domain Bacteria; phylum Bacteroidota; class Bacteroidia; order Flavobacteriales; family Flavobacteriaceae; genus Polaribacter. The sequence goes on along the minus strand of JAQWGI010000008.1, from coordinate 75,783 downwards.
GCTGGACTTTGGGGTTATAATATTGGCGATACCGTTGAATTTACATCAACAAAACCGTATCGAATTAAAGTAACGGGAAGAATTAAACATTTTATTTCTGCCTTTGGGGAGCATGTGATTGGTAAAGAGGTAGAAAAAGCATTAAATGATTCTATTAAAAATACCGAAATAAATATTAGTGAGTTTACAGTGGCGCCACAAGTAAATCCTGAAAACGGATTGCCGTATCACGAATGGTTTATTGAGTTTGAAAATGAGCCAAAAAATCTAGAAGAATTTGCTGCTAAAGTTGATGCTGCTATGCAAGCACAAAATATTTACTATCAAGATTTAATAGAAGGAAAAGTATTGCGTCCGCTAGTAATTACAAAAGTAAAAAAAGGTGGATTTCACGAGTATATGAAGTCGATTGGTAAGTTTGGGGGTCAAAATAAAATTCCTCAATTGTCAGATAATAGAAAAATTGCAGCTATTTTACAAGGCTTTTTAAAAGAATAAAACGAATTGTCACCTCGAGCGCAGTCGAGAGGTCTTTTAGGTTTCGATTTTCTTTTATCTCGACTCCGCTCGATATGACAGAAAACCGCTCAACCTGACAAAAAAACAAAAACAATGAAAATCATTTCAACAAATATTGGAGAAAGAAAAGAGATCAACTATAAAGGAAAACAAGTTGAAACCGGAATTTTTAAATATTCAGTTGACCAACCAATTTTTTTAGACAAAGAAGATGTAAAAGGCGATGTGATATGTAATCGAGAAAATCACGGTGGAATTTTACAAGCTGTTTACGGATATTCTTTAAAACACTACGATTATTTTAAAGAATTGCATCCAGAGTTGAATTTTGAAATGGGAATTTTCGGAGAAAATTTAACGATGGATGATTTAGACGAAACCAAAATTCATCAAGGTGATACTTTTAAAGTTGGCGATGCCATTTTAGAAGCAACTGTTCAAAGAAATCCGTGTTATAAATTAGGAATTCGTTTTGATGATATGAAAATTGTAAAACAATTTTGGAATACTACTTTTTGTGGCGTTTATTTTAAAGTTGTACACACGGGTTTTGTGAAAGCAGGCGACGTTTTTGAGCAAGTTAAAAGTTGTCCAGAAAATCCAACGATTGCTGATTTATATATTGCTAAAAGAGTTGTGAAAGGGATTTAGTATTCTTTTAGAGTCTCTTTTTTTACTAGAAAAATTATCATAATAAAAAACCGAAGCACATTGTACTTCGGTTTTAGCTTTATATAATATAAGAATCTTATTTCTTAGCTAACAAATCTCTAATTTCTGCTAATAAATCTTCTTGGCTAGGTCCAGCTGGTGGAGCAGGGGCAGGAGCTTCTTTTTTCTTCGTTGCGTTAATTCCTTTTATAATCATAAACATTACAAATGCTACAATAATAAAGTCGATTACATTGGTTAAAAAATCACCATATAAAATAGCAACTTCTCCGGTAACTTTTCCAGTTGCATCGGCAACACCTTCTGTAACAACATATTTTAAATCTCTAAAATCGGCTTTAAATACTAAGCCAATTAATGGAGAAACGACTCCTCCTGTAAATGATGTTACCACCTGTTTGAAAGCGGCACCCATTACAAAACCTATTGCAATATCTATTAAGTTTCCTTTTACAGCAAAATCTTTAAATTCTTTAAGCATCCCCATGTTAAATTTTTGTTTAGTTAAGAAGTGTGAATTTAATAAATTCTTAATACTTCAACAATCTTTTGATACGATTTGAGAATCCTGTTAAAATTTCATAAGAAATTGTCTCTGCCTTTGTTGCCATTTCTAAAAGCATTTCTTGAGAATTAAAAATAATCACTTCATCAGTTTCATTACAGTCAATATTTGTAACATCAATCATAATCATATCCATACAAACATTTCCAATTATGGGAGCTTTTTTACCATTGACCATAACGGTGTGATTTGTATTTCCTAATTTTCTAGAAATCCCATCTGCATGACCGATTGGTACGGTAGCAGTTCTCATTAATTTATTGGAAGTAAAAGCTCTGTTGTACCCAATAGATTCTCCAGGTTGAATCGTATGAATTTGAGAAATAATCGATTTTAAGGAAACTACATTTTTAAGTTGATTGGTTTCTTTTTTATCATTTCCAAAACCATATAAACCAATTCCTAAGCGTACCATATCAAACTGTGCTTGTGGATAATTTACAACTCCAGAAGTATTTAGAATATGAACCAATGGCCTGTATGTTAAGTGTTTATAAAATTGTTTTACAATGACAGCAAAATTATTGATTTGATTTGTTGTGAATTCTTTTTCTTCTAGATCTTCACTTGCAGCTAAATGTGAGAAAAGAGATGCTATTTTTACATGGCTATTAGCTGTTAAATTTGATAAAATCATTGGAACATCGTTATGTGAAAAACCAATTCTGTTTAAACCTGTGTTCAATTTTATATGTATGGGGTAATTGAGTAACAATTTAGAGTCTGCAATTTCTAAAAAAGCATTTAAAATCTTGAAACTATAAAGAGTTGGTTCTAATTGATGTGCAATAAGTAAATATAAATTTGGTATTTGCGGATGAAAAACTAAAATAGGTTTTTTAATACCAGCCTTTCGCAGTGTAATTCCTTCATCGGTATATGCAACGGCAAAATAATCGATATCATTTTCTAAGTATTTTGCAATTTTGATGGCATCGCATCCATAACCAAATGCTTTAACAACCAATAAAATTTTTGTGTCGTTTTCTATTTTATTTTTAAAATAGTCTAAATTGTATTTTAGAGATTTTCCGTCAATTTCTAAAAAAGTCACGTGATTGTTCATTTATGCTGAATTTATTTCAGTATCTCTTGAGTTTACTCAGGTTCTTTTTCAGAGGTTTCTGAGGTTATTTTTTCTCGTTGTAATTTTAAAGCTTTGTAATAAGCTGCTCTACTTAAAGGTTCGTATTCATCAACTTCTCCTAACAAAACAAGGTTGTCATTTTGTGCTTTTCTAAAACTGTAATGTGCTAAGTTTCCTGTATGTGTACAAACAGCATGAACTTTGGTTACATACTCAGCAGTAGCCATTAAAGCAGGCATTGGTCCAAAAGGTTTTCCTTTAAAATCCATATCTAAACCAGCAACAATCACACGAATACCTCTGTTTGCCAGATCATTACAAACTACTACAATTTCTTCATCAAAAAATTGTGCTTCATCAATACCAACCACATCAACTTCATTGGCTAGTAATCTAATATTTGCTGATGAAGGAACGGGTGTAGATCGAATGCGATTGTCATTATGAGACACCACTTCTTCCTCATCGTAACGAGTGTCTACAACAGGTTTAAAAATCTCTACACGTTGTTTTGCAAACTGTGCTCTTTTAAGCCTGCGAATCAATTCTTCTGTTTTACCAGAAAACATTGAGCCACAAATAACTTCAATCCAACCAAATTGTTCTGTATGATTTACCGTATTTTCAAGAAACATTTTGTAATTTTATGCTTGAAATATGATTATAATTGTATTTTATTTCAAGTCTTACAAATTTATTAAAAAAATGATGCCTAGCATCAATTAATTGATCAACTTATGCACAAAAAATTAGTAGCCGATTTAACAAGTATTGCTCATCGTATTTTACAATTAAAAAATAAAGAAGATGTAATAAAGTTAAAAAAAGAAGCTTATGAAGTTTACGAAAAGCTAACCATTTTAGCCTATGTTGATGAATATTTAGCAACAACACCAAACGCTACTGAAACAAAAGAAGAAATTGTTGATGCACTTCTTCAAGCTTCTACAAATACAAAAGAAGAGGTTGCTTTAGTTGTTGATGAAGACTTGCAAGAAGATGAAATTACGGAAGTAGAATTGATTACAAAAAAGGTAGAGAAAATTGTAGGTGAATTTATTGATGATTCTCATTCAGAAGAACCCTTAGAAACTTCAAAAGAAGATGTGTCATCAGAAAATGCTATGGAAGAAATTACAGAACAACCTTTTGATGAACTAGAGCAAACCTTGTTTTCTAGTGAAAACATAAATATAGACCAACAAGTAAAAGACAGCAAGTCAGTTACTTTAGAAGAAGAACTAAACGATACAATTTCTTTAGAAGTTGCTGCAGATCTTTTTGAAAAGCCAGAAATTAAAAAATCTTTAAATGATCAATTACAACAGAACATTCAAATTGGCTTAAATGATAGAATTGCATTTGTAAAAAATTTATTTGATGGGAGTCAAGAAGAATTTAACAGAGTAGTTTCTCAGTTAAACTCTTTTAAAACAGAAAAAGATGCAAAGAAATTTATAAATAAGATGGTAAAGCCAGATTATGATTGGACTAGCCAAGAAGAATATGAAACCCGATTCTTTGAAATAATAGAACGCAAATTCGCTTAAAATACAGCATATGAAAATAGAAGTTTCTAACGGAGAAATTATAGATAAGTACACTATTTTAGAAATTAAATTATCTAAAATTAAAGACGAAAACAAACTGATTAATATTCAGCACGAATTCAATACATTAACACCAGATGTAAAAAAAATCTATGCAGAGGCAACAGAGGCAACGCATCTAAAAAATTTACACAACAGCTTACTAGAAGTGAATAAAAAGTTGTGGAAAATTGAAGACGATATTAGAGAATGTGAGCGCGCAAATGATTTTGGACAAACATTTATAGCTCTTGCAAGAGCTGTATATTACGTTAATGACGACCGGTCTGACGTAAAAAAAGAAATCAATACCTATACTGGCTCTGATTTGGTGGAAGAAAAATCGTATGAGAATTATAAATCTGAATAAAATTTCATGAAAATTAAGCTATTTGCAGTTTTTTTGTTGTTCTTTTTGGTAGGATGTAAAAGTTCATATCAAACAGTAAGTTTTGAAAAGCAAAACATTCCAGCTGCGCCAAATTATGCAGATGAAAGTTCTTGGGCAGTTTTGCCAACAAAATATTCCGACGGTTTAAAAAGGTATTCAGCTGTTGATATTGAGAATTTAAAAGCAGATGTTTTTTATGTGTATCCAACGTTATTGATGGATAAAAAAGATGTGCGTTGGAATGCACCAATTGATGATGCTAATCAAAATAATGCAATCATAAATACGGCTGTAGAAAACCAAGCATCACCATTTGCAACTTCTGGTAAAATTTATGTACCTATTTATAGACAAGCGCATATTAAATCGTACGATTTATATGCAAAAGGAGGAAAAGAAGCGTTTGAAATTGCGTATAAAGATGTAAAAGAAGCATTTGAATATTATTTAAAAAAGTACAATAACGGTAGGCCAATTATTATTGCAAGTCACAGTCAAGGAACCAACCATACTACACAATTGTTAAAAGATTTTTTTGATGCAAAACCATTACAAAACAGATTAATTGCAGCATATATTGTTGGAATGGGAATTAAACAAAACGAGTTTAAAACCATAGAACCAATGATAAAACCGAACGAAACTGGTGGCTTTGTTTCTTGGAATACGCGAAAAAAAGGAACGTACCCAAAAAATAAAACGGTGTATAATGGTGCTGTAACAACAAATCCGATTACCTGGGATACTTCAAAAAAAACAACTTTAGATCAGCACAAAGGGTTTTTATATTCAAATGGGAAAATGTATGCAAAAGCCATAAAAGTTGAAATTACAGACGGAATGGTTTGGTCTTCAAACCCAAAGTTTCCAATGCGATTTTTTATGTCTTTTATGAAGAATTACCACATTGGAGACATCAATCTTTTTTGGCAAGATATTAAAGAGAATGTAGCGCTAAGAACAAAAACTTGGTTGGAAAAGAATTAACTTAAAATTTTTTTTAAACGTTCGATTTCTTTTTTACTATTTCCGATAAAAATTTCTTCTTCAATAATAAAAACAGGACGTTTTAAAAACGTGTATTCATCCAAAATATATTGTCTGTAATCGGCTTCAGAAATCGTTTGATTTTTTAAATCCATCGACTTGTATAATTTCGCCCGTTTGTTAAACAACGCTTCGTAAGAATTAGATAGTTGATGCATTTCTTCTAGTTGATTTACTTTAACAGGATTGGCTTTTATTTCTTGTTTTTCAAATCCGTCTAAATTAATTTCTTTTAAAATTCTTCGGCAAGTATCACAAGTTTGTAAAAAGTATACTTTTTTCATTTTATACATTATATTTGATGCTAAATTAGAATAAATTATGAAAACACAATTCGAAATATTAATCAAATCTAGAGAACTTGTCTTAAATGTAATAGATGATCTAACCATGGATCAAATTAATACAACTCCAAAAAAATTTAAAAATAACATTGGCTGGAATGTTGCACATTTAGTAGTAACACAACAATTATTACACTACAAGTTGTCTAGCGTAAACTGTTTAATTCCGGATGATTTGATCGCCAATTATAGAAAAGGCACCTCTCCAGAACGAAATATAAACAATGAAGAGTTTGATGAAATTAAAGAGTTGTTTTCTGCACTTCCAGAAACATTAATAGAAGATTATGAGGCAGGAATTTTTGAAACGTATGAAGAGTATCAAACAAGCACAGGTTTTGTTTTAAACTCTTTAGATACTGCAATTGCCTTTAATAATTATCACGAAGGATTGCACTTAGGTATTATCAGAGCAATTAAAAAATTAGTATAGTTAACATCAAATGTCATATGAAATTTAATACGAAAACAATTCATGGCGGTCAACAACATGACCTTGCTACTGGAGCGGTAATGACACCAATTTACCAGACATCTACCTATGCGCAAACAAGACCTGGTCAGCACAAAGGATATGAATATTCTAGAGCTTCTAATCCAACAAGAACTGCTTTAGAAAATGCTTTTGCAGCGATTGAAAATGGAACGCACGGGTTTGCGTTTTCTTCTGGGTTATCTGCTATTGATTGTGTTTTAAGAACATTAAACCCTGGTGATGAAATTATTGCTGGAGACAATTTATATGGCGGAACTTATAGGATGTTTACCAAATTATTTAAGAAGTATGGATTAAAATTTCATTTTGTAGACATGAATTCTGTTGCGAATGTAATAAATAAGATTACAAAAAAAACAAAATTAATTTGGTTAGAAACTCCAACAAATCCATTAATGAAAATTGCTGACATTGAGGCCATAACTAACGTTGTAAAAAATATTGATACTACTATTTTGATAGGAGTAGATAATACATTTGCAACTCCTTATTTACAACAGCCATTAGATTTAGGAGCAGATATTGTAATGCATTCTGCAACAAAATATTTAGGAGGACATTCAGATTTGTTAATGGGGGCATTAATGGTAAAAGATGAGAAATTAGCAGAAGAATTACATTTTATTCAGTTTGCTTCCGGTGCTGTTGCTGGCCCAATGGATTCTTTTTTAGCATTGCGAGGTATAAAAACATTACATATTAGAATGCAACGTCATTGCGAAAACGGTAAAGCCATTGCTGCTTATTTGGATAATCATCCGAAAGTAAAAGAAGTGTTTTACCCAGGTTTAGAAAATCATCCAAATCATCAAGTTGCAAAAAAACAAATGAAAGATTTTGGAGGGATGGTTTCTTTTACTTTAAAAGATGAAAGTCGACAAGCAGCTTTTACTTTTTTAGAAAACACAAATGTTTTTACATTGGCAGAATCGCTTGGTGGTGTAGAGAGTTTGGTTAATCACCCTGCTTCTATGACGCATGCAAGTGTACCAAAAGAAGAACGACTGAAAATTGGAATTACAGATTCTTTAATTAGGTTAAGTGTTGGAATTGAAGATATTGATGATTTGATAGCCGATCTTAAGCAAGCATTGTCTAAATAAAATGCCGCTATCATAATTTAAATAACAACTAAGACCTTAGTTGGTCTATCACCTACACATTGTCTTTGTAAATTTATTTGTAAGACTTCAACAGTATTAGAGAAAAAGAATTGTCGGTTAAATTTGGCAGCTAAATAATAGTTTTACCAATTTATGTGGAGTTCTGTCAACCGTTAAAAAATGAGTTCGTTTATTTAAGAGACATTGATATGTTTATTTTACAATAAATGGCTCAAGTGAGATTGCGTTTGAAGAAGCTATAATTAATTTATTTCAAAAATTTCTGATGGCAACGCCCAATTAGCTCTGATGTTAAAGATTGTTGGATGATAAATTACCGTCTCTGGTTGTTTCTTTTTTAAATAATTACCACCATCCCATTTGTTATTATTATTTGAATCAATAATCGCTCTAACAATATATTTTCCCGGAGGAAGCATTTCAAATTTTACGCTCTTTAATTGTGAAACATTTATTTTTTGAAGAACCGTATCATCGTTTTCACTGATTAATTCAATAAAAACGTTTACTGATGGTGCTTTTTTTAATTCAAAGGAAATGCTGCCATAATCTTCTCGTTCTTTGGTTCTAAAACGATACTTTAATGTGTCGTTTTGGGTTTTAAAAATATCGGTTAAAGCCTTTGGTAGTATGGTTAATTTATAACTTGAAAGTTCTTTTTTGTCAAATAAAAAGTGAATTTTATTCGTAGCTTTTTTTAACTCTACTTGATAGTTTACATCCAGCGAATCTGTGTCTAGGAATAATATTTTTGAGGTATCAATTGAGTTAATTGGATTGTTTGTAGTTAATGTAAGTGTGTCTTTAAGGTCTAGAACACTCGTAATATTTGAGTTTACTTTTAAAGAATCTACAATATTACTTCTTAAGAAAACAGTTTTCTGTGTTTCGTAATTGTCTTTCTTTATTTTAAAAATTAAAGAATCTTTTTGAATTGCTGAATGCCAAAAGTACACACTGTCTTTTTGGGAGTCTAAAACAGACTCGCTTTTAAAAGTGCTTGGTGTGTCTGATAAAATCTCAATTTTAATATTTGAATTATCGCCCTCAAAACCAAACATTATTTTTCCTTTAGAGATTTCTTTTGCTGAAATTATTCTGAAGCTTGGGACTTCTTTAAAAAGAGATAAAGGACTATTTAGTACACTATCTTTAGGTACTTCTATAAAGCGATTGTGAAAACCAATCTTATCTTCTTTAGGGTTAAAAAGATTATTATTAGAAACATCTTTTAAGGCAATTATTAAGTATTTCCCAGCTTTAATATTTGTAATTTGATATAAAGAATCAATTGTGTTTGCGATGTAATTTGGTTTCTTTTTGTAAATAATAGAATCTGTAAAAGCACCATCTATTTTGTAGAGTAGAACACGAACATCTTTATTTACTTTTTGTTGAAAAGCATCTTTTACTAGTCCAGTTACTTTTAAAGAATCAACATATTTTCCTGTAGAAAAAATATAATTAAAACCGTTTAATACATTACCTTCATTATTGTCTTTGATACTGTTTCCAAAATTAAAAATATAGGTAGTATTATTTTTTAAAGTATCAGATATTTTAATAGTAATTTCTTTACTTGGGTAACCTTGTGGACTAATTTCTGGAGTATTTTTTAAAGGAGGAGAAATAATAAGTTGCTCGTTTAGCTTTTGCAAAGTGATGTACTCATCAAATAAAAACTTAATCTTCTTGCTTTTAAAATCAACACTTTTATAAGGAGGGTTGGCAATCACCATAACTGGTGCTAAACTATCTTTTAACCCGCCATTTGGCCTTCCTTTTCTAGCACAGTTACTTGTTAATAGAATTGTGGCAAAAACAAAAATAATATGTTTAGAAAGAGATTTCAATTGAAATAATTTTCTAGCAAAATAACAATTTTTTTACCGTAATAAGACTCCTTTTTTAGTTAATTTATTCTGTGTAGGCGATTGTTACAATGCTAATTTTTACATTTTCTATAGTTAATAATTCTTTACTACATGCCTCTAGTGTTGCTCCCGTTGTGATCACATCATCAATAAGTAAAATGTGTTTGTTTTGTATCGTTGATGTATTTGGTACATTAAACTTTGTACTCGTTTTGCTAAAACGCTCAAAACGCTCTTTAAAAGTTTGTGTTTTTGATGTAGATGACCTCATTAAAATATTTTCCAAATACGGTTTTTGTAGTTGTTTTGATAAGCTCAACCCAAAAGTTGTTAATTGATTGTAGCCTCGTTTTCTTTGTTTTTTTGGATGTAAGGGAACCGGAACAATACAATCTATATGATCAAACTCTTTAGATTCTTTTAATACGTGACCAAACCAATTGCCAATTAAAGCTCCAATATTTTGTTGTCCTTTATACTTTAGGGCGTGAATTATTTTCTTTGTCTTTCCTTCTTTTCTGTAGAATAAAAAAGATATTGCCTTTTCAATCGGAATTCTTCCGTAAAAAACTCTAGTAATTTTATTATCTTTATAACTTTTGTAACAAATTATAGGTAAATCGTGTCTACATAATGTACAGATTATTTTCTCAGATTCTAGCAGTTGCGTATTGCAGGTTGTACATGTTTTTGGAAAAAAAAGATGCAAAAAATCTCGTAGTAGTTTCATTTTCTTAACTTTTTTTGAGTTAAGGTACTAAAAAACAAATTAATGGGTCATAAAATTGATTTTTTTAAGGTAGCAGTAAGAAGTTTAAAAACTTCTGGAACCGTTGCCCCAAGTTCACGTTTTTTGGCTCAAAAGATGTTAAAGAAAATCAATTTTCAAACCTGTAAAGTATTGGTAGAATTAGGCCCTGGAAACGGTATTATTACGAAACAAATTTTAAAAAAAATACAACCAAATTCGCATTTAGTATGTTTTGAGGTAAATGATGCTTTTTATAAAGATTTACAAAAAATTAACCACCCACAGTTAACGGTTTTAAAAGTTTCTGCTGAAGATATTCAGACAGAAATGCAAAAGTTAGGTTTTACAAATGCCTGTCATATCGTTTCAAGTTTACCGCTTACAATTATTCCAAATTCAATTTCTAATACAATTCTAGAGAATGCTTTAAAAACACTTCAGAATAACGGAACATTCATTCAATATCAATATAGCTTAACGTATTATAAAAAATTAAAAACTGTTTTTAGAGAAAATATTTCTTTAGATTTTGAGCTGTTAAATTTTCCGCCAGCATTTGTCTATCGCTGCAAAAAAGAGCATTAATTTTTTCTTGTTAACTTTTTAGATTGATGTATCTTTGTTTCCATTATGGCAAAACAAGAAGATCAGTTTAAGAAAGTATTATCACACGCAAAAGAATACGGATATGTATTTCAATCTTCAGAAATATATGACGGATTAAGTGCTGTGTATGATTATGCTCAGAACGGAGTAGAATTAAAGAAAAATATTAGAGATTATTGGTGGAAAGCAATGGTGCAAATGCACGAAAACATTGTAGGAATTGACGCATCAATTTTAATGCATCCAACAACCTGGAAAGCTTCTGGTCATGTAGATGCGTTTAATGATCCTTTAATAGATAATAAAGATTCTAAAAAACGTTATAGAGCCGATGTTTTAGTTGAAGATTATTGTGCTAAAATAGAAGGAAAAATAGACAAAGAAGTTGCCAAAGCAGCAAAACGTTTTGGTGATGCTTTTGATAAAGAAGAATTTGTTGCCACAAATGGTCGCGTTGTAGGCTATCAAGAAAAAATCAATTCGATTTTATCAAGAATGGCTAAATCATTAGAAAATGAAGATTTGGCTGATGTTAAATTGTTAATTGAAGAATTGGGCATTGCAGACCCGTTAACAGGTTCTAAAAACTGGACAGAAGTAAAGCAGTTTAATTTGATGTTCGGAACGCAAATTGGTGCTTCCGCAGAAAGTGCTACACAAGTTTATTTGCGACCAGAAACTGCACAAGGAATTTTTGTAAACTTTCTAAATGTTCAAAAAACGGGACGAATGAAAATTCCGTTTGGAATTGCACAAACCGGTAAAGCCTTTAGAAATGAAATTGTTGCAAGGCAGTTTATTTTTAGAATGCGCGAATTTGAACAAATGGAATTGCAGTTTTTTGTAAAACCAGGAACTCAAAAAGAATGGTATACAAATTGGAAAGAAACCAGAATGAAATGGCATTTATCTTTAGGAATGGGCGCTGATAATTATCGCTTTCATGATCATGAAAAATTAGCTCATTATGCCGATGCAGCTTCGGATATTGAGTTTAAGTTTCCTTTCGGATTTAAAGAGTTAGAAGGTATTCACTCCAGAACAGATTTCGATTTAAAAGCACACGAAGAGTACTCAGGTAAGAAATTACAATATTTTGATCACGAAGAAAATAAAAGTTACACGCCATTTGTTGTAGAAACTTCTATAGGTTTAGATAGAATGTTTTTAGCTGTTTTTTCAAATTCTTTACAAGAAGAAGCGTTAGAAAACGGAACTACAAGAACGGTTTTAAAATTGCCAGCAGTTTTAGCACCTTTTAAAGCAGCAGTTTTACCGTTGGTTAAAAAAGATGGTTTGCCAGAAGTTGCTCGTGAAATTTTAAATGATTTAAAATGGGATTTCAACGTTTTTTACGATGAAAAAGATGCTGTTGGAAAACGTTATAGAAGGCAAGATGCAAACGGAACGCCATTTTGTATTACTGTAGATCATCAAACAATAGAGGATCAAACAGTTACGATCAGACACAGAGATACAATGGAGCAAAAGCGTGTTGCTATAGCTGAATTAAAAGAAATAATAAAAGCAGAAGTTGACGTAAAAACGTGGTTGCAAAAAATGTAACGAAGTTATACGGAACTTGTTTCAGTATCTTAATAAATAAAAAACCACATCTGTTACTGAAATAAATTCAGCATAAAGATGTGGTTTTTTTATGTTTTAAAGTTGAAAATTTTTAAAACCTCCAGCCAACATTTAAGCCGGCCCTTGGTACAACTGCAGGAGAATTACTGTTAAATAAATTACGACCAACACCTACATAAAAATCAATTGTAAATCCACCATCAGAAATATATTTCATTCCGCCAGCAACACCTAGAGCACCATCTGTGTAATCTTCATAAGTGTTGGGGCCATTAATCCATTGGTACTCGTTTTCTCCAAAGTTTAAACTGAAGAAACCTTCTCCAAATACGTTCCAATTATTTTCATAGGTAAAATAATGACGAAAAAAGGGAGTCAACGCTCTTTTTTCGTTGTATTTAAAATCGGTACTCCCTGTTTCGAAGTTAAACAAAACCGATAAACCAAAAGAAGAGGTTTCGTCGATGTATTTTTCATAAGAAATTTCTACAGTTCTTAATGCCAATGCATCAAAAATATCTAATTTAATTTCTTGCTGTGCTTGTGTAAAAGAAGCAGTGCTTATAACAATAAGTAAAAGAAACTTTTTCATTTTTTTTATTTAATAGTTTTTTATAACATATGTGAATTACTTCAAATATATGAAGTGTAAATTTAATGCTTTTTTAGCGATATTAAAATCTGTATCCCAAAGAAACACCACCTCTTCCTACAATTCTATCATTCAATCCATAATCAAAATTTCTAAAAAGATTTCTTCCTATTCCAAAATAAAATTCGACAACAAATCCATTCGGACTCACAAATTTAGCTCCTGCAGTAACTCCAAGCGCAAAATTTGTAGCTGTTTTTCTAGGATGTTGCGATAAGGGTAGTCCAATATAATCGTAATATAAATACTTGTTTTCTTTGTATCCATTTAACATCCCGAACCCTTCAATAAAAAAACCTTGTGCATATTTTTTTGAAAAATAACGTCTATAATATGGGGTTATAGAATATGTTTTATAGGTGTCTAGACTTTCGTCATTATTAAAGCTAATTAAACCAGCAATACCAAAGGAAGATTCATTATTAATTAAATACTCGTAAGAAATATCTAACCAACTAAATCCAATGAGACTGATACTGTTAATTTTTACTTCGTGCTTTTTTTGTTCAGTTTCAATCGCTGTTTCTTGAGAAAATGAACTTATTGAAACGGATATTAATAGAATAAATAATGTTAGTTTTTTCATAACTTTAGTAGGGTTTATTAAAAATTAAAAAACAAATCTAGTTTAAAATATGTAGAATTTGTAGATTATATCGTTAAAAATAGGCGCGTAATCGAATAGCTCTTTTATACATGGCTTTAGAGTTTTCTCCAGATACGATGAGATTACTCTCAATGGTTAAATGATGACCTAAAATGGGCGTCAAAGCTTTTATTTACTTTCTGAAACCAGCATGTAAACGCCTTTTACTGCTATTTGTTTATTAGTGAAGTCAATTGAATTTATAATTTCAACATAAGATTCATTGCTTTCTCCAATTGTTATTTTTACTTTTTCAAAAGTATAAATGCCTTCTTTTATACTTTTTAAAACTAAAACAAAAAAGTTGCTATCTACTTCTATTACTGCTTCCTTTGGTAAAGATTTACTCGTTTTTTTGTTGATGATTATCTCAGCATTCACAAACATACCCGTTATGAAATTAGTTTTTTCGTTTTCAAGATGTCCATGAACTTTTACAGTTCTACTTTTTTCATCAATAGAAGTTCCTATTAAATGTACTTCTGCATTAAAACTTTGATTAGAGGCTTCTGGAATATTGAATTTTATTTTCTGACCTTCTTTAATTTTTAGAACATCTTTTTCAAAAACTAATAATTCTAAATGAATATGATCTGTTGTATTTATTATTTCTAAAATGGAGCTAGTTGAAGAAACATAATCTCCAGTACTTACATTTATTTTTGTCACAGAACCGCCAATCGGGGCATAAATATTTATGGTTGATGAAATGTTTCCTTGCTCTAAATTAACAAAGTCAATATTCATCATTTTCAATTTTTTACGAAGTCCGTTATAAATCGCTAAAGAACTTTTATAAGTACTTTTAGCTTTTAGAAAGTTTTTTTCGGAAGCAATTTTTTCATTATATAAGGTTTCTTGTCTTTCAAATTCTGATTTCAAGTAACTTATTTTTTCAGAAATCTCTAGATATTCTTGCTGTATTTCAATAAATTCTGTGTTTTCTAAAACCACTACTAATTGTCCTTTTTTTACTTTATCGCCAATTAATAGGGGTGTTTTTTTAACATATCCACCTACAAAAGTGCTAACATTTGCTCTGTTTTCTGGAGGAGAATCTACAAAACCTGTGGAGCGTATACTCTTGTTAAAAGTATGATTCGTAAGTTCTTTTAATTCTATCTTTTGATTCTCAAACTGCTGTTTAGTGATTGCAATTTCATTTGTATTTTCTTCTTGAACTGTTTCCGTTTTATTTTCTTCAGCACTTCCACAAGCTGCAATTACCATGAAAATAAATAGTTTATATATGTTTTTCATTTTTTAGTGTATTTTATAAAATTATATAATTAATTGCAATGATTGTTTGATTGTATTTGTTGAGATTATCAAGATAAATTAGTTCAATGTCTTTAGCGTTTTCTAAGCTTTGGATGTATTGAAAGAAATCAATTTCCCCTTCTTTAAATGAACGATTTGCAGTTTTAATAATCTCTTGAGATAATTTTTCTCCTTGATTTTCGTAATAATTAATAGCTTCTGTGTATTGCTGAAGTTTAGCCATTAATATATTTTGTTCTGCTGATAACTTAGCTTGATAGTTCTTTTTTTGTTCATCAATTATTTGAAGCGCAATTTTTGAAGCTTTTATTTTAGAAAAATTTCCGCTAAATAATAAAGGAATTTTTATTCCAATTTGATATCCATTTAAAAAGTTCTTCTGTGGATTACTTCCCCCTCTAAAATACTCAAAACTAACATCTGGAAGTAAGCTTTTCTTTTCTAATTTATACAATGCTTGGTAATAGGATTCTGACTCTTTAAAATAAAGTAATCCGGAATTATTATTAAGAGAAATAGTTTCTAATTTTAACTTAATCAGTGGGTTATCTAAAATGGATAACTCATCTACTTGCACCACTTTTTTTAATTCTTCTTTGGCTAAAATACCTTCTTGTTTAGTTTGTTTGTAGAGTGTTTCTATCTGTTTTCGTTTTGACTTCGCAGTAATCAACTCCAAATAGTTAGTTTCTCCCAACTCAAATCGACGAGAAGCGGCTTTTGCAAATACTTTGTATAAACTATCTAAAGCCTGATATACTTTTACTTTGTTCTTAGTGTAGTTTAATTGATAGTAATTTAGATATACATCTCTTTTTAGATTGTTTAATTCTATTTTATAATTTGATTGCTCCACTTTATAATGAGCTTCATTTACTTTTTTATTGGCAAAATAAACTGTAGGGAATTTAAAATCTTGTGAAATTCCAAATGTTTTAATAGGATTATTATTTTGATCTAAGTTGTTTTCGTCATAATTATAATAAACAGCTGTTTTATCAAAACTAAAAGCACTTCTAACAAGAATTTTTGCTTTATCAACCTTTAAAGACATCGCCTTTAAATTTGTGTTATTTTGAATTGCAAGATCTACTGTTTGAAGAACTGTTAATGGATTTTGTTGTGCGTTTAATGACGTTGACAACAAAATAACTATAATAGAAATGATTCCTTTTTTCTTCATTTTTAGTTTTCTTTTTTCTTCAAACCAGGCATATAAAACAGGCAACACAATTAATGTTAAAATGGTTGCAGAAACTAATCCACCAATAACAACTGTAGCTAAAGGACGTTGTACCTCTGCACCAGCATTTGTTGATATTGCCATTGGTAAAAAACCTAAAGCGGCTGCTGCTGCTGTTAGCAAAACAGGACGTAATCGTTCTTTGGTTCCACGTTTTATAAGCTCTTCAATATTACCCATTCCTTGTTTTTTTAATTCCTTAAAGTGCTCTATTAATACAATTCCGTTTAGAACAGCGATTCCAAATAGTGCAATAAAACCAACTCCAGCAGAAATACTAAAAGGTAAATCACGCATCCAGAGCAATAAAATACCACCAACAGCAGAAAGCGGAATGGCAGAATATACCATTAAAGCTTCTTTTACAGACCCAAAAGCAAAGTACAATAAAATAAAAATTAGTATCAATGCAACAGGAACCGCAACCATAAGTCTTGCTTTTGCACTTTGTAGGTTTTCAAACTGTCCACCATACGTAATTCTATATCCTGCAGGAAGTTTAAGTTTGTCATCAATAATTTTCTGTACATCATTTACAACAGATTGTAAATCTCTATTTCTTACATTTATTCCTACAACAACTCTGCGTTTTGTGTCATCTCTAGAAATTTTTGCAGGTCCAGTTGTGTATTTTATTTCTGCTAATTCACTCAAAGGAATTTTAGCTCCACTTGGTGTATCAACATATAAATTCTGAAGACTTTCTAAATTTTTCCGCTGTTTATCTCCTAAGCGAATTACAAGATCAAACCTTTTTTCTCCTTCAAAAACACTACCAACTGTTCCTCCAGCAAATCCCATAGAAATCAATTGATTTAAGTCTAAAATATTTAAACCATAACGCGCAATTTTACGTCTGTCATAAGCAACACTCATTTGTGGTAATCCTTGAACTTTCTCAATAATAATATCTGATGCGCCTTCTACATTTTCAATAAGTAATTTAATTTCATCAGCTTTATTTGCCAAAATGGTTAAGTCTTCTCCAAATATTTTTATGGCAACATCAGCTCTAACTCCAGTTATTAATTCGTTAAACCTCATTTCAATAGGTTGTGTAAATTCAACTTCCATTCCAGGAATTACAGCAAGAGCTTGTTTAAATTTATCTGCTAATTCATCTTTACTGGAAGCAGAAGTCCATTCTTTTTTAGGTTTTAATTTAATGATTACATCACTTTCTTCCATAGACATTGGATCTGTTGGGACTTCTGCGGCTCCAATTCTACTCACAACTTGCACTACTTCTGGGAAATTATCTAATAAAATTTGTTCAATTTCTGTAGTTATTTCAATCGTTTTACTTAAAGAGGTTCCTGTTTTTAAAACAGGTTGAATCACAAAATCCCCTTCATCTAAAGTTGGAACAAATTCACCGCCCATTTTACTAAACAACCAAAAGCTAGAAACCAAAAGCACTAAAGAAAGTGATATTACAATTCGTTTATTTAATAAAGCCCAATTTATAATAGGGCTGTACCCTTTGTTTAAAAAGTTCATTAAACGAACAGAAATGTTTTTAGAGCTTTGAATGGTTGGTTTTAAAAATAGTGATGAAATTACTGGAACATACGTTAAACACAACAGCATTGCTCCAATTAAAGCAAAACTAAAAGTTAATGCCATTGGTTTAAACATCTTTCCTTCAACGCCACTTAACGATAAAATTGGAATAAAAACGATGAGAATAATTAATTGACCAAAAATTGCTGAGTTCATCATTTTTGAAGAACTTTTTAATGTTATGGTATCAATATCTGCTTGTTGGTTTTCTTTTGAAAGCGATTTTATTTTTGCACTTTGCGCAGTTATTTGAAATGCAATATATTCTACAATAATTACTGCTCCGTCAATAATAATCCCAAAATCAATAGCTCCTAAACTCATTAAATTTGCATCGATTCCGAAAATATTCATAAACGAAATGGCAAATAATAAACTTAGCGGAATAACAGAAGCAACTACTAAACCAGAACGTATATTTCCAAGTAATAGCACCACAACAAAGATTACAATTAGCGATCCCAAGATTAAATTTTCTGAAACTGTAAAAGTAGTTTTATCAATTAATTCACTTCTTTCTAAAAAGCCATTGATGTAAACACCTTCTGGCAATGTGTTTTGAATAGATGCTACTCGTTCTTTAACAGCGTCAATAACTTGTTTAGAGTTTCCGTCTTTTAGCATCATAATTTGACCAAGAACTTTTTCTCCTTGTCCATTTCCGGTAATTGCTCCAAAACGTGTTGCGCTTCCAAAACCAACAGTTGCAATATCTTTTATAAAAACAGGGATTTCATCATTTTTTACAACAATATTATTAATGTCTTCTAGTGAAGTAATTAAGCCTTCACCTCTAATGAAAAAAGTTTTATTAGTTTTTTCAATATATCCTCCACCAGCAACGCTATTGTTTTTTTCTAAAGCATTATAAATTTCAGAAACAGAAATGTTCATCGCGTTTAGCTTTTGCGGATCGATGGCAACTTCATATTGTTTTAAAAATCCTCCCCAAGTATTTACTTCTACAACACCGGGAATTCCTGATAATTGACGTTTAACAATCCAATCTTGAATTGTACGTAACTCTGTTGTGGTGTACTTATTTTCAAAACCAGGTTGTACATCTAAAATGTATTGATAAATTTCTCCTAAACCGGTTGTAATTGGTCCCATTTCTGGCGTACCAAATCCTTTAGGAATTTTTTCTGAAGCTGATTTTAATTTTTCTGCAATTAATTGTCTTGGTAAATAGGTTCCTAAATCGTCTTCAAAAACAATGGTTACAACTGATAAGCCAAATTTTGAAACAGATCTAATTTCAGTTACACCAGGTAAATTTGCCATTTCTAATTCTACCGGATACGTTATAAACTGTTCTACATCTTGCGTAGATAAATTACGAGACGTGGTAATTACTTGTACTTGGTTATTGGTAATGTCTGGTACAGCACCAATAGGTATTTGTGTTAAAGAAAATACTCCTAAACAGACAATAAAAATTGTTCCTAATAGAATTATTAATTTATTCTTTAAACTGAATTGTATAATATTTTTTAACATAATTCATATATAAAATTGTTTTAAGCTATTAAAAAACAGCTTATAAATTATTGTAAACAAAAATAAATTATGATAATTTGGGAGGTTGAAAAACAGTTTGTTTTTCAAACATAGATGTAGATTCTTTGTAAAAAAAGTTAGGTGTTGAAGATTCTAAAGCTGTTGTGTTTTTGACAACAAAGGCTCCGCTTAAGTTAATTGTCCAGTTTAGATTATAGCAAGTATTGTTGTCGTGTTTAAATGGTAAATCTTTGTGCTCTTTATGATTATTGTTATCCCCTTCTGTAATTCCACTTCCATAATGTTCACTTAAAAACTCTAAAAAAGAATCACCATAATTTTCTTGATGATATTTGGCATGCTCTAATAATACATTAAGCTTTGAGATGTCTTCAATGCTTATGTTTAAACTTTGCACAAGTATTAAACTGGATAGTAATATTGAAAAAAACTTCATCATGATTATTACAAATCTAAGACAAAATAATTGAATATAATATTCTGAAAATGAATTTATAATGAAACTAAATAGTTTAAAAATCAGCTCTTAACTGTACAGTGCCAGTATGAATTATAACAGAACTCTCTCCTTTTCGCCCTAAATAATTAAAGTTTAAATTGATAAATGAATTGATTTTTTGCTGATACACCAAAGACCACGTATAATTTTTTCCAGCTTGCAACCCTTCTAATATTTGATACGCAACTGGGCTATTTTGATTTCCTGTAAAATCGTTATGAAATAAATTAAACTCCGCTCTAATTAATGTGTTTTTGGTTGATTTGTAATAATAAGCACTTCCTACTTTTTGTTGTTGCAATGTTTCTAAACTAGCAATGCTATTTTCTTTGTTCTTGTAATTATAGAAAAACGAAAATTGATGATTTTTACTGTACTCAAAGGAGAATTTCGGCGCTAATTCATACGCTTTAATTTTATAATTCTGATTTGTGAAATTTTCAGTGATTACTTCGTTTTTGGAAGTGTTTGATTTAAAATCAAAAAGCCAAAAAGTAGATAATTTATGAGAGAATTCTAACTGATGTAATTTGGTGTTGTTTTCTTGATTTCCGATGTTATACAGACGCTTATTTTTTGAAGTTGCGTAGGTGAAAATAACACTGTAATTATCTTGATTCTTGTTTAAATACAAGCTGTTTCTCAAACTAAAATTTAAACCTAGTAATTTGGATTCGTTAATATCAAACGGATTCAAATTAAAAGAATCATTTATTTTTTTTTGCTCATTGTTAACCACAAAATTTGTTTGATTGTAAAAATGAGAAAGCGTTTTTTTAATTCCAGTTTTATTAGACCATTGAGACGGATTTATCGTAAAAACCTGTTGCCATTTTGCACGTTGTGTACTTATAAAAGTAATGTTTGGCAACGCAACACGTAAATATTCTGCTTGATCTTTGTAAATAGCAATTTCAAACTCATTAAATTCTTTAATTCCATTGTTGTTGTAGTCAATCCAAGTATAAAAACCTTGTCCAGGTTCGGTCTTAATATATACATATTCTTGTTGTGGAACATTACCAGAAGAAGTTTCATAAACGCTATTAAAATTGATGAAATTATAAAAGAGTTTTTGTCCATAAACAATTTTAGAATTTAATGCTTTTTCGTTATTAGAAAATGCATTATCTGTAGTTCTGTAATTTGCAAAAACCGATAAATTACTCGAGTTATTTTGTAAAATTCTACTTTTTATATAATAGGTTTTTCTTGAATTTATTTTTGTAAAAGCATTGTTTCTAATACTATCGTTTTGTCTAAAATTAAATCCAATTTTAGTGTTAATTTTTGTTGAATCTCCTAGGCCAATATACGTTTCGTACTCTTTAAATTGATGACTTAAATTATTAAGTTGTTGATTAGATTTTGATTCGATTTTATTAGTTTCTAAATTGATAAAACCGCCAATCCAAGATTTTGAAAAAGAATGTTCAATTTTTCCTTTTGCTCTTAAGAAATTATTCTTTTTTATGGTTGATGAGCTATTTAATAAACTAATAAAAGAGCTAAAATTTGTATTTTTAATTTTTGTTAAACTGTTAAATTTGTGTTTAATTCCATTGTAATTATCAACATAATTAATCAGATTAAATCCATAAACATATTTAGAATTTTGTTTGTTCTCTAAAATAATTTGTGTGTTTATTTGATTTCGATTTCCTAGCGGATTTACAATACTCCAATCACGATTAAATTCTACACTCTGAAAACGCTGTTCTGTAGCAAAATTTTGATGTATAAATTCGTATGCAATATCTGTTGAGAATTTCCATTTTTTGTCAATTAAAACTTGATTCCATTTTAATTTTGCGGCTAAACCTTTGTTTTGAGAATTATCAATTGAAGAAAATAAATTTGCATCATTATTGCTTAATGCAAGTTCTCCAAAAAAACTTGTTCTTTTAGAAGAATTATACGTTGTATTTATCACTGCAACTTGAGATTTTGATGGAGCAGTCAATCTTATTTTCGGTTGATAATTTCCTAAATTTATTCCAACATATTTGTAAATACTCCCAATTGCAATCGTTTTATCTAATACATAATTGCCTTTATTTGCACCAATAAAACTAAAAGTTACATTGTATAATTCGTCTTTGTTGTTTGTTGAATATTCAAAATTTTCAACCCCTCCGTTTGTTATTTTTTTGTATAAAATTCTGTTTTCAGAATACACATCTTTGTAAGCACTATTTGCAAACATTTTAGAATTATCGTTCCCAGCATTTGCTAAAATTTGCTTTTGTTCATCAGATAAATTTTGTTGAATTGGCTGATTTTTAGCATCATTTTCATTGTAAAAAAGCCCATTAATAATCAATTTTTCAGTTTTGTAAGTTGCTTTTTCGTACGTAACAAAACGCGTATAGTTTCCATTAGAATATTGATAGTCTAAATGAAAACGAACGTCGTTTGTTACTGGGAAAGTAGTGTTAAAACGAATTTCAGAATTGTTGTAATCTATGGTGTAATCTTTATTTTCTCCTCTATTTAATTGAATGCCATTTGCGTAGAGCGCATCGCTTCCTGCAACAATAGTAATAAAAAGTTCATTATTGGGGCCAACAATTTTATATGGACCTTGGTTTCCTTCTTTACCTACAAACTTAAAACTTGTAAATTTCCCTCTAACAACTGCTCCAGAAGCTAATGCTTTTAAATTGCTATTTATATTTGCTTCAACTTCTATTCCAGATGCTTTTTTAGTAAACGGCATAAAATAACTCTCGTTACTTACCAAATCTAAATCACCCGCTTTTACACGCCAATTTTTGTGCTCAAATTCCATAAATATTCTGTCAAAATCTGTAATACTTTGAGAATACCCGTTGTTTTGTAACGGAATATTCGTGTCAAAAATGTTTGCTTTTATGGTTACGTCTTTTGTTAGATTCCCTTTAATTGTTAAATCTAAAGATGAGTTTACAACCGAGTTTTGATTATTTCCAATAGTTAGGCCTCTAGTTATATTACCGGATGTTTCTAAGTTGTTAAAGAGTTCTTTTTTTTGAGTAATTTTATTAGTAGTTAAACTGTAAAGTTTTTTTGTGTTATTGGTGTTGGGTACAATAATACGTTCATCATATTTCTGGTATATTTTCGTAACAAAATCAGGAAATCGAAAATATTCAACCGTAATAATTGGGTGCTTTTTTGAATCAATAATAAGTGTTGCATTCATAAAATCGATTTGATATTCTAAAGAAGAAATTCTTTCTTTTGAAGCGTTAAATACCTTAAACAATTGCGAATTGATGTTTACAGTATCAATTTGAATGGTGTCGTTTACAAGTTCAATTTTTTTTGAACGAAATTCTTTAGATTTAACTTGTGCAGTTGTAGTTAAACCTAGGAAAAGGAAATAAAAAAAAACAATTTTCTTAATCATACATTGCAAACGTAATAATTGTAAAAATAGTTTAAAATAATGATTGCTGCTTTACTGGATTTTCGTGATCTAATAACCATTTTTTTCGCCAAATTCCACCAGCATATCCTGTTATAGAACCATCAGAGCCAATTACACGATGACAAGGGATTACAATCCAAATTGGATTTTTTCCGTTAGCTGAAGCAACAGCTCTGATTGCTTTTACATCGCCAAGAGCTTTAGATTGCTCTAAATACGTTCTGGTTTTATTAAACGGAATGTTCAATAATTCTTTCCAAACTTTTTGTTGGAATTCGGTCCCTTTCGGATTTAATTTTAAATCGAACTCAGTTCTTTTTCCAGAAAAATATTCATCTAATTGCGAAATACAGTCTTTAAGATATGCAGCAATTTCTTCCGACTTTGTCATTTCGAGCGGAGTAGAGAAATCTTCATCCAACACAGAAATAGATTGAATACCGTTTTTATCACCAGCTATTTTTGCAGTTCCAATAGGTGTTTTATAATATACTGTTTGGTTAGATTCCAAATACTTCTTTTGAATTTTGAGTAGTAATTTCGGCAATTTCTTGGAAAGTTAAATCATAAATTCCAGCTAATTTTTCAACAACTTGGGTTATGTAAGAACTTTCGTTTCGTTTTCCACGATAAGGTTTAGGCGCTAGATATGGAGAATCTGTTTCTAAAACAATATGTTTGATGTCGATTTCATTTAAAAATTGATCAATTTTGCCATTTTTAAAAGTTGCAACTCCACCAATTCCTAATTTCATGTTATAAGTAATAGCTTTTTTTGCTTGTGCTAAGGTTCCTGTAAAACAATGAAATATCCCAAACAAATCATCGCTCTTTTCTGTTTCTAAGACTTCAAAAATTTCATCAAAAGCATCTCTACAATGAATTACAATTGGTATTTTTTTTTCTTTAGCCCATTGTATTTGCGTCTTAAAAGCCTCTTGTTGTTGTGCTAAAAAGCTTTTATCCCAATACAAATCAATTCCGATTTCTCCTATTGCGTAAAAGCCTCGTTTATCGATCCATTCTTTAACATGCGCTAATTCTTCTTTGTAATTTTCTTTTACAGAAGTAGGATGTAGACCCATCATTAAAAATACAGCACCTTTAAAGTTTGATTCTAATTCTAACATACTTTTTGTATAGGAACTATCGATCGCAGGAATAAAAAAACGTGAAACGCCAGCGTCTTTTGCACGTTGCATCATTTCGTTTCTATCTTCATCAAATTGCTCTGAATATAAATGTGTATGTGTATCGGTAATCATTAAAAATGTATTTTAGCAATACAAAAATACAGTTAAATGCCAAGTTTGAGAAAAGTATTAAAGAAAAAGAATTATGTAAAAATTAAACTCAAAAAAATTGCTACAAATCATTTAGAGTTAAAAGCTAAAATTAATGGAGTAAAAGGGCGATTTATATTAGATACCGGAGCATCTAACTCTTGTGTTGGCTTAGATGTAATTGATTATTTTATGTTAGATGCAGAAGTGTCAGAAACTAAAGCGGCTGGTGCTGGAGCTACTGGTATGGAAACTAAAAAATCTACAGATAATACAATGCAGATTGGAAAGTGGAAAACCATTGAAAGCCATTTGGTATTATTTGATATGGCGCATGTTAATGCTGCTTTAATTCAGCATTATGCAAATGAGGTTCATGGTATAATTGGTGCAGATATTTTAGAAAAGGGGAAAGCAATTATAGATTATGACAAGCTTTATTTGTACCTAAAAAAAGAATTGATTTATAAGCGAAAAAGTAGCAAAAAAAAAGATCATAATGAAATTCCGTTTTAGACTTAGCCTTTTTAAAATAAAAACCTCATTTTCTAAAAATGAGGTTTTTATTTTCTTAAAAAATACTGATTGTTAGCTCAATACATTTTTTATTCTTTTAATTGCTTCTTGTAATTGTTCTACTGATGCGGCATATGATAAACGAATACAATTTGGTGCACCAAAAGCTTCACCTGTAACAGTTGCAACATTCGCTTTTTCTAACAATAGCATAGAAAAATCATTGGCATTATTAATTAATTGTCCTTTGATTATTTTTCCAAAGAAAGTAGATATATCTGGTAAAACATAAAATGCACCTGGTGGTGTATTTAGTTTAAAACCATTTATTTTTCCTAATAAATCTAAAACCATATCTCTTCGGTTTTTAAATTCATTTACCATAAATTGCACTTCGCTTGGATCTGCTAGAACAGCTGTAATTGCCGCCCTCTGTGCAATACAATTTGTGCCAGACGTAATTTGTCCTTGCATTTTAGTACATGCTTTTGCAATCCATTCTGGACCACCAATATATCCAATTCTCCAGCCTGTCATTGCAAATGCCTTTGCTAGACCATTTACGGTTATTGTTCTATCGAACATGTTTTCAATAGCGGCAAAGCTAAAAGGCTTTTCGCCGTAATTAATATGTTCGTAAATCTCGTCTGATAAAATAAATATTTTTGGGTGTTTTTCAAGCACCTTTGCCAGATCTCTGTATTCTTGTTCGCTGTATATTGTTCCACTAGGGTTATTTGGCGAATTAAAGAAAATCATTTTTGTATTTGGTGTAATTGCAGCTTCTAGTTGCGCAGGAGTTATTTTAAAATCGTTTTCGATTGAAGACGGAATTTCAATAAAATTAGCTTCACATAAAGTAGCAATTGCAGAATAGCTTACCCAATATGGAGCTGGTAATAAAACATCATCACCAGGGTTTAGTAATACTTGCGCAATATTTGCAATTGATTGTTTTGCCCCTGTAGAAACGACAATTTGATTTGGATTGTAATTTAGCGCATTATCACGTTTAAATTTAACACAAATAGCTTCTTTTAACTCTACATAGCCATCGACAGGTGTATAAGAATTGTAATCTTGATTTATGGCCTCAATAGCTGCATTTTTAATAAAATCTGGCGTATTAAAATCTGGTTCGCCCAAACTTAAACTGATAATATCTTTCCCTGCAGTTTTTAATTCTCTTGCTTTTGCGGCCATTGCCAATGTTTGAGAAACGGGTAAACTTTTTATTCTGTCTGATAATGGGTTTGACATGGTAAGTAAAATTCTAAAAGTTAATTTTTATGCGACTATTTCTGGTTGTTTTCCTAAGTTACCTAAATGTTTAAAGTGCTCAATAATTGCTCTTCTAGTAGTTTGATATTCATTATATGGTAAATTAAATTCTTTAGCGGTATCTTTTACAATTGTAGCTAATTTCTGATAATGAACATGAGAAATATGAGGAAAAATATGATGCTCTACTTGGTGATTTAGACCGCCAGTGTAAAAGTTAACAATCCAATTGCTTGGCGCAAAATTAGAGGTTGTATACAGCTGATGTACTGCCCAGGTATGCTCTAAATTACCTTCTTTATCTGGTATTGGCATTTTTGTGTTTGGTACAATATGAGCTAGTTGAAAAACCAAACTTAAAATCATTCCTGCAGTATAATGCATTACTAAAAACCCGATGATAACTTTCCACCAAGCAATGTCTAAAACTAAAAGAGGTAAAGCAATCCAAAGTGCATAATACACAACTTTAGAGATAATTAATTTGGTCCATTCTACTTTTGGATTTGGAAATTTACCATAAGATAATTTACGCTTTAGGTAACTACGCATTTGCTTTATATCTGTAGTGATTGCCCAATTAATAGTTAGTAATCCGTATAAAAAAATTGAATAGTATTTTTGAAATTGATGAATCTTAAACCATTTAGAATGTTTCGAGAATCGAATAATTCTACCTGCATCAATATCTTCATCATGATCTTTTACATTGGTAAAAGTATGGTGTAGTACGTTGTGCTGTACTTTCCAGTTATATACATTTCCGGCAAGGATATAAATGCTACTTCCCATTAATTTATTCACCCATTTTTTACTAGAAAAAGATTCGTGATTGCTATCATGCATAACATTCATGCCAACTCCGGCCATTCCAACACCAGTTACAATCATTAACAAAGCCATTACCCATTGCGGCATAGAAATCGTTAAAATTAAAATAAAAGGCACTAAGAATAATGAAAACATAAGAACAGCTTTTGAGTAGAGTTTCCAGTTTCCAGTACGTTTCAAGTTGTTTTCTTTAAAGTAAGAATTTACACGTTTGTTAAGTGTTCTAAAAAATTTAGCTTTATCTATTCTAGAAAAATTAATAGTTTTCATGTAGTTGTTTGTTTGTAATTGACAAAAATATGCTTTTTGTGGTTTCTAAGTATGATAAACATCAGTTTTTGTTATGAATTGTTTGTGAACATTTAACTAAGTTTGCAACTTATTACAAGTTTATGGAAATTATACAGAAATACTTCAAAAATTTAACAGAAATTCAGGTTGCTCAGTTTTCAAAATTGCAAGAGTTGTATCAAGATTGGAATTTAAAAATCAATGTGGTTTCTAGAAAGGATATAGATGAGCTGTATTTGCGCCACGTACTTCATTCTTTAGGAATTGCAAAGGTGATGGAGTTTAAACCAGGTGCAAATGTAATGGACGTTGGAACTGGTGGTGGGTTTCCTGGTATTCCGTTAGCTATTTTATTTCCAGAAACAAATTTTCATTTGGTAGATTCTATCGGTAAAAAAATTAAGGTAGTAAACGAAGTTGTTGAAGGTTTAGGGTTGCAAAATGTAAAAACAACTCATGGTAGAGTTGAAGAAGTAAAAGAAGAATATGATTTTATTGTAAGTAGAGCTGTTGCACAAATGGAAACTTTTGTACGCTGGAATAAAGGAAAAATTGCTAAAAAGCAACAACATGATTTAAAAAACGGAATCTTATACCTAAAAGGCGGTGATTTGTCTGAAGAGTTAGCAAAATACACTTCTGCCACTACTTATAATTTACCAGACTACTTTGATGAAGCTTTTTTTGAAACCAAAAAAGTAGTGCATTTACCAATGAAGCACAAGGGAAAATAGTTTTTAGGCGATATTTAAAGTTGCTTTATTTTTCTTAATTACAAAAAGACAAGACCATATTACCCAATAAGAATCTGCAAAAAAAGTTATTTTCTGTATAATAGGAAGGTAATAGATGCCTATTTTGGTTTCAAAAATTAAAAACACTATAATACTTAATGTATAGCAGAGGTAAGCGATACGCTTTAATCCTTTGTTTTTAAAGCTTCTCAGTTCTATAAAAAACGGAATCAATGCAATTGCACCTAAAACACCTGTTATGGTTACAATTAAATCATGATATTCTGTATACATAAACATCAATGCAATCATTGATGCCATACCAAAAACAGTAATTAATTTTGTGTTTTTATTTTTTACATCAAAAATTTTAGGTAAAATATAAAAGAAAGAAATCATTGAGAGGCTTAAGATTAAATGAGAAATAACAGCCATAAATCTAGCTTCATTTAAAGCTCCGCCCTGAGTAATTGGGTTCATAGCGTCGCACAAAAAATTATGAAAAAAGCTGTAACCGGTTGTGGCATTTGGATAATTGTCAGATCCACCAGGATAATCTAAAACTGCAATAGTAAATATTATTACATATAAACCAAGTCCAAAGATTGGAAAATAGGAGAAGTATTTTGAGCTGAATTTGTTCATTTTTTGATGCACTAATATGTATAAATGCATTTTTTAATTTTAACTAAAAAAGTAAGACTGCGAAGTTATTTAAAAAGGAATTAAAAAACCTCATCTCAAGGTTAGTTTATTTTTGCTTTAGATGAGGTTTATATTGAATTAGTTTTTAATTTTTTCTCTTGTTTTGTTAAGTAATACAGGTTTTCCAAATCCTAATTCGTTTAAACGATCTAATTGAGACGCTGCATCACCAACAAATAACCAAATCATTTTATTGGGATTTACATATTTTTTTGACAATTCTTGTATTTCTTCAATAGTGATATCATTCACAATTTTTTCTCTTTTTTTAATGTAGTCAGCATCAAAATTATAAGCACTCATAGTTTGTAACATGTTTAATTTTGCGCCCATGGTTTCAAATCTTCGAGCATTACTTTTTATTAAAAAGCCTTTGGTAGTAGCCAAATCTTTGTCAGAAAACTTCTTTGGATAATCAGTAATTATTTTCTTTACTAATTGTGCAGATTCTAACGTAACATTTGATCTAACTCTACTAGAAATAGTAAAAGCTCCAGCCGCTTTTGTGCCAGAAAAACCAGACCCAATTCCGTAGGTGTATCCTTTGCCTTCTCTTAACTCTTGTGTTAATTGTGATGCAAATCCACCACCACCAAGAATGTAATTCATTACCGTTGCCGGATAAAAATCTTTATCAGTTATGGCTAATGCAGGTGCACCAAAATTAATTACAGATTGTTTTGCGTTTGGTACATCATAAAAATATACGGTTGGTTTATTGGGAGCTGTAGGGGTTTTATAAACCGGAATAATGACTTTTTTAGTTTCCCATTTAGAAGCTAAATTTTGCAGAGAAGCTAATGCATCATCTTTATTGATGTCTCCTACAATATGCATTTTTGCAATTGATGGAGAAATGTAATTTGAATAATATGCTTTTAAATCAGCTAGTTCAATTTCTTCAACAGAGGCAATAGTGCCTAAAGTGTTTTTAGATCTAATATTGCTTTCGCCATAAATTAAACCATTATACACATTACTTGCAATAGTTGTTGGACTTGCTTCTTGCTGACGTAAATTAGCTTTAACAGATTTTTTTAGTAGTTCAAATTCTGAAACATCCCAACGTGGCTCTAATATAACTTCTTCTACCAAAGCCAATGTTTTTCTGTAATTTTTAGCTAAAGTTGTTCCGCTAATAGTAATATTTTCTTTGGATGCAGCAACTCTAATAGATGCACCTAATTCTTGAACAGCTTCTTGTAATTGCGCTACTGTTTTATTTTTTGTTCCTCTGTTCATTAAGCTAGCTGTTAAATTAGCAACACCTAATTTGTCCATATTTTCTAATAATTGACCCCCATCAATTACTAAGTTAAAACGCACTAAAGGCACTTCGTTATTTTCAATTCCGAATACCTGTATGCCGTTCGTTAATTTATCTTTCCATACATTAGGTACACTCATAGCTGGTGATAATCCGTAAGGAGGTTCAACAGAACGATTGATTTCTGAAGGTGTTTTTGTGTATTTTGCAGCAATTTTTGGGTTAAAATTTTCTTCTGCTCCTTGTACAATTTTTTCTTCTTTTATTACAGCCTCTTTGGATTCTTTCAATGCTAATTCTTTCATTCCTTTAGGAACAAAACTAGTTGCAATAAAGTTTTTACCTTTAATATATTTTTTAAAAACACGCATCACATCTTCCTTGGTGACATTTAATGTGTAGCCAATTTCTTTATTGATAAAACTTGGATCGCCAGTATATGTATTATATGATGCTAAGTTTGTTCCCTTTCCTAAAACGCTCGATAAACTGTTGTAAAAACCCGTTTCTAAGCCTGCTTTTATTCTGTCTAAATCTTTTTCAGGAATACCGTTTTCTTCAAAATTTTTAAAAGCTTTCTGAATTCCGTCACTTACGTTGTTCAAGTCTACATTGTTAAATCCGCGAACACTTAATTGAATTTGTCCTGCCAATTCAGAAGTGTAGGTTCCCATAGAAGTATATGAGGTTAGTTTTAAGTCGTCTACTAAAATGGTGTTTAATGGGGCGTTTTTTCCGTCAGATAAGTATTGTGTTAGAATATCTAATGCATAAGAATCTTTATTATAAAGTTCTACTGCTGGCCAAGCCATTGTTAACATTGGTAATCGTGCAAAATTGTCTTCAAAATATAAAAGCTTAGACTCTGTTACAACACCAGGTCTTTTTTCTTGTGGAATAATTTTATTTCCTCTCGGAATTTCATTAAAGTATTTTTCTACCCATTTTTTTGCTTGTACTGGATCAAAATCTCCAGACAACACCAAAGTTGTATTGTTAGGAACATACCATTTTCTAAAAAATATTTTTACATCTTCTAAAGTAGCGTTTTGTAGATCTTCTAGAGAACCAATTACTTGCCAATTGTAGGGGTGATTTTTAGGATATAAACTTCGATCAATAATTTGTTGATTAAATCCATACGGACGGTTGTCTACACCTTGCCTTTTTTCGTTTTTTACAACTTGTTTTTCTTTTGCTAAAACCGGTTCAGTTACCGTATTAATAAACCAACCTAATTTATCTGCTTCTGCCCAAATCATTTTTTCTAAGGCGTCATTTGGTACTGTTTGTAAATAATTTGTTCTATCTCTAGAGGTAGAGCCGTTTGCTCCAGAACCACCAATTCTAGCACTCATTTTATCCAATCCGCCCTTTCCTAGGTTTTCTGATTCTAGAAATAATAAGTGTTCAAATAAATGAGCAAAACCTGTTCTTCCTTCTATTTCTCTTGCAGATCCAACGTGCGCCATTAATTCAACGGCAACAATTGGGTCAGATTTATCTACATGCATTACAACTTGTAAGCCGTTTTCTAGTTCAAATTTTTCGAAGTCAACATTTAAAGTTGTTGTTTTTTCTGAATTGCAGGCAATTAGGGTAATTGCAAATGC
This sequence comes from Polaribacter sp., assembly GCA_029238315.1. Taxonomy (GTDB): domain Bacteria; phylum Bacteroidota; class Bacteroidia; order Flavobacteriales; family Flavobacteriaceae; genus Polaribacter. Next base: position 43,793 of record JAQWGI010000008.1, on the reverse strand, counting down.
AAAAAGGAGCATTTTTTTAATCATTATTTTGGTTGTTTGTTAGGGTAATTATTAGATGCTGTTAAAGATACAAAATCTTCAGTTTGAATTTTGTTAAATATAGAGCTGAATTGTTTTTTAAATAAAAAAACCTCATCTATTCAGTACATTAGAACAGATGAGGTCTTTAAAAATTTGTTTTCAAATCCTATCCCAAATACGGATATTTATAGTCTTGAGGAGTAACAAAGGTTTCTTTTATTAATCTTACAGATGTCCAGCGTAATAAGTTTTGTGCAGAACCAGCTTTGTCATTAGTACCTGATGCTCTTGCACCACCAAAAGGTTGTTGTCCTACAACGGCACCAGTAGGTTTGTCATTGATGTAGAAGTTTCCGGCAGCATTTTCCAACGCCTTAGAAGCCTTTTCTACAATGTATCTGTCTGTAGAGAAGATTGCACCTGTTAAAGCATACTCAGAAGTTTCATCAACGAGTTTTAACGAAGCTTCCCATTCTGCATCTTCGTAAACGTAAATGGTCATTACAGGGCCAAATAACTCTGTACACATGGTTGTGTATTTTGGATTTTTCGCTACAATAATGGTTGGCTCAATAAAGTATCCAACAGATTTATCGTGGCCACCACCAATAATTATTTCAGCATCTTTATCAGTTTTAGCTGCGTCTAAGAAACTTGCAATTTTATCGAAAGAACCTTCATGAATTACTGCATTTACATAATTTGATGGATCTTCTGGAGAACCCATTTTAATTTCGCTTGCTTGTGCAATTAAATGTTTTTTTACTGCTGACCACATTGATGCAGGAATATAAGCTCTTGAAGCTGCAGAACATTTTTGCCCTTGAAATTCAAAAGAACCTCTTGTAATTGCGGTAGCTACTTGTAAAGGATTTGAAGAGTTGTGAACCCAGATAAAATCTTTTCCACCAGTTTCTCCAACAATTCTTGGATATGTTTTATAGTTGTTGATGTTGTTGCCAATTTGTTTCCATAAATGTTTAAAAACATGGGTAGAACCTGTAAAGTGTAATCCAGAAAAATCTGGAGAAGCTAATACGGTATCAGTTACCATAACGGGGTCTCCATAAACAACGTTAATTACGCCATCAGGTAAACCAGCTTCTTTAAATAAATCTACAATTACTTGAGCAGAATATGCTTGATGATCAGAGGGTTTCCAAACAACTACATTTCCCATTAAAGCTGCAGCTGCTGGTAAATTTGCAGCAATAGATGTAAAGTTAAAAGGAGTAATTGCATACACAAATCCTTCTAATGGTCTGTACTCAACTCTGTTCCAAATACCTGGTGCAGAATCTGGTTGATCTTTAAAAATATCTGTCATGTACTGAACGTTGAAGCGGAAAAAATCAATCATTTCGCAAGCAGCATCAATTTCTGCCTGGTGTACATTCTTAGATTGAGCAATCATTGTTGCTGCATTCATTTTTGCTCTGTAAGGCCCTGCTAATAACTCAGCAGCTTTTAAGAAAATTGAAGCGCGTTCCATCCAAGATACAGAAGACCAAGCTTCTCTTGCAGCTAAAGCAGTTGAGATGGCCATATCTACATGGCTTTTTTCTGCTACATGATATTGGCCAACTACATGTTTATGATCGTGAGGTGGTGTGATGTTTTTAGTGTTTCCAGTTCTCACTTCTTCACCATTAATGTGCATTGGTACATCAATGTTGCTGTTAAACATTTCTTTGTAAGTTGCTAATAATTCTTCTCTTTCTGGAGATCCTGGAGCATACCCTTTTACAGGTTCATTTACTGCTGTAGGAACGTTAAAAAATCCTCTTGCCATTTTATGTTGTTTTAATTTTAATCTACTAATTATGAAGTGCGAAGTTACAATTTATTTTAGGTTTTAAAAATAAACAAGTAATCTTAACGTAAAACGATTTGTTGTAATAAAGGTATTTAATAGAAGGTAAAAGTAATAAGAGTTACAATTATAAATCCAAATAAAGAAATAAAGAAAAAACTTAAATTAATTAGTATGTATTTTGTAAAAGTTTTGAGGTATCCTTGGTTATAAAAACGCTTCATTGCCATGAGTAAATAAACTAAAAAAAGTATTAAAAACACTCCCTTCATAAATGTGTTTGTACTAAAAAAACTGATCAGATAAAAGAGTGTCAATAGTAAAAAGAAAACGGTTTGTGTATGAAAAACAAACACCAAATGCTCTACATAAGTAAATTTACCTCTCACATATAATAGTTTTAAAACCAGTGTAAATAATGGTAGAAAAATAAATAAAGAAATCGAAATGTAAGAAATTAGCTGATTTTGAAATTGCTTCTGGTTTTCTGTGCTTTTTAAAACATTATCTAAAGTTTGAAAACGACTGTACATAAATCTATTTAAAAAGTTGTGTTTAACTTTTAAACTATCTAATGCATTTTCTATTTTTATGGTTGGATTTTTTTTCTGAAAATTATAAAATTTTAGTGCATCAGGGAATCCATAAATCTTTAATCTATTAGATTTTGCAGCTTTTGTTTTTAGTGAATCTTTACTAGAGGTTATTTTAGTTTGTTTTTTGTTTTCTGCGCCCGTTTTTATCAACACATCTTTTAAGTCTGTTTTGATATTTACAGAATCTATCTCCTTTGTTGCATCCTCTATTTTCTGATTGATACTTTTTTCGGATTCATTTTTGCCTAATTTTAAATCATTAAATCTTTCATAACTATCTGTAAAACCTAATGTTAAAAAGAAAATTACAGAAATAGATAAATAAAACCGAAATGGATTTGCGTATCGTTGACGTTTACCTTCTACATAGTCTCTAGAAACTTTGCCTGGCTTTATTATTAGCGGGATAAATGTGGTCCAAAATTTTGAATCCCAAGAAATAAAACCATTAAAAACTTCATGTAAAAAATTACCAAATGTTATGCGTTTGTTTTTGTTGGCTTGCCCGCATTCTGGACAATATTTTTCGTTTCCATAGAATGGGTGTCCACAATTAAAACACGCTGTGTTTAAAACCTTTACTGTTGCTGATTTCTTTTTCTTTTTGAGTTTCATTAATTGAGTAACGGAATCGTTGTTAATTGAAAAGAAGGAATAATTACTTGAAATAGAAGGTTTGTTTTTTTGTCAATCATTTTAAAAGTTCCTTTCATAGAGCCAGCATCGCCAAGTAGAAAACAGTTAGATCTATAAGTGTATTGTTCGTTGGGTTTTAATGTTGGTTTTTGTCCAACAACACCTTCTCCTGCCACAAATTCTTTGTCGTTTAAGGCGTCAGAAATTTCCCAAAAACGTTCTAGAAGTTGCACAACTTGTTCTGATTCATTTTGAATCGTAACAAAGTAGCTAAATGCGTTAAGTACATTATGATTTTTTACAATTGTTCCGTTACACTTTGTGTTGATAGAGATTTTTATGCCATTTGTAATTTGCTGAACCATAATTTAAAAAAATTAGCCTCTCAAAGATAAGAACTTTAAGCAAATACAAAAAAATAAGTACGTTTTATTGACGTACATTTATAAACCCGGTACCTAATCCAAGAACTCTTTGATAATTTTCGCCAAATGCTTGGTAATATACCACTACCGAATATTCATTTTCAGTTTCATCAAAAGATCCATTAATTTCTATTGGATTTACAATGCCGCTTTTGTCTTTGGTAACAAAAGTATAATTATAGAAACCTTGCTTTAGTAAGATAGCCGTTTCGTGTCTGCTGTTGTTAGTATTGAATTTCATTTTGTTTTCTGTAGTCAGCGAAAAATCATTAAATGCTCCATAAACGTAGATTTCTTTGTTGTTTATTAGCCGGCTATCTAAAGAAAAATGCACCATTGCATAGTCTGCTTCTGTTTGTGCTTTGTTTGCTTCAATTGTTCTAATAATAAAGTGTCCATTGATATCAGGAAAATAAGTGTAGGGCCTATCTTTCCTAGCTTGTTGAGGGTACAAATAACTGTGGTAGATGTCTTTTTTTTCTACTCGTGCAATCTGAATAGTGCTGTTTCTAATTTGTTTATTGTCAAAGTTAAGGTACTCGTTTCCGCTCCAAAAGTTAGGTTTGTTGAAGTACTTATATACCAACTGATTGTTTCTGTAAAATTGCGGTTTTAAATCGTAAATAGCAGTCTTCCAATTATTATTCTGTATAACAACTGTTTCAATTTCTTGAGATGGATTTCTGATTTCGTTTCCGTTGTAATTGATTGTAAACTGAACAGTTTGCTGTTGATTTCCTTGCGATGTATTGCTGCTTCGTATAACAGAAACACCCACTAGTGCATTGCTTTCGTAATAAGTAAATTTTCGAGTAAAAATTACCTCTTCATATTCGTTTAAAACAGAAATTAAGTAATTGCCACTTTTTGTAATTTGTGTATTAGAATTTGGAATTTGTACGCTGTAGTGTGTGTAGTTCTGGAAAGTGTTAAAAGAGTTTTCGTACCTTAATATTCGGTTTTGATTAAACCCAATAATATATATATTACTTGGAATATTACTAGGTGTCCAATCAGCGTTCATATGTTCAATTTTATACGAGTACTCTTTTTGATCCGCTTGCAAATCGTCAAATGAAAGTTGCAATACCTGGCCTAAGGGCACGATAGTAGAAAAATTTGTTGGCTTTGAGGTTTTTAATTGTATGCTTTTAATATTTCCTTGAGCATACAAGAATACTCCAAAAGTGATACAAAAGAGGGTTAAAAAAATCTTTTTTTTCAATATCATATTTCTGTGAATTCGCTTTTCTAAAAACACAAACCTACTAAATTATAAGTGAATAAAAATATTTATTATTTAGAATCAATATAAATAATGTTTTTTAAATAATATTAACTTCATTTTGTCTTTAAGAAGCTTACAAAATTCATAAATTTGCGTGTTTTTTAAGCTAATTAAAAGTCCTATTTATATGTCAAAAGACATCCGTATAAAAAAAGGTTTGAATATCAAACTTGTTGGCGAGGCAGAACAAACCTTGGCGGTTACAGAAACTGCTGGTGTTTATGCTATAAAGCCAGAAGATTTTCACGGAATAATACCTAAACTTAACGTTAAAGTTGGAGCAGAAGTAAAAGCAGGAGAATCACTTTTTTATTCTAAAAGTGATGCGCGCATTTTATTTTCATCACCTGTTAGCGGAAAGATTATAGCTATTGTTCGTGGAGAAAGAAGAAAAGTGTTAGAAATTACAATCCAAGCAGACGCGAAGCAACATTTTGCAGAATTCGGCAAGAAAGAAGCGTCAAAAATGTCTGGAGAAGAAGTGAAAAACCATTTACTTTCTTCGGGGTGTTGGCCATTTGTTAAACAACGTCCATACGATGTTGTAGCAAACCCAAATCAATCACCTAAAGCAATTTTTATTTCAGGTTATAATAGTGCGCCTTTAGCACCAGATTTAGATTATGCCCTAAAAGGAAAAGAAGCAGAGTTGCAAGTAGCAATTACAGCTTTAGCCAAGTTAACTGAAGGAAAAGTGCATGTTTCTATTTCTAAAGAGACAAATTTGTCACCTTTTAATGGCGTCAAAGACGCTGAACTTCACGGTTTAGTTGGTCCTCATCCAATAGGAAACGTAAGTACACAGATTGCTCAAGTAGATCCTATTAATAAAGGAGAGGTTGTTTGGGTAGTTACTCCACAAGATTTAGTTGTTATTGGAGAACTGCTGTTAACAGGTAAATTTAATGCAAAAAGAACTGTTGCATTAACAGGTTCTCAGTTTTCAAAACCTAAATATGTAACTGCCTATCCAGGAGCAACGATTGCAACGATTGTTGCTGATAATTTACAGTCAGAACATACAAGAATTATCAGCGGAAACGTATTGTCTGGAACGCAAGTTTCTTTAGAGGGAAGTTTGGGGTATTATGACAATCAAATTACAGCAATTCCTGAAGGAGACGATTATGAGTTTTTTGGTTGGAATAAACCAATATTTAATAAAATATCAGCTTCAAGAGCACTTACTTTTTCTTGGTTATCACCAAGTAAAAAATACGATTTAAACACCAATACTAATGGAGAACATAGAGCTTTTGTAGTTACCGGTTCTTATGAAAAAGTGTTTCCATTAGATATATACCCAATGCAATTGTTAAAATCTTGTATGTATAAAGATCTAGATGAAATGGAAGCTCTAGGTGCGTATGAAGTAGCGCCAGAAGATTTTGCTTTGACAGAATTTATTTGTGTATCAAAACAACCACATCAAAAGATTATCAGAGAAGGGTTGGACTTAATGAGAGAAGAAATAGGATAAAGTTATGGGCTTAAAACAAAATTTACATAATTTAAAAGAAAAATATAAAGGGACTAAAATGGCACCTGCGTTTAACGCAATCCATACTTTTTTATATTTACCAAATGAGACGACTCAAGGAGGAACTCATATTAAAGCGGCAGATGATCTAAAACGTACAATGAATATTGTCATTATGGCTTTAGTGCCGTGTTTACTGTTTGGTATGTTTAATGCTGGTTTTCAGCATTATGCAGCTATTGATGGCTCTTTAAGAACAGATGTACTGGCTAACTTTTTTACATTTGATAATTTCTGGATTGGAATTATAAAAGTATTACCATTGGTAATTGTATCTTACGGTGTTGGTCTTATTGTAGAATTTATTTTTGCAGTAATAAAAGGACACGAAGTAGAAGAAGGTTATTTGGTAACCGGAATGTTAGTGCCTTTAATTGTGCCAATTGATACTCCTTTGTGGATGTTAGCAGTTGCTGTAGTTTTTGGTGTAGTAATTGGTAAAGAAGTTTTTGGAGGAACAGGAATGAATATCTTAAATCCAGCTTTAACCATTAGAGCATTTTTATTCTTTGCATATCCAACTTGGATGAGTGGAGATAAAGTATGGGTATATGACGCTGTAAATAGAACAGGTACTGCAGATGCAATTTCTGGAGAAACTATCTTAGGAGCTTATGCACAAAATCAAGAAGTAGTGTACTCTACATTTGATAAGTTTATGGGTTTTATTCCAGGTTCTATTGGAGAAACATCAACACTTTTAATATTGTTGGGGGCAGCTTTCTTAATTTTTACAAAAATAGGAAGTTGGAGAATTATCGTATCTACTTTTTTAGGAGCAGCCGTTATGGGTTTCATTTTTAACCAAGTAGTTGCCGCAGATATTATTACAGAATCAAGTAAGTTTTACGGACTAATGAATACCGTTTGGTGGGAACACTTAATGATTGGTGGTTTAGCATTTGGTGCTGTTTACATGGCAACAGACCCAGTAACCGCATCACAGACAAATAAAGGAAAATGGATTTATGGTTTCTTAATTGGGTTTATTTCAATTATGATTCGTGTATTTAACCCAGCATATCCAGAAGGCGTATTCTTAGCCATTTTATTAATGAACGTTTTTGCTCCAACAATTGACCATTACGTGGTTCAAGGAAATGTAAAAAGAAGACTAAAACGTGCTAAAGTTAAAACTGCCTAATTATGAGTAAGAAAACAGATAGTAATATATATACACTAATTTTCGCAACAGGAATGGTGTTAGTTGTAGGAACTTTATTAGCATTTTTAGCATCGTCATTAAAACCAACAATTGATGAAAATAAACGTATAGAAAAGCAGCAGAATATTTTATACGCAATGGGTGTAAATGATAATGATGAATCTAGTGCAATCTTTGTTTCAAAAGACAAAGTAGGTGAAGAATTTTCAAAATACATCACAAAACAATTGGTCATTCAAGGAGGTAAAATAACAGAAGATGACAATGCATATTTAATAGATGTTAAAAAAGAGCAAACTGCAGAAAAAGAAGGGAAAGAAAGAAAATTTCCATTATTTGTTGGAGAGAAAGATGGTAAAACATTTTATATCGCACCAATTAGAGGAAAAGGTCTATGGGATGCTGTTTGGGCTTACGTAGGAATGGATGAAGATATGGTAATTCAAGGAGCTTATTTTGATCACAAAGGAGAAACAGCAGGTTTGGGAGCAAACATTAAATTACGTTTCTTTATGGATGACTTTATTGGAGAGCACTTAAAGAAAGATGGTGCTTTTAAAGGAATTGCAATTTCTAAATCTAATAACGATCCAAAGAACGAAGATAAAATAGACAACGAAGTAGATGCAATTGCCGGAGCAACAATTACTGGTGACGGAGTATCAGCAATGATTAAATCTGAGCTGAAAAAATATGTATCATTCTTTAACACTTTAAAAACAAATTAATATGGGACTTTTATCAAAAAAAGACGCAGCATTAATCACAGATCCATTTGCAGATAATAATCCAATTACAATTCAAGTATTAGGTATTTGTTCTGCATTAGCAATTACAGCAGAATTAAAAGCTTCAATTGTAATGGCAATTTCTGTATTGTTTGTGATGGGTGTTGGAAATATTGTAATCTCTTTAATGAGAAATATTATACCTTCAAAAATTAGAATTATTGCACAACTTATTGTGGTTGCAACACTCGTGATTATTGTTGATTTAGTATTGAAAGCTTTTCAGTATGAACTAAGTAAAACACTTGGAGCATTTATCGGATTAATCATCACAAATTGTATAATTATGGGGCGTTTTGAAGCTTTTGCTTTGGCAAACGGACCCTGGCGTTCTTTTTTAGACGGAATTGGAAATGCAGTTGGGTATGGTGTAATTTTAATATTGGTTGGTTTCTTTAGAGAACTATTGGGGTCTGGTACTTTATTAGGATATAAAGTGTTAGGAGACCCAATTGAAAAAACAGGTGTTTATGCTTTTGGATATGAAAATAACGGTTTTATGTTATTGGCTCCTATGGCATTAATTGTTGTTGGAATTATCATTTGGATACAACGTAGTAGAAACGAAGCATTAATCGAGGACTAAAAAATCTCTTTATAGTTTATCTCTTAATTTTAAAAAGAGAATAAATAAGAAGAGAAAAAAACATAAAATATGGAACATTTAGAATTATTTTTTAAGTCGATCTTTATAGATAACATGGTATTCGCAACCTTTTTAGGAATGTGTTCTTACCTAGCAGTATCTAAAAAAGTAACTACAGCTGTAGGTTTAGGAGCTGCAGTAATCTTTGTATTAGCTGTAACCGTTCCTTTAAACTGGTTGTTAGATCAATATATATTACAACCTGGAGCTTTAACTTGGTTAGGTGCAGAATATGCTTCTTATGATTTGAGTTTCTTATCATTTATCTTGTTTATTGCAACGATTGCAACAATGGTACAATTGGTAGAAATTATTGTAGAAAAATTTTCACCTTCTTTATACAATTCATTAGGTATTTTTTTACCATTAATTGCTGTAAACTGTGCAATTTTAGGAGGATCTCTATTTATGCAATCTCGTGAAATTGCAACTTTAGGGTTGGCAACAACGTATGGAATTGGTTCAGGAATCGGATGGTTTTTAGCCATTTTAGCAATTGCAGCCATTCGTGAAAAGATTAGATATTCTAGTATTCCTGCGCCATTAAGAGGTTTAGGTATTACGTTTATTGTAACTGGTTTAATGGCTATTGGTTTTATGAGTTTTGGAGGTATGTTAACAGGTGGTGATGAGGAAGCAACTGAAACTTCTGCATCACAAGCTGTTACACCTGTTAAAGCTGATGATATAAAAGCGAAGGAAGTAGAGAAAAAAGAAGTAGCAAACAACATTAAAGAAATTCAAGAATAATGATTTTAGCAGCAAGTACATTTGGAACAATCGCAGCTACAGTAGCAGCGTTTCTTGTTATAACTTTGCTTTTAGTCGCATTGTTATTATTTGTAAAACAAAAATTATCTCCATCAGGACCCGTAAAAATCACCATTAATGGAGAAAGAACAATTGAAGTAGGTTCTGGAGGAACTTTATTGTCAACACTAGGGGCAGAAAAAATATTTTTACCATCTGCTTGTGGTGGTGGTGGAACTTGTATTCAATGTGAGTGTCACGTTAATGCCGGTGGTGGTGAAGCGCTTCCAACAGAAACGCCTCATTTTACAAGAAAAGAATTAGCATCTGGTGCTCGTTTATCTTGTCAGGTAAAAGTAAAACAAGACATGGATATCTCAATACCAGAAGAAATTTTTGGAATAAAAAAATGGGATGCTGTTGTTGTAAGAAATTATAATGTAGCCACTTTTATTAAAGAATTTGTAGTAGAAATTCCAGAAGATATGGGATACAAAGCAGGAGGATACATTCAAATTGAAATTCCTGAATGTGAAGTTAAATATTCAGAAATGGATATTACTGCGCATCCAGAAGAGCACGATACACCTGATAAATTTGAAGCAGAATGGGATAAGTTTAACTTAAGACCATTGGTAATGAAAAATAACGAAACTGTAGAAAGAGCATATTCTATGGCTTCTTTTCCAGCAGAAGGAAGAGAGATTATGTTAAATGTTCGTATTGCTACACCTCCTTTTGATAGAGCAAAGGGCGGATGGATGGATGTAAACCCAGGAATTGCATCTTCCTATATATTTAACCTAAAGAAAGGTGATAAATGTGTGATTTCAGGACCTTACGGTGAGTTCTTTATCAACGAATCTGAAGCAGAAATGTTATATGTTGGTGGAGGAGCTGGAATGGCACCGATGCGATCTCATTTGTACCATTTATTTAGAACTTTAAAAACCGGAAGAACTGTTACATATTGGTATGGAGGACGTTCTAAAGCCGAATTATTTTATATAGAACATTTTAGAGCATTAGAGAGAGATTTTCCAAACTTTAAATTTTACATCGCTTTATCAGACCCTTTAGAGTCTGATAATTGGAAAGTAAAGAAAGATATTAACGATACAGATGGAGATGGTTTTTTAGGATTTATTCATAATTGTGTAATTGATAATTATTTAAACCATCATGAAGCACCAGAAGATTTAGAATTGTATTTCTGTGGTCCACCATTAATGAACAATGCGGTTCAGAAAATGGGAGAAGATTTTGGTATTGCAGATGAAAATATTCGATTTGATGATTTTGGTGGATAGTCAAATATCATTTTAGAGATTTAAAAATTTCATTAAATACATTATAAAAAAACCGATACACGTACGTATCGGTTTTTTATTTACTAAAGAACTACTATTTTTTAAAATAAGTTGTTACAATAACATCAATTATAGAGTAGTAACATAATAGAAATCTTATCTTTGCCCTATAATTTTTTTATATGCAAACTACTTTTCAAGATTTAAATTTATCGAACCAACTGCTAAACGCGGTAGAAGATTTAGGATTTACACATCCAACTCCGGTTCAAGAACAATCTTTTTCTATAGTTAGATCTGGTAAAGATGTTGTGGGTATCGCACAAACAGGAACAGGTAAAACGTTTGCATACATGCTACCCATTTTAAGAGATCTAAACTATTCTGAGCAAAAGTTTCCAAGAGTTTTAGTACTGGTGCCTACAAGAGAACTTGTATTGCAAGTGGTAGAAGAAATAGAGAAATTAGCAAAATACATTACCTTAAGGGTACTTGGTGTTTATGGTGGGGCCAATATAAATGTGCAAAAAAGAGCCATAATGCAAGGCCAAGACATTGTAGTAGCGACACCAGGAAGATTGTATGACTTAGCATTAAGCAAAGCATTAAATATGAAATCTATTCAGAAATTAGTAATTGATGAAGTAGATGTAATGCTCGATTTAGGTTTTCGATTTCAGTTATTAAATATTTTTGACATTCTTCCAGAAAGAAGACAAAACATTATGTTTTCTGCAACAATGACTGACGATGTAGATGCATTGATTACAGATTTCTTCAAATCGCCTGAAAAGGTCTCTATTGCTGTTAGTGGAACACCACTCGATAATATTTCACAACAGTGTTATGATGTTCCAAATTTCTACACGAAAGTTAATCTATTAAATCATTTTTTAAAAGATAAAGATACTTATAAAAAAGTATTGGTTTTTGTCGCTTTTAAGAGAAGTGCAGATATGTTATTTGCAGCTTTAGATGAATCTTTTGCAGATGAAATTTGTGTGATTCATTCTAATAAAACTCAAAATTATAGAATTCGTTCTATCAGACAATTTGACCAAGGAATGAATCGTATTTTAGTAGCTACTGATGTAATGGCGCGTGGTTTAGATTTTGATGAAGTAAGTCATGTTATTAATTTTGATACCCCTAAGTTTCCAGAAAATTACATGCATAGAATTGGGAGAACAGGTAGAGCAGAGCAAGAAGGAAAGTCTATTTTATTTTCTACACCAAAGGAACAAGAAGAAAAAGCAGCTATTGAGGCGTTAATGGATGTTAAAATTCCAAAATTCAACTTGCCAGAAGTGGTAGAGATTTCTGAGCTATTAACGGAAGATGAGCGGCCAAGAGAAGATAGAGAGCGTTCTAAAAATAGAACAGGTTTAGAATATGTTCCAGGTCCTGCTTTTCACGAAAAGAGCGAGAAAAATTCTAAAACTAATCAAGGAGGTTCTTACCGTAGAGAAATTGCAAAAAAATACAAAAAACCAAAAACTAGAGGCGATAAAAACTATAACAAACGAAATAAGAAAAAATAATGCAAGTTTTAACAGCACAAGAATTGCACAATTTAGGCATGAATCTTATTGGAAAAAAACTCCAAGAGATGGGCTATGAGTTTGTTGCTATAAATAGTGAGTTAAAAAAGCATCCACAATTTGTATTGTTTAAAAAAGGGGAGCCTACCATTTTTGTTTTAGTAAAAACAACGAACAATATTCAAACTCCAGAAGACTACGATGTATTATGGATGGAGACATTTAAATCGCACGCAAAAAAGCAAAATGCCAAAGTTTGGTTTGCCGGGGTTGGTATTGCCAATGCAGAAAGTGTAGGCAGTCCAGTTTTTAAAGACCAGCCATATTATGTAGCTTTTGATGATTTTATTAAAATTATTGAATAATACTTCATAAAAAAACCTGTTTCTAAGAAACAGGTTTTTTTATGAAGTATTTCCTGAAAATTACTCAGCTTTCTCTTCTAATAAATCAAAGAATTGATCTAATCTTGGCATAATAATGATTTTTGTTCTTCTGTTTTTAGCTCTATTTTCAGGTGAATCGTTTTCTGCTATAGGCACGTAGCTAGATCTACCAGCAGCAATTAATCTGCCAGGAGTTACTTTAAATCTGTTTTGTAAAATTCTAGCAATAGAGGTTGCTCTTTTTGCAGATAAATCCCAGTTATCTTGTAAAAACTCTGTTTTTATTGATTTCGAATCTGTATGACCTTCAATCATTACATCCATATTAGGCTGGCCATTAACAACAGTAGCTACTTTTTCTAAAACAGCATATGCTTTCTTTGTAACATTGTAGCTTCCGCTTTGAAACAATAGTTTATCAGAGATAGAAATAAAAACAACTGTTTTTTCTACGTTAATCTCAATATCTTCATCATTCAAGCCATTTTTTAATTCTTTCTTTAGATGAAAAGCAACAGCTAAATTTAAAGAATCTTTCTTTGTCATTGCTTTTTGAACATATTTAATATATTGATCTTTTTTACTTAATTGAATCAGTGTCTCTTTGATATTGTCATTAGCACCTTTAGTAAGTACAGTTAAATTATCAACAAACTCTAGTGTTTTTCTTTTGTCTTTTTTTAAGTCATCAACCGTATCTTCTAAATCAGATATTTTAGTTTTGTAAGAGGTTGCTAAAGATTGATTTTTTTCTGTTTCTATTAAACATTTTGTTAAGTTTGCTTTTACTGCAATTAATTCATCATTTGCTTTTTGATGATTAGCCTCTAGTGAAGCATACTTTTTTTTAGAAACACAAGATGTCATCAATAAAATAACAGCTAAAGGAAATAGTACTTTTTTCATTTGATTAAAAATTATTGGTTAAACAAATTTATAAAATTGATTCTAATTACCTTGTGATTAAGTATTTTTTATGACTACTTTATGAGTATTTTATAATTATCTTTGTTTTTCTTTAAATTTTTATAATGAAAAAGTGCCTTTTATTCTTGTGTGCATTGTTCTTAATTTCTTGTTCTTCAGAAAAGAAAATGCAAACCTTAAAATTTGAGGGATTTGTTTTTGGAACCACATATTATATTACTTTAGAAACAGCGCGTGTGTTCAACTATCAAAAGTCAATAGATAGTTTGTTTTATTTGGTTAATAAATCTACATCAACGTACATTCCAACTTCAGATATTTCAAAAATTAACGCAGGTGATTCTACCATTGTTGTTGATGCAATTTTCAGTGAAGTTTTTAAAAAATCAAAACAAGTATTTTTAAAAACAGATGGTTATTTTGATCCAACTGTTGGAGATTTAGTTAATGCATGGGGTTTTGGTCCTGAAGAAGCTAAAAAAGAAATTTCAGATGAAGAAGTAGAGAGAATCATGCAATTTGTAGGGTTAGAAAAGGTAGAAATAAAAGAAGGAAAAATTAAAAAAGAGTATAAAGAAACTTTTTTAGATTTTAATTCTATAGCAAAAGGGTTTGGAATTGATGTTATTGGTCGTTTTTTAGAACAGAAGAACGTTCGTAATTATTTAATTGAAATTGGAGGAGAAATTAGAGCTAGAGGAAAAAATAAAAAAGGTAATCTTTGGAAGGTAGCTATTGAAAAACCAAATACAGATGGTACACAATCCTTCATGTCAGCAATTGAGTTAAATAACGAATCAATGGCAACTTCTGGGAATTACAGAAAATTTAGAGTTGCTAAAAACGGTAAAAAATATGTACACACGGTAAATCCAAAAACGGGCTTTGCTAAAGAAAGTAATTTATTAAGTGCTTCTGTGATTACAAATTTAGATTGTGCAGATGCAGATGCATATGCTACTGCCTTTATGGCAATGGGTCTAGAGAGAACAAAAGCCTTTTTAAAAGAAAATAGAAATGTAAAAGCAGTATTGGTTTACTTAAATCAGCAGAATTTTATTGAGGAATTCAGAAATTTTGAGTAAATAGATAGTAGTTTTTTATCTATTTATTTAAAACAAACGGGTAATATTTCGTCCTTAGATAAACAAAATTTTTTCACTAATTCTGGAGCGATTTTTTTTGTGTAATCTACTTCATCAACTTTAAAGCCAATAGCACGTAATTTGTTAAAATAATCTCTTCCGTATATTCTTACGTGATCATATTGCCCAAATATTCTAGCACGTTCTTTTTGGTTTGTAATTGAGTTGTCTTCAAATGTCTTTGCTCTTGAAAGTTCTTGTGGTACCTGAAAAATACCCATTCCACCAGGTTTTAATACTCGATACAACTCTTGCATTGCTTTTGTGTCATCAGCAATATGTTCTAGCACGTGGTTGCAAAAAACAACATCAAAAGAATTTTCTTGAAAGGGCAAGTCACAAATATCTGCTTTTACATCTGCAATTGGAGAAAATAAATCTGCAGTGATATACGCTAGGTTTTTTTGCTTCTTAAAGATAGATAAAAAACACTGTTCTGGAGCCATATGAAGCACTTTCTTTTTTTTTGTAAAAAAATCTGTTTCATCTTTTAAATACAGCCACATTAAACGATGTCTCTCTAGAGAAAGCGTGCTTGGGGATAGCACATTTATGCGTTGTTTTTCATACCCATAAGGTAAAAATTTACGAAAACTTTTACCATCAATAGGATCGGTATAAGTATTTCCTTTTAAATAAAATGCAATAAAAGGTTTTGCCAAATAACTTAATTTAATAAGAGTTGGTCTTGGAATTGTATTTAATATGATTTTAAAAAAAGACAAAATTGCTAGGCTCTAAAGGTATCTTCCTCATTAGAAACGATTCCTAATGCATCATAAATATATTGAAAAGTAGATAGTAATTCTGGTCTACCATCTACAATAGCAACATCATGTTCAAAATGGGCAGATGGTTTACCGTCTCTTGTTAAGATGGTCCATCCGTCTTTTAGCTGATTTATTTTGTGAGTTCCCATATTAATCATTGGCTCAATGGCAACTACCATTCCGTTTATAAGTTTTTTTCCTCTTCCCCGTTTACCATAGTTTGGCATCTCTGGATCTTCATGCATTTTTCTTCCTAATCCATGACCAACTAATTCTCTTACAACACCATAACCATGTTTTTCTGCATAGTTTTGAATAGCAAAACCAACATCTCCAACTCTATTTCCGGCTTTTAATTCTTTAATACCCTCGTATAGACTTTGTTTGGTAACCTCAAGCAATTTTTTTGTATCTGGGGCAACTTCTCCAACCTCAAAAGTATAAGCATGATCTCCATAAAAATTGTTTTTAAAGGCACCACAATCTATAGAGATAATATCTCCTTCAACTAAGGGTTCATTCGTTGGAAATCCGTGTACTACTTGAGCATTTGGACTCATGCACAATGTGTTTGGGAAATCATATAGGCCTAGAAATCCTGGTATAGCGCCTTCTGATCTGATAAAGTCTTCTGCTAATTTATCTAATTGTAAAGTGGTAACACCTGGTTTTACTTCCTTGGCAAGCATGCCCAAAGTTTTAGAAACAACCAGTGCGCTTTCTCGCATGATTTCTATCTCTTCTAAGGTTTTTATTTGAATCATTTAGGTACAATTAAGCGGCAAAGATACTTTAAAATCAACGAATATAAAATAGCGATTTCTTTAAAAGTCAATAGTTAAAAGCAACAGATTTAAGACGCGTGGTTTTTGATACTTCTTTTAGCTTATGTAGATAAAATAGATTAGAGATTATTTGCCTTCTAAAGGTTGAGGGAATCTTTTATCTTGAAGCAATCGGTGAGCAATTGAAAGTGTATTTTCACATTCCGTTCTTTTTAACTTTCTTGCATCTGAAGTTTACATTCATAAAATTTTTCATTAAATTTTAAGGCAATAATGAAAATTTATTTGCTTAAGTTATTTTGTGCGATCGTATGAATGCTTGTATTTTTCTCTTGTCAATATTTTTAAAAAATCTTGCTCTAATGTTTCTCTAGGATACTCAACAAATCTTCCTATTTCTTTTCCTTCTTTGTAAAATATAAAAGTTGGAATTCTAATAATTTCATACCCATTTTGTAGGTTGTCTGGAGTTCTTTTACTTCGATTTAAAGAAATCATCTCTAGATTTTTTAAATCAAAACTTGTCAATGAAAGCAGTTTGTAAAATTTAGGAACTTCTCTTCTGCTGTCTGCACACCAGGTACCCATAAAACCTTTTATGGTGACTTTTTTTAAGGCCTTTTTTAGTTCTTTAATTGTGTTTTGACCTAAAGAGTACTTGTCATAATTTCTTTGAAACCATCTTGTGTAAGGTTGCTGATCGTAATCTGTTCTTGACGTTACTCCAATTAAATCACCATTAGCGTTTTTTGTTACTTTTGATTGTTGCGCCAAGGTATTGAGAACAAAAAAGAATGTAAATAAAAGGAGTATGTTTTTCATATGCTAGTTTGTATCAAAGATTTTTGTGACATTTCTTTAGGCTTTTTAATACCCATTAAGTGTAATATTGTGGGAGATATATCGCCCAAGATACCATTTTTTATTGATTTCAATTCTTTGTCAATTAATATTATGGGCACCGGATTTGTTGTATGGGCTGTATGTGGAGTGCCATCTGGATTGATCATTGTTTCACAATTTCCATGATCTGCAATTAAGAGCACTGTATAATTATTTTCTAAAGCAGTATTTATGACTCTCTCTGTACAATGATCTACGGTTTCGCAAGCTTTTACCGCGGCATTAAAATCTCCTGTATGACCAACCATATCGCCATTTGCAAAGTTTAAACAGACAAAGTCTACCTCCCTATTTTCTAATTCTGGAACAATTTTATCTGTAATTTCGTAGGCACTCATTTCAGGTTTTAAATCATAAGTTGCAACTTTAGGTGATGGACATAATAATCTTTTCTCGCCAATAAATTCTTGCTCTCTTCCACCCGAAAAGAAAAAGGTTACGTGAGGATATTTTTCTGTTTCTGCAATTCTGATTTGATTTTTACCGGCGGCTTCTAAAACTTCTCCTAAAGTGTTTTTTAGGTTTGTTGAGTTGTAGATGACATTGATGTTTTTAAAGGTTGCGTCATAGTTAGTCATAGTAACATAATACAGCGGCAACTTTTTCATATTAAATTCTTTAAAATCGTTCTGAGACAATGCATTGGTTAATTGCCTTCCTCTGTCTGTTCTGTAATTAAAGAAAATTACAACATCGTCTTTTTCAATTTTTGCTACTGGTTGCTTCTTTTTATCAACCATAATAATGGGTTTGATAAATTCATCAGTAGTATTTTGATCATAATTTTGTTGAATACTTTCACTTGCATTTGTAGAAAAATCTCCTGTAGCATTTACCAATGCATTGTAAGCTAATTGTACTCTTTCCCAACGATTATCCCTATCCATTGCATAGTATCTTCCAGTAATTGAAGCCAATTTACCAGTAGTCTCTTGCATTGTTTTTTGAATGTCATTTATAAAGTATTTGCCAGATTTTGGGTCACAATCTCTCCCATCTGTAAATGCATGTAAGAACACATTATCTAACTGCTTGTCTTTGGCAGCTTTTAGCAAGCCTTTTAAATGATTTATATGCGAATGAATTCCGCCGTCTGAGACTAATCCTAAAAAATGAACTTTTTTATGGTTCTTTTTCGCGTAATCAAAAGCATCTTGTAATGTTTTTTCTTTTGCCAACGTATCTTTTTCAATAGCGTTGTTTATTCTTGCTAAATTTTGATATACAATTCTACCTGCACCTAAGTTCATGTGTCCAACTTCAGAGTTTCCCATTTGTCCTATGGGTAAGCCTACATGTTCGCCATCGGTTCTTAAACTTGCATGTGGGAATGTATCATACAACGTGTTAATAAATGGCGTTTTTGCATTGTAAATTGCTGAAACTTTTGGGTCTTGTGTAATACCCCAACCGTCTAAAATTAGTAAGATTACTTTTTTGTTCATAAGAAAATGTAAAATGTAAAAGTAAGAAAGATTTTTTGTCTAAAAGTAAAAACTTCGCAAACAAAGCAAGTGTTTATAAGAAAATAATTCTTGAAAATCAATTGCAAAAAGTGTAACTTTACAACGATAAAAAGAGTGCTAATTTTTTAAATAAATAGCTACATGGATAATCATTTTGAATTAAATGAAGTTACCAAAAACTTACCAAAACATTTACATAAATTTATTGTAAAACAACCATATGATGAGTATACTGCTCAAAATCAAGCAGTATGGCGCTATGTAATGCGTTTAAATGTAGATTATCTGAAGCGAGTAGCACATGAGTCGTATTCTGAAGGTTTAGAGAAAACAGGAATTTCAATTGACTCGATTCCGTATATGGAAGGGATGAATCGAATTTTAAAAGAAATTGGTTGGGCGGCAGTTTCTGTAGATGGCTTTATTCCGCCAAATGCATTTATGGAATTTCAAGCGTATAATGTGTTAGTAATCGCCTCAGATATGCGAACCATAAATCATATCGAATATACGCCGGCACCAGATATTATTCATGAAGCAGCAGGTCATGCGCCTATTATTGCAAATCCAGAATATGCAGAGTATTTAAGACGATTTGGAGAAATAGGAAGCAAAGCAATTTCATCATCAAAAGATTATGAAATGTATGAAGCCATTAGGTTGTTGTCAATTTTAAAAGAAGATCCAAGTAGTTTAGAAATTGAAATTACCAAAGCACAGAATGCTGTAGAAGCATTGCAAAATAACATGGGCGAATTGTCTGAAATGGCACAAATAAGAAACTTACATTGGTGGACCGTTGAGTATGGTTTAATTGGGAAGCTTGAAAAGCCAAAAATATATGGAGCAGGTTTGTTGTCTTCTATTGGAGAGAGCGCTTGGTGCTTAACAGACCAAGTAAAAAAAATACCTTACTCATTAGATGCGGCAAGTGTTAATTTTGATATTACCAAACCACAACCGCAATTATTTGTAACACCAAATTTTGCAGAGTTAAGTTTTGTTTTAGAGCAATTTGCAAACACCATGGCCATTAGAAAAGGAGGGCTTAATGGTGTTAAAAAGTTAATCGATTCTAAAAACTTAGGAACCGTAGAATTAAGTACAGGAATACAAATCTCAGGAGTGTTTTCTAATGTAATTGAATTTGATAACAAGCCAATTTATATTCAAACTAAAGGTAAAACAGCTTTAGCAAATAGAGATAAGGAGTTAATTGGACACGGAACAGCCTACCATGCAGAAGGTTTTGGAAGCCCTATTGGAAAACTAAAAGGAATTAATATCTCTATAGAAAACATGAGTCCAAGAGATTTAGAAGCGTACGGTATTTACGAAGGTAAACATGTATCTCTAGAGTTTGTTGGAGGTGTTAAAGTAGCAGGAACCGCTATAACAGGAGTCAGAGATTTAAGAGGCAAAATTCAGTTGATTTCTTTCAAAGATTGTACGGTAACTTATCAAGATACAATTTTGTTTGATCCTTCATGGGGTATTTATGATATGGCAGTTGGCGAAAAAATTATTTCGGCATATTCTGGACCTGCATCAGTTCATTCGTTTGAAAATATTAATAAAGTTTCTGAAACAAAAACTCATAAAATAAACTACTCTTCAGAAGATAAAGCACTCTATACGTTGTATGAAAGAGTGAGAGCTTATAGAGAGAGTAAGAAGGTTTTAGAGTCAGAAATTATAGAGGTATACAATACATTAATCAACGAGTACAAAACCGATTGGTTGTTGTTGTTAGAATTATATGAACTTTCTATAAAGAACAATTTTAACATACAGAATCAGTTGCTTAAAAGTTTAGAAACGCTAAAATGTAATAATAGTTACACCAAGCTTATCGAAAAAGGCATAGCTTTGTGCAGAAATTAATTTAAAAACAGAATAACATGGGTTTTTTTGACATGTTTAAGAGAAAAGATATGAGTATCGAAATTAAAGAATATTTAAATAACGGAGCAATAGTTTTAGATGTTAGGACTCAAGGCGAGTGGGATGCTGGGCATAGCGTAGGAGCAAAACACATTGTATTGAATTTAATTCCCTTGCAGCTAGATACTATTAAATCGTGGAACAAACCTGTAATAGCAGTTTGTTTAAGTGGAGGGAGAAGCGGACAAGCTGTTCAGTTTTTAAAAAACAACGGAATTGATGCTGTCAATGGTGGTCCTTGGCAAAATGTAGATCAATTTCTTTAAGCATCAGTTGTGCAGATAAACGATCTTTGAAAGTATTTATTTGTTGCTTTTAAAATGAATAAAAGGGTGTTTCTCTTTTAAACGTTTTATTTTAAGATCTAGCGATTCTAAAAAACGTAAATGTTGTTCAGAGTCTGGATGAAATGCTTTATGGTTAATTCCGTTTTGAATTTCCAAAACTTCTTTCATTATTTCTTTTGATTGTTCAGTAAACCAGGTGTTTACAAATCTCTCCCAAATATAATTGATCGCTGTTTTGTTGGGATGAATCATGTCTTCTTTATAGAAACGGTATTCACGTAATTCGTCCATCATAATCTCATAACTCGGGAAATAGCTGCAGTTTTCATGCGCAACAATGGTTTTATGAATGGCAGCAATTAAGTGCGATTTGCTTTGTTGATTTTCTATAAATCCATCTTTTAAATGTCGCACAGGAGAAACAGTAAAAAGTACAACTGCATCCGTGTTTTTAGAATGAATTAGCGTAATTATTTTATTTAAAATCTCTGAAATCTCATCAACAGGTAAAAGCTCTTTTCTAAATTTTTTTTGCGGAACTTTATGGCAATTTGCAACAATTACATCTGAATCTATATGTCTATATACCCAAGAAGTACCTAGTGTAATTAGAATGTGAGAAGTGTTTATTAATTGCTTTTTTGTTTCCACAATCTTTGCGTTTAAACTTTTTAGCAATTCATTTTTGTTAGCGTTACTTAAACTAGAGTGCGCATCAAAACAGTGCCAACGTTCGTTTAAAGAAAAAACATCCTTTTCTGTATATTCTTTCTTGTTAAGAGCCTTTGTAATTAGAGATTCTATGGCCTTTGGATGAAATAAAATGCCAAATGGGTTTTGCAGAGATTGCAACTTTACATCTAATAGTTTACGGCCAATGTTCTCTGAAAAACAAGAACCTAATAGAAATAAATTTGATTGATAATCGATAAGGTTCCTAGCTTCTTTTTGAATAGGTATTTGTGTTTGTAACTTCATAAAAGATCTATTTCTAGGTATAAATATAAAAAATAAAAGGTTCAAAATAAGCATTCAGAACCTTTTACTCTTTATCAAATATTTTAGCTTTAAAGAATGTATTCTTTTGCTTTTTCTAGTGCTTCTTTAATTCCGCCAGGATTTTTTCCTCCTGCAGTTGCGTAGAATTTTTGTCCGCCACCGCCACCATTAATATATTTTCCTAATTCACGGACTACCTTCCCTGCATCCAACCCTTTTTCAGCTACCAATTCTTTTGAAATAACACAGGTTAATAAAGCTTTGCCATTGGTAGAAGTACCAAAAACTAAAAATAAATTTTGATGTTCTTTTTCTAAATCAAAAGCAAGGTTTTTAATACCATTAGCATCTAAATCTACTTGGGTCGCTAAAAATTGTATGCCATTTATTTCTTGTAATTGGTTTCTTAAGTCGCCAATTAAATTTTTTGCTTTGTCTTTAAGTAATTGTTCAATTTCTTTCTTTAAAGTCGTATTTTCTTCTTGTAAATTTACAATTGATTTTACAGCATCTTTTGGGTTTTTCAACAATTGTTTAATGGCTCCAAATTCTTTGTCAACGCCTTCAAAATAAGAGCCTACAGCTTGATTTGTAATAGCTTCAATTCTTCTTATTCCAGCGGCTACTGCACCTTCAGATTTAATTTTAAAATGCCAAATATCGCGCGTGTTTTGAACATGAATTCCGCCACATAATTCCATAGATTTTCCAAAGCGAATTGCTCTAACAGTATCTCCATACTTTTCTCCAAACAACGCCATCGCACCCTCATCAATAGCTTGCTGCATAGAAATGCTTCTTTGTTCTTGAAGCGGTAAATTTTCGCGAATACGCGCATTTACAAAATCTTCAATTTCTTGTATTTGATCAGCATCAACTTTAGAGAAGTGAGAAAAATCGAAGCGTAAATGTTTTGGACTCACCAAAGACCCTTTCTGTTCTACATGTGTGCCTAAAATTGTTCTCAATGCTTGATGAAGCAAGTGAGTTGCCGAATGATTACTGGCAGATAATTGTCTTGCCTCTTCACTTACAGTTGCCTTAAAAACCTCATTAATGTTTTTAGGAAGCGTTTTTGTAAAGTGAATAAGTACGTTGTTTTCTTTTTTTGTGTCTAAGATATAAATCACATCACCATGCACATCCTCTAAAAATCCTTTATCACCAATTTGCCCGCCACCTTCTGGGTAAAATGGTGTTTGATTAAAAGCCAATTGATATAAATCACCATCTTTTTTAGTGGTAATTTTTCTATACCTAGAAACGGTAACTTCTGCAGAAAGTGTATCGTAGCCAATAAAACCGGTTGTTTCATCAGTTGATAAAACAGTCCAATCACTTGTTTCTGAGGCAGAAGCAGAACGAGAGCGTTCTTTTTGCTTTGCCATTTCTGATGAAAACTCACCTTCATCAATTGTATATCCTTTTTCTCTTGCAATTAATTGAGTTAAATCAAGAGGGAAACCAAAAGTATCGTACAGTTCAAAAGCCTGTACGCCAGATATTTTGGTGCTTTTTGTGTTCGAAATTACTTTATCTAACAATAGTAACCCTTGATCTAAAGTTCTTAAAAAAGAAGCCTCTTCTTCTTTAATTACATTATGCACTAAGCTCGCTTGATTTTTGATTTCTGGAAATGCATTGCCCATTTGTTGGCTTAAGGCGTCTGCTAATTTGTAAATAAATGGTTCTTTTTGATTTAAAAATGTAAATCCGTAACGAATGGCTCTTCTTAGAATTCTACGAATTACATAACCAGCGCCTGTGTTGCTTGGTAGTTGACCATCTGCAATAGAAAAAGCAACTGCTCTAACATGATCTACAATTACACGAATGGCAATATCTGTTTTTTCATCTTCACCATACGTTGCATTTGTAATGGTTGCTATTTCTCTAATTAAAGGTGTAAAAACATCGGTATCATAATTAGATTTTACATCTTGCAACACCATGCACAAGCGCTCAAAACCCATTCCTGTATCTATATGTTTGTTTGGTAAATCTTCTAAAGTTCCGTTTGCTTTACGATTGTATTGCATAAAAACTAGGTTCCAGATTTCTACTACTTGAGGATGGTCTTCATTCACCAGTTTTTTTCCGTCTACAGCCGCTTTTTCTTCTGGAGTTCTAATATCAACATGAATTTCTGAACACGGACCACAAGGACCTTGCTCTCCCATTTCCCAGAAATTATCTTTTTTATTTCCCATTAAGATTCTATCTTCTGGGATTATTTCTTTCCAATAATTGTATGCTTCTGTATCTAAAGGCAAATTGTCTTTATCTTTGCTACCCTCAAAAACGGTTACATATAAAATATCTTTATCAATCTTATAAACCTCTGTTAACAGTTCCCAAGCCCAAGCAATGGCTTCTTTTTTAAAATAATCTCCAAAAGACCAGTTCCCTAGCATTTCAAACATGGTATGATGATACGTATCGTAACCAACTTCTTCTAAATCATTATGCTTACCAGAAACACGTAAGCATTTTTGAGAATCTGAAATTCTATTGTTTTTCGGAACAGTATTTCCTAAGAAATACTCTTTAAACGGAGCCATACCAGAATTGGTAAACATTAAAGTTGGGTCATTTTTTAAAACCATTGGCGCAGAAGGCACAATTTGGTGTTGCTTTTGTTTAAAGAAGTTTAAAAAAGTAGTTCTAACGTCTTGCGATTTCATCTAAAATATTTTCTATCAATAATAATTTGTAACATTTTGCAAAAAACACCTACTTATTAAATAGCGTTTGCAAAATGTTTGTGCTCTTAAAAGTTAATTTATCTTTAAACAGATTGTCTGCAAAGATAGTTGTAAAAACATTTTGTAAATTTGCATGTTTCTAAAAGGTTAATTAACAAATTAGAGAACACAAAAATAGTACATTTAAGATTATGGCAAAGGTAAAATATTATTACGACGCAGATACTTTATCGTATAGAAAGATTAATCGTGATAAAAAAAATATCTACAAAAAGATAAGCTTTTTAGTATTGGCTCTTGTTTTGGTAGCTTTCTTTGGTTTTATTGGTTTTAGTCAGTTTTTAATGTCGCCAAATGAACGTGCGCAAAAAAGAGAATTAGACAATTTAAAATTACATTTTGAGTTGTTAAGTAAACGAATAGAAGAAAGTAGTAACGTGTTAACAGATTTGCAAGAAAGAGACAATACGATATACAGGGTTTATTTTGAAGCAAATCCAATACCAGAAGAGCAGCGTAAGGCAGGTTTTGGAGGTGTAAATAGGTATCAGTTTTTAGAAGGTTTTGACAATTCTTCGATGATTAAAAAGGCAACAAAAGATATAGATGTGCTTTCTAAACAGCTGGTTGTGCAGTCTAAGTCTTTAGATGAGATTGTGCAGTTAGCAAAGAACAAAGAAGAAATGTTGGCTTCAATTCCGGCAATTCAACCAGTCGCAAATAAAGAATTGAAAAGAATGGCTTCTGGTTATGGATATCGAATTCATCCTATTTACAAAACAAGAAAATATCATTATGGGATGGATTTTTCTGCACCTAAAGGAACGCCAATATATGCCACCGGAAATGGAGTTGTCACAAAAGCTAGCAGATCTAGAATAGGTTTGGGAAATCATGTGAAAATTAATCACGGCTATGGTTATGTTACCGTTTACGGACATATGGAGCGCTTTATTGTTCGTAAAAATCAAAAGGTAAAAAGAGGAGATTTAATTGGTTATATTGGAACTTCTGGAACCTCTACTGCACCTCATCTGCATTACGAAGTGCATAAAGACAAGATAAAAATGAATCCTGTTTATTATTATTTTAATGATTTAACTCCAGAAGAATATGACAGAATGTTAGAGCTAGCATCCAGAGAAAATCAATCTTTAGATTAATGCATATTAATTTACCAGAAAAAAGATATTATAAAATTGGAGAAGTAGCCAATGCTTTTGATGTTAACACCTCATTAATTCGTTTTTGGGAAAAAGAGTTTGATGTGATCAAACCCAAAAAAAATGCCAAAGGCAATCGCTTATTTACACAAGATGATATTGCCAATTTTAAATTGATCTTTAATTTGGTAAAAGAACGTGGTTTTACATTAGATGGCGCAAAACAAAAATTGAAAAAAAACCCTGAAAGTACAATTAAAAATCACGAAATTATCAGCAGATTAGAGAAAGTTAAAGCTGAATTAAACAATATAAAAAGTCAATTATAAACACTTAAAAGAATACAATTATGAAAAAATGGTTACCACTTATAATTATAATAATATTAGTTTTCGCTGGATACAGAATGATAGTTGGGTTTAACAACACAGCCGTTAAACTGAATCAAGAAATAAAAGAATCTTGGGGGAATGTAGAAACTACTTATCAAAGAAGAAATGATTTAATTGGGAATTTAGTGAAAACCGTTCAAGGAGCTGCTGATTTTGAAAAATCTACTTTAACGGAAGTGATTAATGCTAGAGCTAAAGCTACTGCTGTAAATATTGATATTTCTAAAGCTACACCACAACAATTATTAGCATTTAATAATGCTCAGGGAGGTTTAAGTTCAGCTTTAAGTAAATTGTTGGTTTCAGTTGAAAGGTATCCTGATTTAAAAGCGAATCAGAATTTTTTAAAACTACAAGATGAATTAGCAAGTACAGAAAATCAAGTTTTAACAGCAAGAACAAGATTTAATGAACAGACTAAGCCATATAATAATCATGTAACAACTTTTCCAAACTCAATTTTTGCAGGTTGGTTTGGGTTTGAAGAAAAACCATATTTTGAAGCTGTTAAAGGAGCAGAAATTCCAGTTGACGTAAATTTTGATTTCAACAAAAAAGAATAATGTCTAAAACAAACGAATTATTATCTAAAGCTGATGAGCAAGAAGTAATTGAAGCAATTAAAAATGCTGAATTAAATACTTCTGGTGAAATTAGAATCCATATTGAAGCAAAAGCAAACAAAGATGCTTATGAAAGAGCGTTGGATGTTTTTAATGAATTAAAAATGCACCAAACTGAGCAAAGAAATGGTGTGTTGATTTATGTGGCTGCTGAAGATAAAAAGTTTGTTATTTGTGGTGATGAAGGTATTAACAATGTAGTTGCTGATGATTTCTGGGATTGTACAAGAGATACTATTGCAGAACATTTTAAGAAAGGAAATTTCAAAGTTGGTATTGTAGCTGGAATCTTAAATGCAGGTATACAATTGAAACAATTTTTTCCATGGCAAACTGATGATGAAAACGAATTGTCTAATGAAATTTCTAAAGGATAATGCGTTTAAAA
This sequence comes from Polaribacter sp., assembly GCA_029238315.1. Classification (GTDB taxonomy): domain Bacteria; phylum Bacteroidota; class Bacteroidia; order Flavobacteriales; family Flavobacteriaceae; genus Polaribacter. Next base: position 16,391 of record JAQWGI010000008.1, on the reverse strand, counting down.
AATAGCTTCAAATTAATGTTCGTACTGTTCAGTTTTTTTGCTGTGCAAACCATTGTTGGGCAATATTCTATTCCTGATAAGCCGAAATTACAAACAAGTGTTTACGACTATATTGAACTACTTTCTAGTAGTGAAAAAAGAAATCTTGAGCAAAAATTAATTAGATATTCAGATTCTACTTCAACGCAAATTGTTGTAGCCATCATTTCTACAACAAAAGGAGAAAGTATTGGTGTTTTAGCTCCGAGATGGGGTCATAAATGGGGAGTCGGGCAAGCTAAAGAAGATAATGGAGTTTTTATTTTATTAGCGAAAGACGATAGAGAAATATGGATTTCTCCAGGTTATGGTGTTGAACATTTATTGTCTGCAGGTATAACAGGTGAACTAACGAGAGAAGTCATTATTCCTGAGTTTAAAAAAGGAGATTACTATGCAGGGTTAGATAAAGGAGTTGATGCTATTTTTAAAGTACTTAATGGTTCATATAAAGCAAATAAAAAGAATTCAAGAAAAAAAGAATCTTCTAATTTTTTTAGAATCATACCAATTATCTTTTTTATCATTTTATTTATCATACTTTCAAATAGAAATAATCGTGGTGGAAGAGGTGGCGGAAGACGTAAAAAAGGTTTTTCTATTTTAGACGCAATTATTTTAAGCAATGCCGGAAGAGGTTTTGGTGGTGGAAGTTTTGGTGGATCTTCAGGAGGAGGTTTTGGTGGCGGATTCGGTGGCGGTTTTGGCGGCGGCGGTTTCAGCGGTGGCGGAGCAGGTGGAAGTTGGTAACTTACTTTATTGCCATTTTCAGAAAATAATGAGCATAAAAAAACACCTTGAAATAGGTGTTTTTTATTTAGTTTATAAAATTTTTATTTCTGTCTAAAGTATATAATTATTGGTACTCCAGAGAAATCATAAATTTCTCTCATTTTATTTTCTAAAAACCTTCTATATGGATCCCTAACGTATTGAGGTAAATTTGCAAAGAATGCAAATTGAGGTGTTGGTGTGGGTAATTGCATACAGTATTTAATCTTTACAAACTTCCCTTTAATTGCAGGTGGCGGATAGTTTTTAATGATTTCTAACATGGTTTCATTAAGCTTGCTTGTAGGAATTCTATTTTTTCGATTTTGAAAAACCTGAACAGCAGTTTCTATTGCCTTAAAAATACGTTGTTTTGTTAATACAGAAACAAAAACAATAGGCACATCTGTAAACGGCGCAATTTCTTTTCTTATGGCCGCTTCATAATCTCTAACAGTATTGGTTTCTTTGTCTACCAAATCCCATTTATTTACCAAGATTACAACTCCTTTTTTATTTTTTTCCGCCAACCAAAAAATGTTTTGATCTTGACCTTCAAAGCCACGAGTAGCATCAATCATTAAAATAATAACATCAGAATATTCAATGGTTCTAACGGCACGCATCACAGAATAGAATTCTAAATCTTCTTTTACCTTAGATTTTTTTCTAATCCCAGCAGTATCTACCAAGTTAAAATCAAATCCAAATCTATTGTATTTTGTGTCAATAGAATCTCTTGTTGTGCCAGCAATATCGGTAACAATATTTCTGTCTTCTCCAATTAATGCATTGATAAAAGATGATTTACCTGCATTGGGTCTGCCAACTACAGCAAATCTTGGTAACTCTTCTTTTTCTAAATCAATTTCTTCTGGTGCTGGCATTATGGCTGCTAAAGCATCTAATAGTTCTCCAGTTCCACTTCCGTTAATGGATGAGATGGTGTGGTAATCTCCCAGGCCTAGGTTGTAAAATTCAACAGCATCTGCATCACGCATTGCATTATCAACCTTGTTAACAGCTGTAAAAAGTGGTTTTTTTACTTTTCTAAGTAGTTTTGCAACCTCAGAATCCATTGGTGTAATTCCTTGTTCTACATCCACTACAAAAACAATAATATCTGCTTCGTCTAAAGCAAGCTGTACTTGTTTTCTAATTTCGTCTTCAAAAATATCATCAGAACCCACTACATACCCTCCGGTATCTATTACAGAAAACTCCTTTCCATTCCAGTCAGATTTCCCATAATGTCTATCTCTAGTAACTCCGCTAACAGAATCTACAATGGCTTCTCTACGCTGCACCAACCGATTAAATAAAGTCGATTTCCCTACATTTGGTCTTCCTACAATGGCAACAATACTATTATTCATCAAAAAAATATTTTTGCAAAGATACTAATTAGACAATGATATTTGTTTAAATTTAATGCCTTAAAAAAATAACTCGTATAAAAAATGGTTTTGCGCCATTTTTGTTCACAAAAAATAAGTGTACATTTGAGGCTAGTGATACAAGAAAAATTAAATAATGAAGTTTTTTTAAGGCCAAGATTTACAATTGATCTTGATGAAAATTTCGAGAAAGTAATTGATGCGTTTAAATCTGAACTAAGCAAGAGCGATTATCTTACTCGTTTTTCTGATGGTCATATTATTATTGACATTCCAAAGAATGAAGCTCATTTTTGGTCTCCACAATTGCACTTAGAGGTGGTTTGGGTAACATCAGATAAAAGCATCTTAAAAGGATTGTTTGGTCCTAAACCTCAGGTTTGGACACTTTTTATGTTTATTCACTTTGTAGTGGGGGTTTCTTTTTTGATTTTCAGTGCAGTATTGTATGTAAATTGGAATTTAAATGAAGGTTATCTACTGCCGTTGGTAATGGTCATTTTTTTACCATTATTTTGGGTGTTGCTTTACTTTTTAGGTAGAATTGGTAAAAGTACGGGCAAGGCGCAAATGAAAAATTTGCATGCATTAATGAGGGCTGTTATTAATCAATAAAATTACTCCTTGTAGCCAAAACGTTTTAACTGATTTTTGTCACTTCTCCAGTTTTTATTGATTTTTACATACAAATCTAAAAACACCTTTTTCTCAAAAAACTGCTCTAGATCTTTTCTGGCTTCTGTACCTACGCGTTTTATTGCAGCTCCTTTGTGTCCAATGATAATTCCTTTTTGTGTTTCGCGCTCTACCATTATTACAGCACGAATTTTAATTATTTTTTCTTCCTCAACAAATTCTTCTGTTTCAACTTCTACAGCATACGGAATTTCTTTTTTGTAATGCATTAGAATTTTTTCTCTAATTTTTTCATTTACAAAAAAGCGCTCCGGCTTATCTGTTAATTGATCTTTTGGATAAAAAGCAGGGCTTTCTGGTAAGCATTCAATAATTTTATTTAAAACCACATCTATATTAAATTTTGCTAAAGCAGAAATAATATATACTGAAGCATTGGGAACTTTGGCCGTCCAATAAGCCAATTTCTCTTCTACATCTTCTTGATTAGATGTGTCAATTTTATTTAATAATAATATAACCGGAATTGTGCTATGGATAATCTTATTGAAAAAGGCTTCGTTTTTTAGTTCCTTTTCGCCCATTTCAACCATATAAATTAATATATCAGCATCTTCAAAGGCAGCTTTTACAAAATCCATCATTGAAGATTGTAATTCGTATGCAGGCTTTATAATTCCTGGAGTATCAGAAAATACAATTTGATATGCGTCATCATTTACAATTCCTAAAATACGATGCCTTGTGGTTTGCGCTTTAGAAGTAATGATTGATAATTTTTCGCCAACTAGCGCATTCATTAATGTTGATTTACCAACATTTGGATTTCCAATAATATTTACAAAACCAGCTTTATGTGTCATGGTGCAAAGATAGTTTGTTTTTTAATTTTTGAGACTTTAAAAGTTGTAGAACTTTGGTTATTGTCTGGTTTTTAACAAAAGAGAACACCCCTTTAAGATTCATTTTGAAATAGTTTTGAAACCGTAGTTATCAATGCATTTGTTTCTGAGTACGTTAATTGATAGCAGTTTGTATTTTGAAACCAGTTTAGAAATTTCTGGGCATTTTCTTTTCTTGGTGATATCCAAGAATCAGGAACTAGTTGTTGAAATGCATCTTCTTTAGCAAGTTTTGTAAAAGATAAGGGGGCATCTTTGGAGTACTTTATGAAAACCAAATCATTGCAAGGTAAGTGTTTAGGGGTGCAATTGTCATTTGGAGGTAGATATCGAACTATTTTATGGAGTCTCTTTAAATGGTATTCTTTAGCATTTTGCAGTTCTTGATAAAATGGCATTAGGGTTTGTAAACTTTTTTGCTTTATAGAAATGGCTGCAGGAAAGTGATATACATTTTTATTTGCAGCAAGTACAGGTACAAAATCATCTGCCATACAATCAAAACCATGTTTTTGCAAAAGAGCCAACGAGGTGCTTTTTCCATTACCAGAGTCTCCTAAAAACAATACAGCTTTTTTTTGATTCGAAACAGCAGATGCATGAAACACACCCATCCATTTGTCTTCGTTTTCACCATAAATAGCTTGTATAAATTCCATAGAAAACTTTCCTTGAAAGTAATGAAGTTGTTCTTTTGTCCAAGCATCATAGATGGTGTTGTTTTTAACAAGATAAATTCGTTCTTTTTTGATAAATACTTTAAATTCAGTATCATAAGTATTCTTAGGAGTACTTGCAAGATGCGCAAATTTTGGATGTATAAAAGAAGCCTCTAATTCAGATTCAAATGCAACTCGAACATGGGTGTTGTTAGAAGTGTAGGTGTATGTTAATTTAAATGTGTCAGGAATTTTTACACTTTTAAACACTTCATTGCTCTGGTATTTTGAATCTTGGTTTTCTGAGAAAAATTGAGTTTTTAAATCTTTTAGCAATGGTAATATTTCTTGTTTAGAGATTTTATTTTTAGCGGCAAGTTTAGATGTCAAAACATCTAAAGCAATCCCTTTGGATAGCCCTATAATTATTTCTAAGGTTTCTTGCTCTAGGATGGCATATTGGTTGTTTGCACTAGACCACACATAGTTTTTAGCATCTATTTTCTTTGAAATTATTGGAGAACTCATTTAGTTGGTTGTCAATTTTAGTGTATAAATGTAGTAAAAACCCCAATACAACGCTCTGATCTTGGAATTATTTTTTATGTAGCAATGTGTTGTTTTTATGAAATATTTTTAGGTTTCACTAAAAAATAAAAAAGTATGAAAAAAATTATGTTTTTTATGTTCTTTGTGATCATCGCTAATGGTGCTTTTTCACAAGGGTTACATGTTTCTTCAGGAGAGTCGTTTTATGTCTCTCCAGAGAGCCATGTGTTTGTTGGTGGAGATATCAATGTTGCTACCACAGGTACACCAGGAAATTTAACGATCACTTCTGATCAAGCAAAGAGTGGTTCATTAATAGTGGCAGGAAATACCCCTTCAGGGAGTATAACTTACAAGCGCTATATAGACGATACGAAATGGCATTTAGTTGCAGCACCGGTTGTTGGGCAATCTATATCCGCTTTTGTAGCTGATGTTGCCAATGCTGTCAATGTAAAAGAAACGGATAAATATGCCGTTGCATATTATAAAAACACGAATGCTTCTGGCAAACGTTGGGTGTATCACAAAACATCTGCTTCGGGTGGTGTTGCTAACGAAGCGATTTTAACAACTTTTGGAAATGGTAAAGGTTACAGTGCTAATAGAACTGCTGCTGGCACCTTTTCTTTTAAAGGAGCGATAGCAACGTCAGATGTTGCTGTGCCATTAGCCACATCTGGTTCAGGAACTCATTATTGGCATGCTGTTGGAAATCCATACCCTTCTTTTTTACCTGTAAATGATGCTGCGAACATTGTAAATCTTATTTCAGAGAACTCTACCGTCTTCGACCCAAGTTTTGCGGGCTTGTATGTATGGGATCCCAATGCAGATTCGGGTAATGGAGCTTATACCTTAATTAATAAAGCTTACAGTGGGGCTGTTTATTTAACTCCTGGGCAGGCCTTTTTAGTAAAAGCAAAAGACAACAACCAAAGCTTTACATTTTCAGAAGCTTTACAGGTGCAACAAAATAGCGCAGATAATTTTTACAAGTCGAGCCCTGTACCGAGTATTGTTTTAAGTCTTTCTAATGGTGCAAGTAAAAGCACAACAACACTTAAGTACTTTTCGAATGCAACTACGGGTTTAGATATTGGTTATGATGGAGGTGCCTATCAAGATGCGATCTCTAATTTTTCTTTAGACACCCATTTGGTTAATAATAGCAAAGGGGTAGATTTTACCTTACAATGTTTGCCGAAAGATACTTATGAAACCCTTGTAGTGCCTTTGTCTGTTAGGGCAGAAGCCAATCAAGAACTTCGTTTTGTAGCAGATATAAATAATTTACCAGCAGATATTTTTGTATATATAGAAGATAAAGTAGCCAATACGCTGCATAAAATTAACGATGCACCTTACAAAGTAACTCCAAAAATGGCGCTAAATGGTGTTGGGCGTTTTTACATGCATACGGCTTCAGAAGCATTGAATATATCAGATGTTAACGATTTAAATAACATCGCTATCTACAAAGCAAATAACCGTACTGTAAAGATTACAGGTTTGCAAAAAGGAAGTGCAACTGCTGTAAAAATGTACGCCATTACTGGGAAAAAAGTGCTTTCTAAGACATTACAAGCACAAACTGTAAATAATATAATTTTGCCAATTTTAAGTCCTGGAATCTATATAGTACAAGTGATTACAGCGTCTAAAGTACAAGCTAAAAAAATTATTATAGAATAGTACTCATTACATTAATGATGCTTTTGAATCCACATTATGAAGAAAAAAAACACACAACAAGACAAAAAAATTACACGTAAAGAAGCCGTTAAAAAGATTGGTTCTTACGGTAAGTATGCTGCCCTAACAGCATTGGGTACTTATCTAATATTAAACCCACAAAAAGCGCAAGCAACGAGTCCACCAGACGGTGGTGGCTCAGGTTGGTAGCTAAAATTATGTAAAATGTTAAGGGGATTTTTTTAAACAATTACAAAAAACAAGAATTAAAATGAAAAAAATAGTACTTTCCATTGCGCTAGTAGCAACTAGTTTGGGTCTAAATGCACAAGTAGGCATCGGTACCACCAATCCAGATGCTTCTGCAGTATTAGATATAACCTCTACCACAAAGGGGCTTTTATTGCCTAGAATGACTAAAGCACAAATTGAAGCCATTGCAAACCCTGCAGAAGGGTTGCTGGTATATTGTTTAGATTGTGTACCAAAAAGTGTGTCTATGTTTAATGGTGTAGAGTTTATAAATGTAGTTTCAGCGGCTAGCTTAAAAGCATCTGAAGTGGCATTAATTGTTGCAGCAGCTTCAAAGCCTGCATCAGGTAATACACCAAGTATTGATGCTTTAACAGCATTGGGCATCGTTAACCTTACGGCTACACAAGTAGCGTATGAAGAAGCTATTGCAAATGCTTCACCAGTACCTTCAAGTGTATTAGAACTGCAAGCTATTGTAGATGCCGTTAATTTAGGTAAAGACATGACAACCATAGTAGTAGGTGTTATATCTTCTACTGGCAATGTTTGGATGGATAGAAATTTAGGAGCTACGCAAGTTGCAATAAGTGCAACTGCTGCTGATGCATATGGACACTTGTACCAATGGGGTAGAGCTGCTGATGGGCATCAAGTTAGAACAAGTAGTACTGCAGTCGGTCCAGTAGCGAGTGGTTCTGCAGGAGCTAATTTTATTAAAGGTTCAAATATGAATTGGTTAAGTACACAAGATGATACTTTATGGCAATCGAAAAAAAACAATCCATGTCCACCAGGCTATAAAGTGCCAACAGAATCAGAATTCGAACTTGAGATCAATGTTTTTACATCAGGTAAAAAAAATTTGGAAGGTGCATTTGAGAGTGTTTTAAAACTCCCTGCAGCCGGTATGCGTGACAAGACTGACGCTTTATTAGCTGAGGTTGGTGTAAGTGGTAATTATTGGACTAGTACAACTTCTGGTGAGGGTGCTGTGGCGGTTTTGTTCTCCGACTCCTTTGCGTCATCTAGTGGTGCTTTTATTCGGTCCGATGGTCTATCTGTACGTTGTATAAAAAAATAAGAGTCATGTGCTTTGCTTTCTCAAATTATATTAAGAGAAGGTTTGTTTTAAGTCGGTTTATAAAAATATAAATTACAATAAATATTAAAATGAAAAAATTAGTACTTTCAGTTGTATTATTAGGAGCTTGTTTGGTTAGTTTCGCTCAAGTGGGTATTGGAACTACAAACCCAGCTGCTTCCTCAGCCTTAGAGATTAGCTCTACCACAAAAGGAGTGATATTTCCTAGAATGACTCAAGCACAGATATTAGCCATTGCAAGCCCTGCAGAAGGATTGCTTGTATATTGTAGTGATTGTCCAACAAAAGGTTTATCTGTGTTTAATGGTTTAGAGTTTATAAACGTTGTTTCAGCGGCTAGTTTAAAAGCATCTGAAGTGGCATTAATTGTTGCAGCAGCTACAAAGCCTGCATCAGGTAATACACCAAGTATTGATGTTTTAACAGCATTGGGCACCGTTAACCTTACGGCTACACAAGTAGCGTACGAAGAAGCTATTGCAATAGCTTCACCACCACCTGCAAGTATAGCGGAATTGCAGGCAATTGTAGATGACGTAAACTCTGCACTTGCGAGTACTTTAGCTTTTGTAAATAGTGCAACTTATCCTTCATCAGGGATCTCAGAAGCACAATTTAGCAATCAAGGGATAACAAATTTAGTGACGGCTAACATAGCTGCTTATGAAGCCTACATTGCATTAGAGAACCCAAAGCCTACAACATTATCAAGTATGCAGGCCATTGTAAATCAAGTAAACACGTTTCTTAGTGATAATGCTGCCGATGTAGTAGTTAGTTCAACAGGAGCTATTTGGATGAACAAAAACCTTGGCGCAAACCGTGTTGCTACTAGTGTGAATGATCAAGAATCTTATGGTAATCACTACCAATGGGGTAAAGCACAGGGTTTTACGAAAGATTACGATGTCACGAAGAACTTGAATGGTAAATATCAAGATGCCACAGCAGTAGGTACAAGTTTTGTAGTAAATTCTGAATATCCTTATGATTGGACGTTCAATAAAAACAATTCTCTTTGGAATTCTGGGTCAGAGTCTGTTCCCGTAAAAACAGCGCAAGATCCATGCCCTACAGGTTTTAGAGTGCCAACCATAACAGAGCTTAATCATGAGGTTTCAAAATTTACATATAAATCTAGACAAGGTGCTTTTGCTAGTGATTTAAAACTACCTGCAGCTTCATATCGCGATCTTAACAACGGTGAGATATACTCTGCTGGTTCTAATGCTGGTGCCTACTGGTCTAGTTCGGCGAATGGTGACCAAGCAGATGGCTTATATATTACAGGCGCTAATGCTTCTCAAGACGATTATTACAGATCTTTTGGTTTGTCTATTCGATGTATTAAGGAGTAGTTAAGTACTATTGAATGGATAAAATAAATTAGAAAGCTTAAAATTAAAATTAAAAATGAAAAAAATATTACTTTCAATTGTATTATTTGGAACCACCTTTTTTGGAGTGGCTCAAGTGGGTATTGGAACCACAAACCCAGCTGCTTCAGCAGAATTAGACATTAGCTCTACCACAAAAGGAGTGTTGTTACCTAGAATGACAAAGGTGCAAATACAAGCCATCGCAAACCCAACTACAGGTTTATTGGTGTATTGTTTAGATTGTACACCAAAAATGTTATTTATGTTTAATGGTGTAGAGTTTATAGACATGATTTCTGGAGCTAGTATCAATGCAGCAGCATTGGCGGCTATAGTTTTAGATGCTACAGACACATCTGTAAGTAGCTCACCAAGCCTTGCAGATCTAACAGCATTGGGTGTTACAGGTTTAACTTCACCACAAACTCATTATAAGTTAGCAATAGCAAGTAGTTCACCAGCCCCAACAACTTTAGCAGCATTACAAGTTATTATAGATGCCGTAAATACAGCATTTGCTGCTGAATTAGCAGATGTGGCAACCATAGTTGCAAATTCAAATACAAGAGCAGATGGTACCCCAAGCATTGCAGAATTAGCTGCAATGGGAGCAACCAACTTAGTTGTTGCACAAGCTTATTATGAAGTTGCGATTGCAGGAGCTTCACCGGCACCCACAACTTTAGCGGCCTTACAAACAATCATAGACGCGGTTAATACAGAAAGTAAAGACAACACTACTGTTGTGGTAGATGTTGCTGGGCAAAACAATACAATTTGGATGGACAGAAATTTAGGTGCTTCACAAAAAGCAACAAGTAGTACGGATCCAGCTTCTTATGGTGATTTATACCAATGGGGTAGACGAGCAGATGGGCACCAAATTATAGATAGTAATATCACTGTTGGTCCTATAGCTAGCGGTACTGAAGGAGATAATTTTATTACTAGTACTTCTGATTGGTTAAGTACATCAGACGATACCTTATGGCAAGTAGCAGGTACGAACGACCCATGCCCAACAGGCTATAGAGTACCTACAGAAACGGAGCTAAATAATGAGCTCGCAACTTTTAAAACTGACTATGCTGCAGGTGCTATTGCTAGTCTTTTAAAATGGCCTTTAGCGGGCTATCGTAAACGTGCAGATGGTGTTGTAGAAAATAGAGGGGTTGCTGCTCGTTATTGGTCTAGCACGACTACTGGTGGAGATGCACAACGCCTTCTCTTCAATAGCGGTGATGCTGTCATGGGTGTCGATAATCGTGCTTTCGGATTTTCTGTACGTTGTATTAAGAAATAGCGGTTTAGCTTTATTTTAGAAATTTTAGTTGAATAAGTGCGCTTTTAACAGCGTTAATAATTTATAAAAAGCACATAATAAAATAAGCAATAAAATGAAAAAAATACTAGTTTGTGTTGCGTTGATGGCAACAGGTTTTTTTGGGGTAGCCCAAGTAGGTGTGGGTACCACCAACCCACATGCATCTGCAGTTTTAGATGTAGAAAGCACAACAAAAGGGTTTTTGCCTCCTAGAATGACCCAAGCGCAAATAAATTCAATTGTAAACCCGGCAGAAGGGTTGTTGGTATATTGTTTAGACTGCACAATCAAAGATTTATATGTAAATGATGGCACTGGATTTGTAAGCTTAACTTTTGGAGGTGCTATCTATTTAACAACAGTAGTAGATGTTGCAGGACAAAACGGTACAGTTTGGATGGATAGAAACCTAGGAGCTAAACAGGTAGCAACAAGTAGATCAGATGCAGCTGCATATGGCGATTTATACCAATGGGGTAGACGAGCAGATGGGCACCAAATTAGAAATAGCGCAACTACAACCGGGCAATTAAATTTTGGCAGTCAAAGCTCTAAATTTGTTCTTTCTTCTAATGATTGGTTAAGTGCATCAGACGATACCTTATGGCAAGCTGGTAAAAATGACCCATGCCCAACAGGCTACAGAATACCTACAGAAACAGAGTTAGATGCTGAGCGTACAAGTTTTGCTACTAATAATGCTGAAGGCGCTTATGGTAGTGCTTTAAAGTTAACTTTGGCTGGTTACCGCGAGGGCACTAATGGTGAACTTGATTCTGAGGGTTCATATGGCGGCTATTGGTCTTATACGCATAGTGGTTCAAACCCAAGTATGCTAAGCTTCAACAATTATAATGTTCGTATAGGTACTGGCTATAGGTCTGAGGGGTACTCTGTTCGTTGCATTAAGATTAAGTAATAGACACTTTGTGATTAATTAATCATTTATGCTAGCGTTCCTTTTAGGTTGGTAGTTCATAATTAAAAACACTCAGTTTTTGATTAAATATGGAATAAAAATACACCAATGAAACAACTATTTACAACATTAATCATTGCAATAGTAGCACTACAATACTTAACAGCACAGTCTGTTTCTGGAACGTTAACTCAGCACGCAGGACAAGTAATTACCTTAACTGGTTTTGACTATTACCAAACTTATGAATTAGCAAAAGGGACCATAGATACAGCCGGAAATTTTACGTTGGCTTACCCAAAAAACTACCAAGGTATGGCGGTACTAAACACGCAAGATAAAAGTAGCTTGGTATTAGCGTTAACTGAATCTGATATTCACTTAGATGGTACACATATAAGACAAGCAGAGCGTATACAGTTTAAAAAAGGCTCACAAAACCATCAATTTACAAACCTAGTCAATGGCTATTCGCAACGGAATCAAGCTTATAAAGCATGGCGCTATTTACAAGGAAAATATAAAAGCCAAGAGCCATTAAACCAACAAGTAGAAGTTTTAAAAAACATTGAGCAGGAATTACATCGTATAGAGAAAAGAGATGAGGAAGCAATAAACACGCTTCCTGCCAACAGTTATTTAAATTGGTTTGTCTCCAAAAGAAAATTGGTAAACGACATGCCGCAAAGTGTACATAATTATATTGAGCGTATACCACAAAACATTCAGCAATTTAGAACCATCAATTTTACCAATACTAATTTTAAAACTAGTGGCTTGTTTCAGCAATTGATAGAGGGGCATTATATGTTACTAGAAAACATGGGGCAGCCTCTAGATACTGTATACAAAGAGATGAACACGAGTACAAATTATCTTATAAACAATTTAAGAGCAAACAATAGTTTGTTAAATACAGTATCCGGGAAGCTTTTTAAATACTTTGAAAAGCGAAGTTTAATTTCTGTAGCAGCACATTTAGCTAACAAACTATTATCAGAGAAACAGTTTATTTTAAATGATAGTCTGGCAAATAGCATGCAAAAGTATGTAGCCCTAAAAGTGGGTAATTTAGCTCCTGACATACAATTATCAAAGGGCAAATTAAGTGATATAAATAAGCCTGTTTTACTGGTTTTTGGCGCAAGTTGGTGTCCACATTGTGCAACAGAAAAAATAGCTTTGTTAAAAGAGTACAACAAGTGGCAAAAAAACAAAACAAATATAGAGGTAGTGTATGTAAGTTTAGACACAGACAAGCAAGCTTATGATGCTGCTTTTAAGAATACACCATGGCAAAATTATTATGATTTTAAAGGTTGGGATACTGAGGCTGCGAAAGATTATTTTATAAATGGCACACCTACATATGTATTGTTAGATAAAGATTTAAAAATATTGGTACACCCTAACTCTATATTACACGTCAATGCTTGGGTTACACAGAATCTATAATTAAAAGTATAAAAATTTTTTATGTAGTTTCTAATGCTTTTTTATGATTAAAGTTACATCTCATTCCATTAAGAGATGTTTTTAATTGAAAACTACAGAATTAGATGCCAGCCTGTGTTAGATTTTTGTGCTAGCAAACACCAAAAGTTGCGACTAAATGTTGTTTTTGTGTTTGATTAAAAAAGGGATTATTATTTTTTAGAATAATATATAAAAAAACCTTGCAAAACTTAAAAACTATCGTATCTTTGCAGTCCAAATCGCGGGATAGAGCAGTAGGTAGCTCGTCGGGCTCATAACACTCCATATCACCTAAATCCACATATTTTTATCGGTTCATTTTCAATTAGTTACAAATATATAATCCTATTTGTGTTATACGTGCTACACTCTTGTGTTAGATAAAATACGAATTATCCAAAGACTTTAACCTTCATTAGTTTCTCTTCTTCTACGTTTAATAAAAGTGGATTGATATAGTGGTTCTCTAATACCTTCATTGAAGTGTGAGATGACAATAATTTGGTGTCACTCCCCATGTTATAAAATACCCAAGTAAGGTATGTTTTTCTCAGATGTTTTAGAGTAAATGGAGTTTCAATACCTGCAGCTTTTCTAAAATGACTGAACGATCGAGAAACTTTCTCCATGATGGTATTAATTGTATATGTATTTTCAGGATCGATGAGTTTGATATTTTTACCTTTCATTTGATCATATCCCATTTCTTTTAAGAGTTTCAATAGATCTTCATTAATAGGAGAGTACTTCTTTGGAGTGTTCTTATTCCCCAATCGTTCAACTTTTAGGTTTTTAAATTTAAAGAATAGCACTCCGTTATTACCTTGGATAATATTACTCCATTTAAGACTCAGTACTTCCTCTCTACGTCCACCAACAAGTAGAAAGAGTTTAAATGCATTAATCATCCAAGTTTCATACACATAATCTCTTCTTCCATTGGTTCTTGTTTGTTGAAACGATGACTTTGATTCTGCCTGTAAAAGGATTACTTTCGTTAAATGAGCATTTTTTTATTAAATTTGAAATGGATGAAACCTATTTTAACATTTGTATTAATTTTTCTAGCTTCCAATGCGTTTTGTCAGAGTATTCATCATCAAATGATTAGTTCTCAAGCAGAATCATCTGTGGTAAGCTCTGGTTTAATAGTAAAACAAACAATAGGTCAATTATCTATTATTGGAAGCTTTTCTGGAAACTTAGTAGTACAACAAGGGTTTCAGCAGTCATATTGGGATAATCACTTAAACAGCTCTAATCCAATACTTGTTTCCATCTCCCCAAATCCATTTACGGAACTAATAGAATATAGTATTTCTGATTTAAAAAACGAAAAAATAGCTATCCACATTTTTGATGTCAATGGAAAGATTGTCTATTCTAAAGAACATTTTGTAGAAAATCAATCAATAACATTAAAACTATCTAAATTATCTAATGGAATGTATTTAGTAAAATTAAATAAGAAAGGCTTCAATCACTTTTCAAAAATCATCAAAAAATGAAAAACCGCTATTTGTTTTTATTCCTAATTTTTATCTCAACTCAATTAAGAGCTCAAGAAATATATTTTTCTTCAGGAAAAAACACAACCAATTTTGATTATAAGAGCACTAATGGTAGTCATGAAAATTTAAATTTCAGAAATGGCACTGGGAATTACTTTGAGGTAGGATATGTTCATGGTCTAATCAATTATAAAATATTATACTCAATTGGATTTATTTACAACGAATATAATTCTAAAGCTTCAAATTATTCAACGAACTATTCTTGGAAAACAAAATACTTGGGAATTACAAATAAAATATCCTTAAATCTATCAAAAGAGCACTCTGAGTGCAGCCATTACGGTTCTGGTCTTAGAACATTTGTGTCAATCGGGCTCAACACATCTATATTAACAAGTGGAGAGCAGTATGTCAATTATTATTATTATGACTTAGTTGGTAATGAAGATTTTTTAGGAATTATCATTCAACCTTTTGCGGGAATCAATTCTCAATATAATATTTCAAGAAATTTCAAATTAACCATGGGATATAATTTTTCTAAATCATTCAGTTTATTAAATGATTCAACTGAAAAATTATCATTTAATAATCATCAATTCCAGTTAGGTTTTCAAATATCAATTCTTAGATAAATTCACATGAAAAAAATAGTTTTACTTTTTTTGTTTTTTAGTTCAGTAGCTTTGAGTCAAACCAGAGGTATTTCTTATCAAGCTTTGATTATTGATCCTATAACACAAGAATTACCTGGTTTTAATAATAGTAATGCACCTCTTGCTAATAAAGATATTTGTTTAAAATTTTCATTTATTGATGAATTGAATACATTAGAATATGAAGAAATTTTTTCTGTAAGAACAGATAATTATGGAATGGTTAATCTAATTATTGGAACCGAAGTTAGAACTGGTGGATACGCTTTATCTTTTGAAGATATTCAATGGAGTTTATTACCTAAAAACTTAAAAATAGATTTAAGTACCGATGGTTGCTCTACTTTTACAGAGATAAGTAATGCACCGTTTACAGCTGTTCCTTTTGCTTTGTTTGCTGTAAATACAGTTGAGAATCCTCTTATTTTAGATAATCAAAGAGAGATCGCGCTATTAAGAGATCTGATTATAGCGACTCAAATAGGTGTGGGTTTAGATGCAGATGGAGGGTATACACCAGAAGCAACTACTTTTTTTATTAACAATGTAACTTCATTAAAAGAAGCCGATATTGTTTTAGACAATCAAGTAAATACAAATGAAAATAATATAAATACTAATACAGTTTCTATAACAACAAATACTTCAAACATTTCAACCAATACAACTGACATTGCAACTAAAGTCAATATAACAGATATCGTTGATGACCTCATCACTGGAGGTACAACCGTACCTTTATCTGCAGAGCAAGGAAAAGTACTAAAAGGATTAATTGATTCATCAGTAAACATTATAGTAGAAGATGTATTAACATCTTCAAGTACTATGAATGCTTTATCTGCAAATCAAGGAAGAGAATTAATTGGTTTGATAGAAGCAAATGCTTCCAATATTTCTGGTGCTGTAATGACAACTGGTGATCAAACTATCGATGGTGCTAAAACTTTTAGCTCTACAATTGTCGGTAATATTAATGGTAATGCAGCAACAGCATCAGCACTAGAAACTGCAAGAACTATTGGTGGAGTTTCTTTTGATGGAACAGCTAATATTGATCTACCTGGTGTTAATACAGCTGGGAACCAAGATACTTCTGGTAATGCAGCAACAGCAAC